>JAZUDI010000019.1:0-24957 GCA_045639525.1 Paludibacteraceae bacterium | reverse complement strand
GACACCCTGTTTTGAGAAGGTAATTGATTGCGTTTACAATGTTTCTGAGAGGGTACTTGCGCTTTCTCTCTTGCACATTTAAAAACTTTTCTATAACTTGCCACTGATTATCGGTGAGATTTGTTGGATAACTGTTCATTTCTTTATTTTTTCGTACCCTTAAAGTTACGAATTTTTATCCACTTATCAAACTGATAATCAATATTTTAAGTGTATTTTTGGAGAGATTTTTTTTGTCTCTCAAATTAGTTATGAATTAAATTTAAACAGTTTCTAAATATGAAGAAGATATTATTGTCATTGATGACTATGTTGTTTATGTGTGGCGTAGATAGTTTCGCGCAGAGAGTCAGTGGGAAAGTAGATGGCTACGAATATGTAGATCTCGGATTGCCAAGCGGCGTTAAATGGGCAACTTGCAACATTGGTGCTAAGAAATCGGAGGAATACGGCGACTATTTCGCATGGGGTGAGACTGAACCGAAGAGAGTGTATGAATGGAGTACTTACAAATTAGCGGAAGGTCAGCTCTTGATAAGATACAAATTGGGTGACGTATATGGTACAAAAGATGATCTTTCGACGTTACTTCCCGAAGATGACGCTGCAATAGTCAACTGGGGAGAGAAGTGGAGAATGCCAACTGCCGAAGAGCAACAAGAACTAATAGATAACTGCCAATATAGTTGGGAGAAACTCAACGGAGTTTATGGGGCGAAATTCACGGCGGATAATGGCAACTTCGTCTTTTTCCCTGCCGCTGGTAAACGTTCCGGATCTGAGGTTGTTTTTTCAGGGGAATATGGTTACTACTGGTCGTCTTCGCTCTCTTTGGTATTTGATAATGGAGCCTCCTATTGTAGTATGGACGAGGACGAATCGGTCACGCGCCGCGAGTCCCGCACCTATGGGTTTCCTGTGCGTGCGGTTACCAATAAAGTGAGTGAAGTAGAAAAATATGTTGTCTCTTTCTTCACAAAAGACAGTGTATTGATAGAAGTCCAGAATATGGAGAAAGGCATGTCGGTAACACCAGTTGAGGCTCCTGCTTTGGAGTGGTATGAGTTTGTTGGTTGGAGCGACTCTTCTTTCACTAATGTTACAAAAGATTTGAATGTCTACGCTCAATATAGGAAGACCATAGGACAAATAGGTGGTCACGAATATGTTGATTTAGGTCTGTCAAGCGGAACTTTGTGGGCAACATGCAATATTGGCGCAACGAAACCGGAGGAGTCCGGCGACTTCTTCGCATGGGGTGAAGTTTCTTCCAAAGAGGTGTATGACTGGACCACGTACAAATGGGCAGAATCGACAAGTACTTTGTCTTATAATTCGATGACTAAGTACAATGCTAAATGCAGAGGAACCAAGGATAACATTTCAACGCTTAAACCCGAAGATGATGCGGCTACAGAGAACTGGGGTACGGACTGGAGAATGCCTACTAGGAGTGATTGGTTAGACTTATTATATGGATGTGCATATAAGGTCGAGACGGTCAATGGCGTGACAGGTTATAGACTTACTGGCAAAAATGGAAGTTCAATCTTTTTGCCTTTCGCAGGTGTGTGTCAGTGGAAAACTTTGGGTAGTAGTGATGGCTCTTCTGGATACTATTGGTCTTCTTCTTTGTCTTCTAGCGACAATACAAATGCCGCATATTGTTCGATAACCCAATATTTTAAGTTTGATGTCTCCTCTTACGAAAGAGACTATGGGTGTTCCGTGCGTGCAGTGGTGGCCAAAAAGGAAGATGTTGCCAGCGTCTTCAACGTAGGTAACCAACCATTACAAGTTTATGCCGAAAATAAAACCATTCACATTTCAAATGCGGAAGCGAATGTCGGCGTACATGTGTTTGAAATAAATGGTAAGGCTGTGGCTTCTGCTACGACAGATGGAAAAGGAAACGCTGATGTGACACTTCCTAAGACGAAAACCTCTTATGTCGTTACGGTTGGTAATATGTCAACTAAGGTAATCCTAAAGTAAATTTGCGCTGGTTTAAATTGTAATCAAATATCAAAATCAGATTGTATGAAAAGAATTTTTATGTGGTTGGCGTTTCCATTCGCCCTGTTCCTATCTTGTGGAGATGAAATGGATAATCAGAATGATAAACCGGTAGAAGATGTTCGAGAGGATATAACCGTTAATTGCCAAGAGATGTGCGCTACCTTGGGTGAAACCAATGGGTATGGCTACGTGGATTTGGATTTGCCAAGCGGTAATTTGTGGGCGACTATGAATTTAGGAGCATCCGACATTCAGGAATATGGTGATTTGTATGAGTGGGCGGAATTGGCTCCGCAAGAGACGCCTATCGATTATAACAAATACTATATGGTGCCGGAGGATAGGTCAAAGGAGGGGTATACCAAATATGTAGCGCAAGAAGATAAGCACGCTTCCGGATGTGATGGATTTACGGATGATAAGATCACGCTAGAGTTGTCGGACGATGCGGTTCACCAAAAGATGAAAGGGTCGTGGAGAATCCCTACAAAATGCGATTGGATGGAGTTGGATGCCTGCTGTGAACTCTCATATTGTACTTACAAAGGCGTGGCGGGTGTGAAGTACACGGCGAAGAACGGTCAATGGGTTTTCTTCCCTAAGGCGGGTACAATGAATGACGATGGCCGCATCTTAGATGGCAAACAAGGCAATTATTGGAGCAGCTCCTTGGTGGAGGACTATGGTTCCACAGCGTGGAGTATGAGTTTCTTCAATGACTGGAATTCAATCAGCGGTACCTTCCGAATCAATTGTCTCTCACTCCGTGGTGTCTGTCCTACCAAGTAAACTCGCTACGTTTAAACTGATTAGGTATGAATATTCCTCAATCCCGCACAACCAGCTTTGTCATCATAGTGGTTGTCTATCTATTGGCGACGGCGGTCGGCGTTGTCACCTACGACTATTGCGCCCCTAAGACTGATGCGTTGTGGGCGCTTTTCATGGCGGATTTCGCCGCTACGGTATTCACTTGGGCGATGGGACTCCTCTATCGGAACGTGTCGGTGTACGACCCCTATTGGAGTGTCTTGCCGCCCGTGATGCTGTCGCTTTACGCCCTATTGATGGACCACTTGACTTTGCCCGCTTGGGTGATGTTGTTGACGATCTTTGTGTGGGCCATTCGTCTAACGGGCAACTGGGCAGTCACCTTCAAAGGGCTTCGCCACGAGGATTGGCGCTACACCAAGTTCCGCGACACGATGCATCCTATCTTGTTCCAATTGATTAACTTCTTTGGGCTCAACCTTGTGCCGACCATCGTTGTCTTCTTGGCCATGACACCTGCCATCCGTATGTTGGAAGAGGCTCCAGCGGCTTCCATATATACTTGGTTGGGAGCGGCGATGTCGCTTGCGGCAGTGGCGATCCAACATTTGGCGGATACCAGCGCCCACCAGTTCCGCAGGGAACATCCAGGAGAGGTTTGCCGTGTCGGTTTGTGGAAACATGGCCGACATCCTAACTATTTCGGAGAGATCTTGATGTGGTGGGGAATCTGGGTGCAATCACTCTCTATGCCAGTGGATTGGACCGTTGTCGGAGCCATTTCGAACACCTTGCTCTTCCTTTGCGTCAGTATTCCGTTGATGGAGCATCGTCAGTTAAAGAACAAACCTGATTATGCGCAGTACCGCAAGGAGACAAGGTTGTTTATTTGAGTTGGTTTCCCGTAGGATTGATATAATCATAAAAAAAGCCCGAATTTCGGGCTTTTTTTATGATTATGTTTTTTACAAACTCATCTTATAGATGTTGTGGACATCCTCCTTGTACAATGGTTTGAAATTACCTGCGAATCCGTTGCCTACGCACTTGCCGGCCATCTCCGCCAATGGAGCGTTGCCGATACCCAACTCGGTAAGGGTAGCGGGTTGTCCGATGGCGTTGAAGAAGTCGCGGAGTTTGTCGATGCCGCGGTGGATGGTCTTCTCGGTGTCCCTGTCCAAGGTCACCTCCATCACATTGGTAGCGAATTGTAGGAACATCTGAGGATTCTCTTTGTAAACATATTTCATCCAATTAGGGGTGAGTACCGCCAAACCTGCTCCGTGCGGAACACGGTCGTCGTGTGCGCTCAACTCATGCTCCATGCCGTGGCATCCCCAATCTTGGATGCGCCCGCAACCCAATAGGCCATTGTGTGCGATGCTTCCGCCTAGTGCCACCTCCGACCATGCGTCGTAGTTTTTAGGATCCTTCATGAGGATCAATGCATTGCGCATGATGGTCCGAAGGGTCGCCTCGCAGAGTGAATCGATCAACTCGGTATGAGTGGTTTGGGTGAAATAGCGTTCGAAAATGTGGCTCATCATATCGGTCACGCCATTGGCGATCTGGTTCTTAGGCAACGTGAAGAAAATCTCTGGGTTGATGACGCTCACCACGGGACGGATCTTTTGGCTGGTGAAGCCCAACTTCCGGCCCTTGTAGGTAATTACCGCATCAGGACTTACCTCGCTACCTGCTGCGGGGATGGTCAAAACGGTCGCGATTGGCAATACGTCGCAAGGCTCGCCACCCTTCTCGAAGAAGGACCACGCATCTGCTTCATAGTAGCCGATACCGATGGCCTTGCAAGTGTCGATGACGCTACCGCCACCTACTGCCAAGATTAATTGAACCTGCTCTCTCTTCGCGATTTCCACACCCTCCAAAACCTTCTCGTAAGTAGGGTTGGCTTGTATGCCTGATAGTTCCACATAGGCGATGCCGGCCTCCTTCAAAGAGGTGGTCACATCGTCGTAGACACCGTTTTTCTTGATGCTACCGCCGCCATAGACGAGCAATACCTTTTTCGCGAAGGGTTGAATACGTGCGCCGATCTTCTTTTGTTGATCCTTTCCGAAGCATAGCTTCGTGATACATTGAAATGAAAAGTTATCCATGTTTTAATTGATTAAACATTTATACTGTTGCAAAAGTAAATATTAAATTCTTATCTCTTAACGCTTAGTTGTTAAATATAGTCTCAATTCCCTGCTCCACATGCTTCAACCGCACCTCCACGCCAAATTTTTGGGCAATGTGCTCCGCCAAGTGTTGCGCGGAATAGACGGAGCGGTGTCTGCCACCCGTGCACCCGCAGGAGAACATCAGGGAGGTGAATCCCCGGTCGATGTAGCGTTGGACATGCGCGTCCGCCAAGGCGTAGATATGTTCCAGGAATTGAGTGATTTCACCATTCTCCTCCAAGAAATCAATCACGGGTTTTTCCAGACCGGTCATCGGCTTGTATTGATCGTATCGGCCAGGGTTGTGGACCCCTCGGCAGTCGAATACGTAACCGCCGCCGTTGCCGGAGTCGTCCGTAGGGATTCCTTTTTTGTAGGAGAAACTGAATACTTTGACCACCAAAGCTTTGCTCTCCTCCGCGTTTTTCTTCTGAAATTGAGGGAGCTGGGTGATCTCTTGTAAAACATTCGTCAAGTAGGGCAACTCCTTGTAATCGTTCTTCGCTAATAAACCCTTCAGATTCTCCAGGGCGAAAGGAATGCTCTCGATGAAATGAGGCTTCTTCTCGAACAGCCCGCGGAATCCGTATGCCCCCAGCACTTGGATGGTGCGGAAGAGTAGGAAGATAGCGAGTTTTTGTTTGAAATCCGCCTCGTCGATATCGGCGTATTTCCGGGCGGCGGCAATATAGGTTTGTATGATCTCCTCCCGCAAATCCTCGGGGAAGTTAGCCTTTGCTTGCCATGCGAAAGAGGCGAGGTCATAGTAGATCGGTCCTTTTCTTCCTCCTTGAAAATCAATGAAGTAAGGCTCTCCCTCCTTGACCATCACATTGCGTGATTGGAAGTCGCGGTAGAGGAAGGTGTCGCTCTTTTCTTGCAAAATAAGGTTGCATAGGCGCTCGAAATCATCCTCCAGTTGAGGCTCCGAGAATTCGATGCCTGTTAGTTTCAGGAAATCATATTTGAAATAATTCAGATCCCAAAGGATCGAACGACGGTCCATTTCCGGAATAGGGTAGCAGCATGAGAAGTCAAGCCCCTCCGCCCCCTTGAATTGCATGTCGGGAAGTAAGGCGATTGTTTTGAGAATCAACTCCCGCTCCTCAGTGCTGAACGTTCCGCTCTTCACGCCGCTTTGAATCAGGCTGAAAAGGGAATCCTCGCCCAAATCCTCTTGCAGGTAGTACAGCTCATCTGCTGACGCGGCGATGACTTTCGGCACATTTAAACCGTTGCCGTGAAAGTGGTTGGCCAACTTGATGAAGGCGTGGTTCTCCACTGTATTAGTGCCCTTCACACCGATCAGGGTGTGGTTTTGTGAGCGTAACCGGTAGTAGGTGCGGTTGGATCCTTCGCCTTTGAGTTTTTGGCAATCGGCCGTTTCTCCTGTCGTTTTCTTGAAGAGAGAGATGATTCCTTCCATTCTGAATGATATGATTTTAAATTTTTTATTTTCTGTTATTAACAAAGATAGTTATTTTTGCATTTATGATTGTTTTTAATACGACATATTTGGTGGCGAAAGGTGCGGGAAGCGCTTTTTTGAAGTGGATGAAGGAGGAATACGCTCCTTTGGTCGCGCAAACAGGTTTGTTGACCAATGGCCGATTATTCAAGGTGTTGGTCAATGAGGAAGAGGGCATTACCTATTCTTTGCAATTTGATGCGGAGGGTGTCTCTGAAATGGCGGAGTTTAAAAAGCGTTTCTGGCCGGATTTGGAGAAGCGAGTCACCGCCCGTTTTGGCGAGGCGGTATTGCAATTCTCCACCTATTTGAAGTCCTGTGAGCTATGAGTCCAGTGAAGAAAGAGGTGGCCGAGCGCATTATCTTAGGCATTGACCCGGGAACCAATTTGATGGGTTTCGGCATTGTACGTGCCAAGGGAAATAAGGCGGAGATGGTGGATTTGGGTGTCTTGGATATCCGAAAGGTGTCGGATACCTATATGAAGTTGAAGGCGATATACGATAAAATCATAGAATTAGTCGATTACTATCTGCCGGATGAGTTCGCGATTGAGTCACAGTTTTTCGGAAAGAATGTCCAATCCATGCTCAAATTGGGTAGGGCGCAGGGAGTGGCCATTGCGGCGGCCTTGCAGCGTGACCTTCCGATTGCCGAATATGCGCCGTTAAAGATAAAGATGTCCATTACGGGTAATGGCGCGGCAACCAAGGAGCAGGTGGCTTCGATGTTGCAGCGTCAATTGAATATCCCTGATGAGGCGATGCAGCAACACTTGGACGCAACCGACGCTTTGGGTGTCGCCTTGTGTCACTTCCACCAAATCAACCGTGTGGTGCCGGAGAAGCATTTCACCTCTTGGAAAGAGTACGCCGCCAAAAACGAGAAGCGGGTGAGCGGGTGGAAGGAGTTTGTCGAAAATAGAAAGAAAAAAGAAGAGGAATGATATACAGTAGGATAGAGACAGACGAGGTGATTCGTCGATTGGAAAGTGTGCGTTTGGACTGCGCTCGATTCAAGGGAGCCAGCGGTTCGGAGGAATCGTATGCTTTTTTGCATGTGACGGATCCGATGCTTTCGTATTCCCAACAGGCGGATGCACTTTTCCAATTATTGAACCATTGGATGACGGGACGGAATCGCACCCAAACGACTGTCTTTGTCCGATTTTTCCTAAGTGACGCATCCAATCAGGAGTCGGATGTGGTGCGCCGTTGGCAGGAGATGGGAAGCGAGGCTGCCCTCTCCATTATCCAACAACCGCCCATGGATGGCACGAAGGTGGCGGTTTGGGTTTACGCTGTTTCCGGCGCCCAACTACACGTTTCGGGTCCTATGGTGGCAGCCCGTATAGGCGACTACACCCATTATTGGTACACGAACAAGACGCTTCCTGAGGGTGGTTCGCTCTCACAAACGGGAGAACTTCTGGAAACATACGAGCAGGTTTTGTCAAGTGTGAATTGCACCTTGCCCGACCATTGTGTACGTACCTGGTTCTTTGTCCAAAATGTCGATGTGAACTATCATGGCGTTGTGGTCGGAAGACGGGAGAATTTCGCCCGCATCGGCCTTACGGAGAAGACTCACTATATCGCCAGTACCGGTATCGAAGGAAGATCCGCCGATCCGAAGGCGCTTGTCAAGATGGATGCCTATGCGGTGGCTGGGTTGCAGCCGAATCAGCAGCAATATTTGTATGCGCCGGACTATTTGAACCCTACCCACGAGTATGGCGTCACCTTTGAGCGTGGCGTGAAGGTGAAGTATGGTGACCGAGGCCACTTGTTCATATCGGGAACGGCCAGTATCAACAACAAGGGCGAGGTGGTACATGTCGGCGATATCCGTAAACAGACCGAACGGATGTGGACCAATGTGGAGCAATTGCTGATGGAGGGTGGCGCGTCGTTTAACGATGTGGCGCAGATGTTCGTTTACATTCGGGATGTGGCCGATTACAAGGTGGTGAATGACCTGTTCGAAGAGCGATTCCCGATGGTACCGAAGATCATATTGTTGGCTCCCGTATGTCGTCCGGCCTGGTTGATCGAGATGGAGTGCGTCGCGGTCGTGAAGGAGGATAATCCCGGATTTGCGGCTTTTTAACCATATCCTCCCGCAATTGCTTTGTATATTTCCTAAAAACATATAAATTGCGAAAGGTTTCATCATCCTAAATACATAGTTTATGGCAAAGGAAAAATTTCTATTAGAATACTCATTCGGACATGTTTCCGCTTCCGTTTTGTGGAATAGTATCAGTACCACCTCCGGGTTGTCTTGCTGGTTTGCCGACAAAGTTTACCAAGAGGACGACGTGATCCATTTCGTGTGGGGAAAGACAGAGGTGCAAAAGGCTGAAATTCTGCAACATAGAAGCGGGTCGTATATTCGCTACCATTGGTTGGATGACGAGAATCCGAAGTCATACTTCGAATTGAAGATCTTGTGTGACGAGTTGACGATGGATGTGATTCTTGTGGTGACTGATTTTTGTGAGGCGGATGAAAAAGAGGAGGCCATTGATTTGTGGAACAATCAGATAGATGCTTTGAAAAAGGCGTTGGGCGCTTGATGATTTTTTGGTATCTTTGCGGTCAGAACAAAGAAGTGAGATGCGCTTAAGAAGATTATATTCATTTTTATTGAGCGAATTCGTCGGCACATTGGGCGCGACGTTCTTTGTCTGTCTTTTCATTGTGTTGATGGAGTTTATTTTCCGTTACATGAATGAGATGGTGGGCAAGGGATTGGACTATTCCGTCCTGTTCGAATTTTTTGTGTACGCCGCTCTCTCCTTGATCCCTACCGCTTTGCCATTGGCGATATTGCTCTCCTCCCTGATCACCTTTGGTGGCTTTGGAGAGCGTTTGGAATTGTTGGCGATGAAGGCGGCGGGTATCTCCCTTAGCCGTATTATGCGGCCCTTCTATGTAGTCATCGCTGTTATCAGTATTAGCGCTTTTCTCTATTCCGAGTTGGCGATTCCTGTCGTTCAGTCCAAGTTGTGGACCATGCTGCTCTCTATGAAGTCGAAATCGCCTGAGGTGGAGATTCCGGAAGGTTCTTTCTATTCCGGCATTGACGGATACAAATTTTATGTCAAGAAGAAAAACAACAAAACAAAGTTGTTGCAGGATATTAAAATCTACGATTTTTCCAAAGGTTTTGATAATGCGGTGGTGATGGCGGCCGATTCGGGCCGTTTGATGTCGTCGGAGGATAAGTTGAGTATGGTGCTGGTGCTCTATTCTGGCGAGTCGTTCGAGAATTTGAAGGAGCAGAAGACCTCCAGCAAAAACATTCCGTATCGACGTGAGACCTTCTCTTACAAGGAATTGATCATCGATTTCGACGCCAATTTCAGTCAGATGGATGAATCTATCCTATCCAACCGTTATATGGGTAAGAATTTAGAGGAGTTGACCCATGCGATTGATTCCATGACGGCGCATGCGGATAGTCTTCACCACGCCTCGTGGGCACTCTATTGGCCGCACTATTTCGATCGTGGTCTATTGGGCAAGAAGTCATTGAAAGATGATCTGGAAACTCATGAAGATTACTCCATAGATCGGTTGATGAGAGATTATGGCGCCTCGGCGAAACTTGAAATATACAAGCGGGCGATCCGTAACGCTAACCGTATCAAGATGGATATGCCGTTTGTTCATGGCCAAACATTTGCCGATATGAAGCGTGTCCATCGATTTGACATCGAACGTCACCGAAAATTCACCTTGGCATTCGCGTGTTTGGTCTTTTTCTTGATTGGCGCACCGTTGGGCGCAATTACCAAGAAGGGTGGAATCGGTATACCAGTCGTCTATAGCATAGGTTTCTTTGTCCTCTATTTTGTGATAGACAACTTCGGCTACAAGATGGCGAGGGATGGAATTTGGCAAGTTTGGCAAGGTATCTGGTTGAGTACCTTAGTCCTATTCCCGTTGGGTGTCTTTTTAACCCATGAGGCCTCCATGGACCGAACTATCAACATCTCCAATCCATTTAAGCGGAAGAAGAAAAAGGATGGAGGAGAGGAGGCTGTCTCTAATAATGAGTGAAATTAACATTAGCAATATATAATTGAATGGACAAATATAAATTGGATAGCATAGAAGATGCTATCGAGGATTTCAAAGAGGGAAAGTTCGTGATCGTGGTTGATGACGAAGATCGAGAGAACGAGGGTGATTTCATCACTGCGGCCGAATTGATTACCCCTGAAAAGGTGAATTTCATGTTGAAGGAGGGAAGGGGCGTGCTTTGTTGCCCTGTCACCTTGTCCCGTTGCAATGAGTTGAAGTTGGACAAACAGGTGTTCGATAATACCTCTATGCTGGGTACCCCATTCACCATTACGGTCGATAAATTGGAGGGTTGCACGACAGGTGTCTCCGCTGCCGACCGTGCGGCTACGATCCGTGCGTTGGCTGATCCAAACTCCGTTCCTGAAACGTTTGGTCGTCCCGGACATATCAATCCGTTGTATGCGCAGGACAAGGGCGTGTTGCGTCGTGCCGGACATACCGAGGCCGCTGTGGATTTGGCCCGATTGGCAGGTCTGCAACCATGCGCCGCTTTGATTGAGATCATGAACGAGGATGGAACGATGGCCCGTATGCCACAGTTGATGGAGCGTTCAAAGCAATATGGTTTGAAGATCATCTCTATTCGAGATTTGATCGCTTACAGAATCAAGCAGGAGTCATTGGTGGAGAAGGGCGAAACGGTTCATCTCCCTACGAAATATGGTGATTTTATGTTGACGCCTTTCCGTCAGAAATCCAATGGTTTGGAGCATGTCGCCTTGGTGAAGGGGTCTTGGAAGGCGGACGAGTCTATCCTTGTCAGGGTACACTCCTCTTGCGTGACGGGAGATATCTTCGGTTCTATGCGATGTGAGTGTGGCGAGCAATTGCAGGAGGCGCTTCGTCGTATCGAAAAGGAGGGTAAGGGTGTATTGCTCTATATGAATCAGGAGGGCCGTGGCATTGGTTTGATGAATAAGATCAAGGCATACAAACTCCAAGAGGAGGGATATGATACCGTGGATGCCAACATTCTTTTGGGCTTCCAACCTGATGAGCGCGAGTATGGTGTCGGTGCGCAGATTTTGCGTGAATTGGGCGTCTCAAAGATGCGTTTGATGACCAATAATCCGGTGAAGCGTATCGGTTTGGAGAGTTTCGGATTGGAGATTGTGGAGAATGTGCCTATCGAGATTGAACCGAACCAATATAACGAGTTCTACATCAAGACGAAGAAGATTCGGATGGGACACGATTTGCATTTGTAATAAGAATAATAAAAACGAAAAATTAAAATAAGGAAATGATGTTAAATGTATTGTTACAAGCGGTTGAGGCGGAGCAGGAGGTGGCTTCCTTGAACCTTTTCGAATTGGCTAAAGCTGGTGGATGGATCATGATTCCATTACTCCTTTTGTGTATGTTGGCGATCTATATCTTTGTGGAGCGTCTGATCGTGATACGCAAAGCATCTGTCAAGGATCCTACCTTTATGGATAAGATCAAGGATTATATCAACGAAGGAAAGATCGATGCAGCCCTAAATCTTTGCAAAAAGACCGACACACCTTATGCTCGTATGATCGAGAAGGGCATTATGCGATTGGGCCGTCCGATGAACGATGTGATGGTGGCTATCGAGAATGTGGGTAACTTGGAGGTGGCTAAGTTGGAGAAGGGACTCTCCCTTTTGGCGACTACCGCCGGAGGCGGCCCGATGATCGGATTCTTAGGTACGGTGACCGGTATGATCCAAGCCTTCTTCAATATGGCAAACGCTGGTAACAATGTGGATGTGAGCCTACTAGCTGGCGGTATCTATACCGCGATGGTGACCACAGTGGGTGGTCTTGTCGTAGGTGTCATCGCCTATTTCGCCTACAACTATTTGATCTCTTTGGTCGATAAGGTAGTCAGCAATATGGAGGCTCGTTCCATGGAGTTTATGGATATTCTCAACGAACCCGCTTAATGATTAAACTGAATTAGTTATGGCACTTAAAAGAAGAAGTAAGGCCGAAGCGGGGTTCAATATGTCATCCATGACGGATATCGTATTCTTGTTGCTGATATTCTTCATGCTGACCTCGACGGTGGTACACCCCAACGCCATCAAGTTGATGCTTCCGCAGAGCAAACAGCAGACTTCCGCAAAACCGATCACCCGCGTGACGATCGATAAGGAACTCAATTACTATGTGGCATCCGGTAATGAAAAGGAGCGTCCCGTCACTTTTGACGAGATTGAACCATTCTTGCAGCACCAAGTGTTGGAAGAGCCGGAGATGTACGTGGCGCTCTACGCCGACGAGACGATCCCTTATGGAGAGGTCGTAAAGGTGTTGAACATCGCGAATGCGAATAAATTCAAATTGGTTATCGCTACGAGACCTCAGAAAAATTAATCTATGCAGGATAACGATAAAGCAAAACTTATCGCGATGGTTGTGACGATTCTGTTGCATCTATTGTTGATATTGTTGATGTTAAATATTTACCTCACACGGCCGATCTCTGACGAGGAGGAGGGCTTGGAGGTGGCGCTCGGTATCGAGTCTTTGACTTCGGGTGCCGATGTGGCTGATGCCGCTCCCGTATCTTCCGCAGAGCCTGAGCCTACGCCTGCGCCGCAACCTACCGCTCCGGCAGATGAGTCATACCAGACGCAGAACATCGAGGAATCGCTTGACATGCCTGACAAGAAACCTCAAAAGACGGAGGAGCAATTGCGCAAGGAGCGTGAAGAGCGTGAGAAGAGAGTGGCGGAGGAGAAGGCTCGTCAGGAGCAAGAGAGAAAGTTGGCCGAGGAGAAGCGCAAGCAGGATAGCATCAAGGCCCGTATCGCCCAAAACATGAAGGGCTTGAAGGGTGGCGGCGCTGGTGGTAACGGTACCGATGCCAATGCGAGTGGCATAGGTGATGGTACGGGAACTGGCTCCAAGGGTAATCCATTCGGAAGGGATGGCTCAACCTCCACACAAGGATCCGCGAGTTCGGGCAGTAACCTCTCTTGGAGTTTGGCGGGAAGATCTTTGAAGGGATCTTTGGCGCGACCAGTTTATAGTGCCCAGGAAGAGGGCAAGGTCGTGGTTGATATCAAAGTGGATAAAAATGGCAATGTGATCAATACCAGCGTCGGTAGAGGAACCAATATTACGGATGCCTCTGTCTTGAAGGCTGTGCAAGAGGCTGCGAAGAAGACCAAGTTCTCTCCCCGCACGGATGGAAAAGATGGCGACCAGTTTGGTCAGATCACCTATAATTTAAAATTGGAATAAGATGAAAGCATATGTTTTTTTAGCCAATGGCTTCGAGGAGACTGAGGCGATCGCTCCGATCGATGTGATGCGCAGAGCGGGTATAGACGTGGTAACAGTGTCTGTTACGGGAGAGGAGATGGTGTCCTCCTCCCATAATGTCTCCGTAAAGGCGGACGCTCTATTTGAGGCGGTGGATTGTGCCGACGCTAATTTGTTGGTATTGCCAGGCGGTATGCCAGGCACCTTGAATTTAGGTGCGCACAAAGGTCTTTGTGACCTTTTGCTTCGTGCTTCCAAAGATGTGGTCTTGGGTGCGATTTGTGCAGCCCCTTCCGTTTTCGGCACATTGGGATTGTTGAAGGGAGAAAAGGCGACTTGCTACCCTGGTTTTGAGGATAAGTTGACAGGTGCTGAGTTCGTCAAGAGCAAGGTGGTGGTTTCCGGACAATTCGTGACCAGTTGTGGTGCGGGCGCCGCTATCCACTTCGGTTTGGCGCTTGTAGCCAAGGTGAAAGGGGCGGAATTCGCAGAAAAATTGGCGGTTAGTATGGAATTTGCATAAAAAGTATTATTTTTGCTTAAAATTTATTAAAATATCTAAGTTATGAACAAGAAATTATTAATGTTACTTTTGGCTGGTTTTTCATTTGCAGTACTTCCTTCATGTGGTGACGAGGAGGACGACGAACCAACTAAGAATGAGCAAACAAACGGTGATGACAACCAAGGTGGTGGGGACAACCAAGGTGGTGAGCAACAACAACCTACAGGTCTTCAATTCTCTGAGATCGGTGGCACTTATAAAGGAAGCCTTTTCGCTGCTGATGAGCCAGATGAGTCGATCCAAGACAATTTGGGTGTAGTTGTAAAGACTGGCGAGAATAACACCATGAGTTTGGCGGTAGAGCCAATCGAGATTCTGGGTATTCCAGTTAATAACATCGCATTTGATGGTATTTCTGCCACTTATGATGCAGCTGCTGATGTATGGAACTTCACCGCATCTGGTTTGAAGGTTGATTTGGAAGTTGTTCCAGGTGTTATGGTTATCAATGCTGTTGTTGACGTGAAGCAAGGCGTGTTCACAAAGAACGGTTTGAACTTTACCATCAATGTAAAGACCAACGAGGGTGTTGATATTGATTTGAACTACGCAGGTAAGAAATAATCAGTACCAATTATAAGAATAGAAAGGCGGTTAGGATTCCCTAATCGCCTTTTCCTTTATTCTCCGAAATCGAATTTCAGTTGAGGATCAATTAATGTGAATGACATTCTATGGTGCTCCGTGGCGCCCAACTCCTCTATTGCTTTCCGATGGTCCTTGGTGGGGTAACCTTTGTTCTTCGCCCATTGGTAGGCGGGATACTCTGCGGCGATCTTATTCATATAGTCGTCACGGTAGGTCTTTGCCAAGATGGATGCCGCCGCTATGGACATGTACTTGCCATCTCCCTTGACCACGCATTGGTGTGGAATGCCTTCGTATGGTTTGAATCGGTTGCCGTCTATGATCAAATGTTCAGGCTTTACTTGGAGTGTCTCAATGGCTCTGTGCATCGCCAAAAAGGAGGCGTTGAGGATGTTGATTTTATCGATCTCCTTCGCCGACACGATGCCGACCGCCCATGCGATGGCCTCCGCCTCTATGATGGGACGTAACTCATATCTACGCTTCTCTGTGAGCTTTTTGGAGTCGTTGAGTAGCTCGTTTTGGAAATCCTCTGGAAGAATCACCGCGGCCGCGAAAACGGGTCCTGCGAGGCATCCTCTGCCCGCCTCGTCGCATCCGGCCTCAATGGTGTGCTCTTTAAGGTAAGGAAGTAACATCTTTTATCGTTTTAATAACTCTTTCGCATTTTGGATGGCGGCCTCTGAAAGGGCGGATCCGCTCAACATTTGGGCGATTTCAGTGATCCGTTCCGTCTCGGCCAACTGCTTGATGTGCGATAGGGTGGTTAACTCGTTATCCTCTTTGTAAACTTTGTAGTGGGTGGCCCCTTGAGCGGCGATTTGAGGAAGGTGGGTGATGCTGATTACCTGCATCTGCTCTCCCATCTTTTTCATCAGATCCCCCATTTTGTCAGCGACTTCACCGGAGACACCCGTGTCGATCTCGTCTAAGATGATGGTAGGCAACTCCTCCGATTGGCAGAGAATGGACTTCAAGGCTAACATCACACGAGAAAGCTCTCCGCCTGAGGCTACGTTCGAAATCGGTTGGAGTGTGGCGTTTTTATTGGCACTGAAGAGGAATCTAACAGCGTCACCGCCATTATTGTCCAACTCCGGGAGCGGATCGACGCACACCTCCAGTTTGGCGTTAGGCATGCCTAAACCGTGAAGGATTGCCGCGATGGATTGTTCCAGTTCCGGTTTGGCCTTTTGACGTTTCTCTGATATCTGTTTCGCTAACTTCGTCAGTTTATCTTTGAGTAGGGCGATCTCTTTTTCGATCGCCTCTGTCGCCTCTTGGGCGTTCTCCATGTCAGAGAGTTGCTTCTCGAAATCCGCCTGTAGGTTTAGCAGGTCGGCGAGGCTCTCCACATGGTGTTTCTTCTCTAATGTGTAGATTAGGTCCAAACGCTCATTGGCTTGCTCCAAACGTTGAGGATCGACGTTTACGTCCGATAGTTTCATCTCCACCTCTCGGGTGAGATCCTTCAGTTCAATCATGCAGCTGTTCAACCGCTCTTTGATTTCTGAGTAGGCCTCCGAAAAGTCTTCGATGGAGGCGATGGCGTTTGTTGTCTCTTTGAGCGCGGAGCAGATATTCTCCTCCCTCTCCGAGAGTAGCCACATGCTTTTGGAGAGCGCCTCTTTGAGTTCCGTTGTGTGGGATAGGGTATTGACCTCCTCCTCCAAATCGGTTTGCTCGTTCTCTGAGAATTTTGCCTCTTGGAGTTGTTTCAACTGGAATTCGAGGTAATCTCGGTTGGCGTTCCTCTCGTCGTTAAGCGCAATGAGCTCCTTTAGTTCTCTCTTCTTCTTGGAATACTCCTTGAAGAGGGCACGGTAGGCCGAGAGCGGTTCGCTCGTCTCTGATAGCGCATCTAAGACCTGCAGTTGGAAAGATGCTTCGTTGAGTAGTAAAGTCTCGTGTTGGGAGTGTATGTCGATCAGTTTCGCAGTCAGCTCTTTTAGAAGTGTCAGCGCCACGGGCGTGTCGTTGACAAAGGCCCTTGATTTGCCGTTAGGGGCTATCTCCCTTCGTATGATACAGTTGTCATCGTAATCGATATCGTTCTCCTCAAAAAAGGAGGTTAGCGCATAGGCCGAGATGTCGAACTCCGCCTCGACCACGCATTTCTTTCCCTCGTCCTTTAAAGCCTTGGAATCGGCCCTCTGGCCCTGTATTAGGCCTAATGCGCCTAAGAGGATGGATTTTCCGGATCCTGTCTCTCCCGTGATGACAGAGAACCCTTGGTTCCATTCAACATTGGTTTTCTCGATTAAAGCATAATTCTCAACCGATAATGATTTTAACATAGTCTGATATAATTAGTTCAACAACTCTTGGAACTTGTTGGTCTGGGTAGGCAAAATACCTTGGAGAATATCGTAAAGATCCTTCTTCTCCTTGGAGGTCGCCGGTTTAAACATATCCAAAAGTTCATTCATCTTTGACTCCACAAATAATTGAAGCGCGACGGAATAGGGAACCGCACGGTTCATCTCCTTCAGATAAGGCATGTTATTGAAGATGTTGGTACGTCCCTTCTCAACACTGTTCACCATCTCGTCCAATCCGAAGCGGTGGTATTCGTAGATGATGTCACGCAATTTTTTCAGACGCTCGTCTTGGTAGTTGCTGACCAAGGCGTATCTGTTCCTGTCACTGTCAAACGCCTTCCAGCCCACATCGCTTGAACCTTGCGCTAAAGAGACGATCATCTCCGCCTTCTCGTAGTAGCGGGAACCGCCGTATCTGCTGAAAGAGTCGAAGTTGAGTCCGACGATGATGTTCACGTAGAAGGCGATGGTCGAGAGCAAGTTGTTTTCGTAGGTGTTCTCGTCAAACTCCAATTTTTGGTATTGGGTATAGGTGAATTGGAGGTTCTTGTCCAAGAAGTTGAATAGGGTGGTGTTGTAACCGGAGTTAAATACCGGACGGCTCGCCTGCACTTGCAATTGCCCTGAATAGTTCTCTCCTGCCGCCTTTTCCAAAGTGATGACGAAGTTACACTCGATGCGCTCCTCATCCGAGAAGGTTGCGTCAGTCCACCTGCGGCTATTGATGAATTCAGTCAGGTCGTTGCTCAACTCGGTGTAGATCTCCTTGTTCGTGCCCTCAATTTGATCGGTATTGATGCGCACATAGGCTTTGACGTCTTGGGCGACGGCGAAGAGGCCGTTGGACAAGGCGATCAAGAGTAGAAGTGTGTTTCTAAGTATGCTTCTCATCATTTTTTGCGGTTCATAAGGGACAGCGCGTGGTCGATGATATCCTTAGCGACCTCCCTTTTCGGTTTGAGGTCATAGGCGGTTTTCTCGCCGCTTCTGTCGAAAATGGTTATTTTATTGGTGTCGTGTTGGAAGCATGCGTTTTTGTCGTTCAATGAGTTCATAACGATGAAATCAAGGTTTTTCCGTTCGCATTTTCCTACTGCGTTGCTCTCTTCGTTGTCGGTTTCCAAAGCGAATCCGATCATCATTTGTCCCGTCCTCTTCATTTTGCCTAATGCGGCTGCGATGTCCTGGGTGGGAACCAGATCCAACTGCATGGCACCTGTCTTCTCACGTTTGATTTTGTGTTCCGCGCGTTGGGCAGGAGTGTAGTCCGCCACCGCTGCGCAAAGAATCTCGATGTCTGCGGACTCGGCTGCTTGGGTCGCTGCGAGATACATCTCGTTTGCGGACTCCACGGAGATACGCGTGATGTTCGGATGTTTGGGGGATAGGGTGACTGGTCCTGAAACCAGAGTGACCTTCGCACCTCTCTCGGCGCACTCTTCCGCCAAGGCGTAACCCATCTTTCCCGATGAGTAGTTTCCTATAAAACGGACAGGGTCTATCTTTTCGTGTGTAGGTCCCGCTGTAATCATCACATTTTTGCCGGCGAGGTCTTGACTACTCTTGAAGAATCTCTCCATGTAATCTGCGATCGCTTCGGGTTCAGCCATTCTGCCTTTCCCTGTCAATCCGCTGGCGAGGAATCCCTCTTCGGCGTCGATGATGTGGTTGCCTCTCTCTTTGAGCAGTGCGATGTTTTTTTGTACCGCCGGATGGGCGTACATGTCCAAATCCATGGCGGGTGCCAAGAATACGGGACATTTGGCGGAGAGATAGGTGGTCAGTAACAAGTTGTCGGCAATGCCATGGGCCATCTTACCGATGGAGTTGGCGGTTGCTGGTGCGATCACGTATGCGTCGGCCCATATGCCCAGTGACACATGGCTGTTCCACTCCCCATTTTCAGGATTAAAGAAGTCCACCAAGATTGGGTTCTGGGAGAGTGTCGCCATGGTGAGCGGCGTGATGAATTGCTTGGCCAATGGGGTCATGACCACCTTGACGTTAGCGCCTCTCTTTTTGAACTCTCTTACCAATGTGGCGGTTTTGTACGCCGCAATACCACCGGTTACGCCCACTATGATGTTTTTCCCTTCCATAACTTTACTCATTTGAGGAGGCGTCAGCCTCTTGTTCGTTATCTTCTGCTTCAAGTTTTCTCCTCAATTCTGGAATAATACTCCATGCGAGGATGGCGAGACAGGAGAGGAATCCTGCTAAAATACCACCTGCAATAACGCCCTTCAGTTTCCTCATTTTATCGTTTGGAAGCGGATATCTTGGTTCGTCGATGATTTGGATCAGTGGAGTCTCCTTGGCGAGGTCCATTTTCAACATCTCAATGTTCTTCATCATCTCCGTATAGGTGGCGCTGAGGATTTGGATGTCTGTCTCGATTTTCCAGAGTGTTGGGGCCGCATACATACCATTGGCGTTTCTGTTGGCGTCGCTATAGGCGGCTCGCTTGGCGAAGCTTTGGTCCAGGCATTTGCGGACGGAATCCGCCTTGCTTTGGAATGACTCCACATTCTTTCTCGCCAAGGCGGTCTTGGTGTTGACGTAGAATTCAGAAACAGCCTTCAGGTGCGCCTCGGAGAATCTCTTTGCGAATTGCTCGTCTGGGAAGGCGAAGGTGTACTCCATAAAAGAGAGTTTCTTGTCTCTTCTGGATACGGTAACAAAGTCTTTGATTAGGCTTGTTGCTTTGAGGTTAAGCAAACTATCCTGTTCCCGACTGAAGCTTTCCCTGTCTTGACCCAATGGGTAGAATATGTCACAAGCTGAAACGACTCCATTTTTTGTCTCCTTTTTACGCTCCTCCTTTTGACAATTAGCTCTTGTGCTGTCGCAGGTGAGCAGATATTCCATGAAGGAGAGAGAGTCTCCCTCGTATGCTACAGGAGAGAGCAGTGTCTTCTCCATCAGTGCCGGAGATTTTAGCAGTTCAAGGACATTGTCTCCTGTGAAGGCATCCATGCCGCCTCCTCCCAAGTTGAGCAATGAACTCAATCCTCCCAATGCACCTCCCGATGAGGAGGAACCTCCTACAGTGAACGTATAGTGGGAGGAGTAGGTGATAGGTCTGTTGTAGGCGTAGATGTAGCCGATGATACCTCCTAGTAGGCCGACACCAACAATGATCCATTTTTTGTTCCATAGAACAGCCCAATACTTTTTGATCTCCTCAAGGATTTCCTTGATGGATATGCTATTGGTGGATTCCTCGGATCCTATTCCTTTCAGTAACTCTTCAAGTTCGTTCATCTTCTTATTTCTTAGCGTTCATAATTGCGGTAACCACTACCGATGACATGGTTACTACCGATGACATGGTGGTGACAAGGAAGGTGGTGTTTTCCTTGCTGTTGCTGCTTCTCTCTTTCTTCTCAGGCACAAAAATATGTGAGCCAGGTTTTACATCCGGATAGTTTTTCATCCACAAAAAGTGTCTGGTCGATGCGATTCTTCCGTTGGGGTAGGCCACATAGACTGCGCTCTTTCTGGCGTTGCTGGTGAATCCGCCCGCTCCTCTCACGTATTTTCTGAGTCCTGTGTTATTAAACACCTCCTTGCCTGGCACTTGTATGCAGCCGGCGATGGTGATGGTTTGCATCTCCTGTGGAATGAAGATGACATCTCCGTTACGGACAATCAAATCAGACTCTTCTGATCCGGGACGTTTGAGAATCTTATCTAATCGGATGCCCACCAGATCTTGTCGGGCGTTGAGTTCCGCTTTGATTTTCTGCAAAGTCTCTTCATCCTCCGCATTATTCAACATCTCGATGATTTTCAAGTCCCTCTTTTTCTCCGCCTCTGTTCGGTTGGCGCTACGGATAAGGAAGGCTCCCTGTGGGTAGGCGAATTTCGTTAATCCGCCGGCGCGGGCGATGACATCCGAAATTTTCTCTGTTTTATTGGTAATGGCATAGACGCCCGGTTGTCGGCTCTCTCCTGTGATTTGGATCGTGCCGAGATTTTCATATCCCTCTTGCATCCTAACGGTGATTTGGTCGTTAGGCATCAATTGGAAATTGCCGTCTGCTCCGTTGAGTTCCCTATCCAAGGAGAGAAGGAATACCTCCCTCTTTTGGTCCCCTTTTTTGAGAATAGATGAGTCCTTGATCATACGGACCACTTCGATCTTCTGTGGGTCTGCATCTTCTTCAAAGCCTCTTGCCAAGAAAACCAAGTCGCGGAGAGTCGCGTTCTCGTAGTATGGGAATGCACCTGGAGCGAGCACTCTACCATAAATGTAAAGTTGTTTCTTGTGCTCAAAGTCATTTTTTCCACCGATGGTCACCACATCCTCTTTCTTCAAGGCGACATTGAATCTACCCTCCATCAAATCCTTTACGTTGAATGAGGTGATTTCTGGGGTGAGGTCATCTTGGAGTCTTACGATGGTGGCATTCTCCATAAACGCGTCTTCGGTAAGGCCATTCGCTTTGTTTACCAAATCCTTCAATGTCATGTTCTCTTCCAATGCATACACGCCTGGTCGGAATACGCTTCCCATGATTTGTACCCTGTTGCTGAATTTTTCCAACATTTTGCTGATTTGGTAGATGTCGCCAGCCGCTGGTGTGAATAGGTTGAACAGCTCCTTGGAGACGTCGGCCACACTCTTTTCTCCATTCATGTTTCTGGTGACGGATATACGGTCGGTGTAGGCTTCATCGGTGAAACCGCCACAGTAATCCAGTAGGTCTTTCAGTGTCTCTCCTTTTTTGAGCTCAAAGATGCCCTCTCGTTTCACCTCGCCGTTCACCGTCACTCGGTTCTCGTAGGTGTTGACTAAGATGACATCTTGGTCTTGGAGGGTTGTGTTGCTAGGCATAGTACCGTTGGCGAGGAATTCGTAGAGATCGACTGTCGCCACCTCTTTGCCGCCACGAATCACCTTGATGTTACGCATGGTTCCATTTGAGGAGGGACCTCCGCACGCATTCAAAGCATTGAATACGGATGAGACGGAAGACAGGGTATAGCTTCCTGGGGTGGAGACTTCGCCCATGATGAATACCTTGATAGAGCGGATTTTGTTGATGGAGACGCTGACGGAAGTTCTGCCGTATGCGATAGAGGTGTAGATGCTACTCATTTTTTTCTTAATGACATTCTCCACCTCTTCGATAGTGAGGCCGCTCACCTGCGCGACACCGGCATTGGGGATACGGATGGTTCCCTCTTTGGAGACGGTGAGGTCATAGGTAGCTTCCGCCACACCGAAGACGTCAATATGCAGTTCGTCGTTAGGTCCCACTCTGTAGTTGCGTGGTGTGGCGACTGCTTGGCCGGGTTCGAAAGAGACTCTGCTGTTGTTGAAAAGGGAACTTCCGAAGATTCGGCTGTCTATCCTTTTGCTATTTAAGGAATTCTCGTCAACGGGGGCCAAGGCGATCTTCTTGCTTGCCTCTGAAATATCTTCGGCTGCAGTCGTTTGTGTCTCGATGGCGTTGATACGCGTTTTTAGCTTCTCCCATTCCGCTGCAGGCATGTTTTTGGTCTTGGCCATACGTTCCACATCCGCGAGCGAGTAACCCGCATTGGTGTATTTGCTGACAAAGTCGGCGATTTGCGCATCCGATAGTTGGTCTGCCTTCACGCTTTGGATGTTGCTTAGAGAGATGCTGGCCGCTTCCGCCAACATGAAAACTCCCAAAAGGAAACTAGTAAGGAAACTGAATCTTTTTATCATAATAAATTATGCAATACTCGTTAATCTCGCAAAAATACTGAAAATAATTCACAATTCATAAGGATTGGGGGTAAAACATCGAGGGGAAGAGAATCTGGTATAATCGCAAAAAAATGGTAATTTCGCGTTGTAATATTAGATTTATGATTTCAGTAGATGGCTTGACGGTCGAATTCTCGGGTTCGACGCTTTTTGAGAATATCTCGTTCCAGGTGAACGAAAGTGATAGAATTGCCTTGATGGGTAAAAATGGTGCGGGTAAATCTACCTTGCTGAAGATCCTCGCGGGTGTGCAGAATCCCACACGTGGATCGGTGACCGCACCCAAAGGAACGGTGATCGCCTATCTGCCTCAACATCTGATGACGGAGGATCACCGAACGGTATTCGAAGAGGCTTCCCTTGCTTTTTCCGAACTTTTCGCGATGGAGGCGGAAATTGAACAGTTAAACAAAGAGTTGTCCGAACGAACTGATTACGAGAGTGATAGCTATATGGAGCTTATCGAAAAGGTCTCGACTCTCAGCGAGAGGTACTACTCCATAGAGGAGACCAACTACGAGGCGGATGTTGAGAAAACCCTGCTGGGATTAGGTTTTGTCCGTGATGATTTCAATAAGCCGACCAACCAGTTCAGCGGCGGATGGCGTATGCGCATCGAGTTGGCGAAAATATTATTGCGTAAGCCGGATGTCATCTTGTTGGACGAGCCGACCAACCACTTGGACATTGAGTCTATCCAATGGCTGGAGGAGTTCCTGGTGGAGAGCGCCAAGGCGGTGATTGTCATCTCGCACGACCGTGCCTTTGTCGACAACATCACCACCCGTACCATTGAGGTGACCATGGGCCGCATCTACGACTATAAAGTCAATTATTCCCACTATCTGGAACTTCGCAAGGAGCGTCGTGAGCAGCAGCAGAAGGCCTATGACGAGCAGCAAAAGATGATTGCGGAGACCAAAGAGTTCATCGAGCGTTTCAAGGGTACCTATTCCAAAACTTTGCAGGTGCAGTCCCGTGTGAAGATGTTAGAGAAGTTGGAGATTTTGGAGGTGGATGAGGAGGATACCTCCGCTTTGCGTTTGAAATTTCCGCCTTCGCCCCGGTCGGGTAGTTATCCGGTCATTGCTGACCGTGTAGGCAAGTCATATGGCGACCACTTGGTTTTTAAGGATGCCTCATTCACCATAGAACGAGGCGACAAGGTGGCCTTTGTCGGCAAGAATGGCGAGGGAAAATCCACCTTGGTGAAGGCCATTATGAACGAGATTGACCACGAGGGAACCTTGACCTTAGGACACAATGTGTTGATTGGTTATTTTGCGCAAAACCAGGCCTCCTTGTTGGATGGTGAATTGACGGTTTTCCAAACCATTGATGATGTGGCGAAGGGTGAAGTCCGTAATAAAATCAAGGATTTGTTGGGCGCCTTTATGTTTGGCGGCGAGAACTCCACCAAGAAGGTGAAGGTCCTTTCGGGCGGCGAACGCACCCGTTTGGCGATGATCAAGCTCTTGTTGGAACCGGTGAACTTACTCATCCTCGACGAGCCTACCAACCACTTGGACATGAAGACCAAGGATATCTTGAAATCGGCCTTGAAAGATTTCGACGGCACCTTGATTGTGGTCTCCCACGATCGTGATTTCTTGGATGGTTTGGTGACGAAGGTCTACGAGTTCGGCAATAAAAAAGTGACCGAACACCTCGATGGCATCTATGAGTTCTTGAAAAAGAAGAAGATGGAAAATCTTCGGGAAATCGAACGAAAAAAATGATGGTAATATTATTGTAGGGGCGTTTTGAAAACGCCCCTAATGCTGAGATTTCAAAGTGTGTGTTGGGCAATACGCTATCAACGGAATCTTCCGAGAACGGCACGCAGTCACTTGGAACGGTTCAGAAACAAGGAGAGGATGATATCTGCATGTCAGACCGAAAGTATGTATTGGATGTACTGAACTACGAATTGACCGACATCTTCGCCTCTATGGGCATCAAC
>JAZUDI010000018.1:0-6662 GCA_045639525.1 Paludibacteraceae bacterium | reverse complement strand
CGTCAACATGTTCGGTCAAATCGTCTACACGCAAATGGGTGGCGAGATGGTTGAGTTGAACTTGGCTGCCGGCACCTACATGGTGAAGGTGGTTACCGCTGACGGTAACGCTTCTGTTCAAAAGTTGATCGTGAAGTAATTGATATTTAAATAACTTGGAGAAAAGGGAAGGCAGTCATGTCTTCCCTTTTTTCATAGATTGATGTTCCATTTCAAAAAAAAGGTGTACTTTTGAGTTGTATTACTACACTCATATACCATGAAACACAATATCAGATTTTTATTACTCTCCACCCTACTATGGAGCACGACTCTCTACTCCGCCAGCAAGACATTCATCCACACCAGCGACGGGAGAGAGGAGATACACTCGGAAGATATTGATAGCATTAAAACCGCTAACAATGAACTGCTGTTTATCTCCAAGGATGCACCCTTCAAACAGATCGACATCTCACAAATAGACAGTATTACCTTCTTCACCTACGCAGACGAACAGCCAGAGGGCAAACTTGTGGGAGGCGACATATCTATGCTTCCCCGCTACGAGGCGAAAGGGAACCCCTACTACGACATTAACGGCAACCGAGTGGAACCATTGAAGTTTTTCCGCCAACTGGGCTGGAAAGCTATGCGTGTACGCCTCTTCGTGGAACCCAACAAGGCATCCAGGGAGGATATCGGATCCGGCGTGGTGCAAGACCTTCCATACGTCATTCAATTGGGCAAACGAATCAAAGAGGCGGGCTTCCAGTTCATGTTGGATTTCCACTACTCCGACTCTTGGGCCGACCCAGCCAAACAGACTATTCCTGACTCCTGGAAATGGGCGAACGCATCCGCACTGAACGACACGCTATACAACTACACAAAACGATGTCTCAACGCTTTAAAATCGTCGGGAGCGGAGCCGGACTACATTCAAATAGGCAACGAGATATCCTACGGTATGCTTTGGAACATCGGCAAATGTTACCCTAGCAGCGACCAAAACTGGAACACCTTCGCAGGCTTCTTGAGCAGCGCCTCTAAGGCGTGCCGCGAGGTTTGCCCCAAGGCAAAGATCATCATCCACATCGAGCGTTCCGGACAACCCGATGTCTGCTATAACTTCTACAAGCGGATCCAAGACCACCACGTTGATTACGACATCATCGGTCTTAGCTACTACCCATTTTGGCACAACGATTTAAATGTACTGAGCAATACGTTGAACAAATTGGAGAGCGGATTTCCAAACAAACCAGTCCAAATCGTGGAGACCGCCTACTACTACCAATGGTACCCGAATGATGGCATCGACCACGACTTCAGAAACAAATGGCCCGCCACCCCTGAAGGTCAAAGGAAGTATACGGAAGATCTCATCAATGAACTAAAAAAGCACAACAATGTAAATGCCCTCTACTGGTGGTTTCCGGAAGAAAATGGTAACGGTGTGATAGACAATTGGATCAACAGAGGCCTGTTCGACGACAACAACGGCAAGGCATTGCCCGCCATTTACGAGTTGGGGAAGTTTAAATAAGCGACAAAACAAAAAAACGGAGACGATTTCGCCTCCGTTTTTCGTTTTACGATATAACTCGTATTATTTCTTCTTAAGCAAAGAAATTACCCACAACAAAAGGATAGAGCCTAGTGTCGCGGTGATGATTTGTCCTACATAAGGAACGGGGACAAGACCCTCAATAAAGCCACCGATCAACCATCCGCCGATGATACCACCAACGATACCGACCAAAAGGTTTACCAACAAACCATTGCTTGCTCCTGAGAACAACTTGCTACCCAAAAATCCGGCAGCAGCACCAATCAATAAATAAATAATAACGCCTAGCATAATATAAATATTAAGTTAATAGTCCTCGAATAAACATACACGTCGCTGCTTCATTCAGTACAAATTTATTAAAAAATCTTTCATCACCAATTCATCGTGAGTAGAAAAATGTAACAAAGGGGGTTCCCGCCCATTTTTTTTTCTACCTTTGTCTTTATACTTTTGAATAATTAATAAGACAATAAAAAATGGATAAAATCAGCTACGCGTTGGGCATCAGCATGGCCAGCAACCTAAAGAGTACAGGTATCAACAATTTGAATTTGAGCGAGTTTCAAAAGGGCTTCGCGGACATCATCGAGGGCAGAAAGCCTAGCATGGAAATCGACGAGGCACAAATGCTCCTCGGCCAATATTTCAACAAGTTGCAACAAGAGGCTGACGCAAGAAACAAGGAGATCGGAGAGAAGTTCTTAGCGGAGAACAAGAAACGCGAAGGCATCATCACCACTGCCAGCGGTCTTCAGTACGAAATCTTGACTGCGGGTAACGGTCCTAAGCCAAAGGCTACCGACACCGTTAAATGCCATTACGAGGGTCGTCTCATCGACGGAACGGTATTCGACAGCTCCATCCGCCGTGGTGAGCCTGCCACATTTGGGGTAGGCCAAGTGATCGCAGGTTGGGTTGAGGCTTTGCAATTGATGCCTGTAGGCTCAAAATGGAGACTCTACATCCCTTCCGACCTTGCCTACGGCGCACACGGCGCAGGTGATATCATCGGTCCAAACGCCACCTTGATTTTCGATGTTGAAGTTCTTCAAATCATCTAATCATAAGCATTATGAAGAGAATCATCTTTTCAGCGGCGCTCATCGCCGCCACCACCGCTTTCACCGCGGAGGCGAAGCCTAAGACCAACGCCAAACCACAGGCGACCGTTCTAAGCAACGCCAAGGATTCAACCAGCTACGCCATCGGTATTGAATTCGCCAAGAGCATTAAGAGCACGATGGCCAATATGCCTGGACAACCTTACGACAACGCACTTCTTTTGGAGGCTATGTCCAAAGTGTTGAACAACGACACCGCCAATCTCGCCATCAAGATGGACGATGCCAACAGAACCATCCAAACCAACCTCCAAAAGGCTGCTGAATTAGAGAACAAACAGCGTGTCGAGGAGGAGAAGGCATTCTTTGCGAAAAACAAGATGCGTCCTGAGATCAAGGAGACACCATCAGGATTGCAATATGAGGTGTTGAAGATGGGTAATGGCACAAGACCTAACTCCCCTAACAGCAAGGTGAAGGTACACTATGTGGGAACACTTAGGACCGGTGAAGAGTTCGACTCATCCATCAAGAGAGGCGAGCCTATCGAATTCGAGCTCAACGGCGTGATCAAAGGGTGGACCGAGGGCCTTCAATTGATGAATGTGGGTTCAAAATACAAATTCTACATTCCGCACAACCTCGGTTACGGAGAGCGCGGTCAAGGGCAAATCAAGCCATTCTCCACACTTATCTTCGAAGTGGAGCTTTTGGATGTGACCAATCCTGAGCGTCAAATGATCAAGGGATCAAAATATCAATTCCAACAGTACCAAAGAACCAATTAACGACAATGAAGACTATTTTCAAAGCCGGCATCGCGCTTTTAGCAGGCTCAGCGTTGCTGAGTTCATGCAGCGACAAACAGGCCCTTAAATTAGAGAATAATGCCGACTCCATCAGCTATGCGCAAGGTTTATTGGTAGGAAGCCAATACAAAAAATGGTTGGAGTCTGAGAAAGTGAAAGGTAACCAAGAGGCCTTCTTCGAGGCTTTCAAACTCGCCATTCAAGATGATTCCAGCGCCTTTTTCATGACCAAAGAGGAGGCTTTCAATGTCATCCAAGAGTACAATCAACGATTGACGGATGAGGCGATGGAGAAGATGGATCAACAAAAGAGGGAGATAAGAGCCATCAACAAAGTGAAATCTGACGAGTTCATCGCAAAATACAAAGATGAATACGGCGTGATTCCGACGGAGAGCGGACTTTTGTACCGCATCCAAAAGGAGGGATTCGGCCCTAAACCAACTTTGAAGGACACCGTCATCCTCCACTGCGAAGGCAAACTATTCGACGGCAAGACCTTTATCAACTCCTACAAACAAGGCGAGCCAGTCAAGGCGGTCTTAAACGACATCGCCATTGCGGGATGGAAGCAAATACTCCAAGAGATGCCTAAGGGATCTGTTTGGGAGGTGGTGATTCCTTCTGAATTGGCATACGGCGAAAAGGGCGCCCAAGATGTGATACCGGGCAACGCCGCTTTGAAGTGCAAGATCGAATTGGTGAATGTAATCAATCCGAAGGGAAAGAGATAATTCACCAGACGTCACATAACAATAAGGGCGTACCATAGAGATGATACGCCCTTATTGATTTCTAACCACGCCAATCTATGTTGTTTTGTTTCAACATTTCCTGGGCGGCGGGAAGGCCCCTTCGTGCCGCCTCAACAACTAAATCAGTCGCATATTCCGGATCTTTCTCCACACCGGTTCCTTCCAAATAACATATGCCCAGATGGTAGATGGAATCGGGCTCGCCCAAATCAGCCGCCATCTTAAGGTAACGAACTGCCGTATCATAGTCGGGCACACCATCGCTAAGACTACCCTGATAATACATCATCGCCAAATTGAACATACTATCCTTGTCGCCTAAATGAACACCCCTCTTGTAAGTCTCTTTCGCTAGCTTAAAATCCTGAGGCACCCCATTGATTCCATTGTTGTAGATGACGCCCAAGTTTGTGGCACAGCAACCGACACCTGCGGCTAAACCCTTCTGATAATATTTGATGGCCTGCTCCATATCAACCTCAACGCCCTCACCACTTCTATACATGACGCCAAGGTCATAGTTTGCCTTTGCGTAGCCTGATTTAGCGGATTTCTTGAACATCGAGAGAGCCTTTGTGTAATCCACCGCCGTACCCCAGCCATTGACATGACACATAGCGAGGTGATAGCTCACTAGGCCGTATCGTGGATTCTCCTCATGCATCTTACTCAGGCATGCGAACCCCTTCTTCTCATCTCTCTTCGTACCAGTTCCATTAATAAGGCACATCGCATAACGCACCTCGGTGGAGTCCAGCTTCTCATGCAGGTATTCATAGAGAGCAAAGCCTTGCGCCTCGTTTTTTGGGACACCCACACCATCCAGAAAAGAATCGGCCAATAGACGGTTGTAGTAAGCGTGGTTCAGGAGACGAAGCGTTTGAATCGGACTTTGAGATTCATGGAGTTCTTTGTTGTCCCAAACAGCGATAATTTCACGCAAGTCGCCATAGATGGTTTCGAAGTCATCCTTCAGTTCTCCCGGTCCATCGAAACAGTTTCGCAACGCATCCGCCGCGTAGGTATAACCCTCCTCGGCCAAACGATTGAAGATTTCATAAGACTTATTGAGGTTGCGTTGAATGTTAAAGCCATAGAGATAGTGGTAGCCCAAATAGATTTGCGCTGCAACATCGCCACTCTCCGCATCTTTGATAAGTTGATTAATATCCTTCTCTATTAGCATAAACGTAGATTTATCGTTATCAATTATTTTTCAGGGTTATCAATTATTTTTTAGTCATCCCACACGGAACAAAAAGTTTTGATCCACAATCAGGACATTTCGGCGACTCGATATTCATAATAATTCCACCCGAGAAATGGAAGTAAACTTTGCCACATTTAAGGCATTTACAAGGTTGTAGTATCAACATAGTGGTATCTCGTTAAAATTAAACTTTCAGTAATTCATCTGCAATATACTACGGCAGGCAGCGAGATGCCAACCATTGGGCAAGGAATAATTACGGCAGATGAGCGAAACGCGTAGTATTCGGTATGTGGGTACGGAACGGGTTATATTTACTTCATCTTACTATCCGGCGTTTTAAAGCGCAGCGGCCTGCCAGTCTCCGCATGAGACATTGGGATATCTCCTTGCTGTTGAAGTCTATAGAGCTCGTTGTTGATGCTATCAGACTTGGCTTAAAATTGGCTTCCTATCTACGGAATTTTTCCATTCTTTGAAAGTCTCTAATATATCTCGTGTAATAATCATAGCGATATGTATTGTACATCATTAAGTTCCGAAAAGTGTATAAAGCAACACAAATCGGAAGTTGTTGATGCAAAAATATGAGAGATTTTTATATTAGACAATTATTTTGAGTAGATAATTCACCTTCCTCTTACCCACAAATTCAACTTTCTTCCGTTATAACTAATGTTTGGTGTCAGAAACCGTGCTACACTCTTATGATGGGTTCACCCAAAACCGCAGAGATCTTGGCTATTGTAGCCAGTGTGAAGTTATGCGTACCGCTTAACCATCTGGAAACTTCAGCTTCTGATCTTTTAATCTTTTTGGCGAAGTCCCGCTGAGATAAACTTTGACGTTCCAAAATATCCGCTATCCTATCGGCTATTTCAAACGACAAATTTACTTGAATAAGAACATCCTCTGGAATGTTCTTCACGGCTGACTGCAGAATAGAAGACTTAATCGTTTTCATAACTCAAATATTAAATCATTTACTCCTTCAATGGTGGTCTCCTCAATTGTAACATCTCCTTGCACATACATTGTCGTTCATCTTACCTTCAGGTCTAAAATACCGTTCCAAAAAACCTGTACTTTCCATCATTCGATTAAGTGCCACCAAAATGATTTGCAGGTCCTTACTCAATGATACATTATCCTGATATGCAAGAATAAACTTTTCAAATTCCGAATAACTTTCGCCTTCAAAACAGATTGAGAACAGACCAGCTTTTTCTGTTTGCATAACAGATTGGATCTTAGCTTTTTTCATACTTTATA
>JAZUDI010000017.1:0-8605 GCA_045639525.1 Paludibacteraceae bacterium | reverse complement strand
GAACACCTCGTTTATCTTGCCCTTCATCCTTTCCCTGAACCTGTTGATAGTGTTGAAGTCTGGCTGCTCGTAGCCTGCCAACCAAATGAAGTGGATGTCCCTTTTCAACGCGGATTCTATCTTGCGGCATGATTACAGGTTGTTCATATATCCGTAGATGACAGCCTTCATCATCATCTTGGGATGGTACGCGTCTCTTCCCCAATCGGAGTATAAATCACTGAAAACACTGATTTTCAGACCGTCTACGTCAGTGTCAACAACTCGGACGGCATCATTCTCGTCTATGTCTTTATCCATTCTCTCTGGGTAAAGTACCATTTGTTTGGGATTGTAATCCCGAAAGTGTAAATTTGTAGCCATTAATTGTTTGATTTTCATAAAGATACAAAATCTTTATGAGACTACAAAGCCTCAGCTTGTGAAAGTTGGGGCTTTTTTTCACTCTTTTCGGTGGCTTTTATACGAAAAGAGGGCATATCAATTTTGATACACCCTCCTTTTTTTATACGTCCGTAGGCAACAGAACAAAAAAAGCGCCACCCGACGGGCAGCGCTCTATTATATTAGAAAGGAGATTACTTCACCTCGATCAATTCCACCTCAAACACAAGTGGAGAACATGGAGGGATACCAGCATTACCTCTCTCGCCGTACGCCAACTCGTATGGAATAACCAATTCATAAACAGAGCCCTCCTTCATCAATTGCAAGCCCTCTGTCCAGCCTGGGATCACCTGATTCAATGGGAACTCCGCTGGTTCGCCTCTCCTCTTGGAACTATCGAACACAGTTCCATCCATCAACGTACCCTCGTAATGAACACGAACCATATCAGTAGCAGCAGGCATCTTACCATCTCCCTCTTTGATCACCTTATACAACAAACCGCTTGAAGTAACCTTATAGTCGGAGTTAGCTTTCTTCTCATTCATAAACTTCTCACCCTCCGCCTTGATAGAATCTCTCATGGCCTTGAACTCAGGAGGAAGATTATTCTCCCTAATCTTGTCGAAATAGGCAGTCAAGTACGCCTCAACCTCCTCGTCCGTCATTTTACAAGTTGGCTCAGCCTTTTTCATGGTCTCCACCAAGCCCAAAATAAATGCATCCTTATTCAAAGACGAATCAGGGATGTTCTCGAATTGGCCGCTGACACCCGGTGCAAATTGAGTACCGATCAAATAAGCGACAGAGTCAGATTGCGTCTTCAATTTCTGGGAAGGCACCAAATCCTTTGTGCAGGATGATAGCGCGATAGCGGCAATGGCAGCCGCACCTAAAAATACTTTTTTCATTTACGATTATTATTAATTATTCTTCTTTCCAATTAATCTCCCAAACGCTTCATCAAGAAAGGTAGAGCCTTCTCGAATTTCACGCCATACCAGTGGTCCGGATCATCCACCGTACACTCGATGGCCTTCACCGTGAAATCGACAGCCATCTTTCCAGCCTCCTCCAAAGAGTAGCCTCTTACCATAGCGCCCGTGAACGAACTTGCGAAAACATCGCCAGTGCCATGAAACGCTCCACCGATGAAATCACGGAAATAGTAGGAGATCTCGCCTGTCTTTCCGTTCAATGTCGCGATACCGACCTTACCCTCTTCAAAAGAGACGCCCGTCAACAAGACATTCTTCGCTCCCAATCCGAGCAGTTTACGCAACATATCCTCGATATACTCCTTGGAATGTTGACTCTCCTCATATTTTTCGTTCAACATGAAAGAGGCCTCGGTCAAGTTCGGCAAGATGACATCCGCCTTGGCGCAGAATTGAGCCATCTTCGCAGGAAAATCATCGGAGAAGCCCGTATAAAGTTTTCCCTTGTCACCCAACACAGGGTCAATGATCACCAAACTATCCGCATTGGAAGTGTTGTCGATGATGTCTGATATATAGGCCAACTGCTTTGGACTACCCACATAACCGGTATAGAACGCATCGAAACGGATGTTCTCCTTTTGCCAATGTTGCATGATCGGAACCAAATCCTCCGTCAAATCACGAAAAGTAAATCCCTTGAAACCACCCGTATGGGTAGATAATACCGCCGACGGTAAAATCGCTGTCTCCACACCCATGGCGGAGAGGATCGGCAATGCCACCGTCAAAGAGCATTGACCTACGCAAGATACGTCTTGCACAGTTAGAATCCTTTTATCCTTCATATTAATGTCTTGTTATTTAAAAGCAAAAGTATAAAAATTCGGCGAATAGAAAGCCTATTCCACCCTAAAAAGAGGCGATGGACATATTCAAAAAAAAACGGGAGAGAAAGCCCAAGCCCTCTCTCCCGCCAACAATCAATATAAGAGTACATTAATTAATTCTTCACAATCTTCACGACGGTCGTGCCCGCCTCGCTCTTCACAAAGAGCATATAGACGCCCTTGCCTAATGACGAGAGGTCGATGGACTCTCCGCTGCTCAACGTAGCCTCCGCTACGGTCATGCCAGCGAGCGAGAGAACCTGTACCTCCATCTCAGCATCCGTAGAGGCCACGACATTCAAATGATCCTCCACCGGATTAGGATAGAGCACTACAGAGAAGTTATCCGCTTCAACAATTGGATCCTCCGACTTAGGTTGGTTCCTCTCCGCGAAGGTGAGGACATTGGTAATCTCCCAGAACACCTCACCCTTCTCCACGAATCTCGCATAGGATTGGTGTCTGTCGTGAACCTTGTAGGTGATGGAATCCAAGACATTGAACTTGCCATCTTTCTTCTCCGACAAGATAATCGTCTTCGGCATAGAGAATGGCAACTTGAAATCAGCATGCAAACCGCCTTGCTTAGGATCCTTGTCCGCCCAAACGATCATGTAACCGCCTGCTGGAATGGTAGTCAACGAGGCGTCGTTGGTAGGGAATTGGAACATATCCATCGTATCCTTTGAACAAGAGAGGTACTTGCCAGCCAAGTTCACAGCCTCCTTGCCACTGTTGTAAAGCTCTATCCAGTCTTCGCTTTGACGATGCTCATCCAAATAGATGTTGTTCTTGGTGCAGATCTCATTGATGACTACCCTATTGACGGTAGGGTCATAAGAGGCATCCTCCACGAAATATGCTTTGAACGACTGAGCGGCAACTGTGTCGTCATAAACCGCGTCAAAAAGTTTCTCGCTCTTTCCATCCTTAACAACCTCCCAGTGGTCGAACAGATAACCGGCAGGGGCGATAGCCTCCAACTTACATCTGGTATGGGTAAAGAAGACACTGGTAATCGATCTCTTCTCGATCAACTCCTCGTTCAACTTATAGGTCGCGCCCTTGGTGTCGGAGGAGATTTTCATGGTAAAGGAATCACAAGCGAAAGCCTTGTTGACATGGCCTTGCACATAAGGGATACGCTTCTCCACGAACTCCTTGATCAAATTAATGTTCTCGTCAAAGCTGCCCTCTACCGCACGATTATCGGACAAATAGCGTTCATACACGCGAGCCTCTTGGTTGATATCCTGCTTCATACTATCCAAAATGGCCAACATACGCTCAGGTTGGTAAGTAGTGGCGAAATGGACATAGCACTTGGCCAAGAAACGGTTCTTGACCTCCTCGTTCTTGATGAAGCCCGCAAAAGCGGCGTTCTTCTTAGCGGTAGAGATACCATTTCCGTTATAATTCTTTTGGTACAACGACAAACCGAAATCGGTATCGTACAAAATCCAACGCCATCTTCCTCCGTTCTTTGGCTTCCACGCCTTGATGTTACCACCAGGCCAGTCGGTATTGTTGCAGTAGATCTCGGCCAAGAAATAGTCCAAGAACTCATTGACATCAATCAAACCATTGATCTCGTCAAAGCGACCTGGCGCGTTCATCTCACTTTCTGAAAGTTTGGATAATTTATCTACTTTATCGTAAGTAGTACCCTCATTGGCATGTCCGCCCACATTGATATAGATTTCATCCTCACTGTAACCGTAGTTGGAGAATACAAAATCCTTGTTGGTACGTTCACGGATGTTCAACATACCATAATATTGTCCGTTCAAGAAGACAACAGACGGTTGGTAGGCTTGGTGATCCACCCCGGTGCGGCATGCGACCGTTTGCATGAATCCGTCGCGGAGATAGGCGCGTCCGAAGTCGTTACCTGAGTTTCTCAACACAACGCTTTTCCAACGCAAATTAGGCTTCTCCTTGAAGATAGGATAATCCAACTCATTGTCTCCATAAACCTTGCCGGCATTCACCTTGATAGATTTCACGAACTTGGTTCTTGAACAAGCACCGAAATTTCCGATCTTCAACTCTTGGTTGATCTGCTCCTTCTTGCCCTCATCGAAGAGCTCAAAGTTTGCGGGACGATCCCAATCGGTCATATAGTTCGCCTTTCTGCCGGCGTCAGGGCCGCCACAACCAGAAGGAACTTCCACACCGTTTCGCTTGCCCCTTACAAACATTCCAATCTGCTCATCATATAGGTATTCAGGATCCACCACCACGGAAACGACTGGCAAATTGATATTGCGCTCATTGATGAAGTATGTGGCTGCGGTAACATTGCTTGGAAGTTCACCCTCGCGGAAAGCAGCCGCTCTCACAGGGGTATTCTTGTTGAGGTTGATCTCTCCCTGATAGCGTTGACCCTTCTCTTTGGTAGGCTCGGAGCCATCCAAGGTGTAGTAGATATCAGCGGATCCGTCGGCGGAGATGGTCAATCGTTGGTCACCTTGATAGAATCCCGCCTTCAAGTTAAATGAAGGCGCTTGGGTTTGCTTGGTGGCGACGGTCGAACCATTATTGGATGCGCCCATGGTAGGCTTCGCGAAGAAGCCGCTCTTGCTGGCGCCATCCTCCACACGTCCGTAAGAGACATTGCGGTAGGCGGTGTCATAGACCATACGGTCGATCTGACGGCCAGACTCGTCAAACATATATAGTCCACCCTTCTTGGCAGGCAATTTGAAATTGGCATGCAAAGCGGATGGATAGGTTGTCTCGTCAAAATAGATCACCTTGTATCCATGTGCGGGGATGATGGTCTTCTCAGGCTTACCCTCCTCACGTGTCACCTGCCACTTATCGCTAACAGCGGAAGTGTCGGAGAAGAAGTAAGATGCGATATCGACATCTTCGGCTCCATTGTTATACAACTCCGCCCAACCCGAAAACTGGAAACTGTCACTTACCGCGTAAGAGACATTCTTTGGCATCAACTCGTTGATCACAACCGATCCGAAAGTGACCGAAGTGAAGAGCAACGACGCCACTGAAAAAATAATTCTTTTTACCATAATCAATTAATAATCAATCGAAAACATTTATACTTACAATAAGTCCACCTATAATGTCGCAAATTTACTGTTTTTTTTCAAAGATGTGCAGCGAAATCTGCATTTTTCACAAAAGAAAGACCGGACATTGCTGCCCGGTCCCTCAAAAAAGTAGTTGATTATTAATCCAACTTCACGATCTCGATGGTTCCTCTTACGATCAATCCATTGCCCATCACTAACTCGTAGTAGTAAACGGCAGGATCCGCCATCGCACCCTTGTGGGTGGTTCCTGGCCAACCATCGTTGCCTTGGAATACCTTTTGTCCGTAGCGGTCGAAGATAACCACCTTATGACGCTCCATGAAGACATCGTTCAAACCATCCTTGGTGTATGGTGTGAAGGCAGTCGGAATCTGCTGCAAGACATCCACCTCTGTCACGCCGGTCGATGCGGCAGGACAAACACCATCGGAGATGGTAGCGTAGTAGTAGGTGGTGTCGGATGGATAATCCACGATATAAGGACGGTCGGAGTATCCAGCGATCTCGTAAACCTCATCCTCCTCATCGTCTGGATCATCGAACTCGAATCCTGTACCCTCAAGGCTATTGTAATTCTCCAAATCATACTTGCCAACTACCTTATTCCATACCAAGTAGTGGAATTTGTAAGGAGTGTTCAAGATCAAAGTGATGCTCTCACCATTCCAGATACGAGCTGGATCGTGCGGATCAGTCTCGATGAAGATACTGTCTGGGTTGTATCTCTGGTGAACATCCAAACTAATGGAGTCGTGGACGAACAACTTGTTGCCGCGCAACTGCTCAAGAGCGATCGAATCGTTCGCAAGGTAGAGCAATGAATCCGCGGTGGTAAGGGTATCGTCGGAACAACTGAGCATCATGTGGGAGTCGAACGATGTGGTAGATCCGCACCGGTTCTCCGCATAGTAGGAAACCAACTTACCATTGAAGATGTAGGCGATTGGTCCTGTGATGGAATCGGTAGGATCATAATCCTTGCCATCCAACTGCCATCCCTCCTTGGTGATTGTCGCACCCATGCTATCCACACATTGGAGATATGGTGTCAAATCGATGGTGTTACCCTCGCAGACTGGCATCTCGGCGGATGTGATCTTCACTTTTGGTCTCTCCATCACATTGATGTAAGCAGTAGCGGTATCGGAACATCCCGTTAAGGTATCCATCGCCACAAATGTATAGTAACCACTCTCGCTACGTTGTGTCAACTTGGTCAATGCCTCGGCAGCCTTCTCTGGACTTTGTGTCTTGAAGTACTCCTCGTACAAATGACGGTAGGTATAAGGGTTATCACTGAACATCAAGTTCTCCTTGCTTGCGGATCCCTTGTAGTAGTCGTAGTTGAATACACTCGGTACTCTACGGATGTCACCGTTGGCTCTGACGATCTCCACATAACCCTCTGCGAAACGGAAGCTTTGGCTTGCGAGAGATACACCCTGCAGATCGGTCACACAAGTATCCGTTGAGAAGGCATCGAGGTTAACGATGCTCTCTGCAGGTTGAACCTTCACGAACTTGCTGACACTATCGGTGTTGCCACACATATCGATGAAGTAAATCCATACGGTGGTGGAAGAACCGATGCGAGAGCCACCCGCAGGAACTTGGACGATCTTGATGTGATCCGTCTCAGCACAGTTGTCGGAGACACCTGATCTCGCCTCATTGATGAAGTCTGGCACCTCAGAGTTACACTCCTTCAACTTATTAGCCAAAACAGTATCTCTCCAGTTAGCCGGATAGGTAAATGTAGGGCCTACTGTATCGCGAACCGAGATGTGTTGTACCATGGTGTCGGTATTTCCGCAACGGTCCATCGCGACGTAGATACGATCAATGTCATAACTGTAGTAGTCGCAAGACGCAGGATCTGTAGATCGGTTATTCTTCTCGATAACGGAGATCTTCACATTTGGATCACAATTGTCGGAAGCGGTCACCGCGATTGGCTCGAACACGTCGCCCTCACAAGAGATCATCGTATCACGCAATGCCTCGTCGAAATGAGGTGCGATGGTATCCTTCACATAGATCACCTCCTCGCAAGATTGAACATCACCTCTCAAATCTTGTACCTCGTAGATACGGGTGACGGTAGTCTCGCAAGAGTCGCCTGTCAAGACATCCGTTGAACGGAAAGATCCCGGTTTGATTTTCGCCTCATTGGTATATGAACCACCGGCTGCCTTAAACTCCTCGAAGGTAGCATACGGCGCAGGGATCTCATCGACACAAGCGTAAACGGCTCCTTCAAGTGTACCAGGACAGAAGAGGGTATCGATTCCGAAGTCCTCAACAACAACCACTTGTTCACAATAAGCTGTATTGCCAGACTTGTCGGTATAGCTCCAAATAATCTTGGTCTCACCGATTTGGAAGTCACCCTCCAATGGAGTGCCATCCTCACGGACACCGACTGCGGTAATCAATCCATCACAAGAGTCTTTTACCGTAGGGATTACCAAACCAGCCGCTACAGCCTCCTCATAGGTGGTCACATCCTTGAATTGAGACTTCTCGGTGATGTTAGCTCGGATGGTATCCAACTCGTCACAAAGTGGAACTGGAGGGAAGGTATCCATCACGATCACATTTTGAGCACATGTATGAGGTGTCGTACTGAACTCGCTGACGAATGTCCAGACAACCGTGGTTGAACCCTTCTCATAAATATCTGTCATCAACTTACCATCCTCTCTGCTTGGCTTGCCCGCGATACTATCGTTGGTGCAAGCATCCTTCGCGTAAGGGATGTTCAATTGGAGATGGCTGCCATCGAGCACACACTCGTTCATTGCGAGATAGATAACCGTATCCTTCAACGAGTCGCAATCGAAGACTGGCTTCAAGTCACTCTGGATGAAGACGTATTGCTCGCAAGAGTCAACTGTCGTTGAGTATTCGCTAACGAACTTCCAGATGATGGTATCACGGCCGACCACATACTTGTCGGTCATCGATGCGCCGCTCGTTCTTCTTCCCTCGCCCCAGATCGTATCCTTGGTGCAAGCGTCCAATGCGAATGGTGTGTTCACCTTCAAATCCTCCGCAGAGATCTCGCAGACACCCTCCAAGACCTTCTCGATCGGATCGTTCTTCAACGAGTCGCAGTCGAAGACAGGCTTCAAGTCGCTTTGGATGAAGACATATTGCTCACAAGAGTCAACTGTTGTTGAGTATTCGCTGACGAACTTCCAGATGATGGTGTCGCGGCCGACCACATACTTGTCGGTCATCAAAGCACCGCTCAATCTTCTACCCTCGCCCCAGATCGTATCCTTGGTGCAAGCGTCCAATGCGAATGGTGTGTTCACCTTCAAATCCT
>JAZUDI010000016.1:0-12424 GCA_045639525.1 Paludibacteraceae bacterium | reverse complement strand
CGTCAACATGTTCGGTCAAATCGTCTACACGCAAATGGGTGGCGAGATGGTTGAGTTGAACTTGGCTGCCGGCACCTACATGGTGAAGGTGGTTACCGCTGACGGTAACGCTTCTGTTCAAAAGTTGATCGTGAAGTAATTCTGTTCAATTTGATACCTGAGGGGCTGACTCAGAAATGGGCCAGCCCTTCGTTTATCTGTCGGAAGGCGGAATCGTGATCGGAAGGGCCGTTTGTGGTAGTGATTTGAAGGGATTGACCGCAAATAATTTATTCCTAAATTAGATTTATATCATAAATAGTTGTATTTTTGAACTCAAATTAGATAAACTAAATTTAAATTATTGTATATGAAATTATTGAGTGAATTCAAGGACTTTGCCATGAAGGGCAATGTTGTCGACATGGCAGTCGGTGTGATTATCGGTGGAGCTTTCGGTAAGATCGTCTCTTCTTTGGTAGCAGATGTATTTATGCCAATCGTAAGTTTGGCTGTGGGTGGTATCGATTTCAAGAACCTCTTCGTAGCTTTGGACGGAAATACTTATAAGACTTTGGCTGAGGCTCAAGAGGCAGGCGCCGCTACTTTGAGTTATGGTAACTTCTTGCAAACCGTATTCGATTTCTTGATCGTAGCCATCTGTATCTTCGCGTTCATCAAGTTGATCAACTCTTTCAAAAAGAAGGAAGAGGAGGCACCTGCTGCTCCAGAGCCAACTAAGGAGGAGATCCTTTTGACTGAGATCCGTGATTTGTTGAAGAACAAATAATCGATTTTCGACATTCAATCAAACAGGAAGGCTCAGAGGTTGGGCCTTCCTATTTTTTTATCCTTTCAAATATATTTAATATAAGATATTCTACATGGAGAAATTAACGATCATCAAGGTCGGCGGAAAGATCGTCGAGGAGGAGAACACGTTGAAACAGTTGTTGGAGCGTTTCTCTAAGATTGAGGGAAAGAAGGTGCTTGTACACGGAGGTGGACGTTCCGCTACTGCGCTTGCCACTAAGTTAGGCATTGAGAGCAAAATGGTGGATGGTCGCCGCATCACTGATGCAGAGACTTTGAAGGTGGTGACGATGGTCTATGCGGGACTGGTGAACAAGAATATCGTGGCGAACCTCCAAGCCCTTGGTTTGAACGCTTTGGGTCTGACGGGTGCCGACATGAACTATATGCGCTCGGACAAGCGTCCTGTGAAGACAGTTGATTACGGCTATGTGGGAGATGTCAAGGAGGTGAACGCCTCTCTTTTGGCGGATTTGATCAGCAAGGACGTGGTTCCTGTTTTGGCTCCGCTTACCCACGACAAGAAGGGTAATTTGTTGAATACCAACGCCGATACCATTGCGGGAGAGGCGGCTAAGGCGCTTGCCCAATATTTCGATGTCACCTTGACCTACTGCTTCGAGAAGAAGGGTGTCCTTCGTGACGAGAACGACGACGACAGTGTGATCGCCGAGATCAATCCGCAACTCTTCCAGGAGTATGTGGAGAAGGGTATCATCCAGGGTGGTATGATTCCTAAGTTGGAGAACTCTTTCGCCGCTATCAATGCGGGTGTTGCCAAGGTGGTGATCACTAAAGCGGATGAGCTGGGCAATGATTCTGGCACGGTGATTACGAAGTAATCAAACGGTAAGATCGATTAGAAGAAGAGGGGCGGTGGCTCCTCTTTTTTTGTGCTTAATATCGAGGAGAATACGACTTTTACAGATTTGTAATTTACAAATTTGTAAAAGTAGAGAAGTTGTGATTTTTGTTGGCGCTGTTCCAGTTTATGACTGATTTTATTCAATCCAGTCTGCGGATGAAGAGACACGTAGATTCTGTCTGCCTGGAGGGCAGTACTTTGTGCATCCCTTAGGGTAGTGCCTTCCAGGCACACGGAGTAGGTGGGACGTTTTCACCGGCAGGATCTCCTTCGTCGATGCAACCGGTTACTAAAATATTGCTAAAAGGGTTTGTCTATGGAGGTATGTAGGGGAGGGGAGATATGGTGAGATGTGTAAGCGTAGTTTACGCCAACAACATACTTTCAAGCGATTTCTGGGCGAAAATCGTATTTTTTTAATGGTTTTCGCCCAAGAATCGAAGAAAGTTACTAATTTTGCGAAAAATCACATATTCATGAAAGAGAATATAATTGGCAGAAAAGAGGAGATTGCTGCATTAAAGCAGTACATAGAATCGGACAGACCTGAATTCATCGGATTGTATGGAAGGCGGCGCATAGGTAAAACCTATCTGGTCAACCAATTGTTTCGCGAGGAGATGAGTTTCTCTGTTTCCGGACTTATCAACGGAACAAGGGCTGAGCAGGTAAGTGCCTTTAAAGTAGCGCTACGCATGTATGGATATGAGGAATCCTTGACCACCTCTTCTTGGATAGACCTTTTTTACGCACTACAACGACTTTTGGCATGCAAGTTAGCGGGTAACAACGCTCCCTGCATTATCTTTATTGACGAACTGCCATGTTTTGACACCCAAAAAGGGGCTTTCATTCGTGCCCTAGGCAATTTTTGGAACGCCTGGGCATCACAGGAGCCCCGAGTAAAACTAATTGTTTGCGGAAGTGCGACTTCATGGATGGTGAAAAATCTTATTAACAACAGAGCCGGACTTCATAACCGTCTGACACATGAAATGCACCTCTCGGCATTCTCGCTCTCTGAAACGCAACAATATCTCAGAAGCCAAGGAATAGAATGGTCGCCACAAACTATCGCACAAACCTACATGATATTGGGAGGTGTGCCCTATTACTTAAGTCTGTTAGACAAGCGACAGAGTTTGACGCAAAATATAGACAGACTTTACTTCTCAAAAAAAGGGGAACTCCATTCAGAATACAATAAACTATATACCTCCCTATTCGATAATGTCGAACCCTATTTAAAAGTGTTGGGCGCACTAGCACAGTGCAAGAATGGAATCTCAAAGAAGGATTTGACGGAACGTCTCTCTGTCGCCAGCAATGGTCATCTGACAACCATTTTAACTGACTTGATGAATTGTGACATTATCAGAGAGTATCACACAAAAAGTAAGATTATAAAGAGAAATGGTGCATTTTACCAGTTAACCGATTTCTTTACATTATTCCATCTCTATTTCTCTGCCAAGAGGAGTACAGACGAAGCCTATCTGCAACACAATCTGATGCAACTCAACGCATGGTGGGGATATGCCTTTGAACGACTATGCATGGTGCATATACCTCAGATTAAAAAAGCATTAGGAATATCGAATATTGGCGTGGAGTATTATTCTTGGAGAAGCAATGATCCTGAGGAGAAGGCACAGATTGACCTTGTAATGGAAAGAGCGGATAAGATTACGCATCTATGTGAGGTAAAATATTGCGATTCGCTCTATACAATTGATAAGGAGGAGAGTCTAAAGTATAAAAACCGTATAGCGGCATTTGCTCGCCAGACCCAAACAAAAGCGTCCATATTCACGTTATTTATTACGCCATTTGGGTTGACAAAGAATGGTTATTCCAGCGATATACGAGATACATTCACGTTAGATGATTTGTTTCAATAACATACTTTCAAGCGATTTCTGGGCTAAAATCGCATTTTTTTAATGGTTTTCGCCCAAGAATCGAAGAAAGTTATTTTAAAAGGTTAAAATACACTCGTGCAGCGAGGCGTAGGTGTTGTTGGCCTCTTCGTAGTCATTGAGTGCGGTGTGGAGAGAGGGGAGAATAACATTCATATTGACTGCTTATTCACAATTCATGTTCTATTCTTGTTGCACCCTTGCGGGATATAACTCCAAGCTTTTGTAGTGATGCTAGATCTCTACCTATGTATCGTTAGCGTCTATATGGAATACAAGGTATTTTTATAAACAGATGTTTTTCCAGTTGTTTTTGCTACATTTGTAGTTGCGAGTTCACGACAATCATATAATTTTGAAAGATTTTTTATTGTCTAAAATAACTTAGAATGTGAATTGTAACAACATAGATTTCGAAACCTATTGTAGTGGCTCATGACGTCTTGGTCATACTGTTGGAGAGGTCTATTTGATCTATCGGGTATCAAGACTGGACGTCGGGAGGTAATACTAAGATGATAAAGAAATGTATTCATATTTATGTCTATAAGCAAAAAAGGATCATTACACATTGCACCAATTTTAAGATGGGCAGGTGGTAAGCGATGGTTGGTAAGCCGTTTGCGAGGTAAACTGGATATTAACCAATTCGCTTCGTACCATGAACCATTTATAGGTGGTGGTGCTATGCTTTTCTCTTTCTTACCAGAACATGCTTTCGTTTCTGATGTCAACGAGCAGTTGATGCAAGCGTATCGTATAATGAAGGAAGATACTGAAGGGATTATAGAATTCATTCAGGCGTTAAGGACAGATGAGGAAACCTATTATCGGGTACGTTCAATGGCTCCTCAGAATGAAATAGAGGCTGCAGGACGATTCATCTATCTTAACCGAACATCCTTCAACGGAATCTATCGCGTCAATTTAAGAGGCGAATACAACGTGCCTTGGGGGAAAAAGTTGAACTACCAGTTTGACTATGAGAACCTGCGAAAAGTCGGCAAGTACCTACAACAAGTAGAAATCTCACATGGTGATTTTGAGTTATGCCTTGAACACGTGCAAGAGAATTCCCTGGTTTTCCTTGATCCCCCTTACATCATGTCAAAGAACAATAATGTTTTTTTGAAATACAACCAACGGGCGTTTTCTGAACAAGACCAAGAACGTTTGGCTGGTATGATTGAGGAAATCAAAAGACGAGGTGCTTACTACATTCTTACAAATTCAAATCATGAAAAGGTAATTGAAACGTTCGATAAGGGCGACAATAGAATAGAGTTAACAAGAACAAGCTTGATAGGTGGCACAAACGCAAAACGTGGCGCTTATGAAGAATGCATATTCACCAATTTAGAACTTACAATATAGTTATGGCAAATCTTACGGAACAACAGATTGAAGACATTAAGGCTCACATGCTTCATCAGGAAGATGCGCTGAAAACAAAGTTTAAGGCCAAGAACACAGAGTACATCACAATAAAGGTTCTCCACAACGAGGTTGAGGATTACGAAAAGAAAGGGTATTCTGTGGTAAGTCAAACCGCAAAGAAGACTACCATGAACCTCAAAAAGGATCCTGGCAGCCAATTTGAAGATGACATTTGGTGTATGTTCTACAAGTTAGGTTTCCGTGTTTTGAATGCGGACGAGAATCTTCGTATTCAATGGGGGGCAAACAGGGAAGACACTCAGCAGTTGGACGTGGTGGCTATTGGTGAGGATGCTATCTTTGTTGTTGAGTGCAAAGCGACAGCCACGCCCAAACCAGGTAATTTCAAGAAAGAGTTAAATGGTATGGAGCAATACAAGAATGGTGTTGCAGATGTACTCAAACAAATTTACGGCAAGAAAAAACGTGTAAAGTTCATCTTTGCGACTCGCAACTATCGCTTCCAAGAGGAAGGTGAGGACATTCTGCGAATGAAACAAAACGGAATCTTCCACCTCAACGACAATTCTTACAATTACATAAGCAACCTCATTAAGTCATACAAAGAAGCTGTTAAATATCAGTTCTATGCTTTAATGTTCAAGGACGAATTGATAAATGATGACAAAATTGTAATACCTGCTTTGAAGGGAGAAATGGGTGGCAGGACTTATTACCTGTTCTCCATTGAGCCAAGTAAACTTCTCAAAGTTGGTTTTGTCCTCCATCGTACTAAGGTTAATGATTCCATGGCACCTACCTATCAGCGTTTGCTTGTTCCGTCTCGCTTGAAAGGTATCACAAAGTTCATTAACGATGGTGGCTATTTCCCAAATTCTATCATTATTAACTTTGGTGTAGAAGATAATGGGCTTGATCTTCATTTTGCTTCAACCCCAGTAAAAACTGATTCTAATGCAGAGTTTGGCTTACTCTACATTCCAAACGCTTATGGTTTTGCTCACATCATAGATGGTCAACATCGTGTGTATGGCTATGCAAATTCTGATCACAAGGATGACAACACCATTCCTGTTGTTGCGTTTGAGAACATGCTTTCAGAAGAGCAGTTGAAGATCTTCATGGACATCAACGAGAATCAGAAAGCTGTCAGCAAGAACCTTCGTATAGACCTTGAACAAGATTTGCTTTGGGATGCAAAGCGTCCTGATTCTCGCATGAAGGCATTGCGTTCGTCCATCATCAAAGAACTTTCTAGCAATTCTAATCACATTCTTTATAACCTCATCTCTATAGGTGAGGATCCTGCGACGTTGTCTTCTGCTTACTTCAATAATGGACTTCAAAGGTCTGGTCTTATACCTAAGGCTAATGCTTCTCAATGGACGGGGAATACAGACATATGCATATACAATATCAATGAATGTGATACAGAAAAAGCTATGAGAGACTCTCGTAAGCGTGTCACTCAATACATCGATGGTGCTTATAACATTATATATGGGATGCTTGAGGAAGACAAACGAAGTGATTTCTTGTTAACAAATAGAGGTTCATTTGCGTTTATAGCTCTCGTTGGCTCTCTCCATGCTTATATGCTCAAATCTGACGAATTCACATTTGACTCACCTATCAATACACGATTGGAAAAGTTACGACCATACCTTGAAACTCTAGCAGAAGCTCTTAATAGTATTTCTGATGAGGAGAGTGTTAATCTTAAAGGAGCTTTAGGTTCTGGCGCAGATCCATTCTGGCTGCATTCTTTCCAGAATATGGTATACAAGAAGTATAATGACTATTGCCCTGAGGAACTCAAAGAATGGCAAGAGACGCAAGACAAGGATATCCAGAAAGAGGGAAACGACCTCAAAGTAGAGATTCGCGATCTACTCAGGAAAGCTGTTTTCCTTGAATTAGAGAATGTGTTTGGCTCCAAATGGGAAAATCAAGTTACAAAGTATAAACTTGAATGTCAAAACAAAATTTATTCTGCTTATGGAGAAGACGAAGATTTCGACATGGATAACCATGATTGGAAAGACTGGTTGGAGATTACTGACTACAAAGACATCATTTCTAAAAATTTTGCCAATGAGGATTTTTCTTCTCTATTTGCTATAAATGTTGGTTTAGCATTCAAGACAAAGAAGGACAAACTGGTTTGGCTGAGTATGATAGAACAACAGAAAGGCAAGAAAGCTATTGCCATGACTCGCTCTGATTTAAACCGCCTTTGGATAATTCGCGAACAATTACACAATTTCGTAGGTGATGACAACGTATAGTGAAATAGCAAGAATGGACAACACTTTGCGCTCATACCAACAGGAAGCAAAAGAAAAGATTTTCTCAGCATGGGATGAGCATGACAATGTTATGTTCCAAATGCCAACAGGTACGGGAAAGACTCGTCTATTCACTTCCATCATAAGCGATATTAAAACATGGGGAATTCTCAACTCTGTGGATTCCAAGATTCTTATTATCGCCCATCGCATTGAGTTAATAGAGCAGATAAGTGAAAGTCTTTTGAAGTATCGTATTCCACATGGAGTGATTGCCGGAGGAAAGGAACGTGATCTGCGTCAGCACGTTCAGGTTGCGTCTATTCAGACGATAACACACCACTCAAACATTAACGCTGCTCAAGATCTTAATGTTAATTTCATCATCATAGATGAAGCTCACCATTCGGTTGCTAATTCGTACAAGAAACTATGGTCGATGTATAAAGGTGCCAAGAAACTCGGTGTTACGGCAACTCCTTGGCGCATGAATCACTCTGGATTCCTGATGCTCTATGATGTTCTTATTCCTTCAAAGCCTGTCAAGGAGTTTATTGCAGAAGGCTGGCTTGCCCCCTACAACTACTACTCAATTAAGGCCACTAGCAAGATTCAAAAAGATATTGACTCTATTGATGAGTTTGATATTGAAGGAGATTACAAGATTTCTGCTTTGGAGCGTGTGATGGATAGTGGTCGCATTCGTGCTCAGTTGCTTGAAAGTTATCAAAAGTATGCCAAGGGCAAAAAAGGGATCATTTATTCCATCAGCCGAAAGCATAGCGATCACATTTGTGCAGAATTCAAGAAAGCAGGAGTGAGCATTGTTCGCATTGATAGCAAAACGCCAAGAGATGAACGACAGCTTTATGTAAAACGCTTCAAGAATGGGCTGATAGACATTATCGTCAATGTTGACATCTTCTCAGAAGGATTTGATTGCCCAGACATCGAATTTGTTCAGCTTGCCCGTCCTACAAAGTCGCTAGTAAAATATCTTCAACAAGTAGGTAGAGGATTGCGTCCTACCGAAAACAAGAGTCGTTGCGTAATACTGGACAATGTTGGCCTTCACATCACATTCGGATTGCCCGATGCAGATCATGTTTGGGAAACTCATTTTGAAGGTGAACCCAAACAGAAAAAATCATCTTCGGATGGTGTAGGTGGCAGCTCAACAGTAGGAGATCATATTGAAACATCTTTCGACGAGGGGAATGATGAAATGACCTTAATATGCAAAGCCGATGCTCCGCAGAAGACATCTGCTACAAATGAGAAGATAATTTCTTTGACAGATGAAGATATAAAATTGCTCCAAACACTCTATGTGGATAAGCATTGTACCCTCGAAATGCTTGAAGTCATATTTAGTGTACCTGCTGATTTCATTGTAAATGTACTGTGTGATCTGAATATTTACCCTGAACCACAATGAGAATCAAGCTTGGGGATACTTGTTTCTTTCGCCCTCGTTGATTGGTCATTTCTCTTATCTCTTGCTTTCCTCTTTCTCATGTGCCTATTAGATTGGATGCTTGCTTCAAGGTAGTGGCTTCTAGCCACCTGCCAATTGCAAAGATTAAATAGTGAGGGAGTTGGAGATTTGCGGTCAATTTTTTTGCACCGCAAATCTTGAGGTGCAAAAATTCCACCTCAAGTTCCAGGGCCGCCTCCCTCCAAATTTTACTTGCGAAGGTTGAAGAAAAGGGGTCGCAATTCCATTATTCCATCATAACATATCATAAAATAAATAAAAACAACTATCTTTGCTTACGTAATTAAGTGTTATGAAATATGGCGAAATCAACAATGGGTACAAAATTGCCTAGAAAATTGGAAGGTAAAATGCAAATTGTGGGTGAGCAGATAAAGCTCGCCCGTCTTCGTCGTAACCTGAGCGTGGCTCAAGTTGCCGAACGTGCGACTTGTTCTCCGCTTACGGTGACACGCATAGAAAAAGGAGCCTCGACGGTTGCCATCGGTATTTATCTGCGGGTTTTGTACGCTCTTCAACTCGAAGATGATATTCTCTTACTTGCGCAGCAGGATCTGCTTGGAAGACAACTCCAAGATCTTGCGTTAACCCAACGACAACGTGCGTCTAAAAAAATCTAACAGATGAAAAAACTATATGTTTACGCTGACTTTGATTGGCTCGCATCTCCCACGTTAATTGGAGAATTAAGTTACGAATCCCTTCGTGGAAACGACTCCTATGGTTTTAAGTACGATAACGATTGGCTACGCAGGTATGGTAGTATCCCTTTGTCGGAAGACCTAAATAACTATCAAGGATGACTATGATGTTGCCATGTGGGAACACCTTTGCCATCTGCTTGCAAAGAGAGCAGGTATAAATGCGGCAGAGACCTCTGTTATAAAATCGGGAGCGAAGTATCACACACTGCTATCGAAACGATTTGACCGCACTGCAGAAGGTCAACGAATTCATTTCGCTTCGGCTATGACTATGCTTGGGTTGACTGATGGTTGCAACGCAGATTCGGGCCATGGCTATCTTGACATAGTTGATTTCATTGTCCAGAGCGGGTGTGATGTCGAAAATAATCTCAAAGAGCTCTACAGACGTGTTGCTTTCAATATTTGTGTAGGCAATAGCGATGACCATTTCCGTAATCACGGCTTCCTACTTACCTCTCGTGGATGGACACTATCCCCAGCGTATGATATGAATCCAACTACCAATGAGTATCAGAGTATACTTATCACGGCTTCATCGAGTCGGGCTGATTTGAACCTTCTTTTGGACGCTGCGGAAAGCTATATGATTTCTCGCAAGGATGCCGAGATAATCATTAGGGAGGTCGTTGAGGCTGTTTCCACATGGGAATCCCTTGCGACAAGGTTGGGTATAGTTAGAAGAGAATTTTCATTGTTTGAGAAGAGGTTTGGGAGCATGACGATTGGGTAATTGCGGTAGTTTTCCCTAAAAATATGCAATTATACTCTGCAAAAGTGCCAGAAAATATGCAATTATGCCTTGCGAAAGTGCCGAAAAATATGCAATTGTATTCATAACAATCTGTAATATAAATAGTTAAGCAATGTTGAGAAGAAAGTCATGAACTGCTTAGGGAAGTAAGCGTGAATTCACCCAACAAAAAAGGGAGACTTTCGCCTCCCTTATCTATTTTCGATATCGTGAGAAATCTTACACGTTAAATCTGAAGTGCATGATATCACCGTCTTGTCCCACATACTCCTTACCCTCGATAGAGATCTTGCCAGCCTCTCTACAAGCGGCCTCAGAGCCAAGGGCAACATAATCCTCGTATTTGATTACCTCGGCACGGATGAATCCCTTCTCGAAGTCGGTGTGGATCACACCTGCGCATTGAGGTGCCTTCATGCCGCGGCGGAAGGTCCAAGCGCGGGTCTCGTCGGAACCAGAAGTGAAGAATGTTTGAAGGTCGAGCAACTTGTAGGCGCTCTTGATCAATCTGGCAACACCAGACTCCTTCAAACCGACCTCCTCCAAGAACATTTGTCTCTCTTCATAGGTCTCCAACTCGGCGATGTCAGCCTCTGTCGCAGCCGCCACGATCAACATATCGGCATGCTCCTCTTTAATGGCCTCCGCTACCGCTTCGGTATATTTGTTGCCACTTACGGCACTCTTCTCATCCACGTTGCAGACATAAAGCACTGGCTTGGTGGTAAGCAAGAAAAGATCCTTTACGATAGGCTTTTCCTCTTTGGTGAGCTCTACGGTTCTGGCGGATTTACCAGCCTCCAAAGCCTCCTTGTATCTTAGGAGAATTTCCAAAACAGCCTTAGCTGTCTTGTCGCCACCGGTTTGAGCCTGTTTTTGTACCTTTTGGATGCGGCTCTCGACGGTCTCCAAATCCTTCAATTGAAGTTCCAAATCGATGATCTCCTTGTCGCGGACAGGATCTACGGTGCCATCCACGTGCGTAACGTTCTCGTCGTCGAAGCAACGAAGCACGTGAAGGATAGCGTCCGTCTCGCGGATATTGGCCAAGAATTTATTACCAAGTCCTTCACCCTTGCTGGCGCCCTTCACGAGGCCGGCGATGTCCACGATCTCCACAGTAGTAGGTACGACACGTTGCGGGTTATCGATCTCAGCGAGTTTGTTAAGGCGCTCATCAGGAACGGTGATGACGCCCACGTTAGGTTCGATGGTGCAGAATGGGAAGTTTGCTGCTTGCGCCTTCGCATTCGACAAGCAATTGAATAGGGTTGATTTTCCTACGTTAGGCAACCCTACGATGCCACATTGTAATGCCATATTATATTTGTTTGTTTATATTCTATCGCGAAGATACCTATTCTTTTTCAGTTTTTAAATCTATTTTATACGGGCAAGCGTAAAAAGTTCTAATTTTGTATCGTTAGGGACGTATCGTATACGCCCTGTCCCAAATTTTGAGGAATATTGTGGAATCTTAAATAGGAAATAAATGGTAAAGCATGTTATTTTGTGGACGTTGAAGGATACATTTTCCGAGGCGGAGAAGAGTGAGATCAAGGCTGGCATCAAGGCAGGTTTGGAAGGTTTGAAGGGCGTAGTCCCAGGTTTGGTGGAGGTGAAGGTCAATATCAATGGGTTGCCTACTTCCAATGTGGATGTGATGTTGGATTCAACATTAGAGAGTTTCGAGGCGTTGAAGGCCTATGCGGTTCACCCTGCGCACGTAGCGGTGGCGGACACCAAAGTCCGTCCTTTCACTGCTGATAGAAAGTGCTTGGATTACGAGGTGTAATATATCACAAAGGAAAGCACCACATCGCAACTAGAGGCTGTGATGTGGTGCTTCTTTTTGGGGAAATCTATCCCACCATTGTACTGATCTCTCTTTCCGTCATATTTAGGCGTTCGCTAATCTCCTTGATAGACATGCCGCTGTTGTAGAGCAATCGAACTGCGCTGTCAATACCCTGCTGAATTCCTTGTTGGATACCCTGTTGAATTCCTTGTTGAATTCCTTGCTGAATTCCTTTCTGGATACCTTGTTGGATTCCCTCCTGAAGGTCCTCTTCCATACCCCTCTGATATCCATACTCCTCCATATCGACCTCATCCTCAAGGGCTTTCATGCTAGCCTCATATTGGGCATACTCCTCCTCGGTGAGGGCCGCCATGTTGGCCTTCTCCAATAGTTTGAGCAGACCTT
>JAZUDI010000015.1:0-17388 GCA_045639525.1 Paludibacteraceae bacterium | reverse complement strand
TTTTGTTTTTATGAAAATTTCAGTTCGTGAGAATCGAATATTTGCGACAATCCTGAATTTTTACACTCCTAAAAATCCATCCAATTCTCAACGAGTTAAAAAGAGGGTGTATCGCAACTTTATTAGTTTTGATACACCCTCCGTTTGCTTTAGACGAACCACCGCTCTGCCAACTGATTGATGATGCCATCGGTTAGCCCAATGGTTGGGACAATGATATATTTGGCGTTTGATAAGGTGGCGATTGTTAGGAAAAGAGAGGCTGCGGGGACGATGACGTCGGCTCTGTCGTCTCTGAGGTTGTACTTCTCCATTCTCTCTTCCACCGTAAGGGAAGCGAGTGCCTGATGCAGTTTGTTCAGTGATTCTATCGTCATCTTTGAATTGCTCTTTTTGTCGGATTTGGAAATCATACGGTAGAGTTTGTTGATGTTCCCCCCTGTGCCGATGATTTGTATGTCGTCAAATCCTTTGGTTATCTCCTTGACATCTTCCATCATGTTAATCCATTGTTCGTTGGAAACGGTGCCGTTCAACAACCTAAGTGTACCGATGTTATAAGATCTGGCTGCGATTAGTTTTCCTTGCGAAATGATGGAGATCTCTGTGGAACCGCCTCCCACGTCCATATAGAGATAGTTGTTATTGTCGTTCTGAATGTGGTTGTCCCTGATGATTTTAGCCTCTTCTTCTCCTGTGACGATCTCAAGGTCTATATCCAAATCCTTGCGGATCTCTTTGATGATCTTCTTCCCGTTCTTCGCATCCCTGAATGCGGATGTCGCACAAGCTCTGAAGTCCTTCACATCGTAAAGAGAGAGTAGGTGACGGAAAATTTTCATGGTTCGAAAGAGCTTTTTTTCTCTTTCATCACAAATTTTACCTTCGCTGAAAACATCAATTCCTAGACGCAAGGGGATTCGAAGAAATTGGAGCTTTTTGTGTTCGAACGTTTTAAATCCATTCTCCTCCTTTTTGCACCTGACGGATTTAATGAGCATGCGTGCGGCATTTGAACCAATGTCAATGGCCGCGAAATTGAAAGTCTCAATCATAATTTTCTTGCATTTATTTATTTTCTACTTTGTAATGGTTGTACAATTCTTCTTGGGAGCGAAACGAGGTTGTTTGATCAAAATCCCCCATGATGACTCTTCCTTGTTGGTTGTCTTGAAGACCGTAATCAATGATGAGCTCTAATTCTTTTTGAATCTCTTTGTCATAAATAGGTGTGATTACTTCAATTCTTGCATCCAGGTTTCTGGACATCCAATCTGCGGAACCGATAAAATAGAGAGGGTTACCTCCGTTGGTGAAAATGAAGATTCTGGAGTGCTCCAAGTATCTGTCGATGATGCCTTTTACTCGTAGGTTCCCGCTAAATTTTTCATCATCTACTAACGAACAATTTCCTCTGACGAGCGCGTCGATCTTTACACCGACAGTCGCTGCTTCATAGATCTTTTGTACCATCATAGGCTCTGTTATGTGGTTGATTTTGATCTTTATGCCAGAAGGTTCTCCGTGAATGTGGTTTTTGATCTCCTTGTCTATCAGCGCGAGGAGTTTTTTCTTCATCTCGTTCGGTGAAACCAGAAGGTGTTTGAACTTAATGGGGGTATATGGCTTCTCGATGAATTTGAAGACGTGGTCCACATCTTTTGCGATTTCTTGATTGGCTGTCATCAGTATGGCGTCCGTGTAGCGGCTTGCGTTCCCTTCGTGGAAATTGCCTGACGATATGACGCTGATATTCTTTTTTGAACTGAAACTGATTTGGGTGATTTTCGAATGCACCTTCAATCCTTCCACGCCAAAGATTACATTAATGCCAGCCTCTTGCATCTTTTTGGCCCAATTGATATTGGATGCCTCGTCGAAGCGTGCCAAAAGTTCGATGATCACGGTTACATTTTTCCCGTTGAGAGCGGCGCAGATGAGCGCTCGGATCACCTTCGAGTCTTTCGCCAATCGGTAAAGAGTCGTTTTGATGGAGGTCACCTTGGGATGGATGGCCGCTTCGTTGAGCAATCTAATGTATCCGTCGAAAGAGTGGTATGGAACGTGGATCAGCCTGTCTTTTTCTTGGATAATGTCGAAGATGCTCTCCTCGCTGTGCAGTTCGCTGAGACGGATCGGTTCCCACTTCGGGTAGTTCAAATTCGCTATGCCGCAGTTGGGAAAACTCATAAAATCTTTGTGATTTTGGTATCGGCCTCCCTCTACGATTGTGTCAAGCTTTGCGTTGACGGATAATTGTGATTTGATTCTTTTGAGAGCGCCGTCTGGCATGTTTTCGTCGTAAACTAAACGCACAGGGACACCCTCTTTCCTTGACTTCACACCCTTTTGGATTTTTTGGAGGAATCCCTCTCTTAAATCATTGTCGATTTCCATTTCGGCGTCGCGGGTGAATTTAAATGTCCACGCTTCGTGTTTCTCGAGTGAGATGCCAGGAAAGATAAGCGGAATAGAGGCTCTTACCAAATCATCCAAGTAGAGAATGTATGCGCGTCCTGAATCTTTGCTATCCTTGGGCGGTGTGACCCTTATCCATCTTCCCACAACCTCTACCGGAAGCGGGAAGAGTGCGTAGCGGGTTTTCTTTTCGATGGTCAGTTTGGTGATCATGTATATCCTGTCGTCCGCTTCGTTGCCGAAATGATAAAAATTTTCGAACCATACGGGAGATATCCTTCCCATTAAATTCTCGCGATAGAATTGGTGGACATAATTGAGTTGTGACTCGTCTAAATCCTTTTCGTTTAGGATTTCGATGCCAGCAGTCTTTAAATCAGATGATACTTGTTGGACTGCTTCCGTGTATTCTTTGGCGAATAACGTATTCATTTTGTTAATTGTCTTGAATAGGTCGAGCGCATGGTCCACCTCCTTCTTCAAATCTTTCTTCCCTTCGTGGTCTATGGAGGCTATTCTGACAAGATTGGCCATTCTTACTCGAAAGAATTCGTCGAGATTGTTGGAGTAGATGCCAAGGTAGTTGACACGTTCAAGCACGGGAATATCCGTCCTCATCGCCTCTTCTAAAATCCTGTGATTGAAATTCATCCAGGAAATGTCTCTGTCCACATAGTTGTGTTTTGTTAATTTTGTCATAATATATAAGTTGTTAAAGTCCTATTTTCGATATGAGAAGATAACCGAAGCGTTAGTCGTCGTCATCGTCCCAATCGTCGTCTTCCCAGTCATCATCCCAATCTTTATCATTGTATAGACCTGTAGTCCTTGTAGAGTTAGTATGCGGCGTCTCGATTACGTCGTATGCGTCGATTAGATGTCTCTCCTTATCCATTCTGTTTAGATTTATTTCGATTTGTACTGCAAAGAGAGTGGCCGTTTGTTACAGATTGGTTACATCCATATTACGATTCTGTGAATCTGCTTAGAGTTATTACATTTTCGTTAAAGTTTCCCACTGAATCCTTCTTGGGTGTGTAATATCCCGCATTATTTATACTTTTACCGCAGAATTTAAAGCGATGGTTATATGGTGAAAGAAGAGGTGACTTCCAAAAAAATTTTAGTCGTCGATGACGAGCCGGATATTTGTGAAATCCTTCAATTCAATTTAGAGATGGAGGGATATACGGTAATGGTGTCGGATGGTCCTCTCCCTCTTGACGAGGATTTGCCCGATTTAATATTGTTGGATGTGATGATGACACCTATGTCCGGATTCGAGTGGGCGAAAGTATTGAAGAGCAATCCTAAAACCGCCAATATTCCGATTATCTTCTGCACCGCGAAGGTGGAGGAGGAGGATACGTTGAGGGGATTTGCCTTGGGCTCCGATGATTATATTTGCAAGCCATTCCGTATTTCGGAGGTGAAGGCGAGGGTGAAGGCCGTGTTGCATCGCGTCTCTATGAATCAGCAGGTGGTAACCCGTGAAACGCACTCGCATAACGAGGGGAATTGGGTGGTGTTCGACACGCTTAGAATGGACTTGGATCGCAAGGAGTGCTTTGTGGATGGCGAGGAAGTGACGTTCACGAAGTTGGAATTCAAGATGTTGGCGCTGTTGGTTTCTCATCCGGGCCGAGTGTTTTCAAGGGAGGAGATCTTGATGGATGTATGGCCGGATAACACGGTCGTGCTGGACCGAACCGTGGATGTGAATGTGACACGAGTCAGGAAAAAAATTGGCCGTTATGGTGATTGCATTCGTACCAAGTTCGGATTCGGTTATATGTTCCAACCCTAAAATGGTGTAGCGATGACGAAGAAGAACATCCTCAACAATATTTTTGTGACGGCTACGATTGTGGCCACGATTTTCACGCTCTGTTTTGGTATATATGAGTACCGGAGGGAGCATGCCTTCCGTTGCGATATCCTTCATGCGAAGTTGCAGTTGAACAACTTTACGAGAAAGGATTCCACCATCCGTGTTACGGTAATAGATACGTTGGGAAATGTCGTCTATGATAATTTCGAGGCGAATGTGCAAGGAATGGGCAACCACCTCCATCGCAAAGAGGTGATAGACGCGTTGCGGAACGGTTCCGGTTATGACATAAAGAGGGCCTCCGCCACCAATGGCGAAAACTATTTTTACTCCGCGACCTATTTCCCTGAAAGGGGAGAGATTGTCCGCTCGTCAGTCCCCTATACGGCTCCGTTGACTGCAAGTTTGGAACGCGATTATACGTTCTTTTATTACACGATGGGTATCATTCTCTTAATTGCCATTGTTATCTATCTGCGTTATCGTTTGGGAAAGAGCGAGAAGGAGAAACTTCGGATAAAAAGGCAGTTGACGGAAAATGCCGCGCATGAGTTGAAAACGCCGGCCGCGACGATTCATGGGTATTTGGAGACACTGAAGAGTAACCCGGATATTTCTGAAAGTAAGCGGAATGAGTTTATAGATCGTTGTTTTTACCAAAGTGTGCGGATGACTCGATTGTTGTCTGATATGAATATGTTGACACGTTTGGACGAGGCGCAGATCAACCGACCCTCCACGATGGTGGATGTCACGCGCGTTACCCGTCAGATTGTCTCTGAAACACAAAGTGCCTTTGATGAAAAAGGCATCGTACTCTCTGTGCGTATGGATGAGGAGATTATGTTAAAAGGCGATGAGTCATTGATCTATTCGCTGATTCGAAACATATTCGACAATGTTTTGTTTCATGCGGTGGGAGCCTCTCGGTTTGACGTTACCATGACCGTTTTGTCGGGGAAAAAGATGCGCTTTGTCTTCTCCGATAATGGCGTAGGGGTCTCTCCGGAACATTTACCACATATTTTTGAGAGATTTTATCGTTTGGACAAGGGACGTAGCAGGCGATTGGGCGGTACTGGCTTGGGATTGGCGATTGTGAAGAACATTGTCCTTCAATATGACGGTTCTATCAGCGCGATGCCGACCGAAGGCGGTGGCCTTACCCTTGTGGTAGAGTTTCATGAGGCGTGATTCCTTCTGTGAAATGTAGCGGAGAGAGAGTAGGCGCATTTCGCAAATATTTGTATCTTTGTCAAAATAAAATGAAGGGAAATGATGAAACGTATACAAGCGATATTGTTCACTCTTTTGGTGGCGATGGGCGTGAATGCCGCTCGGGTGGCAGAGATTGAAATCGCCACGAAGGGCCAAACTTTGGTGGGCGTGGGCGTTGGTTTGCCCTCTTTGCGCGAGGGAGTAGGGGCGAACATGCCAAGCGTCTCCGTATTCTTTAACGCGGGTCTCGCCAGCGGTTTCCTGCGTAGCGAACTTTTCGGAAACAATGGCGCTGTTGATTTCGGCGTGAATTATGCGATTTGTCATTATAGTGACAAGTACGGTTTGTACGATACCTATCAGCAAGTGAAGGTGTTTCAGAATACTTTGGTGCTTCGGAGTGCTTTCCATTTCCAGTTCGTGAAGAATTTGGATACCTATTTCGGCGTTAGCGCGGGTGTGAATATATGTTCCGAGAGTTTCACGGAAAAGACCATTTACAATTCGCAATCCTCTTTTGAACAATGGAATGAGGTGGATCACAATGTATTCCGTCCTGTCTTGGGCATTCATGGTGGCGCGAAGTGGTATTTCTCCAATCGTTTCGCTTTAGGGTTGGAGTTCGCCAATGATTTTTTGCGTACCCATGACAAGGGTTGCGAGCGGGTTTATGGCCGTTCTCATTTTGGAGGATCCGCTTTGCCGATAGTCTCTGTTTGCGCGGGAATAAAGTTGGGTAAATGATGCTCTCTATCATCCGTTTTGTCGGCTGAATATGTGTTGAAGAGCATTATTTGACAATTTATTGTTGTGTGAAATTAAATATTAGTGTAATTTTGTGACATTAATTTTTAAAGTCGTTATATAATGAAGAAATTTTTAATCGCAGTTGCGACCGCATTTGTAGCAATGACTGCAAGTGCCTCTAATGTGGAGAAAATTCAATTCGCTAACGCCGGTGATTTTTCTCTAGGTGTAATGGTAGGTGTTCCTGCATACCATGGTGGAAATATGCCTCATATCTCTATTGATGGAATGTTTGGTTTGAAGGATGGTTTCATCAATACCAAAACTTTCGGACAAAATGCAGCAATTGATTTGGGAGCGTATGTTGGCTTTTGCCAATACGGAGATTCTGATAGATTGGATGCCGATAATAAAGTGAAACATAGTTATTTTAATTTGCCGATTGCTCTTCGCTCTGGATTCCATTGGGAGTTTGTTAAGAAGTTGGATGTGTATGCAGGTTTCCAAGGCGGTGTCGCAATTGAACATTGGATGGACAATGTAGAGGTTAATGGAGTGGATAATAGAACATCGGGTAACCATGCTGATGGAATATTTGGCATGTACTTGGGTGCTAAATGGATGTTCACCGATTTCTTTGGCGTGAGATTGGAATGGAGTAGTGATTGGGTTGGTGATGGTAATGATATGTCACCAATTGCGGGTGGCGTAACATTTAATTTCTAATACACAAAGGAGGTTCCTGCCTTGGGCGTGGGAACCTCTTTTTTGTTTTGTTTGCCGTGTTATGATTATTTGTAAGTTTAAATATCAGTGAAATGAAAAAGATTGTATTGTTATTATTGTCAATGTTCTGTTTGTCCTTCGCATGGGCAGGCGGAAAAGGAAAGGTAAAAGAGATTGACGTTGTAAAGCAAGGTGGTTGTAATTTAGGTATCATGATCGGTGTTCCTCCAATTGATTACTACGAGAATGGAGAGTATGTGGATCCTACGATTCCGACCTTCTCTTTTGACGCTAATTGGGGATTGGCTTCTGGTTTCATCAAGACCAAAACTTTTGGAAACAATGGTGGTGTCGATTTGGGCGGATACTATGGTATCGACCACTATAAGGGCGTTCATAGCCACAATGGCATGTTGCAACAATCCATTTTGATTCGTGCGGCATTCCACTTTGAGTTTGTGAGAAATTTGGATGTCTTCATGGGTATCGCCAATGGTGTGAACATCTACGGTTCGACCAACGATCATCCTAATTGGGACTTCGACGATTGCAAATATGCCGGAGGAATCTATGGTGGTATCAAATACTATTTCACCAAGCACTTCGGTCTTAAAATTGAATTCGCTTCAGATTGGAACGACAAGAACCTCACCAACTTTGCGGGTGGTGTGACCTTTAAGTTCTAAGATAGATATACGAAACGAAAGCGGCTGAACTCTTCTGAATCCAGCCGCTTTTTTTTTGTCGTTATTGGTTAAAATCCCTGTTTGCGGATAAAGTCCATTAACTTTTGGGAGAAGAACTCCATATCCTTCTTGGTGTAACGGATATCCGTGAACACCTGTGCCAAGTTCTCTTTTTGGTTCTCCTCCACGAATTTTTGATTCTCCTTCAAAGACTCTTTCTCGGCGAATATACGGTCAATATCGGCAGGGGAATAATCCTTGTAAACCTCTTGGTGGACAATGGCGTTGATCGGCAACCTATCGGAACATTGCGGATCTTCCGCAGGGTAACCCACGGAGAGCGTTACGATGGGCACTACCAGTTTAGGCAGTTGCAATGTTTCAGCGATTTGGTCTGGATTATAGGTGGTCGTGCCAAGGTAGCAGATGCCGAGGCCAGCCTCCTCCGCTGCCACACAAAAGGTTTGTGCCGCAATGACCGTGTCGATGGCGGCGCAGGCGAAGGCTTCCGCATTGTCGTATCCTGGTGTGGCGTTCCGCTGCTCACACCACTTGGTGAAGCGGTTGAAATCCGCGCAGAAGGTGATCACCATCGGTGCGTTCGCGTAGGCGGGTTGGTTGAAGTGGGCGGGTGCCAACTTCTCCTTTTGCGCCTTATCTTTTGTCACTATCACACTGTAGAGTTGCATGTTCCCCGTGGTGGAGGAGCGGAATGCTTTCTCAAAGAGCGCGTTTAAGATGACATCCGGAACTTCGTCCGATTTGAATTTGCGTATGCTACGTCTGTTGTTTAGCGTAATCATTGGTTTTTACTATTATAATTTTTTAATCCGTTTTGTAGGAATTTCACAAAGGCATCTACATCCTCTGAGAAAGCGTAGGCGTTGCTAAGGGCGTTGCCCTTTTCGTCCAGAATCACGTAGAGCGGTTGGGCATTGGAGCCAAATTTATACTCCTCCAAATAGCTCCATTTTTCTCCCTCTGTGGTGAATTCCATTTGAACCCCGTTTTTCTCTACAAGGAAGGGCTTATCCAACTTCTGACGGCTATCCACGAAGAGAGAGGTGACGATGAAATCCTTCTCTATGATCGCCTTTACCTCCTGTGCGTCCCATACCGCAGCCTCCATCTTCCGGCAATTCACGCAACCCTTGCCGGTGAAGTCGATCAGAATGGGTTTGTTCGCTTGCTCGGAGAAGGCGATCGCCTCGTCGTAGTCGTTGAATTGGGCTTTTACCTCATGGTGAAGGTTAAAGGCTTGTGTGCTGGTAGGCGGAGCGAATGCGCTGACCACCTTGAGCGGTGCTCCCCATAGGCCAGGAATAAGATAGATGGCAAAGGCCCAAGCGGCACCTCCGCCAAAGAGTCTCCAAACGGTTATGCCCTCGTTTTCAGGTTCGTCTTTGAATCGTAGGAAACGAAGGATATACATACCTGCCAATAGGAAGATGACGATCCAAATGGCCAAGAAGGTATCTCTGTTTAATAATCCCCATCCGTAAGCCATGTCAGCTGCGGAGAGGAATTTTAGGGAGAAGGCCAACTCGAAGAAGCCCAAAAGCACCTTAGTCGTATTCAACCAGCTTCCTGAACGCGGCAATTTCTTGAGTAGGTTAGGGAAGAAGGCGAATAGGGTGAAGGGTACCGCCAAGGCGATGGCGAATCCCAACATACCGAAGGTCGGCGCCATGAGGTTGTTGCCGGTCGATACCTCCACGAGCAGTGTTCCGATGATGGGACCCGTGCAGGAGAAGGATACAACTACCAACGTGAGCGCCATGAAGAGAATGCTGATGATACCAGCTGCCTTTTCCGCTTTGCTGTCGATGGTTGTGCTCCATGAAGCAGGTAGGGTGAGTTCGAACCCGCCGAAGAAGGAGATGGCGAAAAATAGTAGCAACCCGAAAAGAAATAGGTTGAAAATGTTGCTTGTGGAGAGCGCATTCAGTGCGTTGGCGCCTAAAAATAGGGTGAGGAGAAGTCCTAATCCCACATAGATGAGGATGATGGAGGCGCCATAGAGAATGGCGCTCTTTTTACCCTCTTTCTTCAAGAAGAAACTGACTGTCATGGGGATGATCGGCCAGACGCATGGTGTCATGATCGCCAATAATCCACCTAAAAGTCCCATGCAGAAGATGAACCAAAGAGAATCTTTTTGCGTGGAGGAGGATGCTCCCAACGCGTTCATTTGGTCGATGACGGGTGCCCATGTGTCGTTGGGTTCAACGGCCTGGGAAGGAGGCGTTGGAATCTGCAGCGGAACAATGACCGCACTTGAAGCGGAATCCTTCTCTTGGACTGGTTGTTCCTTCAGACATTGGATGATGGGTTCCTTCTTGAATGAGAAGGGAACTTTCTTTGGTGCGAGGCAATTGGAGTTGTTGCAAGCCATGAACTCCACATTTCCGGCTATGACATAGCCTCCGGTGGGCGAGACTTTCACTTTTTGCTGAAATTTAACCTCACCTTCGTATTCGCAGAGCTCCATACCGAACATCTCGCTCATGCCACAGTGAGTTTGGGCTTTGGTCTCCGCTTTCCCGATTAATTGGGCGTTCTCTTTTTTCGTGAAGTTGAATGAGGTGGAGATAGGTCCGTCTGCTGGCATGTCCATGCCATAGATGTGCCAACCATCCTCCATTTTCGCTTTGAAATTGATCGTTAAGACACCTTCTGAATTGGCCTCTCCGCAAGTGATTTCCCATTGGACGGGATCCTGGATTTGTCCGAATAGCACAGTGGCGGCTATCCATGTATGTAATAGTAAAATAATTCGTTTCATATGTCTGCTATTTAGAATACGATAGATGCAAAAGTAATGGGATTTTGAAAAAAATGCAAATCTCTCCGAAGATAGGTGGTCTGATGAAAGTGCCATTTTGTCCATGTGACGGGATATTTAGTCGAAATCATGTGTGGGAAAGAATTTTATTTCTAACTTTGTAAGCAGTAATAACCACTTAAAACAGTATCGATATGAAAAATGTTGTTTTGAGGATTTTATTCCTAATTCCGCTTTTCTCGCTCATTTCGTGCGTGGCTGTCCCTTACGACAATGTACAGAGCGATGAGGATATTTTGGTAGGTAGCGCATGGCAGTGGACCAAGACCGTTTATCAAGAGGAGGGTTACTATGCGAGAGAGTATGTCGATTATGCCCATGAGGAGGTTCTATACCGATTCTATTACGATGGCGATATCTCTATGAAATCCACCTCTTTGAGCCACTTCGGCCATCTCTATACGGATTGGGTGGATGGCCACTGGGACTATCGCCATGGAGAGCTTCGTATCTCTACTTATGATGGTGTTTGGTACTATGACGTAGTCCGTTTGGATCATTGGTCTATGATTCTCTCCTATTACGATGAGGTCATCGACGATTGGGGCCGTCGTGTGAGACGTAGGGTGTATGAATATTACGAGAGATAATTCATCAACAGATAATTCATAAACAGGGTGGGGGCTAATACCCCCATCATTATTTATACTATATGGCTAAAGAATTAGAGTTAAAGTATGGGTGTAATCCCAATCAAAAGCCTTCCCGTATCTTTATGGAGGAGGGTGAGTTGCCTATCACGGTCTTGAACGGTCGTCCTGGATATATCAATTTCCTGGATGCCTTCAATAGCTGGCAGTTGGTGAAGGAGTTGAAGGAAGCGACCGGTCTTCCGGCTGCCGCTTCATTTAAGCATGTCAGTCCTGCTGGTGCTGCCGTTGCGGTGGAGATGTCAGAGACTTTGAAGAAGATCTATTTCGTGAATGACGCGAAGTTGTCGCCTATGGCAACCGCTTACGCAAGAGCGAGAGGTGCGGACCGTATGTCTTCTTACGGAGATTTCATCGCATTGTCCGATGAGTGTGACGAGGAGACAGCCTTCTTGATCAACCGTGAGGTTTCTGATGGCGTGATCGCTCCTAGTTACTCGCCACGCGCGTTGGAGATTTTGAAAAATAAGCGTAAGGGAACCTACAATGTGATCCAAATCGATCCATCTTATCAGCCTAATCCAATCGAGCGCAAGCAAGTATATGGCATTACATTCGAGCAAGGCCGTAACGAGATCAAGATCGACGAGTCGCTCTTCAAAGAGTTCCCTACAAAGGCTAATTCATTCACGCCAGAGGCGAAACGTGATTTGTTGATCGCATTGATCACTTTGAAATATACGCAATCCAATTCAGTATGTTATGCCAAGGATGGCCAAGCCATCGGTATCGGTGCCGGACAACAATCCCGTATCCACTGTACCCGTTTGGCAGGAAACAAGGCTGACATTTGGTGGCTTCGTCAAAGCCCTAAGGTGATAAATCTTCCTTTTAAGGAGGGTATCCGTCGTGCCGACCGTGACAATACCATCGACGTTTACATCTCGGAGGATGAGCACGATGATGTATTGCGTGACGGCGCTTGGCAACAGTTCTTCACCGAGCAACCATCCGTGTTCACCAAGGAGGAGAAGCGCGCGTGGTTGGATCAAATGGATAATGTGGCATTGGGCTCAGATGCCTTCTTCCCATTCGGCGATAACATTGAAAGAGCCCACAAGAGTGGCGTGAAGTTCATCGCGCAACCTGGCGGTTCCGTACGTGATGACAATGTGATCGAGACTTGCGACAAATATGGCATGGCGATGGCCTTCACAGGCATCCGCTTGTTCCACCATTAATCATACGATTTATCTATAGACGGATGTTCGGCGACGGGCATCCGTTTTTTTGTCCAATCTCATTGCATACGGTCTTGAAAGAGTTTTTTTACTCGTATCTATCTTAAAAATCTATAAATTGTCTGAATAAGCGTCACTTTTTTTGATAAATGATGTAATCGTTATGGAGTTTGAACGTATCTTTGTATTAATTTATTACTGTCAAAAGGTGATATGAACTGGTAAAATTGGAGGAATGAGTAATTTAGGTACCCTTTTCCTGATCACATTGGTGATTGTAGCCTTGGTAATATTGCTGTTGGGCGTACAGACTTTTTTCTCTAAAAAGAAAAAATTTCCACATACGCATGTGGGCGGTAATAGGGAGATGGCGAAGCGAGGCGTATTTTGTGTGCAGACGCAAGACGCGATGGAGCGCAAAGGCCTACATTCCTATCGAAAAGGCAAACACGAGGAAAACGAATTAGATAATAATGATAATTAATTTGATATGAAGTATTTTAACTCTCTTTCTATTGTGGCTATCTTGTTGGCTACAACATCTTTATTCAGTTGTAAGAAGAATGGCTCCGAGGGAGATGCGCAAAACACATCCTCTTCCGATGTTGAGAATGTTGAGGCTGTCGATTCAACCAGCAAACCAGCCTGCTGTTCATCTTCTTTCCCTATCGCTTATGTGAATGTTGATTCCCTTCTTTTGAACTACAATTATGCGAAGGATCTCAACGAGTCGCTTTTGAAGAAGGAGGAGAGATCCCGTAAAGAGTTGAAGTCGAAGGCCGATAAGTTGAAGGCGGATTATGAGTCTATGATGAAGAAGTACCAAGCAGGTGCCTATTTGTCGGAGGATCAATTGAGAAGAGACCAAGAGAGTTTGGCTAAACAAGAGCAGGATGTCCAGATGTTGGACGCGAAATTGACGCAAGAGTTGATGGCCGAGCAACAAAAGACAAACAAGCAATTGCGTGATACCATCATCTCTTTCTTCAAAGTATACAATGCTGATAAGCGTTACAAGTATATTTTGAGTGATGCGGGTGTATTGTATGTGGATGACGCGTTGAACATCACACAAGATGTCTTGGATCAGTTGAACGCTAAATATGTTCCAAATAAAAAGAAGTAATCCATCGCTTCTTTCTTACCTAATAAGGTATGCTGATTATTCGGCATACCTTTTTTTTGTGCCTTCTCAATTTCGCATTCCATAGCATTTGATTATTTTTGCATTAGATAGATACTTTGAATATGTTAAGAATAGAAGAGTTACCCAAAGAACAGATATATGTGGCCGCACATCCAGACCATTTCCCGGAAACGGCGTTGACGTTGGCGAAGACCTTGGCGGATGCCCATCAGCGGCAGATTTGCCTGTTGGCGATATCTGATGGAAAGGAGCAGGAGGCGTTCTATACGAATGCCTTCGAATCATGGAATCAGCAAAGGATCGCCTATGCCGTGAATTATTTTGTGGTGGAAGAGGAGGCCTTCTCCGATTTTATGGAATTTGTTGAGGCTGCTATCCTAATATTCGAATATTCGGACATACCACCTTATAACAAGCCGCTTCGTCAGTTGAAACTATGCCGTGAGTTGCGTATCCCTTATTATTTTGTGAAGCCAGGCCAGACGATTTCGTTCGATCGAGTATTGGTACCCGTAGGTTTCTTGGTAGAGGAGCGGGAAAAAGGCGTCTTCTGTAGTGGCATGGGAAGGACATTCCGTTCGCACATTATGTTGATGCCGGCGAATGATTATGGCACCCGTGCGCAACAAAATACTGAGGCGATTAAAACGGTGATGGATAAGGGGGGATTGGAATATGAATTTATCCCAGCCCAGAAGAATAGTTTTAAGGTTGAGTTGGAAGCGGTGGAGAAAGTTTCCGAGTTAAAAGCGGACCTTTTGATGGTCTCCGCCTCCCGCGAATATGGCATGGACGATATATTGTTCGGCCCGAAGGAGTTGAAAGTGATTAAAAAAGCGACTGTTCCGTTGATGATTATTAATCCGAGAAAAGATCTCTACGCACTCTGTAATTAACGGCTTTATCGAACAAAAGATCACTTCTGTCGATAAAAGGTGCCGGTTGGTACATAAAGGCGTGTGAATCAATAATTTCCGACTTTTTTGGCACGGAGTTTGAATTATTCTTAATAGAAATTGAAATAATAAACATTCTAAATATTACGGTTATGAAAACAAATAAGTTCATCGCAATCCTCGTTACTGCAGCAGTAATGGTTTGCACCTCAGCAACCGCCCAACAACGTGCCGGTGGTCGTCAAGGCGGACATCAAGTAGAAACGAGAAGTGGATCTTCTCACAGTAATAATAACCCAAGCATAAGATCAAATCAAGGAAGACCAAATAATTCAGCGGTTGCACCTAGTCGTACAGCCAATGCGAATCGCTCACAAGCGACTCCTCAAAATCATGGACAAAACAACCGTGTACAATCTGCGCAAAGACCAAGCAGCAGCCAGCCAAGAGCTGGACAAGCTCCTGCGCGTCAACCGCAGCCACAGATGCAACGTCCTCAATCACAGGCTCAACATCACGCTGCTCCACAGCATCATGCTGCACCTCAGCATCAGCCTGCACATCGTCCACAACCTGCGCCTAGCCACAGCCCAAGTGTCGGACACCATGCACCGGCTCCACACCATGCACATGTGCCGCAAGCGAATGTTCGCCCAAGAGAGTTCCATCATCATGCGCCAGCTCCGCATAGACCATCTCCAATTGTGTACCACAATGGAAGACCATATCGTCCAACCATGCACCCGCATGCGCATCACTTCGATTGCCACGGTGTAAGATACTACGTACACAACGGACACTTCTATCGTGAGCATCCAACCTTCGGATTCGAGTTGGTTCATCGTCCAGCAAACTTGGTGTTGACTGCATTGCCTTTCGCATGTGTATCTCTTCACCTTGGAGGAATTGATTACTGGTATGGTAATGGCGTTTGGTTCCAAAAGAGAGGAAGTGGTTTCTTGGTAATCGAGAGCCCAGTGGTTAGAACAAACGAAGTCTTCGTGCCAGCCCTTCCAGTCGGAGCGGTAGCTGTTAACTTAGGCGGAGTTACCTACTATAACTTCAGCGAGACCTGGTTCTTGCCAAGCCAAGGAGGTTATGTGATCGTAGGAAGTCCTGAGGATGATGTGATGATCCAAGATGCTTACATCGTAACGAAGTTGCCTGCAGGCAGCAAGCGTGTGGTCATCAACAATCGCCTCTACTGGTACGGTGGTGACACCTGGTTCGAGCCAGTGAATGGTGGATACGCAATCGTTGAAGAGCCTTACAGATAAATGTTAACCGGATATTTGATGTCGAGGGGAGCGTCTTAAAAGGATGCGTCCCCTCGATTTTTTTTGTAGTAAAGCTATCTCAATTGATTGCGATGTCTATATAGCGTGTGGTTATTGGTCGTGATGGTTTCGTAGACCTCCCCTTGACGTTGAGGGGCGACAACACCGCTGTCCAATTTTAGACCATTCACCACCTCTACATGCATTTCATCCCATAGGTTGGCGCTAATGAAGGATTGTAGTATTTTACTGCCTCCCTCTACGATGATGGATTGTATCTTTTTTTCATATAATACCTCCATGATGGCGTTAAGTTGCTGTGCTCTGTCGTTAAAAGGTATGGTGACGAATTCCGCTTGGTCAACTAAAGCGCCCTCTTTTTCTGTAAAAACTAGGGTAGGGGCCTCGCCGTTGTAAATGTTGTGGTGGAATGGCACACGCAGATTCCTATCGATGAGTATTCTTAGCGGGTTGTCTCCTTTGCAATGTCTGACTGTCAAAGATGGATTATCCATCAGGGCAGTTTCTGTCCCTACTAGGATAGCCGCCTCGTTGGCGCGTAGTTGGTGAGAAATTTTTTGCGTGGTTTCGTTTGAAAAGCGGAAAGCGGGTTCCTCTTTTGTGCGGATGATATCCATAAACCCATCTTCGCTCTGCGCCCACTTCAATATTACGAAGGGACGTTTTTTCTGATGGAAGGTGAAGAATCTACGGTTGACCAACCAACCCTCCTCTTCTAAAATGCCGGTTCTAACTTTGACACCGCCCTCTTGTAGCATACGAATACCTCGTCCCGCTACCTCCGGGAAGGGATCTCCGTTGGAAATGATTACCTCTGGAATGCCTTTCTCTAAAATAAGTTTAGCGCAGGGAGGTGTCTTGCCATAGTGTGAACATGGTTCCAAACTGACATATATTTTGGATTCTTTTAATAAAGAGTGGTCTTTTACAGAGGTGACCGCATTGACCTCCGCATGCGGTCCTCCCCATTTCATATGGTATCCCTCTCCAATAATCTCTCCATTGTGAACGATTACGGCTCCTACCATTGGGTTCGGTGCGACGTTGCCCATCCCTTTTTGCGCTAGTTCGAAACATCTACGCATATATATTATGTCTTCCATATCTCTTAAAATCAATTGAGGATTCAAAGATAGCGATAATCTCTGTTTGTATAATGGTAAATTAGGTCAGATTCAATGTGGATTTTGTAAACTAAAGGTATATAGATAACTATTACGAAAATTATGTATCTGATAATGAGAGAAATGATAAAATAATTAAAAAAAACATGTGAATATATTTGGTTGGTAATGTAGGAAGCAGTACTTTTGCATCCGCTTTCGGGAACGAAGCGGTTGGACAGCGGTCCGGTGGGAGGTGAGCGACTCACGAAGCGGAACCAATCAACGCTGAAATTTTTCGAAAAAAAACTTTTAAAAAAAGTTTGGCGGTTCAAAAAAAAAGTTTTACCTTTGCACCCGCAAAACGAAACAGCCCACTAACGAGTTGGGAACTAAAAGAGAGTTCTTTGAAGTAATGGCGATACGAAAAGGAATGACAGGAAGGCATTTTAAAAGCAAGTAAGTCAATTCAAAATTACGGACATCCTAGAGATATAAAGATAAAACAATTCATACAACGGAGAGTTTGATCCTGGCTCAGGATGAACGCTAGCGACAGGCCTAACACATGCAAGTCGAGGGGTAACAGGGAGCTTGCTCCGCTGACGACCGGCGCACGGGTGAGTAACGCGTATGCAACCT
>JAZUDI010000014.1:0-32354 GCA_045639525.1 Paludibacteraceae bacterium | reverse complement strand
CTCGGCGCTCGGATCCTTAGGGTCGCCCGCCGTCACGAGCTTGGCGAGGTCGACCTCCGGGTTAGGGTTGGGCTCGCTCTTCACGCAGATCATCGTGTCGCGCGTCTTCGGTGGCTGGGCGTCGTTCACCGTGGCCGTCAGTCTGGCCGTGTCGCTCTCGCAGCCGTCGATGTTCTGGGATACCCAGTAGGTGTAGGTCTTCTCCTCGTCGAGCGGGATGCTGATGGCCGTCGTCGTTGGGTTGCCGTAGACGTCGCTCTGGTTCTTGTACCAGTGGAGCTTGGCGTCGTCAGAAGCTGTGGCCAACGCCTCCAGGCTCTGGGTCTCGCCCGCCTTCACCACGTAGTCCTCGTCCTTCGTCGTCGGCGCGTCGGGGATCGCCTTCACCTTGACGGTGAACTCGCCCTCCTCGCTCACGCAGCCCGTCTTCTCGTCGGTGACCGTGATCTTGAAGGTGTGCTCGCCGGCAGGGATGCCCTCCAGCTCGCCCGCGAGGTCTGCCACTTCGACCGCCTTGCCGTTAGGGTCCGTGATCTCCGCGGTGAGTCCCTTCAGCAGCTTCTTCAGGTCGTCGTTCAGGTAATCCTTCACATCGTCGTCAACGATGCCCTTGCAGAACGCGGGGATCTCGATCTCGGGAACCTCAGGAACTTCGTAATATCTAACGAAGATGGAGTCCTCTCTGAAACAGTCAACTGATGTTGGCTTCTCGTTGTCGCGGACTCTCAATATGTACTTCTCAACCTTTCCTGCTTTGGAAGCGGCCCATTTGATCTTTGTGGATAATTGGGATGCCGCTTTGTCAAGATCCACTTGTAAAGCATCTCCGTCTTCTGCGGATGTCTTATCCAAGAACCATAACTCGTCAAATGCCGCGTCGCTCTTCTTTACGCCGCTGACGCTTAATGCTATAGGGTCGCTTTCCTTGCATAAGAATAACGTATCGCTGTCTCTTTGCTTGCCATCTACCTCAATGATGACATCGTCGTCTGGGATATTGCATGGAGGACAACCATATTTAGCTGTCAACATGATACGACCACATGTGTAGTCGGTCATCTTTCCGAAGGTGACATTGAATACATCTGTAACCTTACCCGCATTACTTCTGTCTTTTGGATTGAATCCCTCCAAAGCTCCTGTCGCGTTGATACCAGTTTTTTGGCTATCTTGGATAGGCGTGTCAAAGTATGGATTACTTGCGGCTACGATGGACTCTGTGTAAATCTCTGCGCCGGTCAAGGTCAAGTCGGCGTATAGCACATACTCTGTTCCTCTGACTGGATTGGCTTCAAGCACCTTGTCGCACTTAACCTTGATTTCGATGATGCCGTCATCTGGTGTGAGTGTGAATGTTTGTGCCTTGCCTGTCCAATAAATGTCTCCGGCGAAATATCCGCCGTACTCAATCTTTCCTCCCTTGTAAATCATAGGTGTGACTTTGACGGTTCCTCCATTTGAACCTTGGGCCACTTTTGCGAAGATAGAGAAGGTGTTCAACTCGGATGTGGATTTCAAATTAATGATCTCCGCATATTTTTGAGGTGAGTTGGTAAAGCCTGTCGCCGGAATTTTAGTGTGTTCGAACAACTTGGTTTCGAATCGTGTGATATCCTCGATCCAAACAGTGTAGGTTGTGTCATTCGACTCCAGGTCTTTATTGTCGTGTACCTCCTTGATGTAATTTCCTGCCAACTTGAAATCGACTACACTACCTGTACCTGCCGAAGTGTCGATTCGAAGGGTGTCGGTGCTTTTCTCTGTTGAGAACACCGCGAAGGTAGTTGTTTGTCCCTTCTTGTAGAACTTGTCGTTGACGGTGTATTTGAACTTGAGGATGTCACTAGAAGATGGCTTTAAAGGTTCTCCGACGCAGTTCATAAGTGTGATCGTCGTATCGACTGGCATCTCCATCTCGATCACCTCAAGCTTGGCTTTTGCTTCGGGACAGTTGTCGCATGGCACGTTGGTTCCGATATACAACACCTCCACCTCGTAGAGTCCTTGCTCGGTAATCTGAATTGTGTGGTAATTGTATTTGTCCTTTTTCAAATCCGCTTTGCTTAGGAGTCGAAGTGCTTCGATATCATCCTCTGTGATGGAATTCAGTACCTTGCCGTCCTTCTTCCATCTGAAGAAATATCTGTCTTCCTTGCCTTCTACTGGAATGAAACCACAGTAGATGGAGTCGCTTACACCAGGGCATTTGTATTTTGGACCATTCATAAATGGCTCTGGACAAATATCCGGTTTCTCGCAAGGGATGATAATCTCCTTCAAACAGGTACTCATATCTTTGACCAAACCTGTTCCCATGATTCCATAGTGGTCATTCTTTCCTGGCACATTGGTTGAACCCCATACGAAGTAGCGACCTTCCGAGTTTACCATAAAGTCGCACATGTCACCACGTCCGATGGAAATCGCGTCGTCTACTCGTACCTCATTAGGACCTTTTACGCCTGCACAGTAGTTTGCGTAGATCGGTCCTGTCTTACAGGTGTTTTCTATAGATTTGTATGAAGAGTTTGGTACGATACCTCCAGAGTTGCCGGCGGTGGCGGAATTCACACCCCACCATAGCAAAAATCCCTCTTCTGTGATGGCTGCACCACATCCGTTTCCTCCGATTACCTGCTTTACATCAGTAAGGTAAGGCTGCCCTGATTTTTCCTCGTATTCTCCGGATAATACCTTGTATGCGTATTTGAATTGGTTTTGTGGTGTTCCTCCAATGGCTGAACATCCCCATCCGTTGTTACCCCAACCGTATACGTAACCTGTCGTTCCGTCCACGGCGAAAGCTGAACCGTCGGCGATACCGGTCGTTCTTACATCTTTCAAAATCTGACCAGATGACTTTGCTCCTGATTCGTCAGCCGCGATCTCTACTGGTTTTGCGTAGGAGTCTGTCGCATTCTCACCTCCACCACGTCCATTCCATCCACCGGCGGAGTATACAGTTCCCACTTGAGCGTCAGGCGAGTCGCCTACGATGATAAGGATGTTGTCATCACCACCCATGATGTGGATGACATTCTTCAGTATATCTCCTTTTTCGTCTCTGATATAGAGTGGGGTAACCGTAGGGGTGGCGCCCAATAGGGAGTTTTTACCCCACCATACGGCTGTTCCGTCAGATAGAATTGCCATGGAAGCGTTGGTCGTACCGCATACATAGGTTACGCCACCCAAGTATTCTCCATCAGCTGTGGCCTCGCCTTTAAGGTTGTAGCCTTGTTTCACCTCTCCTTTGAAAACTGGAACTGGCTCGTCTGTGATGTACTCCAAGTTGTCTCGACCACACTGTCTGCTGGAATTGTCACCCCAACAATAGACGGTTGATCTACAGGATAAGGCAATGTTATGTCCTCCGGAACCTGCCGACACTTGCGAGAAGGTTAAGTTTGGATCGATGTTTACTTTGGATGGGGATGCAACTGCGTTGCCTGCGGATTTGTCAACCAGACACAATTGCCCTTTGTCGTTCTTTCCCCATGCGTAAACCAAACCTTTGTCACAGATGGCCACAGCATGGTCTGATCCTCCCGAGATGATCATACTCTGCGAAAATGCCCCCGTTATTGCTCCGAATAACAGCAGCAACGATGTATATAAATGCTTCTTCATAATCAATATACTTACCCCTTATTATACCTTTATACTATCCTTGTACTATATTTTGTTTTTCATTTATTGCTTTAGATTCACTACTCTCTACTATACAGAAAGTAGGCAAATATATAGTTATTTATTGGTAGTTCAAAATCTTTTCCGCTCTTTTGGCGGCTTGAATATAAAAAAGGGAAGGTGTGAGAAATCTCACCTCTCCCCGTATTGACATTCTGTATGTTATTCTATTTGAATAGAGAATGTGACGCTGTTTTGTTGCCTTTTATCTTTGAGATAGATAATGGATGATTAAATCCACGCACTTTTCCACGCCGATAGCCGACACATTGATGGAGAGGTCGTAAGTGGCGGAATCTCCCCATGTCTTGCTGGAGTAGAAATTGTAGTATGCGGCCCTCTTCTTGTCTTGCGTTCTCATTTTTGTCAACGCCTCCTCTCGGCTGATGTTGGTGCGTTCTTGGATGCGTTGCGCGCGGTCCTCGTCGGTGGAGTGGAGGAATACGCTGATGCAGTTGGGGTTGTCCCTCAAGACGTAGTCCGAACATCTACCTACGATGACGCACGATTTTTCCTCCGCGATTTTGCGGATGGCGGAAGCTTGCATCTCGAATAGCGCATCTTGCGAGAGGTAATTCTTGGCGCCCATGCCGCCCGTCACCAGACTCTCCATCCATTGCAGCACATTGCCGGTGAAAGATGCCGACTTCTCATCGTTCTGTTCGAAAAATTCAGGTGCGAATCCATACTCTTTGGCCGCTTCCAGAATCAACTCTTTGTCGTAGTAGGCGATACCCAAACGATCCGCCAAGGCCTGACCGACACGTCTGCCGCCGGCGCCGAATTGTCGGCCTATGCTGATGATGATTTTCTTCTCCATGATGTTCCTCCCAAATTATTCCTGAATCAATGGTTTGTCCTCTAATTTATTGAACTTCCGCATCTCTCTCTTGAGGAGAATGAAGGCTAATACGGAAGATATGGCGTCTGCGATTGGCATGCAGACCAAGACACTCTCGATGGTTTGGAAATGGCTTGGTAATATGATCAAAAGCGGAACCAAAAGCAATAGTTGTCTGGTGGAGGATAGGATGACCGCCATCGGTGCCTTTCCTATGGATTGGAAGAAGTTGGAGGTCACCATTTGGAAGCCCACGATAGGGAAGGCGAGACAACAAATTCTAAGGTTGATGATGGCGATGTCGATGAGCGCGGGATCGTTGGTGAATAATCTCGCCACATAATACGGAATGGACTCGGATACTATGAAGGCGAATGTGGTCACGCAGGTCGCGGCGATGATGGTGATCTTCAGGACTGCCTTCACCCTCGAATAGATTTGCGCACCGAAGTTGTATCCCGCGATAGGTTGCATGCCTTGATTGAATCCCATGACAATCATGGCGAACATCATCAAGACGCTGTTGGCAATGCCACCATAGGCGCCTACAGCGAGGTCTCCGCCATATTGGTAAAGCCCTTTGTTGATGAGTATGACCACCAGGCAGGCACAAGCATTCAGCATAAAAGGGGCCATGCCGATGGAGATGATTCCTTTGATGATGCGGCCGTCGAATTTGAATATGCTCCGTTCCCAATGCAGTACGCCACTTCGGTCGTTGAAGTGTTGCATCACAATGATCAGTGCTACGGTTTGCGCTATGATGGTGGCGCTTGCCGCACCTCGGATTCCCCAACCGAATACGAAAATGAATAGGGGTGCCAAAGCCAAATTGATCAGAACGGTGAGGAAGGTCATCTTCATCGCCTTTTGTGGGTGCCCCGATGCGCGCATCACGTTGTTAAGCCCAAGGTAGAGGTGCGTGATGACGTTTCCGATCAGAATGACCTGCATGAAGTCCCTGGCGAAGGTGATGGTGTTTTCGCTGGCACCGAAAAAGAACAGGATGTCGTCGAGGAAGATAAGTCCCAATGCCATAAAGATGATACCCAAGGCGACATTCAACAGAAACACATTGCCTAACACTTTTTGGGCGCTATGCATATCTTGCTGTCCCAACTTGATGGAGGTCAGCGTGGATCCTCCCGCGCCGATCATGGCGCCGAAAGCGGCGGATAGGTTCATGACAGGCATGGTGATGGCAAGACCGGATATCGCCAATGCGTCTACACCTTGACCGATGAAGATTCTGTCGATCACATTGTATAGGGCGGAGGCTACCATAGCCGCTATGGCGGGGCCTGAGTAGCTGATCAATAATTTACGCACATCCTGTGTGCCTAATTCTTTTGGGTTTTTGGCCATTGTTTTTGTCTCGATATTTGCTCGGTAAAGGTATAAAAAAAACATGGAGTTTGGGATATAAACGCCATGTCTGTGGGAATTAGTTTCCCATGTGTTTTTTATTCTCCTTTTAATCCGCGCATTTCAGTTCTTAATGCTTCGTTTTCGGATTGGAGTTGTTCCATCTTCTTCTGCATTTGGATCATGTGAAGGGTGAGTACCTCCACCTTCTCCAATAAGAGGTTGCTCATCTGTGAAACGCTCATGCCTTCGGTCGCCATCTCCGAAGCGGAAGGAACGCCTGGCAAGTGTTTGTTGCTTTTCACATAAGCTTCCACTTCGTTCAGAGATTGGAGATTGTAGTCCTCGTCGAATACATAGTCGGCCGCTTGGTTCATCTCCACGTTGATGTCCTTGGTCTTGATTTGGTCTGCGTCGATTTCCGCCACCTTCAGCTGATCTTTGCAGGTGATGGTGCCGTCAACGGATAATACGCCACCGATGATATGCATGGTATCTTTGCCAGCGCTTAGGTTGAAGTTGTATTTGGAGGCGTAAAAACTCATGGGATGGTAGGTGCTTCCATCAGAGACATTGCTGAAGGATGTCGCGAAGTTGTCGTAGGAGTTGATGAGCAGATGACCGCCCTTGGTGGAGCCCATTTCAATGAGGTTTCCTGTCTTCATCTCGCCGTTTGTTTTGACATAAAAAGGAGTGGCGTTGTAATGGCTGCCAAGGATGAAATATTCGGCTGATGTCATATAGGCTTCCATGCTAATAAGCGCGTCGTCAGTTGAGGTTGTGGAACCGACTCCGATTTTCTTTACTTTCTCCAGTTGACCTTCGATGATTACATTTCCATCGTTAAAGTTGTAAGATGCGGCATGCAAATTGAGCGGTGTATAACCATTCTCTCCATAGGCTTCGATAGTTGTGGGGTTGCTTTTATCAGCTGCATCCCTTTTTATGGAAAATATTGGGTAATTGTAGCTATTGCCCATGGTGAAGTCCCCGGACATGTCAAAATCTCCATCTTTTGTCATGGTAAATAGAGGATACCTGTTGCCTCTTCCTCCACCGACATTGAGGATATTTTTCCCATCGAGATATTGCTCGGGGTTAATGCTAATGAATGATCCATTCTTAGTCGATGCTCCATTCAATTGAATCGCACCGTTTTGTATGTAGTAATTAGATGGGAGATTAACGGATCCTTGATAATCTTCTGTGGGCTCCGTGACGGTCCACTGCGCCTGAATATTTTGCCAGCAAACCAATGCGGTTGCCGCGATGGTGATTCTCTTGATGTAATGAATGACTCTCATATATACCTTGTTTTTTCAAATTCTTTGCAAAAGTAATAAATTATTGTCAAGCATAACATCGGGCGCAAAAATAAAGCGTCCCAAAGGATAACCCTCGGGACGCCTATTGTATGGATATCGTTTATCCTAGATTACTTCACGATCAACTTGGTAACCTCGTTACCAGCCTTTACGAAGTAGATACCCTTCTCGTTGATAGAGAAGTCGTTGTTGAAGTCAGGAACCGCAACGAACTCCTTCACAACTTGACCTGCCACATTGGTGATGACTACATTGCAACGATCCAAAACGATCAATGTGCAAGAACCATCCTCCGATGGGTTAGGGAAGAGATACATTTTGCTGATCTCCGTCGCGTTCTCGACGCTTGTAGGATCTACATTTACGCTGAACTCCATGCCTACGCAGGTTACGTCGTCGATTTCCAAAGTGCGAGTGGTGTTCTCGTTACCGCGCAACATCCAGCTGAACTTACTGATGCTCTCCTTTGAGAATGGCATATCTGTACCCCAGTCAGAGGCTTGAGCCAAGCTACCGAAATTGACAGTAACCTCTTTCCAGTCGTTGGATCCCTCGACGCTGTAGCTGTGGTAATCCTCATCCTTGACAGCGGTCATCACTGCTCTAAAGATGTGGCTGCTTCCCTTGAATTTGTAAGTTACCTTGTTGCAGCTAGAGATATCCATGCCGCTCTTGTCCTCTTGCAAGTACATATCGACACCGCAGTAAGCCTCGTTGCCGCCGCCCCACTTGTTACCCATCTTGGCGGTAGCCTTGATGTGTTGATCTACTGGCAATTGGTCTGCCTCGGTGATAGTGGAGTGTGGATTTGCCTTTTGCTCTGCATCGTCGAATACTTTCCAGAAACCGCCGATACGTGTTTGGGTGTCATTGTCGGCAACGTCGTCGATCAAACCTGGATCGGTCCAACCCTCAGGGTAAACGGTGATGGTGACACTCATGGTCTCGGAATCAGTTCCGTCTGAAATGGTAAGAGCGAATACGTTGATACCTGCTTTCAAGCCGGAAATCTCTGTCTTAGCGGAAGATGGGTTGGCGATTTTTGCGCTCTCACCCTTGGTTTGCTCCCACTTGTAGGTGTAGCTTCCTGAACCACCCTTGGCGGAACCAGAAACAGTCGCTTTATCCTCTGGCAAGAACACCTTGGATCCTTCGCAGATTGATGTCTCGAACTCTGGAGTCTCCACTACCAATACCTTTGGCGTGTAGTTGATCCAGCTCTTTGCTGCTGAAAGTTGTCCAGCACCGTTGGAGTTAAGGTCTGCGCTTGACCATCCGGATCTTTTGGTCACTTTGCTTTTCAAGATAGACCAAGCCTCGTCACCGTCGGTGTTCTTGTTGGCCATAGACCAGAAACAGTGGATGACGCCTCTGTCTTTGTAAGTTTGACGAAGATCGCCGTCTCCACCACCTTGTCCGCAACCCCACTCGGTAACGACAACTGGTACTGAGGTGTTCCACTCAGGATGTTGCCCCCAGTCTGCTTGGTGGTTGAACTTCACATATCCGTGCCATGTGTATGCGATGTTCTCGTAACCCTTTCCTGCGTCTGTTACCTTGTCTGGATGACGGGAGAACTCGGAAGAACCTACGATGATAAGGTTCTTCTTATCGATGTTTCTGATGGTAGGGATCACCTTTTTCGCATAGTTCACTACAGTTTGGTCGTCGCACAATGGCTCGTTGTAGATCTCGTACATCACGTTAGGAAATTCACCCCACTTGGAAGCGAAATAGGTGAAGAATTCGTTGGCCATATCTACCCAATCCTCCGCTTTGTGCTCGTGGAAGTCGATGATGACATAGATGTCGTTCTCGATACAAGCCTTGATCATGCGGTCGGCCATCTCCTTTGTCCATTCAGGGTTGTAGCGGTAGTTAGCTCTACTTTCGCCCTCTTTGTAACCCCAAACGTCATTGTATTTAGAACATTTCTCTTGTCCGTTTGATCCGCAAGGGGAGATGGTGAGAGGCAATCTGACAACTTGGATGTTGTATTCATCCACCAAGTAGTCAACTGTCTCTTTGGTCCAGAAGTGTCCTACTGGCTCCTCGTTCATCCAGAAGTAGCTGATACCTGCCAAGGATGTCTTTTCGCCCTTTTCGTTGGCTACGTAACCCTTGCTGCTGTTCAAGAAACCATTCTTGGTAACGACGAACTCCTTTCTCTTGGTAGGTTTCGCGATGTTCACGTCCAACTCTTGGGTGTAACCGCCCATTGTGACACTGATTTTATCCTTTCCGTAGCTATTGCCTGCGGTGTAGATGCCATCCTTGACGTTGCTGGAGAATTTTACAGGAAGGGCGATTTTTTGACCAGCGGCGTTGTAACCGATTGGAAGCACTCTTAAAGTCTCCTTCGGCATCAATTCGATTTTTGAAGGGTTGTGCTTGATTTTGACAATCTCCTTATCGGTAACGTCCGACTTGGTGAAGGAGAAGTTGTCGATGTTGGCGGAAAACTCTTCGTTGATGACGGTGAAGGTGTGCTTTCCCGCGGTGAGGTAGAAGGATGGTCCCTTGTCAGCTGGGATTTCGAACCAACTGCCTAAAGCAAGGCTCCACCAATCTTTTCCCATTTCGACGTTACCCACCAATTCATACTCGGCGAACGCACCGTCGTCTGTGATCATACGAAGCACACCGTCTCTTTGCGCCACATATTTGGCGGAGAAGGTGTACATGCCGGTAGTAGGGATATCTACCTCGTATTTGAGGGATTCGCCTCTCTCGTCAAAGTATCCGATAGTTTTACTGCCGGTGTAGGTCTCGGTGACGACCTCCGTCCATTTTCCAAAGTTGGGGTCGATGAAGTCTTCTGCCTCGACCACAATTTGGCCATTCATCGCTGCGGATGAGAGAACTCCCATTGCCGCAAGGACAAACTTGCTTCTGAAATTTTTCTTCATGGTTGTTTTTTTTATTTGATGATAATAATAATGATTACTCAAATTTTGTTTTTCAAAATGGTTTAATAATCTATTACTCCATTTATTTAAATAACTGTAAGGTGGACTTGATAAGTGCTACACCTCTGTAAGTGTTTTACCCGTTGACATACAACGTTTGCTTGGCAAAGTTATCGTTTTTTGGAAAAAAAACAAACTTATTTTGTTTTCATTCCATCTATTATCCTCTGGTACAACTCCTTCCAACCTTTCCAATCCATCTCGTCCGTGAGGTGCTCGTTGTGAAAAAGGGTGATGAAGGTTCCGTTGACCGATTTCACCTTCTCGCTCAGGCGTAGTATATAGGCCTCGCTCTCCGTTAGGGATAGTTTGAGGTTGTTGCGAAGGGATTTATCCATCACCACCGTCGGATAGAGTAGTAGCGGACGCTCCTCATTCCGCTCCAGATTGTAGAAGTGGAAAGGGAAGGAGGTGCTGGCACGGAAGCCTGGATCGTTGGAGTAACAGAGCGACCAGTCGGTTTGGAACCCTTCAGCGAGCAGTCGTTCGTAGGTCTCGGGTAGGGTAAACCGGAGGTAGTGGAATCGGCAATGTTCCGTTTTCTTTTTTCCAAGGCAATGTTTCAAGGCGCGGTTTTCTAGTAGGAAGCGCCACCACTGGGTGGAACTGTTGTAGGAGGGGTGAAGACCTGAAATGACCTGACTCTCCAACTTTTGACGGATCTTTTTGTAGCGTCGGCTCGGTAGGGTGGCTCGTTTGTCTCTCTTGCCGAAACATCCGCAATGGTAGAAAAACATAGGTTTTTCGTTCAAACCTTGGTGCATGTCCGCCACCTCCTGTAGATTGAAGTAGGGATCCTCCTGCTTGCGGAGTACCGAATTGAGGCGTAGGAGGAACAGCTGTTCTCTCCCCTTGATCTTGTCTCGTAATAGGCAATAGGCGGTCTGCAGCAGACCATGGTTGCGGAAGGCGAATACGTTGTCCACATCGATGGTGGGTAGGTAAGTGTAACTTTTGGGATATTCTGCGTTCCCCACCTCTTGGAGTCGGGTCAGTAATTGGCGCGCCCATTGGTCGATGAGAGGCTCCTCTAAAAATCCGAACTGGTAAGCGGTGCTCTCCTCAACGACGAATCGGCCATGTCCATCCCTCTTTTCGGAGGTGTACTCCTCGTATCGCGATAGGAGAAAAAAGGTGGCCGAGAAGATGTCGAATGGGATGTCACCTTCCGTCGGGAATAGGGCGGTGAGCCCCTCCCATTGGGTAACCGTCACTGTTTGCTTTTTGATGTCCGTTTCGAAAAGGAGCCCGTGAGGCACAATGGTCAGCGTGTCGTCGCTCTTCTCCGCGGCGTAACGGATGTCGGCTCTTTGCGAAGGATCCGTGGTGATGCGTAGCTCGTGGCCGAGCACGTTGCTGAAGATGTGTTTGCAACTGTAGGCGAGACGGGGTGAAACCCTTTCCGTATAAATGGTGATCATTATAGTCTGTTGTTATCGTTGAAACTGTAAAATCCTTCGTGGCTCACGATGATGTGGTCCAGGAAGCGGATGTCGAAAAATCTACAGGCCTCCTTGATCTTTTGGGTGGAGGTGATATCCTGTTGGCTGGGGGTGAGCGATCCGGATGGGTGGTTGTGTCCCATCACGATGGCGCAGGCTAAAAGTTCCAGCGCCCGTTTCATGATGATCTTCACATCTATCACGGAGAGCGCTACCCCTCCTGAACTGACCTTCTCCCTGCAGAGGATTTTGTTGGAATTGTTGAGATATATTACCCAAACCTCTTCGTGGGGAAGATCCTCTATGCTGCTTCTGAGTGCCTCGTAGGCGTCTGTGCTGTTTTTGATGGAGGGACGTTCCAAAGCCTTCTCCAAGTTCCTTCGTCTTCCGATCTCCATGGCTGCGGAGATGCTGATGGCTTTCACTTCGCCAATGCCTTTGTATTTCTTCAGCTGGGTGATGTCTTTCCGACTGAGTTCCGAGAGGTTGTTGCCGTTGTCGTTGAGAATTCTCTGCGACAGTTCAACAGCCGTCTCTTTACTGTTACCACTTCCAATAAGGATGGCGATGAGTTCCGCGTTGGTGAGCGCGTCGGCTCCTTTCATTAACATTTTTTCCCTTGGGCGATCCTCCAATGAGAGATCCCTAAGGCTCAAACGATCAGGTATGTTATTCATTTTTATATAGTTAATAAGGGAATGCGGGCCAACCTTGTTGTTGCCCCGTAATCTTCCCTTGGATTATAGCACTTTCGCCTCGAGGTGGTTGATGAGCGGATTGGCATACATGGTCCAAAATCGCTCACGAAGGAATGCCTTGTCCTTGTTCGGCAAATCAATCTTCTCGATTTGCTTCTCCACATACGACTCGAATTGTTCCTTCTCCTCTTGTGTGTATTGCGTGCCAAGGTGCTGCGTGTTGCCTCGCAAATTGTCCATGGCCACATAGTTGTTCGGGTAGATGCGGTAGTTCGCGTGGATCTTTCTGTCGATGATGACAGCGACCTTGTCGATGACGGTCTGTCGGTCGTCCTCGTCGTTTACGATACGGTCGATCTCGTCGTTGATGCTTTCCGTGATTTGGATGTGGACATCGCCTTTGAATCCCATCACACCCACCTTCATGCTCAACACATCGTCGGCGGGGCTCTTCTTGAATTCGGCGTCATCTCTCTTTTGTTGGAACTCCTTCGCTTTTAGATAGTCGCAGGAGTCGTATTGGTAGGAGAAACTGACGGGGATGATGTTGAGATCCATGAATCCCTTCTTGACGCTCTCCTTTCCGCTGATGGAGAACATCTTCAAAAGGCTCTCCTGGGTGCGGTCGTCGGAATCTTTGGCGCGTCCCTCTCTTTGGGCGATCCAAATGGAGGTTCTGCCTGAAGTGATGGCGCTGCGGATGTAGTTGGACAACACTTGGAAGGCCTCGAAAAGTTCTCTTTTTGTGCCACTTCTGCGGACAAGGAAACTTTTGTTCAGTTTAAGGGCGTCGGTGATCCAAGGACGGGCGCAGAGGTTATCGCCTATGGCGTTCTCGGTCGTTACGATGCCGCTTCTGTTCATCAATGTGTTGAGAATGCCCGCATCCATGATGATGTCCCTATGGTTGGATATGAATAGGTGTTCCTTCTCTTTCTCCACCTTTTCGGAGCCGCTTAGGCTGTAGGTGCTGCCCGTCGTGTCCAAAGAGCGGAGGATCAAGGGGGCGATGAGTTGCGACTGAAAGTCGTAGATGGATCTCATGCTCCGTAGCCATTGTATCACCTCTTTTGTCTCCTTGTCGGGAAAGAGTGTGTGGATCACGCCGATGACCTCAGGATCTTCTGTCATCCTTTCGATCACCGCCTTCACCTCTTCGTCTTTGTAGGGACGGATGCTGTCGTAATTATATTCAGTAGCCATGTCTTTCTTCTTTTATTTGCTGATATAAACCATGTCGCCAACGTTAGGTTGGGCGTGGACGCCTCTCTTCAACTTGTTGTATCGACGGATCTGCCATTTGCGTAGCCCGAACTCGTCGGCGATGGATTCGTAGGAGTCGCCTCTTTGCGCGATCACTGCCTCCCTCTTGCCCTCTTTTCTCACGAAGTGCGTGTCGCATACGGGAATGGCACCCATGCTGCTGTTCTTCAGATACTTGACGTCGTTGCTGACAATTGGCACCACGACATTGCCGCCCTCCTTCTTCTCTTTGTCGGAAGGTTGGATGACATCTTTCGGCAATTTGCCGATGGCGATTTGGTCGTATTGTTGTAATTCGTAGGTCTCGATTAGGTCGATGAGTCGCTCCGCGTAGTCCTTTGCTGTCGCATAACCACACGCCTTCAATCCTTTGGCCCAACCTTTGTAGTCGGTCACCTCAAGTGCGAAGAGCGGTTCGTATCTCTTCTTCTTCAGGAATTGGGAGTGGTCCTCGTAAGAGAGTTCGGGTTTGCTGTACTTGCGGAAACACTCCTGCTTCTCGTCGTCGTCGTGGTAAACACGCTCGCCAGTCCAGTCTTGGTGACATTTGATGCCGAAGTGGTTGTTGCTCTTCTTGGCCAATTCGCTCTGACCAGCGCCTGATTCCAAGATGCCTTGTGCCAAGGTGATGCTGGCGGGAATGTGGTGCTCCCTCATTTTGTCCACCGCGATTTGAGAGTATTTGTTGATGTAGTCGACGTTCACCTGCAATTTCTTCGGTGCGGCGGCAATCGCGCTGGCGATGGATAATAGACCTATGATTGTGAGCGAAATTTTTCTCATTCTTCCCGATTTTATTTATTTTTACAAACCTTAGATTTGCAAAGTCATTATTCAAGTTAAAAATTCACCTACAAAAATAATAAATTTGTGACGATATAATAGTATTACTAAACAAAGGACAATGGAAGTCGGACGGTTCACAATTTTGGCAAATGGGTAAGACCCCAATATCTTTTTAGACCGTCCGACTCCGTTGATTCAAAGACCTGAATAAGAATATGCCTTAGTAACGATAAGGTTTGTAGGCAATGAATCAACGTCCAAAGTCCGCTAAAGTTTCTGCAAGATATGAAGAATTTGTTTATCGGCATTGATGTCAGCAAAGAAAAGTTAAATTTTTGTTTCAGAAATTCAGATGCAATCGTTTATGAAGATGAGATTCCAAACATTGTTTCTAATATTAAAAAATTGATAAAGAACGAATTGAAGAAATTAAATGCAGATAAAGAGGATATTCTTATATGTGCCGAATATACAGGACGTTACATCTATCCTCTTGTTTGTGCATGTCGTGATTTAGAAGTTTTTTTGTGGATGGAGGATTCAACAAGAATCAAGAATTCATTTGGTGTAACGAGAGGCAAAAACGACACTGTGGACGCAAGACGTATCGCAGAGTACTCCTACCGATTTAACGACAAGGCTGTGGCATACAATGTGAAGGACAAAACTATTGCCTCTCTCAAAGAATTGCTATCAAACAGAGACCAACTTCTTTCCGATAAAGTGAAATATCAGACTCAGCTGAACGACCAAAAGAACTATATGGACAAGAGTGATTACAAGCGCAAGTCTGTTCTGTGGGAGAAAGTCATTGAGACGTTACAAAAAATGATTGATGAAATTGAGGGCGAAATGGAGAACATAATAGGTTCTGACGAAAATATAAAACACCAGATGGATCTGCTAACATCCATTGATGGTGTCGGCAAGAAGTTGGCTATCAATATGATAGTAATAACGGAGGGGTTTTCCCGATTCCAAAATGCCAGACAATTCAACTGCTATGCTGGTCTTGCACCTTTCCAATATACATCTGGTAAAAGTATCCATTCCAAGTCTAAGGTGTCGCAAAGGGCAAACAAACATATCAAGGCTCTGCTGCATTTGTGCGCCGTCAGTGCGGGAACACACATGTTGTCAAGTGAATACAAGGATTACTATGAAAGAAGAAGAGCGGAGGGGAAACATCCTATGTGCATATTGAATGTGATTCGAGCAAAAATTGTAGCTCGAATGTTTTCTGTCATAAAAAGAGATGCTCCATATTCAAAAGAATACAAACTTGTTTCTTAAAGAAATCATCACATTTTATAAAATTTTACTTTGAAAATTCATAAGAATAGATATAGCATTTTAAAACAATAGAAAAACTTTTTTCGATATGGATACCAAGGAAATTGTCTGTAAAGTGGATGTGCTTTCGCTGGACGAGTTGACAAATGAGGAGCGCATGTTGGTGTCGTGTGCCAAAGATGCTACGGCGGGATCCTATTCTCCATACTCCAAATTCGCGGTGGGCGCCGCGTTGTTGTTGGCCAACGGTGAGGTGGTGAAGGGTAGTAATCAAGAGAATGTCTCCTATCCATGCGGTCTCTGCGCCGAGCGTACCGCACTCTTCTATGCCAATGCCGCCTATCCTGACCAACCGGTTGTGATGTTGGTCATCGCCGCCCAAGACCAAGAGGGATTCCTCCCTTCTCCGATCACTCCTTGCGGCGCATGCCGTCAAGCCTTGTTGGAGACGGAGAATCGTTTTGGCGAGAAGATACGTGTGATCCTCTATGGCACGGAACGTATCTATCGGGTGGAGAGCATCGCCTCTTTGCTGCCGTTGCAGTTTGAGATGTGAAGCGTATAGAAATAAGCGTTTATTAGTGCGTTGTGAAAAATATGCTTTGTAACATATTTTCCCGTGCATTTGTGTAAGTGTTAAATACAAAAATTTGTAACTTCGCGGCTCATTTATAGATATTTAAAATTAAAACTATTGTAGCCGTTATGAAAGCATCATTGAAGGATGTTTTTGCTCCGAGACTTTTTACCTCGATGAAGGGGTATAACAAGGAGCGTTTTGTGACAGATTTGATGGCGGGTATCATTGTGGGTATCGTCGCCATTCCGTTAGCTATCGCATTTGGTATCGCTTCTGGCGTAGGTCCGACAGAGGGCTTGCTGACAGCGATCATCGCTGGTTTCTTGGTCTCCTTCTTGGGAGGTACGAAGGTGCAGATCGGTGGTCCTACCGGTGCGTTCATTGTCATTATCTATGGTATCATCCAACAGTATGGTTTGAGCGGTTTGATCATCGCTACCATCATGGCGGGTGTCCTATTGGTCTTTATGGGACTTTTCCGATTGGGAAGTGTCATTAAGTTTGTCCCTTACCCTGTGATTGTGGGATTCACCGGCGGTATCGCCTTGACCATCTTCTCCACACAGATGAACGATTTGTTCGGTTTGGGTATAGAGAAGGTACCTGCCAACTTCCTTCAAAAGTGGGCTTGCTATTTCCAAAACTTCTCCCATATCAACTTCTGGGCTTTGGGTATCGGTGCTTTGAGCTTGGCGCTTATCATCATTACCCCTAAGTTCTCGAAGAAGATTCCTGGCTCGTTGGTGGCGATCGTTGTGGCTACTATCGTTGTCTATATCTTGAAGGCTTATTGTGGTGTGACATGTATCCAGACCATCGGTGATTTGTATGAATTGCCTCATGGCGTTCCGGCACCACATCTTCCGGTAATCGAGTTGAAGGAGGGAGAGTCTTTCTTCCAATTGGTTCGCACCCTCTTCCCCGCAGCCTTCACTATTGCGATGTTGGGTGCGATCGAATCATTGCTCTCCGCTATGGTGGCGGATGGTGTGATCGGTGACAAGCACGATTCCAATACCGAGTTGATCGGTCAAGGTATCGCCAATATTGTGGTTCCTTTCTTCGGTGGTATTCCTGCTACTGGAGCCATCGCCCGTACCATGACCAATATCAACAATGGCGGTCGTACCCCAATCGCGGGTATCATCCATGCGATCGTTCTCTTGTTGGTGCTTTTGTTCTTGGGACAATTGGTGGGATATATTCCTATGCCATGTTTGGCTGGTGTATTGATCATCGTGTCATATAACATGAGTGGTTGGCGTTCGTTTGTCTCTTTGTCGAAAAGTCCAAAGTCTGATTTCTCTGTATTGATGGTGACATTTATTTTGACTGTCATTTTCGACTTGACTGTCGCTATTGAGGTGGGATTGCTTTTGGCGGTCTTGTTGTTCATGCGTCGTGTCAACGAGTCCTCTATCATTCGTGTGTTCCATGATGAAATCGATCCGGGAGACAACTTGGATGTCGCTTTGCACGAGGAGAAGTTGCATATTCCTGATGGTGTAGGTGTGTATGAGATCGATGGTCCATACTTCTTCGGTATCGCCAATAAGTTTGACGAAATCATGTCGGAGGTGGCCGAGGCACCAAAGGTACGCGTCATCCGTATGCGTAAGGTTCCATTCATTGATTCGACAGGTTTGCACAACTTGGAGAACTTGTGTGTGCAATCACAACGCGCTAACATCAAGGTGGTGCTTTCAGGAGTCAACAAGCATGTTCGTTCTATGTTGTTGAAGGCTAATTTCGACAAGTTGATCGGAGAGGAGAATATCTGTTCGAACATCAACGAGGCATTGGCGAAGGCGGGCTCATACGTGGGTGAGACTGGTTCGGCTGAAGTTGCTGAATAATTAGAGATCTAATATAAGGTGGAAGGGTGACGCTTCGGTGTCGCCCTTCTTTTTGTTTCTCCTTGTGGTAACGTAGAGGTCGATAGTTAAATTAGATGTGTTTTGACCAATTTTTGAAAATATCCATTGGTTTTGGGGTTGTGTTTTTGTTTCTAATGTTTATCTTTGCAACGAAAGATTATCTGATATTGTTTAACACAAGACCTTTATTTATGTTAGGAGTAGATGCAAAGATTATTAAGTTAACTCCTGAAGTCTATAGGAAGATAGCAGCAGTTAAATCTCGCAAAAAGGGTGCGAGCGTAAATGATAAGCAGAAGACATTTGATACGCATGCTAAAAGAAATTATGGAAAGTACAATGTCGTCTGGGAGTGAAAAGATTTCAGCAAAGGATACGTTGATAATAGAAAGGGTAGAAGATGCTTCTATCCTTTCTGATTTTGTATGTGGTGTGGATGAGATGGACGACTTTATTCATCATGCCCTCGACGCCCATATACAAACAAGTGGCGAGGATTATAAATATTACATTGTCAAGATAAGAGATGTGATCGTCGCTTTTTTCTCTACAAAACCTAATAGTTTTTTTCTTAACAAAGAAAATGTAGAGGATAAATTATTTGGAGATTTAGCAATGCCTGTGATAGCAAGTAGTGATCCTGATGATTATTTTAAATACCCTTTTTTCGAATCCATAGAGATAGAGTACTTGGCTGTGAGAAAAGAGTACAGAAATAAAGAGATAGGAAGGACTATTGTTGCTGTTTTGTCTGAAAAATATAAAAATCAATACGAATGGATGACTGTTTTGGCGTTTCAAGGGAATGATTATTCTGCAGTTGGTTTTTACAAAAAATGTGGATTTGAACCGATGGAGTCTGAAGATTCTGTTAAAGATAAGGACAACAGAAAGATGTGTAAGGTTTTGAATCCAATAATTCCGTAATTTGTTTTTAGACGATAAGAAAAAAGAAAGTCCACCGTTGTAGCGACGATGGACCTCTTTTGAAAAAAACAACACTTACTTTCAAACAAACGGTAGACGCTTTGGGAGTCTTTTCAGCACACCAAATGCAGATGAACACTTTTATGCGCCCGATGCATTCGGCGTATAAAATGTTTCTTTACAAGACTTTCGCCTCGCATTAGTTTATTTTTCTAATAAGTTGAGAAAATGTGATTTGCCTGCCGGCTTCGAATTTTCTCAGGAAACATCTTAATTACGATGCAAAGGTAGAAAGATTTTTTGTATTTGCAACGAATTGGAGAAAAAAAAACATTTCAAAAAAATTTTTTTTGTCTGTTTTTCCCGTCACTGTGTTTCGTGTTCTATTATTCAGTATATTAGCGCGATGATAACGTGGATGTTAAAAGCTTAGTATTGATAACCATGAAAACACTTTTGCGGAAGGTGGTGTCCGTTTGGATGCTTCTCTTTTCAATCATTGTTCTGGCCAATGGCGCCGAGATTACGCCCAATGGCATCTATTACATTTTTCACTCTTCCGGTATGGCGCTCTCCTCGGTGGATGGCGTGCCTAATTTGCATACATTCAATGCCGCTAATCCCCAAAAGTTCCAGTTAGTACCGTCGGGTGGCCTCTATTTGATTAAGAGTGTGCAGCGCAATGCGAATCTAGGGAAGACGGGTGATTGGAATACTGAATTCACCTCCTCTACGGGCAATGCGGCGAAGTTCTCAATCGAGCGCGCTGGCGGTGAGTATGTGAAGTTCAAATGCGCGGAGAATAACCGGTACGTCGGCACCGATTCTTATGTGCCGGGTGCCAGTGTCTATTCGGATAAGAATGGCAGTGAGTCGTTGCATTTCTGGTATCTACGTGAGGCGGATGGTTCTGCCTTGATCACGGATGGTTTGAAAATGACGATTGATAAGGCGGAGGCAAGACTTTCCGCCACCCGGGAAGGCGATGGCGAGGGTGAATACTCAGCCGCCGCACGAAAGCGCCTGAAGGATGGTGTGTCGGTGGCCCAGTCGGTGTTGGATGCCCCTACCAGCCAAACGGAGATCGTGGATGCCACCACAGCTCTTTTGGAGGCTTTGAATCTCTATAACAGCCAAAGGAATTTGCCCTTCCTCTCTGGTGAGAAATATTATGTAGTCCATGCGAGCAACCGATATCTCTCCAATGAAAATGGAACCGTGCAATTGAAGAACCGTTCCACTGCCACCAAGATGCAGTTCCTCGTCGAACCGCTTTCTGATGGTACATACGCCTTGAAGAGTGTCGCCACCAATAGTTATGTCACCGCTTCCGGCGAGTACGATGTGAAGATGGCTACCTCCACCTCCTCCAATGCGACGCACTTTAAGATAGGATATGCGCCGAATGAGGATTATTATGTGCGTTTCCAGTTTGTCTCCAATGGTAAATACATGGGAACGGATGGCACTTCGGACGGCAAAGGGGTGTATAGCGACAAGAGTGGGTCGGACGGTAAACATTATTGGCATTTGGAGCGGGTGGATCGCCCGGTCGAGGCTAATAAATCCTTTCTGATCGGTAGTCCCGCCATTCGTTTGGGTGTCAACTGGTACGATGAAGCGGGCAACCACATCAATGCCCATGGCGGTTGTGTGCTGTATGAAAAGGGTACCTACTATTGGTTCGGCGAAAACTATCGTCCTTCGCCGGTGAGAAGCAATGGCATTGTCTGCTACTCATCCAAAGACCTCTATAATTGGAAGCGGGAGGGCATGGCCTACCAGTGTCCGGAGCAGCCGCTCCGCAGCGATTACCAAGATATGAACTACGGCCGTACTTTGGAGCGTCCGAAGGTGATGTATTGCCCTAATACGGGGAAATATGTGATGTGGGTGCATTGGGAGAATGGTTCGGGTTACGCCGCCTCCCGTGTGGCGATCCTCTATGCCGACCAAATCACCGGACCCTACCGTTTTGTGAAGACGATGCGTCCTCGCGGCGATGAACAGCCCTCCGGATCTCGTGACCAGACGCTGATGTATGATCCTGATTACAGGGTGGGGTACCACTTCGGATCGGCGGAGGAGAATATGACGATGCATGGCACTTTGCTCAAAGATGATTTTCTGGATTTGAGCGCCACATGGGAGCGTATGTTCGTGAAGAAACAGTATGAGGCTCCCGCTATCTTCAAGTACCACCAACGCTTCGTGGCGATCACCTCTGGCTGTACCGGTTGGGATCCCAATCCGGGTCACTCCTCCTTCTCCCAGATGCCGCTTTCTGGATGGGAAGATGCGGGCAACCCATTTGTGGACGCCAATGCGAACACCTCTTACAATAGCCAGAGCAACTATGTTTTCAAGGTACCAGGCAAGTATGACGCCTACATCTATATGGGCGACCGCTGGAAGGGCGGCGACTATTTTAACGACGCCAATGTGGGAGAGTCGTGGCATATTTGGTTGCCGATCGATATGCGTACCGGTTATCCCATCATCCATTTCTACCAAGAGTGGAATTTAGACCTTTTTGACCAATTGAATCGTTACCGTCGCGCAGCTCATTTCCAGGAGGGCAAACAGTATCTTTTGCTCTCGAAGAATGCGAATAAGATCCTTTCCGAAAAGGATGGACGCCTTGCACTGACGGAGGATAATGACGAGATCAACCTTTCGTTCAGACTCTCGAAGGAGGGAGACTATTATGTTTTGACCGATGTGGCGACCGGGCGTGTCTTGGATGCTTCAGGCGATTTGCTAAGTTTGCGGGATTCTTCTGGCTCGTATGAGCAGCAGTGGCGCATCACATCCGCGGGAAGCGATGGTTACTGTTACTTCACGCCTCGTTCTTCCAACGCTGTGTTGACCAATTTCGGCGCGTCGCCAACCGCCAATGGTATGGTGGGACTCGCCGCTGCCCAAAAACATCCAAGTTGTCAATTCGCCTTCTGTTTCGATTCTCAAAAGTTTGACGACGAGGCGATCTCAGACGAGTCGGATGGCTCTTACGCCTCTTGGATCGAGTCGAAAGGTTATCGTAGGGTGGAGACCACTGATCTCGACGCACCTGTTTTCAACCGTACCGAAATGGACGATTTGTCGATCTCTGTGGAGAAGGGTAGGATATGCCTCGTCTCTTCGGTGGCTCGCGAGGTGACGGTTTGGCGTGTGGAGGGTAGTTTGCTTTGTACTCTTCGCCTCGCCCCATCCCAAACGGAGGAGTTGCCTCTCTCCGCGGGATGTTATGTGGTGGAGGGAAGAAAAGTGGTGGTGAAGTAGGATTGGGTTCCTATTCGAAAAGGTTGAGACCTAACACCTTCCAAAAATCTTTCGGCAATGAGACATTCTCCAACTCGATCACGGGTTTGAAGAATTGCGCCACCTCTTCTGGTCGGTATCCGGCGATGCCGCAGCCGATTCGGGTGACGAGGAATCGCTTCTCAGGATGCTCCTTCGCATATTGGCAGAATCTGCCGACAGCTGCTTCGAGGCTCTTGATGCCCTCCATCGTAGGAATAGCGTAGCATTGACCTTGCATTCCCTCTCCGACGCCCCATTGCGCGCCGAATTTTTCCATAGCGGTACGAGCGGCTCCTCCACCGTGGTGGCCTTGCGCGTTGCTGCCGAATACGAACACTTCGTTGGCCTCCAAGTGCTTGATGAGTTGAGGCGTCTCACGATTGGAGTAGTAATTGTCGTTGTAGCTCCTCCTTCGCTGGATCTTCCTTTCGTAGCTTTCGTTGGCGTCCCATTCGCTCGCCATTTTGGAGAAGTAGTTCAGTTTTGAGGCTCTCTCTCTTCCCCAGATGTTGGATGCGCCAGTTACTTCGTGGCTGAACTCGATCACGTTGGTGATGGAGATCATTGCTGATACCTCTTTGACATTGTGGTCCGATCCCATGTAGGAGAAGGTCCATCCTTTCTCTTTCAGCTCCTCAATTAATTTTTTCACCTTCGCTGCGTTCCATTCCTTTGACGAATTTTCCAGTCCGTCTGTCAGAATGGTCACAACGCCTACCGCATCCTCGTCCTTTTCCGTTATTTTGAGCAGTCTTGTGAGCGATTGTCCCACCGCATCGTAAAGAGGGGTGCAACCACACGGTTCGTACTCCTTGAACTCCTCGACGGAGCCTGCGGGCACCGCATCCCAAATGGTGCGCACATCCTTATCTTTTTCGCCGCTGTCAAAGGTGACAAGGGTGATGAAGTGTTCCTGTACCTCGTTGTACTTCTTTTGGGCCGCTTGGATGGTTTGGATGGTTTCGTTGATGCCCGATAGGGTTACGTGCTCCAATCCGCTCATAGAACCACTTTCGTCTACGATGATCAAGTTGTAGATTTTTGCTCTCTTAGCCAATTCGTTGTTGCTTTTCTGATTTTCCATAATCCATGATTTTTAAGTTAATAATTTCTATGGCATGTTTTATAAATACACTGCAAATGTAGTGTATTTTTTACATATAAACTATAAATTAGAGTATTTTATACGCAAATAATCATTTTCTTGACTAATATGTATAAAATGCGAAAAAAGGGCTCTCCTTTCGAACAGCAAAGAGACCGGCCTATATAGAAATTCGTATTGCGAATATTAAAAAATATTCATGTTATTATGACAAGAATCTATTAATTTTTAATTTCGCATCCGAAAAACGACAATCAATTATTCCATTACTTCTCTTTTATGAAATTGACATGTCAGACTGCCCATCAGGTTGCTATTTCATTGCTATAGAAACTGATAATAACAAAATTGTCAAACGAATAATCATCAAATAATATGAGGTGTTTCTTTTTATTTTTATCATTGTTGTTTTCAACTATATCATTTGCGTTTGATAGTTATGATTCGGCATTAGACTTTGTTTACGAGTATTCTTCAGATACTATTTGGGGATGTAAACTACCAGAGAATTTCACTTATCGTGTTGGAGTGATAGAACATGACATTGATGCTATTGTTAACGACAGACATACTGAATCAGATACATTTCCCGTACCTCAGAATCATTATGCATTTTTCATTACAACACCGGAAAATTTAGATTTCGGAGGCGATTCCCCTCTCGTTTCATATTTGTTTCTATCAAAAGAAGATTCTTCCTATATCGTAATAGATACAGTTGGTGATCCTGAGCGTTACACCAAGTGGGACATGGTAAGAACAGATGGTAGATTATTAAAAAATCAGGCCATTTCTGATTTATCTAATCGCATCGATTATTATACGCAAACGGAAAACTCCATTTATGACGTGTACCTTATTGAAGATACCACCAATCTACACATGATAGATTGTGCAGATTTTTTAAGAAAAGATATTGATTTGGAGAATGCGTGGACTTTCGTTATCGACACACACAACGGATCTTGTTTGTGTATTAAATATTATAGAGACAGAAACGAGAATATCATAGTGTCCAATATGATTGCAGCTTCAATAAACACGACATCTAATTTTTCTTCAATTAATGGATTCAAATTAGTATTGAGCAATCCTAATGGAGTAAGTACAGTAAATGCGGAACTATATGTCACACTCTTCCCAAATCCTGCATCCAATATGATTTATATTAACCTCGACAATTGTTCTCTTTCATTGCTATCCATTGAAGGAGAAACTTTAAAGATTGCAAATGGGAACCAAATGTCCATTGAAGAGTTTCAGTCAGGTTTATATCTACTAAAAATACAGAAAGACAACTTTTCTATAACAAAAGAAATATTCAAAGAATAATGTAATCTGTTTAGATAACCTTTGTGGGGGCCTCTTGAGCGACAAAAAAGGCTGTCCTTTCGAACAGCCTTTCCTATCCTTTGTGGATATGTTTTATTTTTGAGTCAAGACAACGGATGTGTTGTTAAACGATTTGAAACCATTCAAAATCTCCAGGATACTGTTCCATTCTGAAGCTGGGAACTGGATGTTGTTGATCTGCCAATCGACATTGACCACCAACTTGTTGTTATCGATCTTCGCCTTCGACACAAATGAACCGCATGTGTTGGAGATGTTTTTGTTGAACGCCTCCAAATTCTTCACCTCGTAGCCTGTAGGGATATTGAAATTGATTTCGTATGAATCCAAGAAGGTGCTTTTGAGTTCAACATCCGATTGGCGATCCTTCTTCAATGTGTTTAGATTCATCTTGTCCAACAATTTACCGATATTGACCACTTTGCTACGGTCGGTGGTTCTGACCATGTCCTCCACAATCGCCTCGCTGGTGTATCTGAAGCTTTTGTCGTTTTCGAATAATCCATAAGAATCAATCTTGTAGGACTTCACCTCCTTGACATGGTTTTCGAAGAAATCCTTGGCCTCCTCGTCGAATGCCTCCTTTTGGTTGCGTTCGATGTAATCGAAATTGCGGGTCCATTTCTCTGTTGCCCCTGGAGTAATTGCTTTTACTATCTTCGGATCCTCATTGAATTTTGTGGTGATGCCGAAGTGTTGGCGCATGATGGAGTCCCATTGCCAGAAGGTGCCTAGTTGATTTCTGGCCCTTCTCGTTTTGGATCCTGTCAATGCGACCGTGCGGGTGACATCCAAGGCGTGTCCGTCCGTTGGGTCGATGTTGACGTTGATGGTGAAGGTTGTCTTGTTCTTCTCCGCTGGAGTTACAGGAATCTTTTGTTTGATCAGTTTCTTGTAGTCGTCACAGGATTTGTATTTAGTGGTTTTCTCATCCATAAGGAAAAAGAGGCCCTCTGTACCTTCCCAATCGGCGCTCTTGTCCAAGGCACAAGGAAGTGAAGAGCTGCAGGTCTCGTAGAAGGTTCCATCTTTGAGCTTGATGATCTTGTCGAAATCGCTGGCGACCAAGGCGTCTTTGCGATCGCCAAAGTTTCTTTCTATGGCAATGCCATAGTAGACAGGAATTTTGAATGCCCGCAATAACGTTCTGAAGGTACAGAAGAAGGCTTTGTTGTCGCTGTTGAATGAGTGACCGTGTCGAATCCAACAAGTTGCCAAATAGTTGTAGATCTCGTCCGCTTTTTGCTTGTCGTTCAATCCGGGGTGTTGGTCAAAATATTTTTTTAACTCTTTGTTGATAGCACCTGCTGTGCTGTAACTCATATAATTGAAGAAGTCGTATCCGTTGAATACTTTGTTGACAAGCATGCCCTCCTCTTTGGTCTTTCTGTGAAGACCGTATTCATGTTTAGGGAAGATGTCCTTGCATTTGGATCCGCTCTCCAAAGAGGCGAAAACGAATCTGAATCTTGGATTGTTCTTGAATGGGGAGGACATCACCTCTCTGTTTTTCTTATCTATATTTTTTAGGTTGAAATCCAACAAAGTACGCTTCTCGCTCTCGTCTCTTTGTTCGGTTGCCTTAACGTTATCCGGCAACCAATACCAGGTGTCGGTCATGACACCGTAGTCGAAGGCGCCGTGGAAGCGGTAACTTTGGATAGGCGCGTTGTCATTGATATAGAAGTGGCGGAATTGGTCGTAGTACATCTCCTCCTCCTCGTAGATGAAGTAGTCGATCACGTCACCCTTTTGGAGGTTAGGGACCGCGATCTTGGTGATGTTGTTTTTCTTCCTTCTGTTATTCAAATCCGTACTGATTTTGATGTAATCGTTTGGATTGATTTCGACAACGGATCCGTCATTTTTGATGACGCGGATACCAACCACTTGCTTGCTGGTCGCCGTGTTGTTCACATACTCGATGGTAGAGAACTGGCGGATGGCGCTATTGTCGTTGATCATGATGAGGTTTCTGTAGAACTCTTTGCCTCTGCAAGGCATTTGTCCTCCCATGTAGGCCACCTTCACATTTCCGATGAACTCTTGGTATCTCGCCAAGATGACAACTGGTTCGTTTTTGTATTGCTCCTCGATTTTGTAATTCTTGAACTCTGGCATATCGGTGCGGGCCCAGATTTCATTGATTACTTTCTCTTCGTCCAATGATCTTCTTCTTGCGCTGGCGGGAAGAATGAAGAGGGAGATCAAAATAAATGCTATATATTTTTTCATGACTGTTTCTTTTATCGTATTATTTCTTTAAAACTACCATCTCCAAGTAGGCTGATTTCAAAGCCTCCAGATCTTTGTTCCATGCGGGAATCTCCGCCAATGGAATGATTGTCTTCTTTATGATGATGCTTCTGTGGTATATGATCTTGTTGCCCTTCTTGGTGTATGTCACCGTGAATTTGTAGTTAGGCTTGTCGATGGAGAGGTTGGCAGGTGTGTGCGACACCTTGTATCCGTTTGGTATGGTCAACTCTGTGACCAGCGCGTCGCTCGCCTTGTAGCCCAAGAATAAATCGGTTTTGCGATCTTTCATGTCGATCGACATGTTGCTCGCTTTGTTGTCCAACTCCATGGAAACCATGTACTCACCGCCTGCGGAGACGAGGTTGTTAGTCAATTCGATTGGATAGGCGATGGTCACCTCCTTGTCTGAAGATTGGGTGTTGGTGATCTTCACCATATCGTCTGAGTCCGGAAGACCTTTGAATCTCATGGCGTTCAATGATTTGACCACATCGGTGAAATCATTGTCCATATTGCTGAGGAAGCTTATCTTATCCTGACCTCTTCTGAAATTCTTAAATTCTCCCTTCAACGCGTTTCCTGAGATGTTTAGAGTAGCGTAGGTACTGTCCAGGTTGTCATGCGGTTTGTTGGCGGGAATATTGGTCAAGATGCAATTGCCGCCATTCTCGATCATCACGTGTTGTCCCTCGATGGAGCTAGGATACTCCTTCAAAGCGGAGTATTCGCAAGTCGCGTCCAAGTAGATGGTGTCTTTGCCCATGATGGCTGCGCAGATGGCGTGGTTGTCAACCGCCAAGGATGGGGTGGAGTAGTCGTAAGGGAGTGAACTGGTTCCCAACCAAACCATACGTCCGTCGATGCCTTCGCTTTTGAGCATGTGTTTGAGTAGGTTGGCCATTCCTTTACAATCGCCATATTTGTTGTCAAGGACCTTTGCCGCGGTGTGTGGCTTGAATCCGTTGATGCCATTCTCGAAGGCGATGTAGCGGATGTTCTGTTGTACCCATTCGAAAATCTTGCCCACCTTTTCCATATTGTTTTTGCAACCCGATGTGATCAATTTGGTCTGTCCGCTGATGCTGTCCAAATTCTCCTTGTTCTCTTTCAACAGATTGCTGTACCATTTGTATTGGTCTTGGGCGGTTTCGAAAACAGGCGTCTTGGAGCCGTCGGAATTCTTTACGGATTTGTAGACGAAGATGATGTTTGGGTTGTGGTAGAGTGGTGAAGGAGAGTGCTTCTCATCCTTGGCGCACTTTACGTTGTTCATCTTGTAGGTATAGGTGGTTTTGTTGCTGCCGTTGGTCACCTCCTTTTTGATGCTGGCGTCGAAGGCGTACTCCTTGATCTCCAAATCGAGCCATGAAGGCACCTCGATGGTGACGCTCTTCTCTTCCACGAACATTGCTTCGCTGAATACCAGACGGGCCAAATAGATGGCCTCCGGAAAATCTTGGTCATATTTGTAACCACAGACGTCGCCCTTCTCTTCAAACTCCATGCTGATGCTGCAAAGGTTCATGCCGTCGAAGAAGACGCCTCCGTCAATCATGTTGGAGGAGTGTTTGTAGGTGACGTCTTGCACGCCAAAGATTTTCAGTTGGGAAGATTCCTCGTTGTACGGGATAGCATCCATGTAACTGTCTTCGTGACGAACAGCCTTGTAATATTTTTGTACACTATATTTGGCGGATACGCCTTGGGAATTCTTGGAGAAGGTGATCTTCTCCACATCCTTATTGATGACGATGTTTTCGTCCTCTTCCAAATAGCTGAGGACAGGGTCTTCCGTGTTCTTCGCCGCGAATGAGCAGACTTGGACCGATGCCATTCCTAAAAGGAACAGGCTGCGCAATAATCTTTTTTTCATCTTTTTGATATGTGGGTTTAATAGATACTTACACTAGATTGTACTTTTTTGTTTGTTTAGCAACAGAACAAAGGTAGTGTTTTTGTTTGAAGAAATAGCGATTCTACAAATCTTTTTAAAGAAACATTCCCCAATCCAAACAGCTGGATTGGGGAATGTGGTTTTTACTATTATTCGTTATTAATCTTCATCATCGTCATGGTCGTGATGATGATGCTCCTCCGCATCGTGGGAGAGGACAATCTCTCTGGCTACGAGTGATTGGTTGCCCGCCTCGTCTGTGCAGTAAACGACAAGATGATAGTTACCAGGGGCTGCGTTCTCAGGAATCACGATGTCGTGGTGATGCTCATGCTTGTTGCGGTATCCTGACAAATCATAGGACTTCTTAAAGAAAAATGGCTCCTCCCCAGCTCTGACGGTGGTTGAGTGGCTATGGCCATCGAAATTGTTGTGGATCTCGATTAGATAACTGCCCAACATGACATCGTCGGAAAAGTCGCATTCGAAGTGGACACCGGCGCCTATTAATAGTTCGTCGCCATCCTCTGGTTCGTCAAGTTGGATGACAGGACTGGTGGTATCCGCAGCCTCTTCTTTCTCGCATGAAGCGAATGTGAGCGCAAAGAAAATAGTGAGAATTGAATAAATTTTTAATGCTTTCATAATGTTTTACTTTTTAAAAGTTGAGGCGAATGGTTGTTTGGATGTCGATGCCCGCCTCAGGCAAATCGATCCGTCTGTAAAAATTGAGATGGTTGAGGTATTGTGCGTCGAGTAGGTTCCTCACGTGCAAAAGGAGGGACAACTTGCTTTTGCTTAGAGGAAAATCGACATTACCTCCTATGTGGATCAGATTGTAACCCGCCGTTTCCATTTCATTGTGACAAACCCTGTGTTGGGCAGCCACGCTTTGGCACTCCGCGAAGCACCTCCACCGCGAAGCCTCCCAGCTCAATGTGTTCCGCATGCAAGCGGGTGGCGAAAATGGTGTCGCCGTATGGGCATGGTGGTCGTATGTGTGGACGTACTCTCCGACGAAAGTGTAGTGTAGCCCACGCCAAATCTTGCCTTTGACACTGATTTCTCCTCCCATGATGGTTGTGGGAGCGTCCATGTATTGATAGACCTGACCTGCGTCAGGGAGCATAGACCAGCGTCCGGTTGGATGTAGCGCGATGAAGTGTGGATAATAACTGTAGAATGGAGAAATTGAAGCTTCCCAGTTTCCCCGGCTGAACTTGTATGACAAGTCTATTTGCCATCCTTGCTCGCTGGTCAAACTACTATCACCCATCTCGTGGCGAAAAGCCCCGTGATGTACTCCGTTGGAAGTCAGTTCGTTGACAGAAGGAAGCCTGAACGCATGGCCCACAGATGCTTGGACACTGTGTCCGTTGTCCGGCTCATATTCGATGCCTAACGAAAGGGAATAGTCGTGGAAGTTTCTGACAACCTTTGAGACGAGATCCTCGTAAGGTTGTGTGTGGACGTGTCCGATGTCATACCTCACGCTACCACTAAGCCGCAAATCGGAGTGGGGACGGTAGTTGGCAAGTAGATAACTGCCTCCTTCCCATCTGTTATAGGCTGGGATTAGGAATCCGTATCCTCCGATGCTGTTATGCTGCCATGTGGTCGACAATCCACCGTAAAACTCCCATGAATGGTTGGGCGTAAGACGGAACTGTAACTGTGTGCTGCCTGTATGGAGGTGAAACATCAGTTCCTTGTCCGGGTCTATGTCCGGTGGAGTCTGGGCGGGATTGTGTGTGTGGAATCGGCTCCATTCTTCCCGATGGTTCAATTGGTATCCCAAGGTCAATTTGGTCTGTATTTTTCTCTTCGTCCAAGTGTTGGTCGAAGTGACTTTGAAGTGGTTGACCTTGCCATATGGATAATCTATGTTCCATCGGTTGCCGTCATCTTCCAAGGCGGCGCTATTGGGCAAACCATGCGCTCCGCTGAAGAATCCAGACTTTTGGTAGCTGTCGCTGATATTGACTCGTCCTTCGTAGATGCCGTTTTTGTATGCCAGTAAAGCATTGGCGCACCGCTCCATGCCGGCTGTGTTTTTCAGCCGTTTGCCATGTATGGGCAACCTCATGCTCAGATAGGTGAAACTATCTGCTGGCACACGATAGTCGGCCCAATGCCTCTCGGTGTAGCGTATTTTTGTGAATATCTTGTTGCGTTTCGCCTGCAACATCACCGAACCATCCAGTCCGGAACTGACACTCTGATACGACACCAAGGCTTCGCCCGATAGTGTGTCTTTTTTCGGAAATGGGGGTGGTAAAATCTCAATGGTTCCTCCCATGGCGTCGCTGCCATAGATGACGGAGGCTGGCCCTTTGATGATATTGACACCTTCGACGTGGAATGCGTCGATTTCTAGTCCGTGATCGGCTCCCCACTGTTGTCCCTCTTGTTTCACGCCATTTTCTGTAACCGCAATGCGTTGGAATCCCAACCCGCGTATCATGGGCTTGCTGAATCCCACGCCGATATCCATGGCTTGTATACCTTCCGTTTGCGCTAGCGCATCCATAAGATTCTGACCTGAACGCAATTGGATCTCGTCAGCGGATACGTAGACAGACGGTTGAGTTGCCATGGGAGTCTTTGGTGTAGAAGGTCCCACAACTGATATTTCGGGAAGTATGACAGTCGCGAGACTGTCTTCGGATTGCGCAAATGATGTTACGATTGGACAATGGACCACAAGCAGAGAGAGTAATCCCTGTTTGATTTTCATCGTAAACGGTTTTGCGGAAATGACCGCAGTCATCCCTACAGTTATTAAAATCGGAAAATAACAATCTGTTGTTATCCTATAACTGGGGGAGCGCGAAGACTCGGCAGATCCTCCTTGTGTTTCACGATGCTTTGCGTCAAGCAAGGCGTTAAGGAGAGAAAAAGAAGCACTGTCGCCGGTAGATTCAGTGCTTGGGTGTTTATATAAAGGGTTTGGATTATTTCACACAGTGTACAGTTGCAGTCTGTTGCGGATATCGGACTGAAATGCTCTTTGTGTTTGACGTGATCTTTGCAATCTTGACACACGACAGTATCCTGCTCGCATTCATGGGTATGCAAGACACCGATGGCCTGTAACATAAGGTAGGTGGCCAACAAGAAAAGACCAATTAGTCTATTTTTTGTTTGGGGTCTGATCAAGACGCTTTATCTTTTAATATTTGTTGCAAAAGTAAGAAATTTTTTTCGGAAATATTTGAAAAAAACGAAAAAAGGGCACTGACCGACACGGTTCTTTCATTTGAAACAAAAATTTTCTTCTTTTATTTTTGCATACCTTGGGTATTATGCGATTTTTCCAAGGAAAATCTATACATTTGCACACAGCAGTGCCGAAGCACCGCTCGTTAGTGTTTCTCCTTTGAC
>JAZUDI010000013.1:0-14866 GCA_045639525.1 Paludibacteraceae bacterium | reverse complement strand
CATTAATTGTTTGATTTTCATAAAGATACAAAATCTTTATGAGACTACAAAGCCTCAGCTTGTGAAAGTTGGGGCTTTTTTTTCACTCTTTTCGGTGGCTTTTATACGAAAAGAGGGCATATCAATTTTGATACACCCTCCAATTGTTATTCATTCATAGCAGCCGCATCCTGGACCACATTGACCACATAATCACCTATCTTCTCACATTCGGAGATAAAGTCATTATAGAATGTTCCTAAGCGATAACTGTACGCACCCGAATTGACCGCCTCTATATTTTCGTTTCTACACTGTTTCCGAAGCGCATTGATTTCATTCTCCACCGCATAACTTGGCGTTAGATCAACAGGTGTGTTTTCCTCTCGCTTCACGATAAAATAGAGCTGCGACAAAGCCTTGTCCGTCAGATCGACCATCTCGTTGATCTTCTTCATCTGATCTTCCGTGAAAGGCACTTGTTCATGTTTCCTTTTTCGTGCCAATGTACGGACCAAGTGGAACATCGAGTCGCCTACCGACTCCAAATCATCCACCTCGCGGAGCATGTGCGTAATTTGATTTTTCGAAGTGGCGGAGAGTCTTCCTTCACTCACCCTACGGAGATAATTCGCGATCTCATCCTCCATATTGTCCGTGATCTGCTCATAATGCTCCACCCTTTTGTAAACCTTCTCAAAATCACTATCCTTTTCCACCGTCAACGCCTCGTTGACCATCCCCAACATCTTATGGCATCGCTCGGCCATCACCCCGATTTCATTGCGAGCTTGGAAAATGGAGAGTTCCGCCGTTGACAAAAGGCCGCCCGACACATAACGAAGCCTTGGTTCTTCCGCCTCCTCCTTGCTTGGGAGAATACGGCAAACGAAACGTTCAATCTGGTGAACAAAGCCGATCAATAGCAATGTATTGAAGATATTAAAGGCCGTATGGAAGGTGGAAAGTTTATACAAATCATTATCAGAGACCTTCATTACACTCTCCACAAACCAGTTGACCGCATCGCAGAAAGGATAGAATATCACCAAAACGACAAGGACACCAAAGACATTGAAGAACATGTGGGCCAAAGCGGCGCGGCGTGCTTGTGTATTGGCGGTGAACGAGGCTATGAAGGCGGTAATGGTCGTTCCGATATTTTGTCCCATGGCCAGAGCGGCTGCCTGCTCCAAACCAAATCCGGGAATCTGCATATCGAAGAGCATCAAGGTAATCGCCATCGTCGCGGCGGAGGCTTGCACCAACATGGTGACCAACGCACCGATGATCACGAACAATAGGACCGTCAAGAATCCGCCATCCGCCACACGGGCCAACAACGACGCCACCATGGTGCCAATATCCAAATCATTCGCGGAGTGCTGCAAGAAGCTAAGTCCCATCAGCAAGAAGGAGAATCCGTATATAAATTCTCCGAAGGATTTCCTTTTAGAATTTCCGCCAAACACAAAGATGATTCCAACCGCCAAGAGCGGCAACGCGAATGCGGAGATATTTACCTTAAAACCAATGGCGGAGATGATCCACGCGGTCACCGTAGTACCCACATTGGCTCCCATAATCACACCAATCGCCTGGGAGAGTGTCATCAATCCCGCATTGACAAAGGAGACCACCATCACCGTCGTCGCGGAAGAGGACTGGATCAGAGCCGTGACGGTAATACCTGTCAACACACCCATCACGCGGTTCTTTGTCATCGCCGCCAAAATGTTACGAAGACGTTCACCCGCAAGTTTCTCCAACCCTTCACTCATTGTTTTCATACCAAACAAGAAGAGTCCCAACGAGCCCAACAAAGAGAGCAAATTCAAAACTGTGTCCATAATTCTAACGATTACGGAGGCAAAGTTATGACACAAATATTTCGAACTTATTACAATTTGATGAAAAGAGTCCTCTCAAAGCCAATTTTGTAACAAGAATGTAACCATTTTGCAATCATCGCTTAACACAAGAGATCCACTTTTGCATCAAACAAAAACTTATCAGTATGGATATAAAAAGAGCAAAAAAAATTCAACGGATTTACGACTATTGCCGTCTAGCCGTCATTCTCATTCTTGTGGCACTCATCGTTTACTTAATCGTATTTTAACTGCAACATTATGGATATAATTTATTTAGGAATCGTCATATTTTTATGTGTTCTAGCGGTTTTCGACCTTGTAGTAGGCGTTAGTAACGATGCCGTCAACTTTGTCAACTCAGCCATTGGTGCAAAGGCCGCGAAATACAAAACAATCATTATCATCGCCTCCATAGGCGTATTCGCTGGAGCGGCGTCGAGCAATGGTATGATGGATGTCGCTAGACACGGCATCTTCTCTCCGCAATACTTCTCCTTCTACGAGGTGATGTGTATCTTTCTCTGCGTGATGGTCACGGATGTGATCCTGCTAGATATATTCAACACATTCGGCATGCCAACCTCCACCACCGTCTCTATGGTTTTCGAATTGTTGGGTGGCGCATTCGCGTTGACCATCATAAAGATAGCCCATGGCGTCACGAATGCGGATGGCGTGTTTCTCGGCTTTGGAGAATTACTGAACACGGACAAAGCGCTCTCCGTCATTCTCGCGATATTTTTGTCGGTGGCGGTAGCCTTCCTCTTCGGTACGATCGTGATGTGGTTGAGCAGATTGGTATTCACATTTGTGGAACCACAGAACAGATCCTTTAAGACCATTCTATTTGGCGGATTATCAGCCACTTCCATCATCTGGTTCTTACTAATCAAAGGGTTGAAGGGATCAACACTAATGACCCCCGTTTTGAAACAGTCCATCAACGATAACACATGGATTATTCTCTCTGTTTGTTTGGCCGCCATGGTGTGCGTAATGGCTATTTTGTCACTGCTGAAGGTCAATATTCTCAAAGTGGTGGTCTTAATGGGCACATTCGCATTGGCCATGGCATTCGCAGGAAACGATTTGGTGAATTTCGTAGGTGTACCCCTCACAGGCATAGACTCTTATATTGAGTGGCAAAATGCAGGTGGCGGAGATGTCCACACCTTCAGCATGGAGGCGTTACAACAAACCGCTCATACCCCTATCCTATTTCTTCTCATCGCGGGAACTATAATGGTTCTATCTTTGATATTTTCAAAAAAGGCGAAAAATGTGGTGAAGACCAGCGTTGACCTCAGCAGTCAATCTGACGGAGAAGAGATGTTTGGTTCTTCCGCAGCCGCACGTTCCCTCGTCCGTCTATCCGCCAAGATCTCTAACGCGCTCGCTCCCCTCGTTCCCCCAAGCGTAAGCCGATGGATCGACAAGAGGTTTCAACGGATTGAGACATCGAAGGAAAACAACGCCGCATTCGATATGGTAAGGGCATCCGTAAACTTAGTGCTGGCTGGATTACTGGTAGCACTGGGTACCTCATTCAAACTTCCTCTCTCCACAACATACGTCACCTTTATGGTCGCAATGGGCGCTAGCCTTGCTGACCGTGCTTGGACCAGAGAATCCGCTGTATTCAGAATCACCGGCGTATTAAGTGTGATTGGTGGTTGGTTCATCACCGCCGGAGCCGCGTTTTTCTCGTGCGCGCTGATCACCACGGCTATGTATTTCGGAGGTTACATCGTGATGTTTATCGCCATCGTCATCGTACTCATCATCATTATCCGAAGCAACCTAAACTACAAAGAGAAATCGAAAGATGAGGATATCCAATTCCAAAAGATTCTCGCCAGCGAGAACCAAGAGGAGATTTGGCAACTACTTTGCGACCACATACGCATAGGCAACGCCCAAAGACTCAAATTCGTCATCGACGCCTACCAAAACGCCACGGAGGGCTTCCTATCCGAGAAATACAGGTCTCTGAAAAAGGGTTCTCACCTCATTGAGGAGGAGCGCATCGAACTCAAGAAACAGAGAAGGAAAGAGATCATCGCCATGCGGAAATTGAAACCCATGACCATTATTCCGAGAAACACATGGTATTTTCTTGGCATCAACTCTTGCCACCAGATGCTTTACGGATTGAAGAGAATCAACGATCCGATCAGAGACCACATCGGCAACAGTTTCTCTCCGATGCCTGATATTTACAGAAAACGATTCACCGCCACGAGGGACAACGTCATCTCCGTCTATGAAAGGTGCTATGAGATGTTGCGATCCGGAGATTTCACAGACGCGGAGAAACTACGAGACGACAGCATGGCGCTGCAAAGAGAGATTTCGACCGACAGGAAAGAATTATTGGACACCATGCAAAACAGCGAAGACAATCTTAACACGATGCTGCTGACCGTCCACATTCTTCAAGAGTCCCAAGAATTGATCGGCTCGCTTCGCCACATGATCCGAGGTATGAACAAGTTCGCGGGAAATATGAATTAAAACGCAAAACCTACTTTCAATGAGGGTGTATCAAAAACGATACGCCCTCTTTTTGTATGTAGCGACAGCAGGGGTTTCTTGAAACAACAACGTAATATCTCTGTTACATTATTGTAACCATCCCTTAATATCTATGAAACACGATTGGGTGAATTTTGCCGTAGATAAATAATAACAATAAAGTTATGAGAAAAGAAATTTTGTTGGCGTCTTCGCTATTCTGTTTAGCGACCGCAAATGCGCAGGAAGTTACCCCAATGCTGGATGAACCTGAAAAGACTCCGATGGAGAAGTTGGAAGAGAGGACAGGCATTCTTGAAAGCAAGATGAGCAAACTCAGCAATCTTAAAATTTCGGGTTATGTTCAGGCCCAGTACCAGTATGCCCAGGAAAAAGGATCAACCAAAGTAGGAAACCATACGAACGAGAAGAGTTCGACAGAAAACGACGGTAAAGGATACGGACGTTTCGGTATTCGCAGAGGAAGATTGAAAGTGGCATATAGCAAAGGAATCGCCAATGCGGTGTTTGAAATGGATATCACAGAGAAGGGCGTCTCGACCAAGAATGCCTATTTCAATGTGTGTGACCCATGGGCTAAAAGTTGCTCTATCCAGTTGGGTATCTTCGACCGTCCGTTCGGCTACGAATTAGGCTACTCATCCAGCACAAGGGAATCTCCCGAATACTCCACCATGTGCAATAAACTGTTCCCAGACGAGAAGGATCTTGGTGTCATGTTGACTTTGGCAGCACCCAAGGAGTCTCCGTTGTCTTTCTTAAAACTTCAAGCGGGCGCCTTTGCGGGAAATGGATTGAAACAAGAATCGAACTCACGGCCTGATTTTATCGGGAAGTTGAGTTTAAAGAAAAATCTCGACGGCAAAGGAGAGATGGAATGTGGCGTCTCCTACTACAACGGAGGCGTATTTCAAGGAACAAAGAATGTTTACCAAATGGAGGGACGCTCTTTCGTCGCAGACAGTTCCGACACAAATTATGGACAATACGCTAAACGTGAATACATCGGATTCCACGGTGCTTTAAACATCTCATCCAACGCGGGTATGACTAAACTGATGGCTGAGTATGTCTTTGGCAAGCAGCCTGGCTCTCAGAGCGACACCAAGAGTCCCAACGGCAACGAGAATGGTAAAACCGACACCTATATGCGAGACTTTAGTGGATGGTATGTCATGATAGTACAAGATTTAGGTCCTTCTCCACTCTCTCTTGTCGCCAAATACGACACCTATGACGCCAATCGAAGATTAAGGAACAATGAAGTGGGATTAAACGGATCCGGCAAAGCTGATCTCGCGCAACGAACCGTAGGTGCCGGAATCATATGGAGGGCGATGAGCAACCTCCGTTTTACCGCCTACTATGAGTGGAACAGAAACGAAAAGAGCAAAAACGTCAAGGGTTACGACTCTGATGTGAAAGATAACCTCTTCACGCTTCGTGCTCAGTACAAATTCTAAAATAAAAATACTAACATAAAATTCATATAGTATGAAAAAGATGATTGTTTTGGCAACAAGCGTAATGTTGTCGTTAAGTGGATTTACCGGTTACGCACAGAAAATCAAAGGATCAGATACCTGTTTGCCTCTTGTTCAGAAAGAGGCGGAGAGTTATATGAATGGAGACAAAAAACGATCGGTGTCAGTCATTGGAGGTGGTTCCGGCGTTGGCATATCAGCTTTAATTGAGGGCAGTACAGACATCGCAATGGCTTCCCGCAAGATGAAATTCGACGAAAAGAAGAAGATCAACGAAGCAGGGAAAACGAGCAAGGAGGTAATCATCGCATACGATGCTCTTGCGGTGATTATCAACCCCTCTAATCCAGTGAAGAATCTTACCAGAGAAGAGTTATCTGATATCTACACAGGTAAGATTACCAACTGGAATCAGGTGGGAGGACCTAATATGCCAATTGTCACCTATTCACGCGAAACCTCTTCCGGCACTTACGAGTTTTTTAAGACAAGTGTGCTGAAGAATAAAAACTACAAGAGCGGCGTTATGAGTATGCCAGCCACCGGAGCTGTTGTCCAGTCGGTTAGTCAAACACCCGGAGCAATCGGTTATGTCGGTTTAGCCTACTTAAACAGCAAAGTGAAAGCCGTATCGGTTTCATACGATAACGGAAAGACTTTTGTGGAACCAACAAAGGCGAACGCCAAAAGCAAAGCGTACCCAATCGTGCGTCCTCTATTCCTATACTATACTTTGAACAAAAAGGATGAGGTTTCGCCATTCATTGACTATATATTATCGCCTGAGGGGCAAAAGATTGTTTCTGAAATTGGTTATATCGAGCTATCTAAATAAGCAACTCTAAAAAAGCGGGAATTGGAGAGTCTAAAAAGCATCATCGAAACTGTGTTTGCTCAATGTCTCCGATTCCCTTTTTTACTTCTAAATACAGAATCAATGAAGAAGTTCGCAGAAAAATTAGTAGAGGGATTGCTGAAACTAAGCGGAGCCCTTTCCAGTCTGACCATCTTGTTGATTGTCGTCTTTCTTTTCAAAGAAGGTTCTGGACTATTTACGAAAGGAGTCGTCGAGGAGGGCTATCAATTATTGGTGAACCCAAGCAACTCCATAACTAAACTAAGCGCCACAGAGATAAAATCCATATATGATGCTGAAATCACCGATTGGGAAGATCTTGGCAGCAACTGTGGAGAGATTATGACGATGCGTATCGAGGATATCCTGAATGCCTATAGCGAAGAGGATTTAGGTGTCGATTACGAGTTCTTACCGACAAAGATATCAGAAACCGTCCGTGAAAATTCGAATATCATCATTTGCGTCCCGACACAATTCGTTCCCAAAGATGGGGCATGCAAGGTGGTGGAAACAGGCACAATCGGTATCGGAGATTTCTTCGGAGGAGATGATTGGTTCCCGACGGCAACTCCCGCTCCTCTGTTTGGTACTCTTCCGTTGCTACTTGGCACACTGCTTGTCAGTTTGATGGCTATACTCATCGCCACACCCATCGGCGTAGCGGTTGCTATTTATCTGGCGGAATTGTCTTCGCCGACAATGCATCGAATAGTGAAGCCAGTCATAGAACTATTGTCGGGAATACCATCCATCGTTTATGGATTCTTCGGATTGGTGGTAATCGTTCCACTCATTCAAAACACATTTGGACTACCTGTAGGAGAAACAGGATTGGCAGGAGCCATCGTATTGGCGATAATGACCTTACCGACGATCATCACAGTCGGAGAAGACGCTATCCGATCCACACCTAAAGCCATGAAAGAGGCGGCTTTAGGATTAGGAGCGAATCATTGGCAAACTATCTACAAAGTCATTCTCCCTTATTCAGTGTCGGGATTGGCCGCAGCTGTTGTCTTGGGAATCGGACGCGCGGTGGGCGAGACTATGGCGGTGCTGATGGTGACAGGAAACGCCGCTGTCATACCTGGCAGCTTGCTGGAGCCTTGCAGAACAATACCAGCCACCATTGCGGCGGAGCTTGGGGAGACATCGGCAGGATCAGCACACTACCAAAGTCTATTCCTTTTGGGATCAATTCTTTTCGTCATCACATTGGCGATCAGTGTCACCTCCGAATATATAACCTCAAAACAAATTAAAGGAAGATGAAAAATTTAAAGTTCAATCTCAGCAAAAACAGGAAGCAATCGATCGCATTTTTCCTTTTCTCCTTTTTCGGTTATTCCGTCATAGCCATATTGCTGCTCATCCTAGGATTCATAACGATAAGAGGAATAAACGTGATTTCACCGGATTTCCTACTCGGATATCCTGAGGAGGGAATGACGAAGGGAGGCATCTTCCCTGCAATTGTAGGAACTATATGTTTGGTAGTTGGTAGTATGTTATTCGCCATACCAGTCGGCTTGATGTCTGGAATTTATATCAGCGAATATGCAGGGAATAACTGGTTGGTCAAATTCATCAGAATCATGACCAATACGTTAAGTGGCGTGCCGTCTATTGTCTTTGGACTATTTGGTATGACATTGTTCGTCAATACATTGGAATTCGGAGATTCCATTTTGGCAGGATCACTCACACTAGGATTACTCGTATTGCCTGTCATCATACGAACCACAGAGGAGGCTATGCGAGCTATTCCTGACAGTTTTCGTCAAGGTAGTCTATCCTTAGGAGCGAGCCGTTTGCAGACCATCCACAGAGTGACACTACCCATGGCGTTACCCAATGTCATTACAGGAGTGATCCTTTCGGTAGGACGCGTTTCAGGGGAAACCGCCCCTATCCTTTTCACCGCGGCCGCTTACTTTCTTCCTCGTCTGCCACACAGTATTTATGACCAGGTAATGGCCTTGCCATATCACTTGTATGTGGTTTCAACGAGCGGTACAAACATTGAAGCAAGTTCATCCATCGCCTATGGAACTGCTTTGGTGCTGATTTTCATTGTGTTGTTTATCAATATCATTGCCAATATATTACGCTCTTATTTTGGCAAAAAAGTAAAAACTAATTAAAAAGAAGTTATGAAAATAGAGGCAAAAGATGTGAATTTCTACTATGGAGATTTTCATGCACTTAAGAATATCAATATGCAGATGGAAGAACGAACCGTAACTGCGTTCATAGGTCCATCTGGATGCGGAAAATCAACCTTCCTACGTTTATTCAACCGCATGAACGATATGATTGACGGGACTAAGTTGGAAGGAAAATGTTTAATCGACGGGAAAGACATCTACGCAAAAGGAGTTAATGTCGACGCACTGCGAACAAATGTGGGCATGGTTTTCCAGCGTCCCAACCCATTCCCGAAATCCATCTACGAGAATGTCGCGTTTGGGTTGCGTGTCAACGGAGTGAAAGACGAGAAGTTCATCAAACAACGTGTAGAAGAGTCTCTATGCGGAGCTGCTTTGTGGGATGAGGTTAAGGATAAACTCAAAGAGTCGGCCTTCGCTTTGTCAGGCGGTCAGCAACAGAGGCTCTGCATCGCTCGCGCCCTAGCTAATTCTCCGTCGATATTGTTGATGGACGAACCCGCATCGGCATTGGATCCTATCTCAACGGCTAAAGTAGAGGAATTGATCTACGAACTGAAAAAGGATTACACGGTGGTGATTGTCACACACAATATGCAGCAGGCAACACGAGTGAGCGACAAAACTGGATTCTTCCTAATGGGAGAACTCGTTGAGTTTGATGACACAAAAACAATCTTCACATCACCTGCGAAAGAGGCGACTCAAAACTATATTACTGGACGCTTCGGTTAATGTCACACCATAATACTTTCAAATATGAAACATATAGAAGAAGAGAGAGAAAAGCTTTGCAACGATGTTGTCAACATGTGGGATCTTGTCATCACACAATTGCATGACGCATCGACAGCGTTACTGACAAACGACAAGGAACTGGCCTTTAAAATCAGATTGAGAGAGAAAAACATAAACGATTTCGAGTTAAAAATAGACAACAGTTGCGAGACATTTATGGCGTTGTTCAGCCCTGTTGCCATCGATCTCCGACTTGTGATCGCTCTTCTCAGAATCAACGGCCGACTGGAACGAATCGGAGATTTCGCAAATGGTATCGCCCGCTATGTCGTGGACAATTACGAATCGCCTTTTATCGAGTTGATGAATGAATTAGATCTTGAGAAATTCTTTTCGAAACTTGAAGAGATGCTAGTGAACACGAAGAACGTTTTCATAAGTGGCAATGGAGACGAACTGGGCAAACTGTATGCCATGGACGACACGGTAGATTTGCTCTACCGCAAATCTTTGACAAAAATCGCCGAGTACACATCGTCCCACACCGACCAGGCCATGCGATGCATAAGCATGTCTCTATTGACAAGACGCATGGAAAGAATCGGAGATCATTGCAGTAACATCATAGAAGATTTATCTTTTTATCTTGACGCCCACATCATGAAACACAATAAAGAATAATTAGAAAAAAACAGAATAGTATTTATGGACAATGTTGCAATCTCATCACCAATGAGGTTGCAATGTTTATTTTCTGAGGAGCACAAATCGTACCTCTTTTCGAAACAATTGCTTACTATGGTAGCGCACCTGAGAGCGCGAGAGTTAAAATCCCTTTCCAAGGCCACTGCTCGTGAAATATGCGAAGTCCGCAATTATTTGATATTAAAAAGCGGTAAAAACAAGTATTTTGTTTAATTTTGCGCGGTTAACAAAAAGAAGGAAAAATGATAAACAGATCTTTACTAAGAATCAAGGTGATCCAAATCCTTTATTCTTACTATAAAAACAAGGAGAACGAGACGATCGAGTTGGAGTCAGCGGAGAATGAATTGATCGAGAGCACAGATAAGACTTACGAACTTTACCACTACTTCTTTCTGCTTATCATCAAGATTGCCGACTATGCGAAAAGAATGGAGAAAAAGGAGGCTGCCGCAGGTCTGAACATCTCCAAGTTCAACAACAACCTTTTCATCGAGCAACTTAGAAAGAACAACGCTTTGCTCACCTATTTCAACGACCACGATGTGGATTGGGCGGATATCGTAGAGGGCAATGAACTATTCTGGACCATCCAATACGAGGAGCAACAGAATGACCTCATCAAGGAGTTGTTCAACCAAATCAAGGAGTTGGAGGAGTTCCAAAAATATCTTGAGACCAAAGAGAACAACTACATCGAGGACAAGGAGATTTGGAGATCCATCCTCCGCAAAACCATCTCCGATTCAGAGCCATTGGGCCGCGAATTGGAAGACATGTCCATCTATTGGAACGACGATGCCGCTGATGTAATCAGTTTCGTATCCAAGACCATCCGCAACTTCGACGAGGCGCAAGGAGCAGACCAAGAGCTCATGCCTCAATTCAAGGATGAGGAGGATTTGGAATTCGCCAAGAAACTTTTGAAGCAATCGATCTACGACGAGAGCGACTACCGCAAACTCATCTCAGAACGCACCAAGAACTGGGATGCGGATCGAATCGCCTATCTCGACACAATCGTTATGCAGACCGCATTAGCGGAGATCTGCAACTTCCCTACCATCCCTGTGAACGTCTCTATCAACGAGTACATCGAGATCGCGAAGAACTACAGCACAGCGAAAAGCGGCTTGTTCATCAACGGAATCTTGGATGCCATCGCGAAAGAGTTGGTGGATTCACAAAAGGTGAAAAAGGTGGTATTCTCCAACACATATAAGAAATAAAACAAAAACTTAAAAACACAATAATATGAATATGTATTTGAACTTAATTCTCGGACAAGCGGACGTACCAGAAGGAGGCGGTTTCGCATCCTCTATCCTCATGTTAGTTTTAATGGGTGCTGTATTCTATTTCTTCCTCATTAGACCACAACAAAAGAGACAAAAAGAGATCAACGAGATGAGAAACAAAATTGCTGTAGGAGATGCGATCGTCACCAGTGGCGGAATCCACGGAAAGGTGAAGAGCATCAATGACAACGTGATGGTTATCGAGATCGCGAACAACGTGAACATCACCGTTGACAAGAACGCCATCTTCTCTGAGGGCTCATCTACTGACAGCGCCAAATAATGAACGAACATCTTTCAGAAATAATTGAAAAGACCAAGAGGTTTCTCCAAAACAGAGACCTTTTGGTCTTTTTGTTTTTCGTTTGCCTATCCACCGCCCTATGGACACTCCAAGAGCTCAGGAAGGTGACAGAGGACACGGTGGAGATGCCCTTGAAATATGTAAATTTACCGAAAGACTATGTTGTCACCAACGAACTTCCCGAGCACCTCAAATTAACGCTTGAGGGACGAGGAAGCGATCTCATCAGATACCGATTAGGCAGGGAGTTGGAGACCTTGGAAATCGACCTGGGAGAGATCGCCAAAGGAAAGAAGAGCGTCTCAACAGCCGCTTATTTGGGACAAATCCAAAAAATCGTGATGGAGTCTCAAATCAAAAGAGTCTATCCAGAGACCATCCCGGTAACCATCGAAAAGCAGAAAAAGAAGAAGGTGCCAGTGGCGTTAGTCGCCACCATAGACATCCACCAACAATACACTTTGTGCGACTCCGTACAAGTTTCACCCTCCCACATCACCGTTTACGGTCCACAAAAGGAGCTTAGCGAAATCGACACCATCTACACCGAACACATTGTGTTGGAGGATATCAAAGATACGCTCAACCAACAGGTGGAACTGAAGTGTATCAAGAATGTCAGATACTCCGACTCCATCATCAGCATCAAGGTGAATACGGAGAAATTCACGGAGAAGAGCATCCAAGTGCCTATCACCCCTAAGAACGTGCCGCACGGCTACGTGCTACGCATATTCCCCTCCTCTATCGCCATCAACTACCAAGTCGGATTGAGCCATTACGAGAAGATCGACGCCTCAGCCTTTGCGTTGGAGGTGGATTACAAAGAGGCGAAAAATAGCGGCAAAGACAAGTTAAAGATTAAGATCCAAAAAAGTCCTAGCAAGGCTTTCAACATAAAACTTAAATCAGAGTCTGTCGATTACATCATCGAAGAGAAAAGCACAAACTAACCCATGAAACGTCTCGGAATCACGGGAGGAATTGGGAGTGGGAAGAGCGTCGTTTCCGAGGTATTCCGTTGTTTAGGAATTCCAACTTATGATGCAGATAGCGCATCCAAACGACTCATCTCCACCGATGAATCCCTAAAAAAAGCACTCAAACGCCTATTAGGTGACGATATCTACACCCACGAAGGTTTAGATAAAAAGAGGATGGCCCAACTCATCTTCAATGATGAACAACTCCTCAAGCAGGTAAATGCTGTTATCCACCCAGCCGTTTTCGATGACTTTAAAAATTGGTGCGACAATCAGAAGGCAAAAGTAGTAGCCTGCGAGACAGCGATACTTTTCGAGTGTGGCATGGAGAAACACGTCGACCATGTCGTTACGGTCACAGCGAGCCTACAAACACGTGTAGAGCGATGTATGGCCAGGGACCACGCAACCGAGGAACAGATCAACGCGCGCATCGCCAACCAAATGGACCAAGAGGAGAAGGTGAAACGATCCCACTTTGTGATCGATAATGACGGCAACCGACCGCTTCTTCCTCAAATAAAGGAGATCATAGAGCGGATCAGCAAGAGATAAAAGATAACGGATTAGAGTTTTTTCTATTCCAGAACGTTTTCTTGCGCAACAATATCCTCAACCTATGCACCTAGGTATAGACTCTATTCAGTCGATTTTACTCTTTCAACTTGAACATCGTGCAAGTTTCCGCAACTGACGGCGAATGTCTTGGGGGAATTTTCAGTCTCCTCCAACATCCGCAATTCGCTAATCCGTCTACTTTGTTTGCCCATACTAGATTATTTTCACAGGCAAAGCACGACCTATCTGATTGGTGCAAAGTCACCTGTCTACGAAATCGCTCCTCTGCTGCCTCTAATCTTTTTTTTCGTCCAAAATCTTTCATTTTCTGTATTTCCCGTTGAAATACTTTCTCCTCTTCTCTTTGCTTAGCAATCTCTATTTTTTTTGCGTTGAACACTTCTGACTTACAGAGTCGGTACTCTTTCCCGTTGTTCTCGATCGTTAGAACCTCTCCCGTTTCTTGGCTTCTTAATCCGGTGCAACCACATATTTTCCATATATCACAATGCTCGCAATAGTTCATGTCAATGATGTTGATCGTAACACCATATTTTCTATATGTGTCAACAATGCGATTAAAGTAGATGTCGTTATTTATCCATCTCCATGCATCCGTAGGGCTAGACGATAGAAAATTATCCAAGGTATCGAGTGTTTGGTCAGATAGGTCTATCTCAATGCAGTTGGTGTTTTTTAAATTTATCGGATGTTTGTGGAATACCGCATTCCTGAATATAAACTCTATGATGTATTGATCCCCGTTGGAGGATATTGCTATCACATCCGGCTGCTTGTCAATTCTTTCATACCTTGAATCGACCTTCACATTTTCAAATTCTATAGGAGTTGGTTTATAAATGCCATAGTATGATGGAGCAATAATTCTTTTGTTTCTTAAGACGAACTGTTCGGTAAGTTTGTATAACGTCACGGCGTAACAAATCTTCAGATTTGACATCCTTGCCTCGCTGTGATGGGCGAATCCGTGCGAGTATTTCTCCCCCTGTCTTGCTACCAAGGGTTCACCGCAGTGGGGACAATGACAGCCGCACTCCTTCCCATTAGGAACATCGTCCACATGAACAATTCTGCCCTCTGCATTTTCCGCATATGAAAATATATAGTCGTTGTTTCCCATAGCTTTTATTCATTCTACATGCAATCGTCGTCGAATGTTGTTCCTCCATCCCATTCCTCACCAATACCGATTGTGAAATATTTTAACGCACCATCCTCCTTGACAATACTTCGGTAAATTTTACCGTTTAACAATATAATTCAGCTTCAAAGAGCTGCAATTTCATACTTAGATCTTTGAAATTATTTGTCAATATAAATCGCTAAAAACCAGAGAAATAGTTCTCTATAAATTTGGTTA
>JAZUDI010000012.1:0-110435 GCA_045639525.1 Paludibacteraceae bacterium | reverse complement strand
GCCTATTCATTGCAGGTGTATGCCGATTTCTCCGGCTATACGGATATTGCAATCGGACTGGCGCTGTTGATGGGCTTCTATTTGCCGCAGAACTTTAATTCACCCTACAAGGCGACCAACCCTGGTGAGTTCTGGAAGCGTAGCCACATCTCCTTGTCGAAGTGGTTGCAGGATTATCTCTACATTCCGTTGGGAGGTAACCGTACCGCATCATTCGGAACCTATTCCTGCATTATCACCATCTCATTCGTGGGTATGATTTTGTCCGGAAGTATTTGGGTGGCTGTCGTTGTTTTGTCCATTGCGCTTATTGTGACAATCAATTGCTACAAATATCCAGAGAAGAAGAAAAACCTCACTTCCAACATGAACCGTCTGAACACCATGTTGTTAGGTGGTTTGTGGCACGGTGCCAGCTGGAACTTTATGATATGGGGTGGTTTGAATGGTTTGGGTATGATTGTCTTCCGTTTCTGGAAAGATATGAACTGCTATGTCCGTTCTTGGGTCTCTTTGTTGATCGCGGTCATATTCTATCTCCTCGCGAAGTTCTTCCCGGCACCTGTCTGGAACATTGCGGTGATTTGGATGGGTGTGATCGCGGTTGGATCCTTCTTCCGTATGTTGTACCACTTCTTCGAGGGAACCTCTCCTTTGAAGCCGTTGGCCACCACTTGGGCGGTGTTGCAGACCTTTGTCTTTATTACATGGACGCGACTCTTCTTCCGTGCGGGCTCCAATTTGGATCCGGCACAGGCTAACGAGCAGGCGTGGACCACGGCCAAGGATATGGTGAACCAAATTGGTTCGAAGTGGAACTCCTCTTTGATTCCTGATATGTTGTGGCAATACCGTTATGTCTTCATCCTTACCATTTTGGGTATGATTATCCACTGGTTGCCTGAACATTTCAAACGTCGATACCGTTTGTCGTTCGCGATGATGCCACTTCCGGTGATGGCTGTGGTGGTAATCTTCTCGGTATTTATCATTTATCAGTTTATCACGGCTGACTTGCAGAAATTCATTTATTTCCAGTTCTAGAATTTTTATATGTTATATAGCATTGAATTCGTGAATTTGTATTAATTTCGCGTCATAATAAAACCAGTTAATCATAATGGACAGTCAACATCCTTTTTCAGTTTTTGCCGGATCCAATACAAAGTATTTGGCAGAAGAGATATGCAACTGTTTGGGTTGCGAATTAGGTAAGATCAATTTGCAGAAATTTGCAGATGGTGAGTTTGGCGTTTCTTACGAAGAGTCAGTTCGTGGACGCTATGTGTTCTTGGTTCAATCAACTGTTCCGAATGCGGACAATTTGATGGAGCTCCTTTTGATGATCGATGCGGCGAAGAGAGCATCCGCTTACAAGATCATCGCTGTCATCCCTTACTTCGGTTGGGCACGTCAAGACCGCAAGGATAAGCCGCGTGTCGCAATTGGTGCGAAGTTGGTCGCTGATATGTTGACAGCTGCTGGTATCGACCGTTTGATTACAATGGATTTGCATGCGGATCAAATTCAAGGATTCTTCAATGTCCCAGTTGATCATTTGTATGCATCTACCGTATTCTTGCCATACATCCAATCCATGAATCTTGAGAACTTGGTAATCGCCTCTCCAGATGTGGGTGGTTCTAAGAGAGCCAACTCTTACTCAAAGTATTTGGGTTGTCCAATGGTACTTTGCCACAAGAGCCGTGAGAAGGCTAATGTTGTGAGCGAGATGACCATCATCGGTGACGTGAAGGGTAAGAACGTTGTGATTTTGGATGATATGGTGGATACAGCAGGTACTTTGACCAAGGCTGCAGGCATCATGTCTAACGCTGGTGCGACTTCAGTACGTGCCGTTGTCTCTCACGCTGTGATGTCAGATCCTGCCAGCACCCGTGTGGATGAGTCAAGTTTGGAGGAGATCATCTTCACCAACTCAATTCCTTTCCACAAGAGCTGTCGTAAGGCGCACATCTTGTCAGTAGCTCCTTTGTTTGCTGATACCATCCAACGTGTGATGGATAATATGTCTATCAGCGAAAATTATTTGACTAAGTAGTTTTATTCCTTTATACGGGGCTGGGTCTATGTAGGTAGGTTCAGCCCCTTCTTTATCTCGTGTTTGCAGTTGTCATCTCTGAACATCGTCTGTGGGGGTACCGCTTCCAGCCAGCCTTATTGACTGAGGAGGGGGCGGAGAGGCTCTCGTGTATTCAGTTGGGAGGTACCAACTTTCCGACAGAAGGACTGACGGATGAGGAGATGAAAATTGTCCGTCTATGCGAAAAGTATGAGGAGCGTTTTGTGATGCGCCTCTTTGTGAAGGAGAAATTGACGGTGGCGGAGTTCCAGGCTAAATTCATTCGGCAACCCAACGCCTATCCGCAAATTCTTCCCTTTATAGAAAAAAATAATTATGCGGTCGCTGATTTGTTGAGGCGTGGCGCTATCCCCGTCTATCTTCGGGAGAAAAACTATACGAGCGTCTATCTCTCCGATCAGATAAGCGTTGTCCATGATTATGTACGGCCTGTGCCATCCTTTTCGCTCACTCCAGAGAAGATGACCTACTCGCTACGGGTAGTGGCCGGTGAAAAGAGCCAAATGATTCCGCTGAAAAAGCGTCTGATCATCCCTCTTTCGACAGAACCCTGTTGTTTGGTGATAGGCCGGGAACTTTGCCTCTTCGAATCGATGAATTACAAGCGGATTCTTCCCTTTCTGGAAAAGGATGGTTTGGATGTGCAGCTTCGCACGCTCCCTTCCTATATGAAGAGTTTTGTCCTCCCGACTTTGGAAAAAGAGGAGGTTGAGGCGAGCGGTTTCACTATTCTCCGCCGTACAATCGCCCCTAAACCCGTGTTAAGTCTGGTCGAGGATCTCTCGCTTCGTCCCGCTTTGAGCCTCACTTTCGACTATGAAGGAGAGGTTTGTGCCGACGATCTTACCAAGAAGCGTTACGTCTCGTTATCGGAGACGGATGGTTACCGATTCACGGTATTTGAACGGGATATGGAGCTGGAACGCTACTATACCGCCATGTTGGATGAGTTGGGTTTGGTGCGTATCAACAACTACTATTACGTACACGATATACGCCAAGGCGAAGGCCATCCCTACGCATTGGGCGAGACCATGGATTTCTTGGTGGACCACAAGGAGGAACTTTCACAGTTCATATTGAAGCAGAAGATGGATCTTCCGCAATATGTGATGGAGCATCCCTCCATCCATTTTGAAGTGAAGGAGGAGGAGAATCGGGATTGGTTTGATATCTATGCCATGGTCTATGTGGGTGGAGAATCCATCCCCTTTGTTCTGCTTCGTGACCATATCTTGGATGGTATCAGTGAGTACACGTTGCCCTCTGGCCAGGTTTTCATTATTCCGCAAGCCTGGTTTGCCCAGTATCGGGATCTCTTCCTCTTTACGGAGACTGTGGAAGACGTTGAGGCACCAATCCGTTTGAGGAAGTGCTATGTTGGCATGTTGGATGCGGGTACCTCCGAACCGGTGCGTCGATTCCGGGGATTGTTGGAGCAGCGGATAGCGGTGCCGAAAACCCTACAAGCCACCTTACGGGACTATCAACACATCGGATACTCATGGTTAGTTGGCCTCTATGAAAATGGCTTTGGCGGCTGCTTGGCGGATGATATGGGACTGGGAAAGACAATCCAATTCTTGGCCTTTTTCTTGAAGGTATATGAGCAGGAGGAGGTGACGCCTTCCGAGGAGGGGGAGAATCCGCCTTCGGAAGAGAGTGTGTGGCCCTATGCGACGCAGCAACCTTCGCTGTTTGACCAGCCCCTTTTCGACTTGCCCGCTATCAAGCAATATGTGGCCCATACGAAACCTAAAAAGCATGCCTCTTTGGTGGTTTTGCCCACCTCGTTGCTCTTCAATTGGGTAGGTGAGAAGGAGAAGTTCGCTCCGTCGCTCCGCCATTTGATGTATGTGGGGGATCGTAGAGTGCCTGCTCATCTGGTTCACAAGGCATTTGAACATTATGACTTGGTCTTTACCACCTATGGCGTGTTGCGACGAGATATTGAGGCCTTGAAGCGCTACCCCTTCGAGTGTGTGGTGATGGATGAGAGCCAACATGCGAAGAGCGTCTCTTCGCAGACCTACAAAGCCCTGTTGGAACTCAATGCCAACCACTGTTTCTGTATGTCTGGCACGCCGATCGAGAACTCTTTGGAGGATCTTTGGGCGCAGATGAATTTGTCCAATCGAGGACTCTTGGGCAAGTTGGAATCGTTTAAGCGGAACTACCTCCAACCCATTGTGAAGAGGGGTAATGAAGAGCGCACCGAAAAACTCAAAACGCTCATCAAACCCTTCTTGCTCAGAAGAACCAAAAGTGAGGTGGCGAAGGATCTTCCACCAATGGTCGAGCAGTTGGTCTATTGTGAGATGAACGAGGCGCACAAAGAGTTGTATGAACGGGAGAAATCATCGGTTCGCAACGCCTTGATGTCGATGATCTTCGAATCAGGCCTCAACAAGAACGCTATCTTGGCGCTTTCGTCGTTGACACGCCTGCGCCAATTGTCCAACCACCCCAAACTGCTCTTTGAGGATAGCACGGTGGAGTCGGAGAAGATGAACGAGGTGATGCGGCGCATCATAGACTTGCGAAGCGAGGGACATAAGGTCTTGGTATTCTCTTCGTTTGTCCGCCATTTGGAACTTTTACAGGATCGGTTGGACCAAGCTGCTGTGCCTTATGCGAAATTGACAGGCGCAACGCAGGATAGGGAAGCGCAAGTGCGTCTCTTCCAGCAAAACAGCGAGGTGACCTGCTTCCTGATCTCCTTGAAGGCGGGTGGTGTCGGACTCAATTTGGTGGCTGCCGACTATGTCTTCGTCTTGGATCCCTGGTGGAATCCCGCCGCTGAGTTGCAGGCCATTGACCGTGCCCATAGGATAGGACAGGACAAAACGGTCTTTGTCTATCGTTTCCTCTCCAAGGATACCGTCGAGGAGAAGATTCGTACCCTGCAATCCTCCAAACGGGAGTTGTCGGATATGTTTGTCAACAGCAACAATCCATTCTCGGAGATCGATCCTGAGACATTGGCGCAACTCTTCTCGTGATGGGGGTTGTTTTCGTTCATTGAAAAATGAACCTAATTGATTGAAAATCTTGCCGTGTATATTGTTGCTTTTGTATCTTTGGCGCATCAAATCAATGATTTTTTTATATATATTTGTGGCGATAATAGGAGACGGCCTTTTGTGAAAATGCAGAAATGCGAAAATGCAGAAATGCGTCTCTTTCATATATTGACCCTAAATTGTGTTGTTCTATATATTATTATTAGGTTGGCCCATTGAGAAATGCGCCAACTTTTTACTCAGATTGTTGATGTTTAGGGTAGTGTGAAAGCGGCACAAAAGAGATGTTCCCATTATCAAAGTTGTTTAATTGAATAGTTATTATTAAGTATCGTGAATATGAAAATGAAATATTGTTCCACATTGACACTTGCCGCACTTGCGTGCGCCGCATCGTTACAGGCTGCGACGACCGTTTCCGTTTGGATGAAAAATGGTGAGAAGAGTGAAGTTGTCCTCACTGACGATGGTAAGATGTTGGTTGATGCCGACATGTTGGCTATTCAAATCGCACCAGGTGCAAAACTAACGACATTCTCTATGGGAGATATTCGCAAAGTGACCTTTGAGAAGAGTGCCATGGGGCTTGACCAAAACCGTGCGGACGAAGCGATAGCCGCCTTCCCCAATCCAGTTAAGGATAGAATGTTCCTCTCCAATGTGAAGGAGGGGGCGAAGCTCTTGGTGTATAATGTGCAGGGGACTTTGGTCGCTGAGATGAACTATTCGGAGATGGGCGTGGATTTGTCGTCCCTCGCCGCCGGATCCTATGTCATCTCGGTAAATGGTGTTTCTATTAAAGTGAATAAGTTATGAAGAAAATTATATTGAGTGCTTTGGCGCTCTCTTTGGGCATCTCGTCGTGGGCGGAATACTCGTTGTTGTTGCATGGTAGCGACGGAAAGGTGGCGACCTACAACTGTTCGGAGGTGGATAGCGTGAAAACGGACGGTGTCTCTCTCCGCTTGCATGGTGCCAAGGTGACAGAGATTCCATTCGCGTCATTGGATAGTATGACCTTCTCTTTGCAAACATCCTCTGCCAACAAGGACACAGTCTTTGTCGTTTATAAGGATGGTAAAGCGGAAGTGATCAATCCTTTCGAGGGAGAAATTGAGGTGACGACCGATGGTGCGGGTGTGACAGCGATCTCTTCCGTTGTGGATCGTGATGTTGTCTATGCCCTTTCGGGAAAATCATCCAACGGCTATTTCATGGTTGATTCCGAAAAGAAGTTTAAGGTGGTTTTGAATAACTTGGATCTTACCTCCACAGGTGTCGTCTCTCCGATCCGTTCCCTTTCGGGCAAGGGTATGACCTTGGTGTTGAGAGGAAAAAATAGTCTGACTGACTCTGCGAAGGATACTTGTAATGCGGTGATCCGTAGCAAGGGGCAAATTATCTTCGATGCGGAGTCCGCCAACAACTCCTTGGTGGTGAATGCCAAGCAAAAGAGAGCCATCCAGTCTGGTGACTATGTCGTCGTTGATGGCGGAAACATCGTGGCGACCTCCACATTGGGCAATTGCCTCCGTGCCAACGACTACTTTATGATGACTGGTGGAGAGATGACCTTGAATGAGGGTACCTTGAATGTGACCAATGGCTATTTCCAAATGGAAGGCGGAAAGTTGACCATCGTCTCCTCCCAAGAGGGGGCTAAGTTGGTGGACATCGAGACTGAACTTTTGGATGAGGATGGCTTGATTGTCGCTGATGAGACACATGGTGCATTCTCCCTTATGGGCGGAACACTCAATTTGACCGCAAAGGGTGCGGGAAGCCGTGGCGTGAAGACGGATGGCGATATTCTTGTTAGGGGTGGTTCCATCGTCGCCACTTTGAGCGCTCCTTCCCTATATGATGTGGTGGATGGTGTGACCAACGCTACGTTGATCAAGGCGGGCGGAAAATGCCAGATAGTGGGCGGAAAGCACACATTGACCGTGACAGATAAGGCCGCCGGCGCCCGTGTATTGGGTGCGGACGGCAAGATTATCTTTGGCGGGAAGGCTGTTGTCTCTTTGCTCAATGAGGCCTCTATCTTCAATTATACGACAGAAAAGGGCAATGCCAAGACCAAGAGCAGCGCTGTGGTGAAGAGCGATGCGCAAGTTGAGTTCAACGAGTGCAGTGTAATCATCCGATCTACGGCCTCTGATAAGGGTGCGATGGGTATCTCTGCTATGGGCGACATCATTGTGAATGAGGGTGCGGATGTGAAGGTTAGCTCTGTTTCAACCTCTGCGGTTGGAATCGATGAGGAGGGTAACGGCTCGTTGGTATCCAATGGTGGTTGCTTTGTAGCCTCTTGTGTGAAGGATTTGGCCTTTTCCGCATGTGCGGTACAATCGAAGGGTGGCGTTGTTCTTGGCTACTCTCCTTATAAGCACAATGCAAGCTTCTCCGGATCTGCCCATTCCGTATTCATGGATCAGACCTATGATAACACACCATTTGTGATGGAGGATGAGGCGGGCAAATCGCTCTTTATGCATCAAGGCAAAATCGCGGATATTGCCAAGGGTTGGCTCTTTATGGCAGCTCCGTATGAGAGTGGAAAGGAGTACACCTACCGTTTGGGCGGAACCGTTTCTGGTACTGCTTCAGGCGCCGGTTTCGTTTCTGACGGAAAGTATTCGGGAGGCGAGTCATATACGATCTCCGCTAACCGAGCAGGTTCTTCCTATTCGATCAGCAAAGAATAATCAGGATCGATTTTCCCAATGAGGGTGTGTCAGAATAGTTTGATACACCCTCTACTTTTTTTGAATAATGCATGGATAAGATAACCCCAGAACAACGTAGCAAGACAATGGCCCGTATTCGTAGTAAGAATACGAAGCCGGAGATGCTGGTCCGACGCTATTTGTATGCGAATGGGTTTCGTTATCGCGTCAATGTGAAGAGTTTGCCGGGCACCCCCGATATTGTTTTGAAAAAATATCGTACCGCTATCTTTATCAATGGCTGTTTCTGGCACGGGCACGTCTGCCAACAGGGAAGGATGCCCAAGACGAATGTCTCGTTTTGGGAGAATAAAATCAACCGTAATATTGAGCGCGACGCTCAGGTTCGCGACCAATTACGGCAATTGGGGTGGCGCACCATGGTGGTATGGGAGTGCCAGTTGAAACGTGCCGTTAGGGAACAAACATTGGCGGGTATTGTCTATTTGCTGAATGAGGCCTTTTTAGACCGTTTCCGAAAGAAAAAAGGTGAGGTGTTGGAAGATGCCTCGGAGGAGGTCGATGACGCTCTTGCGGCCGAATGTGGGGCTTCGTACGGTGAAACGGAGTGATGTGCTAAAGAGGTTTTGTAGGTGGGGAATGGGTCAATAGGTTGTAGCCGATAAAAATAAAAGAGACACAAACCGAAGTTTATGTCTCTCTTTGCTCTCCCTCTTGGACTTGAACCAAGGACCCCCTGATTAACAGTCAGGTGCTCTAACCGACTGAGCTAAGGAAGAGTGTTTTTCTCTTTTGCGATGCAAAGGTAAGGCGAATTCTCGGACTTACCAAATGTTTCCGGCATTTTTTTTACTTTTTTATTAGATTATTTTCTAATATGAAGTTAACCAATTCGTTAGCCATTCGCTGATGCGTCTCTTTGGTAGGGTGGTAATCCTCTCCGAAAGGCGGCGTCTGAGGTGCGGTCTCAAAATAGAAGACATTATTCTCTTCGCCACCCGCATTTTTGACGGCCAAAAGGACATATTCGCTGTAACGGGTAAGCTGCATCGCGTTGTTCATGTTCTCGTCGTTGGTCATTGGTCCCACGGAGCAGATGATCTTGGCGTCAGGATAGTAGCTTCTTACGCGCGTAAGGAAGGCGTTGTACTCCGCAATGAATTTAACGGAATCCACCCGTACGTTGGTCGTTGTCTCCGCACCGAAGTCATTGGTGCCGATGTTGAGTACCAGGATGTCTGGCACATATTGGCTGAAATCCCAAGCGACTTCGTGGTTGTCGGCCAAGGTGTGTCCGTAGAATTCCGGAATGGTATTGCGGCAATCTCCTTCGTAGTTGCGGCAGACGCCCTTGCCGGAGTAGGCGGTACATACGTAGCGGGCGTTCAACGCGCGGGCCGCTACGGCTCCCCAAGCGTAGTAGTTGTTTTCGTTGAGCGGAGAGAATCCGGACTTAGGTGTGGCAGAGGATAACTCGTTGCCATAGCCACAGCTGATGGAGTTGCCGACGAACTCCATTTTCAACGATGGTAAGGTGTCTGGCTCCAGCAGTTTACCATCTTCTCCATCGATGTAGAATCCGCAGAATCCTACCTCGCCCACCACACTCTCCGTCAGTTTGAAGAGTTCCACGGAGTGGGTGGTGTCGGGATTTAAATTCTTCGCCAAAAGATAGTCGTATTGCGTCTCGTTGAGGACAATCTTTTTGGGCTCGCCACCGTCGATGATGCAGTAGAAGGTGTTGTGCATTCCCTCCTTCGCATTGGCGAAATCCCTGAAACGGGCCGTGATAGCCTTTCCTTGGAACTTCGCTCTGATCGTGACGCCAGGAAAAGAGAAGCGCACGATGTTGGCGTTGGAGAGGTCCACGCGCCCCTCGTAACTGATGTTTTCGTGGTTGGCCTCGAAATTATTGGAGTGGCAACCGGAGAAGATCGCAGCCATAGAGGCAATGGTACAGCATAATGTTTTTTGAATTCCCTTCATGATTATCCCTTATCGTTAGGTTGAACACTTGGCCAAGGATTGTGCGTGATGCCGGCCATTTCGACCATTCTGGCGTGTACACGGTCTCGCATCTCGTCCACAGACTCCTTTCTTGGTATCTCCATGTTAGGATACATAGGTTCGCCGATGGTGATGGTGTAGAGCGGTTTGTTTTTCGCGAAATACTTGTAGAGTCCGGTACGCTCGCGGTAGCTGATCACCATTGGGATGATCGGCGTTTGGTACTTGTACGCGAAGATAAAGGCGCCCTTTCTGAAAGGACGGAGCGGTTTGTAGTTGTCCCAACGGCACTCCTCAGGGAATACGTGGATCCAAGCCTTCTTTTCGTGAAGGATGTCGAACGCTTCGTTGAACTTCTTCATGGCGCTCATGCTCTTAGGAACTGGAATACCACCTGTTCCGCGCATTTGGTCGCGCACATTGGTCTGGAAATTCTCCGCCCATGCGGGGTACCACATCCTGAATTGACCGGATGCCTGCCATACGGAGAGGAAGTCCCAACCGTAAGCGTGGTTGCAGACGGTGATGGCGCCATTCTTCAACTCCTCTTTGTGCTTTTTCAAATTCTCCTTACCCTTGATGCGAAGGCCGAATATCAGTGGATTTACCCAAAAACAGATAAAGTGCGCCCGGAAAAGGCACCACAAATGGTTGAGTTTCCACTTGAAGGAGTGGTCCAAATAGGGATAGTTCTCATCGAACACCTCGTTGTGGATGATCTCTCCCGTTACTTTGTGAACAAAAGGGTCCTCTTCGGAAAATGTATTCTCCACGTTGGGGATGTATACGCCCTCTTTTACCTTCATCTCTTGGTATTTCTTATTCTCTAAGCAAGAACTCATATCGTAATGTTTTTATAATTCTTAATTGATTTCGTCGAACTGACGTTTCTTAACTCTTAATTATCTTAATGATTTCCGGATTGTGCTCCTTCTCATATCCGATGGTGGAAGGGGTGCCGTGTCCGCTGTAAAGCATCGTCTCGTCGGGCAGTGTCAACAACTTCTCCTTGATGTTTTGGACGAGTGTTTCGTAATTGCCGCGGTGCATGTCGGTCCTGCCGATGCCGCCCTCCAAAATGGTGTCGCCTACGAAGGCGCAATGCTCCTTTTCGCAGTAGAAGACCAATCCGCCTGGGGAGTGTCCGGGCACTTGCAGCACGTTGAGTTTTATATTTCCCACTTCTATGATGTCTCCATCAACCAAATAACCTTTGAGCGGAAGCGCCTCGTCATCCATAGGCATATTGAACATCACCAAGAGATCTTGGTAATGGTTGAGGAAGGTAATATCCTTTTTGCACGCCTCTGCCGCCACACCGAAAGTCTCCTCCACGAATCGTTGGCCGTAGATGTGGTCGAAGTGGAGGTGGGTGTCCACCACGCGTTGGATGGTGATGCCGTTGTCGATGATGTACGCTTTGAACGTCTCTCGCTCCTCAGGCGTGTAACAGCCCGGGTCGATCACTATCGCCTCGTGGGTATCCTCGTCGGTCAATACGTAGGTATTTACTTGTAATACGTTGAATGTGAAGTGTTTAATAATCATTTTTGTGTTACCTCAATATTTCCTATTAAAAATATACAAGGCAAATATATGTTTTTTTTGTGAAAAATCAGTTGAATATCTTCTCCATTACACCTTTTTTGTTTGAATTTGAGTTACTTTTGTATCGGAAAACAATAAAAGTTAGTGGGCTTATGATGATTCAAATTGACGACACGATTATATCAACGGATCTTTTCGACACGAAATTCTGTTGCGACTTGGATGTCTGTAAAGGCGAGTGTTGCATCGAGGGCGATTCGGGCGCTCCGCTTGAAAAGGAGGAGGTGGCTGAATTGGAGAAGGTCTTGCCGATCGTGTGGGATGATTTGTCGGAGAAGTCCCGTGAGGTCATCAACCAACAGGGTGTCTCCTATGTGGACATCGAGGGTGATCTGGTCACCTCCATCGTGGATGGCGGCGAGTGCGTCTTCACCCGCATCGATGAGGATGGCATGTGCAAATGCGCCATTGAGATGGCTTATCGTGAGGGAAGAACAGATTTCTATAAACCCATATCTTGCCACTTGTACCCAGTCCGTTTGGAGAATCTGAGAAATGGAACAGTAGGGGTGAATGTCCACCGTTGGAAGGTCTGCAAGTGCGCGTTCGCCAAGGGAAAGGCGGAGAATCTTCCGCTCTATGCCTTCTTGAAGGGTCCGTTGATTCGCCGCTTCGGAGAGGAGTGGTACGAGAAGGTAGAGATCGCCGCCGAGGAGTTGAAGAAAATGAATGAGAGATGAAAAAGGAGTCCCCGATATTCTATGCCAAATTGCCCAACGGCCTCCGCTTGGTGCACATGAGGGATCGTTCGCCTGTGGCCTACTGCGGATTCGCCATCAATGTGGGCACGCGTGACGAGTTGCCGGAGGAGTCGGGTATGGCCCATTTCGTCGAACATCTGCTCTTCAAGGGTACCGAGAAACGCAAGGCCTACCATATCGTCAACCGATTGGATGCGGTGGGTGGCGAACTCAATGCCTATACCACCAAGGAGGAGACATACGTTTACGCGACTGCGTTGACCACCCATTTCGACCGTGCGATGGAGCTCTGCGCCGATGTGGTTTTCCACTCCACATTTCCGCAAAAGGAGATGGACAAGGAGGTGGATGTGGTGATAGACGAGATCCAGTCCTATAAGGATTCCCCTGCCGAACTGATTTACGACGATTTTGAGGATATGGTCTTCTCTGGCTCTCCGATGGGGCGAAACATCTTGGGGGAGAAGAGGGCTTTGAAGCGTTATAAGTCGGCGGATGTGCGCCGTTTCGTCGAGCGCAACTACACGACCGACCGTATCTTATTCTTTTCCATTGGAAACATCGATTTCAAAAGGGTGGAACATTTGGCGGAAAAGTATTTGATGGATGTCCCCGCCACCCATATACAGACGGATCGGGTAGCCCCATCCGCCTATATTCCGCAACGTCAGTTCGTGAAGAAGAGTACCTGCCAGTCGCACGTGATGATCGGCGTCAGGGCCTTCGACCTGAGCGATGAGCGCAGATTGGCTTTCGGTTTGGTCAATAACATCTTGGGCGGACCAGGCATGAATAGCCGTTTGAACCTGCTGCTTCGTGAGAAGAATGGCATGGCCTATAACGTGGAGTCGGTCTACTCCCCCTATTCGGACACGGGCATCTTTTCCGTCTATTTCGGAACCGACGAGAAGAACCGGGAGCGGTGTGCCGCTTTGGTGATGGAGGAGTTGAAAAGGTTGCGGACGGAACTCATCACCCCGCAGAAGTTGGCTCAGTTGAAACGTCAGTGGATGGGACAGCTGACCATTATGCAGGAGAACCGCGAGAACTATGTCTTGTCGTTGGCCCGCAGTTTCCTCTATTTCGACAAGGTGGAGACCCTTTCGCAAGTGAGCGAACAGCTCAACGCGATCACCTCCGAGCAGTTGCGGGATCTCTCTGACCAGCTCTTCCGTGAAGATATGCTCTCGATGTTGGTCTATTCCAACAAAGTGTAATTTCACCGAAAAAACAATATGGTTGGTTGATGTAATCTTCTTGTTTGTTGCATATATCTTTGATTAATTGATATTTTCTTAAATTGGCGGTACTTTTGTACCCGTTCGGAATAGATATCCGACAAACCATAATATCTTACATTATTAAGCAACACACAGTTTGTCATCCAGGGGTGATAAGGCTGTTCGTGTGTTTTTGAGTGAGTGGATTGTCATAAAGTATATTTGTTAATAGGTTATAGTATATTGCTGGATGTTAATATGAAGACGAAAAATTTAATAAGCATATTGTGCTTGTTTTTATTCACTGTTCTTAGTGTGACAGCTGCTCCTGGTGGTCAAGGTGGACCTGGTGCGGGCGGAGGACCTGGTGCTGCTGGCGGCGGTGCTGGCGCAGGAGGTGGTGGCGCTGCTGGTGGCTTGATCGGCCCTGATTGGGAAGGTGTCGATGTCGAGGCGGATGATCTCCCCTTGAACGATGGCTTGACCGTTGGCGGAACCTTGGATGGATGGAATCTCTATACGGGTATGTACTATCCCAAAGTGGAGGGCGAGGGTGAAGATGCCGTCTATAGTTATGTCTATTCCTGGAAGAAGGCCACCCAAGAGGCTGCGAAAAACGACCAAAGAATGATGCTGAAGAGTGATTTGGGCCAGACCGACCCGATCATCGCTTGCAGTGATTTTTATGTCAATCCCGACGATGAGGCGGTTATCCAGATCGGAAGGAACAATGGATATGCCGAGGGTAGAAGCAAATATTCAGGCGCCTTCGCCGAACGTATGCGTTACTCGTTTGTGGTGAACGAACAAAGCACGCTCTTTACTTATAAATATGCTTGTGTGCTCCATGTGCCGACCAATGATAAGCATGAGTCTTACCAGATGCCGGCCTTCTATGTCGATGTGAAGATTGAATCGCCGGAGGGCAAGGAGGTGACGCTCAACTGTATGTCTTTCTCCGGAAATGCGAGTTTCAACAACTCCTTGATCCAAAATCCGGCCACCTGTACCGAGGCGAAAGTGGAGAAGGGTAGGAACGAGAGCGATAACCAACGTCCGGAGGATTATGTCTATCAGCCGTGGTCGACGGTCAGTTACGATTTGAGGAATTATTTGGGCTATAAGGTGACGATCGACATCGTGACGCATGACTGTCTGGTAAATACGACCAACAACAAGGAGATGGCGGGTAGCCACAAGGCCTATGGCTATTTCTGGGGACGTACCGAACCATTACAGTTGATCCCTCGTAACTGTGGAAACGATGACGCGGTCATCACGGCGCCTAAGGGCTTTGTCTCATACAATTGGTATCGATGTGATGACTTGATGCCGCTTCAATCCACCGGTAATGTGGCGGTGATTCCGAAAGACCAGATTGTGGATGGCGCCCATTATTGCTGTGAGATGATCGGTTCCAATTCGGCTTGTACCCGAATCCAGACCGACACGGTCTTGACGACCATCGTCTTGGATCCCAACTTCGACTACAAGGATACTTGTGATATGACCGTGCGCTTCTTCGATAAGAGCGTGGTGAAGCGTGATGAGATCAAAACCTATCGCTGGGATTTTGGCGACGGATTCTTCTCCGCGGAGGCCTCGCCTGTCCATGAATACCAAGAGGGTGGCGAATACACCGTCTCTTTGACGGTGGTCTCCGGCAGAGGATGCTCCTCCACCTTCTCGAAGATTGTGAAGGTCAATCCCAAGCCGCTGTTGACCATTGATGGCGATCAGAGTGTCTGCTATGGCGATATGATCGCGCTCTCTTGCCTCTCTTCCCAGATCGGCAATGAGTTTTTCTGGTTGAATCAGGCTGGCGATACGATTTCAAGGGATATCTCCATGAGCGAGCAGGCGGTTTCCAGCCAGACTTACCGTGTGAATATCATCGACCAGTTCAACTGCCAATATTCGAAAGATGTCTATGTGGGCGTCTCCTCTTCGCCTACCATTTATATCAAGGGAGACTCCTCGGTCTGCTTCAACACCCCGGCGAAGTTGTGGGTGTGGGGAGATGCGGACCAATATGTCTGGAGCTCTGCCACAGTGGGCGACACCCTCCATTTCACGCCGCAACAATCCACCACCTATTGCGTGACAGGTACCTACACCAAGACGGGTTGTAAAAGTTCGAAGTGCGCGAATGTTGTGGTGAATCCAGTCCCTGAGGTCTCGATCACGGGACCTTCGCAAATCTGTTCGGGCGACCAGGCTATTTTGAACGCTTCGGGCGCCGAAGAGTATTTCTGGATGAATGTCTATTCCGGCGACTCCTTGATGGTCGCACCGACCGCTACCTCCACCTATACCGTAGTAGGTACCGACGCCAATGGTTGTTCGGGAAGCGCCTCCTACAAGTTGGCGGTGGTCTCCTCGCCGAGGATGACGGTCTTCGGAAACCGTGATTTGTGCGACGGCGAGCAGTTGAGCCTTTGGGTGGAGGGTGCCCAATCCTATGTTTGGGATGACGGAACCACCGGACCTGTAATCAACAGGACCCCCTCCCTAAATACCACCTCCTATTGGGTGGAGGGCTACAATGGCGATTGCAAGGGAAGGTTGGAGATTCCGATTGTGGTCAATCCGGTCCCTTTGGTGGCGATCTATGGAAAGACCGAAATATGTGCGGGCGAGAGTGTGAGCCTGCATGCCCAAGGCGCCGACACCTACGAGTGGAGTACGGGAGAGCGTCAGGACTATGTGGATAAGACTTTGGTCTCCAGCCAGGTCTTCTATGTGAAGGGTATCTCCGCCCAGAATTGCGCCGCGAGCGCCTCCTATGAGGTGAAGGTTCATCCTATGCCAAGTTTCAGCGTGGAGGGACCTTTGAGCGTCTGTGCCGGATCGATTGTCAACATGAAGGCGATCTCCGACGAGTATCCTTGCGTGTTCCAGTGGAGCAACGGGTTTGTGGGGGCCAATTGCGATAGCTATCTCAATGAGACCACCCTCTTTGAGGTGGTGGGTACCGATACGGTGTTTGGCTGTAAGAATAAGCGGGAGTACAAGGTGGATGTGATCCCTAATCCTGAACTGAACGTCACTGGTGTGACCACAGTATGTCGAGGCGTGGCGGTGAGCCTCACCGCTTCGGGTGCCTCCTCGTACGAGTGGAGCGACGGAACCCTCTCCAATTCGTTGATCCTACAGCCCAATTCCAGTATCAACCTTTGGGTGAAGGGTACGACGGGTGGTTGTTCCTCGAAAATGGAGGTCCCTATCACCGTGTTGCCCTCTCCGAATGTATGGGTGGATGGTAACACCCTCCTTTGTCAGGATGACTCTTTGGCTCTGATGGCCCATGGCGCCGACGAATACATTTGGAACGCGTTGCAGCCGGGCGACACTTACCGTGCCAAACCGACCCTCTCATCCACCGTTTCCGTGGTGGGAAAGAATGCGAACGGATGTACCAATAAGGTGGATATCCCATTTGTTGTGAGCCCTAATCCGGTGGTTTACATCGAGGGCGCGGACGTGGTCTGCGAGAATGGAAGCGTTACCTTGACGGCCAAGGGCGACAACCTGACGCAATATATCTGGAATACGGGTGCCTCCGACGCCAGCGTGACCGAGACGGTGACGGGCGAGCGTGAGTTCGAGGTGAAGGCTTGGAACGCGCATGGCTGCTCTAACACGGCGAAGCGTAAGGTGCACACTGTGATGCCACCTGTCATCTCCTATACGGGTGAGACCAGTGTCTGCCAAGGCGAGAGCGTCGTTCTATTGGCGGCGGGCGCCACCAATTACACCTGGTCGGAGAATAGCGCCATTATCCGGGAGGGCGACCGTTTGGTTTATACCCCGGAAAATAATTCGTTGGTGACGTTGATCGGTTCGAAGGGTGATTGCTCCTCCTCGTTGGATATTTACGTGACTGTAAGCCCGATGCCTACCTTGAATGTGATAGGAGAGACAAAAGTGTGTAAGAATCAAGTCTTTACGCTTACCGCAACGGGTGCCGACGAGTACGTTTGGTCGACGGGGGATAGCACCGCCTCGATATCTTATTCTTTGTCAACTCCGACCTCGTATATGGTCAAAGGAAGATTATTTGATGGATGTTATGCAAAAAAAACAATTAAAGTAGAGGTTTATCCAGATTTAAATGTATCTTTGAGGGAAGTTCGTAAGAAGGGCTGTCCTGGTGCTCCTACCGAAGTCGAAATGGTGGCGGAGGGCGCATCTTATTATGTTTGGAATAGTGAACCTTATAATGTAACTATCTCAGGTACATCATCTTACGAGCTCGACGCTTTGATAGAGGAACCAACGATGGTGTATGTAGTTGGCTCGGATGATAATGGTTGTCAGAGTAAGGACTCGATGTGGATCAAACCCAAAGATCACAACGATATGACCTTCCAGATACTTCCTGCCGTTATCGAGAAGGAGGATCCTACGGTTCATTTCCGTGGATTTTTCCCTAAAAATACCGAATGGACATGGGATCCGGGTGATGGATCCGACGACCTTGTCGGTGAGGATGTCATCCACAGATACAAGGATGTGGATGTGATGACAGAGGACTCCTTCCGCGTTTTCATGCGTGCCCGCACCGAGGATGGATGTATGTACCACCACTCCTCCTATGTGTACGTCTGGAAAGATTTCTGGGCTCCAAATATGTTTACGCCTAATGGTGATGGACTTAACGATGTGTTCCGTTTCTTGGGAGGGGAATACATGGAAAAGTTCCATTTCGTCATCTACAACCGTTTAGGTCAGGTTGTCTTTGAAGGCAATGATATAGATGCCGAGTGGGATGGAAATGATTTGAATGGACATCCTTGCCCTATTGAGGTCTATGGTTGGACGGTTGACTTTTCGAGCAACTATAAAGGCATAGACAAAAGCGGTAAAAAACGAGGTTATGTATCAATTCTTAAATAGAAGATAAGATAATGAAGAAATTTTGTGTTGGCATACTATTGGCAATCTGTTCGTTTACAAGCGTTTGGGCGCAGGATTACTCCTTCTCCAACCACAACAATGTGCCATTTAGTCTAAACCCCTCCTTGGTGGGTGGCGCGAATGCGATTCGTTTCGGTTTGAACTACCGTCAGCAATGGCCCGCTTTGGGAAATAAATATCATACGGTCCGTTTCTCATACGACCAAAACTTTTACAAGCAGATGTGCTCCATCGGTTTCGCCTACGCTTACGATAACATGGCGGCCGGTACATACCAGGTCAACGATTTCGATTTGATCTACTCCCACACCATTCGTACCACAGAGGGGCAATTCGTCCGTTTGGGTGTCCAAGCCTCTGTCTATGCCAACTTCATGGGTGGCAATTTGGTGTTTGAAGACCAATACAACCCCTATTATAGAGAGGTTACCAATGAGACACTGGAGAACTTGGAGCATGACTCCCGCGTCTTCCCCGACTTCTCGGCGGGTGCCTCCTACATCATCGAGAACAAGTTGACGGTGGGTGCCTCCGTTTACCACATTGGAGAGCCTAAGAACGGATTCTTGGACAAGCCGGACAACCAGTTGCAGCGCAAACTCGTCTTCCACGCCACCTACTTCCATGACTTGCAGTACAAGAATGGTTTGTTCAGCCGTGATGACTTGTCCAGCAACTATTTGTTCGCCACGGTCAATTTCCAGAAGCAGGATGTATTCAAGAGCCTCTATGTGAGCGTCTGCGCTTTGATTAGCCCGATGTTGATCGGAGCCTCATACCGCACCGATTTGGGTGGCATCCATACCCCTTCTGTGACAGCCGGTGTCCAATTCGGCAGTTTCCAAGCCAACTATGTCTATGATATCTTCACCTCCCGCAAGAAGAAGAATGGTTCGTGGTCGCATGAGTTGAACTTGATCTATGTGATCCGCGTGAAGGAGAAGTACCCTTGTCCGGTTGTTTACTGGTAATCGTTTACAGATTAGGATGGGGAGGGGATACCCTCCGAAGCATATAGCGATCCGCAGTTTGGTCTGCGGATCGCTTTTTTTTGCGCGCTTTGCGTGTCGAGTCGTTTCCTACCTCCCTTTATTGACTTCAAAATGTAACTCCTTGACTATTATTTTACATTTCTTAATTTATAAAACGTGTTTTCTATCACCTTTTTTTGTACCTTTGCCACATTGGATAATTATAAGAAAATAGACTGATGAGCTTATTGGATTTGAGTGAACAGGAGATTCTTAGGCGAGAAAGCCTTAAGGAGTTGCGCGCAATGGGAATTGACCCTTATCCTGCCGCAGAGTATGTAGTAACGGATTATTCCACAAATATAAAGAGCGAGTTCTCTGACGACGCACCTCGTAAAGAGGTCTCTATCGCCGGCCGTATCATGAGCCGCCGTATCATGGGTAAAGCCTCTTTCATGGAGTTGCAAGATAGCAAGGGACGTGTACAGGTTTACATTTCCCGCGATGACTTGTGTCCAGACGAGAACAAAGATATGTACAATGTCGTATTCAAGAAATTGCTTGACATCGGTGACTTTGTGGGAATCAAGGGTTATGTATTCCGCACCCAAATGGGAGAGATCTCTGTCCATGCGGCTGAAATCACCGTTTTGAGTAAGTCTTTGCGTCCATTGCCGATCGTTAAGTACAAGGATGGTGTGGCATACGACTCATTCGATGATCCAGAGCTCCGTTACCGTCAACGTTATGTGGACTTGGTGGTGAACGAGGGTGTGAAGGAGACATTCCTAAAGCGTGCTACCATTGTACGTACGCTTCGCAATATATTGGATAACGCAGGTTATACCGAGGTGGATACACCTATTCTTCAAAGTATCGCGGGTGGTGCGTCGGCTCGCCCATTCATTACCCACTTCAATGCCCTTAACCAAGATATGTATATGCGTATCGCGACAGAGCTCTACTTGAAGCGTCTGATCGTAGGTGGTTTCGAGGGTGTTTACGAGATGGGTAAGAACTTCCGTAACGAGGGTATGGATAAGACCCACAACCCAGAGTTCACCTGTATGGAGCTCTACGTCTCTTACAAGGATTTGAATTGGGGTATGGACTTCACCGAGAAGATGTTGGAGCAGATCTGTATCGCCGCCAATGGCAAGCCTGAGGTGGAGATCGACGGAAAGATCATCTCTTTCAAGGCTCCGTTCCGCCGCCTTCCTATCCTTGACGCGATCAAGGAGAAGACCGGCTACGACCTATATCCAATGAGCGAGGAGGAGATCCGCGAGACGGCCAAGAAACTCGGTATCGAGGTGGATGAGACCATGGGTAAGGGTAAGTTGATCGACGAGATCTTCGGCGAGACCTGTGAGGGTGACTTTATCCAACCAACCTTCATTTGCGACTATCCAGTGGAGATGTCTCCGCTTACCAAGATGCACCGCTCTAAGCCAGGCTTGACCGAGCGTTTCGAGTTGATGGTCAACGGTAAGGAGCTTGCGAACGCCTATTCGGAGCTTAACGACCCAATCGATCAGGAGCAACGCTTCATCGATCAGATGAAGCTCGCCGACAAGGGAGATGACGAGGCGATGATCATCGACCACGACTTCCTCCGTGCGCTTCAATATGGTATGCCTCCAACATTCGGTATCGGTATCGGTATCGACCGTTTGGTGATGTTGATGACTGGTAAGTTCATGATTGGAGAGGTGATGTTGTTCCCTCAAATGAAGCCGGAGGTTTCTCAGGCTAAGGACGCTAAATCCAAATATGTGGCGCTCGGAATTCCTGAGGCTTGGGTTGAAGTGATCCAAAAGGCTGGCTTCTTGACCGTCGAGAGCTTGAAGGATTGTAATCCGAACAAGTTGCACCAGGATATTTGTGGATTGAACAAGAAATATAAACTTGATTTGGTTAATCCTACCCGTGAAGAGGTTGCGGAGTGGGTCAGCAAAATCTAATATATGGAGGCTAAAGAACCAAAAGTCGCTATTATGGGCGGTGGTAGTTGGGCAACCGCTATCGCTAAAATCTGTATGGCGAATAGGGATCGTCGGATCAACTGGTACATGCGTAGGCAGGATCAGATCGACGATTTCAAGGAGATGGGACACAATCCCTCATATCTTTCCATGGCTCAGTTTGATGTCGATAGGATTGATTTCTCCAGCAACATCAACGAGGTGGTGAGGCGTTCGGATATTCTGATCTTCGCGACGCCTTCGCCCTTCTTGAAATTACATCTGAAGAAGCTACGTGCCTCTTTGAAGAGCAAGATCGTCGTATCCGCCATCAAGGGTATCGTGCCGGATGAGAATTTGACGGTGTCTGAATATTTCAACCAGATTTACAATGTGCCATTGGAGAATCTCTTGGTGATTTCCGGTCCTTCGCATGCGGAGGAGGTGGCCATGGACCGTTTGTCGTACCTCACCATCGGCGGTGTCTCGCGCGACAACGCGAAGATGTTGGCCAACATGTTGCTCTGCAACTATGTAAAGACCTCCACGGTGGATGATGTGATCGGTCTGGAGTACGCTTCCGTCTTGAAGAATGTCTATGCCATCGCGGCGGGTATCTGCCACGGATTGAAATATGGCGACAATTTCCAGGCGGTCTTGATCTCCAACGCTATCCAAGAGATGCACCGATTCCTGAATATTGTGAATGAGAAGCAACGAAACATCTCCGAGTCCGCCTATCTGGGCGACCTGTTGGTGACCAGTTACTCCAAGTTCAGCCGAAACAGGACCTTCGGAACGATGATCGGAAAGGGATATTCGGTGAAGACCGCGCAGGTGGAGATGGAGATGATTGCGGAGGGATATTACGGAACCAAGTGTATTCATGAGATCAACAAGAAGTATCAGGTGAATATGCCGATCATGGATTCTGTCTACAATATCCTTTACGGTAAGATTTCTCCCGCCATCGAGATTAAGGTGTTGACAAGTTTATTACGATAAGATCGTTTTACGTATATCAATTATTTAAAAATATTAGAATGGAAAACATTAAGTTGAACATTGAAAACGCATTCGCTTGTGAGGGATTGTATATCTCTAAGCCATGCATCACAGCTTATGAAGCTAAGGTAAAAGAGTGTCAAGAGATGTTGCACTTCGGTAAGGGCAAGGGTAACGATTTCTTGGGTTGGTTGACATTGCCATCATCTATCGACGATGATTTCATGAACAAGATCAACGCTACCGCTGAAAGATTGAGAAAGTCTTGCGACGTTGTCGTAGTAGCTGGTATCGGTGGTTCATATTTGGGCGCACGCGCTGTCATCGAGGCTTTGTCCAACTCTTTCGCATCCTATTCTAAGAGCAAGGTAAACCCTGCTATCGTTTACGCTGGTAACAACATCAGCGAGGACTACTTGGCAGAGTTGTCTTCATTCTTGAAGAGAAAGCAATTCGGTATCATCAATATCTCCAAGTCAGGAACAACTACTGAGACTGCTTTGGCATTCCGTATCTTGAAGACTCAATTGGAGGAGCAAGTTGGTAAGGCTGAGGCTAAAAACCGTATTGTTGCCGTTACTGACGCCGCTAAGGGCGCATTGCGCAAGTTGGCTACTCAAGAGGGTTATGAGACTTACGTAATTCCTGATAATGTAGGTGGCCGTTTCTCCGTGTTGACTCCAGTAGGTTTGTTGCCTATCGCTGTCGCTGGTTTCGATATCAAGCAATTGGTCGCTGGTGCGAAGAAGATGCAAGAGATGTGCAACATCGACGTTCCTTTCTCAAAGAACCCAGCCGCTCAATACGCAGCTGTTCGTAACGAGTTGTACCAAAAAGGTAAGAAGATCGAGATCTTGGTGAACTATCACCCTAAATTGCACTACATCGGTGAGTGGTGGAAGCAATTGTACGGAGAGTCTGAGGGTAAGGATTTGAAGGGTATCTTCCCTGCAGCGGTTGACTTCTCTACCGACCTTCACTCTATGGGCCAATGGATCCAAGAAGGTGAGCGTACCATCTTCGAGACCGTTATCTCTATCAAGAGAGCAAGCAAGAAGGTGATTGTCCCTGAGGACAAGGAGAACTTGGACGGTTTGAACTTCTTGGCTGGCAAGCGTGTTGACGAGGTGAACAAGATGGCTGAGTTGGGCGTTGTTTTGGCTCACGTGGATGGTCAAGTTCCTAACTTGCACATCGATCTTCCATCTTTGAACGAGTACTACATCGGTCAATTGTTCTACTTCTTCGAGAAGGCTTGTGGTATCAGCGGATACTTGCTTGGTGTGAATCCATTCAACCAACCAGGTGTTGAGGCTTACAAGAAGAATATGTTCGCATTGCTCGGCAAGCCAGGTTACGAGGAGGCTACCAAGGCAATTCAAGCAAGATTGAACAAGTAATCATCAATAACCAAAGACCAAACGCATGCCTATAGTGCGTTTGGTCTTTTTTTTGTATTCTATGGCTGATTTTCTTCAGTGGTGTCTCGATAATTTGAATTATTGGACCGTGGCGCTCTTGATGGCTATCGAGAGCTCGTTTATTCCCTTTCCATCTGAAATAGTGGTGCCGCCTGCGGCATACAAGGCGGCTGCGGGAGAGTTGAATGTTTTTGGTGTGGTTGGCGCGGCGTCAGTGGGCGCGATCATCGGTGCGTTGATCAACTATGTGATCTCCTATACCTTGGGACGCTCGTTCGTCTATTGGTTCGTTGAGACGAAGTTTGGCCATTTGTGCCTACTCTCCAAAGAGAAGATGGAGAAAGCGGAAGCCTATTTCCGCGAGCATGGAGTCTCTTCCACCTTGGTGGGAAGATTGGTGCCTGCGGTACGTCAATTGATCTCGATTCCGGCCGGTTTGTCGAAGATGAAACTACATGTATTCGTCCTCTTCACCTTCTTGGGCGCCTTGGTGTGGAACTCCATTCTGGCGACCATCGGCTACGTTCTCCATGGGGTAGTGCCCAAGGATCAATTGGCTGAAGCCATTGCGCAATACAAGCCCTATTTGGCGGCTGGAGGTATTCTGCTATTTGTCTGCTTCGTCGGATATTTGGTCTATAAGTCGAAGAAAAAGTAAAAAGAAAAAGCGCGATATGATAAACCGAATGGGTTCCCATTCGGTTTTTTTGCGTTAAATATATCCTATTGATGCGGAAAAATTGTATATTCGCAATGAATTGGGCGTTCGGATCCTGTCCGTTCCCCGAAGAGAAGTAAAAGCGGATCAGATGAAACAAAAGCATATATTCGAAACAAAGTGGGTGAGATGGATGTCGTTGATGGTATTGTCGCTCGTGGCATTGCTCTCGTCCTGCCAATCACACAAAGAGATCGCCTATCTGCAAGAGCAGGAGGGGGCTGTACGCGCGGCTGTGGATTCCCTGTATGATGCCCGTATCAAGCCCAAGGACCTTTTGACCATCACGGTGAACACTTTCGACAAAGAGGCCTCGTTGCCTTTCAATCTGATGTATCCCGCCAGCTCCCCGAACGGTTACTCCAACAACATCGGTGAGAACGCGATGCAAAAATATTTGGTGGATAACGACGGTAGCATCGATTTCCCTGTATTGGGCCGCATCAAGGTGGCCGGAATGACCAAGAAGGAGGTGGAGTCCTATTTGAGAGGCCGTCTGACGATGTACCTCAAGGATGAGCCGCTGGTCAATGTGCGGATGGTGAATTACAAGATCTCCGTGATCGGAGAGGTGGCCCGCCCCAATACCTACACCATCACGAATGAGAAGGTGAATGTCTTGGAGGCCTTGGCATTGGCGGGAGATCTGACCATCTATGGAAAGCGAAAGAATGTGAAATTGATGCGGGAATCTGAATCGGGCGAACGTGGCGTATATGTACTGGACCTGACGGATAGGAACCTGATCAATTCCCCCTATTTTTATCTTCAACAGAACGATGTGCTCTATGTGGAGCCCAACCGCACCAAGATGCGCAACAGCCGATACAGTGCGCTGACGGGACAGATCCTGACGGGAACCTCCGTCGTGGTCTCCGTGGCCAGCCTGATCGCCACCCTTACCATCAAAAAGAAGTGATATGGCAAACGCTAAGCAAAATAATTATAATAACGAAGTGGAAGAGGAGAGTGTGGACCTGAAAGACTTGGCCTATATCTTCCTCGCGCATTGGAAGCTCTTCGCCATCTCGTTGGCGCTCTGCTTCCTGGCGGCCTTGGCCTACCTGCACTTCACGATGCCTACCTACCGAGTCTCCTCTAAGATCATGATCCGTGACGAAAAGAGGGGAGGCGGTTTCTTTTCGGAGATCTCCGTCTTTGATGACATTGATATGCTCTACAAAGCCAACACCGAGAATGAGGTGGAGCTTTTAAAGTCCAAGTCCTTGGTGAAGAATGTGATTCTCGAGAATGGGCTCTATGTCGATTATTACGGAAAGTCATTCTTGAAACGACGTGATATCTCCAGCGTTTCCCCCATCGTGATGGTGGATAGCCTCTTCCAACCCGCTCTCCTGGCGAATGGTTTGGAGATTGAGATGAAGCGCCGCGACGACGGTTCCGTCCGTGTGAAGATGGAGCGTGATGGATTGCTCTGTTTGGATACCCTCTTCGCGGGGTTCCCGGTGGAGGTGAATACGCCCGCCGGACCGCTTGATTTCGCCTTGGCGCGGGAGTGGAACAGCGGCGACGAGTTTGGTACAATCCTGGTGACGGTACAGCCGCTGATTGTGAAGGCGAAGCGTTACATCAAGCTCTTGTCGCTCTCTCAGGTGAGCAAGAACTCCTCTATCGTGGAGCTTCTCCTGCACACGACCAACAAGGAGCGGGGTGTAATCTTCTTGAATGGTTTGATCGACATCTATAACCGTCAGGCGGTGGAGGAGAAGAATGAGGTGGCGACCAAGACGGCGCTCTTCATCGACAACCGTATCAAGGTCTTGACCGAGGAGTTGGGCGAGACGGAGAAGAATTTGGAGAAGTACAAGAAACGCGAAGGGTTGACGGAGTTGTCCTCCAATGCCCAACTCTACCTGCAGAAGGGAACCGAATATGAGCAGAAGCGGGTGGAGTGCGAAACCCAATTGAACCTCGTGCTCTCCTTGAAGAGCTACTTGATGGATGAGGCCAACCAGGGCAATGTCATCCCTTCCAACATCGGCATCTCTGATGTCGGCTTGACCAATCAGATCAACCAGTACAACAACCTGCTGCTCGCCCGTGTGAAGCTGATGCAGACCACATCGGAGAACAACCCGGTGGTGGCGCAGCAGACGATGCAGATCAACGGACTCTTCGAGAACATCAAGCTGTTGGTGGCTAATGCGGAGAAGGGGCTCAACATCTCCTTGGCCGATCTGAACCGTCAGGCCCAAAAGTTCCGCGGACAGATCAGCAATGTGCCTACCCAGGAGCGCCTCTTCGTGGAGATCGAGCGTCAGCGTCAGATTCAGCAACAACTCTTCCTATTGCTGCTGCAAAAGCGGGAGGAGAATGCCTTGACCATGGCGGCCACCTTGAATTGCGCCAAAGTGGTGGATGAGAGTTTGGCGGAGGATAAGCCGATCGCACCTAAGCGGACATTGGTCTTCTTCTTCGCGTTGCTCTTCGGTATGGTTATCCCAGCATTATACATCTACCTCCGTCGGGTATTCTCTTTCAACCTGACCGATGCGTACGAGATGGAACAAGAGGGGCTGACTTCGCTGCCGCTTTTGGCGGAGTTGCCTTTCAAGGAGGAGGATTTGGATGAGGCCCAATGGCAACGTGTCAGGGAGGAGCCTTTCCGTCTGCTCCGCACCAATTTGCAGTTCTTGCAGAAGGATAAGGATAGCAAGGTGATTTTGGTCACCTCCTTTGTTCCGAACGAGGGAAAGACCTTTGTGGCAAGTAACGCAGCCTTCTCCTTCGCCTCGTTGTCGAAACGGATCGTGCTGGTGGGTGCCGATATCCGCAATCCGCAGATCAAACGCTACTTCCAACAGAAGGCGAAATATGGATTGTCCAACTACCTCTCCAATGAGTCGGTAGGGGTGGACGACATCATAGAACATTCCGACAAGGCCAATTTGGATATCATCTCCGGTGGCGCGGTGCCTCCGAATCCGGCCGAACTCCTCTCCCGAACACGGTTGGAGGATCTCTTTGCTGAGTTGAGGCGACGCTACGACTATATCATCATCGACACGGCTCCCGTCTCTGTTGTGACCGATACGCTCATTCTCTCGCGCGTTGCGGATATGACGGTCTTTGTCTGCCGTTCAAGGTATCTGAATAAACGCTGCTTCAAGTATATCAACGCTTTGGCGCAGGAGAAGCGATTGCCGGATGTCGGCATCGTCATCAATGCGGTGCGCCAGTCGAACCAGAGTCCGTATGGCGATAAGTACGGCTACGGTTATGGCTACGGCTACGGATCGGGTTATGGTTATGGCCATACGCACGGGAAGGAGTCGGATTGATTGACCAATAATTGATTAGAATATACTCTAGTATGATGGATTTTCCAATGGAGGACATACGGATTTGTGTCGTGGGGTTGGGCTATGTGGGCCTTCCTCTCGCACGACTCTTTTCCACGAAATATAAGACAATCGGTTTCGATAAGAATAGTGCCCGTGTCGAATCTTTGATGCGCGGACACGACACCACCTTGGAGGTCAGCGACGACCTGTTGCAATCGGCCTTGGAGCGTGGCTTCGAGTGCACCTCCGATCCGGAGCAGATCAAGGGGTGTAACTTCTATGTCGTGGCGGTTCCGACCCCTGTCGACAACGACAATGTCCCTGATCTGACGCCGCTCTATGGCGCCAGCGAAATGGTGGGTAGGGTGATCTCGAAGGGGGATATCGTCGTCTATGAATCGACGGTCTATCCAGGCGTCACGGAGGATGAGTGCATCCCTGTGATCGAACGGGTTTCCGGTTTGAATTTCAATGTCGATTTCTTCGCGGGCTACTCGCCGGAGCGCATCAATCCGGGTGATAAGGAGCATACGGTGGAGAAGATCATCAAGGTGACGTCTGGCTCTACGCCGGCGGTGGCGGAGATCGTGGATCGTGTCTATAATGCGGTCTTGGTCAATGGCACGCACAAGGCCTCTTCCATTCGTGTGGCCGAGGCCAGCAAGATCATCGAGAATGCCCAGCGTGACGTGAACATCGCCTTCATGAATGAGTTGGCCAAGATCTTCAACGCGATGGATATTGACACCAACGATGTGATCGAGGCGGCCTCCACCAAGTGGAACTTCATCAAGATGCGTCCCGGTTTGGTGGGTGGACACTGCATCTCGGTCGATCCCTACTATCTGATCCAAAAGGCGGAGGTATATGGTGTTTTCCCGCGTGTGATGATCTCCGCGCGTCGTTTGAATGACGCCATGGGTGCCTATGTCGCTGAGCAGACGATCAAATGCATGAATAAGAAGGGGTTGGTGGTGAAGAACGCGAAGATCCTGATCTTGGGATTCACCTTCAAGGAGAATTGCCCCGACATCCGCAATACCAAGGTGGCGGATATCTACCATACCCTGAACGAATATACGTCCAACATTGAGATCTACGACCCGATGCCGGATGACCAAAAGGTAAAGGATGAGTATGGCATCACGCTCTCCACCCGTCCGCTTTCGGCGATGAAGGGTGAGTTCGACGCCGTGATCTTGGCCGTCGCCCATAACCAGTTCAAGGATTTGGATGTGCGCTCCTTCCTCTCGCAGCCCCAGAAGGGTGTCGTCTACGATGTGAAGGGCTTCCTCCCAAGGGAGGTGGTGGATGGAAGGTTGTAGCCGATCTTTTGACGCTTGTGCATTTGTATGATTTTAAAGGAAAGATACATACTCTATTTATACCTTCTGCTGTGGTTCTTGTATGAATTGCAGGGCGTCTTCTGGACGGCGGGAAATTCCCTCTCTCTGGTGATCATATTGATTCTGACAGCAATCTCTCTTTTTTATGCGGTGAAGGTGAACCTGGAGGGGGGAAGTCGCGTGCGGTTCCTGACCGCTCTGAATCTTCTGCTCATCATGTTCACCCTGTATGGCATTGTCTATATCATCGAGGGGCCACGTGCCACATTGGGTGTGGCACAGAGTAAACCTTACAACTATTTGAAGGCCATCTACAACTCGTTGTTGCCGATTTACACCTTCTACTATTTCTCCCGCAAGGGGATTTTAAACCACTCTCTGCTCACCAAGATCGCCCCCATCTTCTTTGTGATGGTGGTTGTCTCCTATTGGCACTTTGAGGAGGTGAGGTCCGCGATGCAGATGCGGGATGGCGCGGCGGTGGATGTGGTCAACTACGAGTGTTACGCCTTCCTCTCGCTCTTTACGGTTCTGACCGTTTACCACCAGCGGACTTGGCTCCAGTACATAGGCATTGTCTTTGTGATGACCTTTATCTTCATGGGTATGAAGCGAGGCGCCATTTTCGTGGGTATCCTCTGTACGGTCTGGTATTCCTATGAGTTGTTGAACACCTCCAGAGGCTATAAGAAGGTGTTGGTTATCTTGCTCTCCACCTTCGCTCTTTTGTTCTTGTCCTATTGGGTGCTGCATCTTATGGAGACCAACGATTTCTTCCATAAGCGATTCCAATCCACTGTGGAGGGAAATACCAGCGGAAGGGATATCCTGTTCTACCGCTTTTTCTACTATTACATCTACGATACCAACGCCTTCCAGTTCTTCTTCGGATCGGGCGCGAACTACACCTTGAGTGTCTACAACAATTATGCGCACAACGATTGGTTGGAGTTGGCGGTCAACCAGGGTATCCTGGGATTATCTTTGTATCTCTACTTCTGGTACGCCTTCTTCCGCTCTTGGCACCTGATGGATCGGAACCACTATACCCATTTCACCTTCGGCCTTCTGATCATGATCTCTTTTCTGAAGACCTTCTTCTCCCGAACCTATGGCGATATGGATATCTACTCCACCTGTATGTTGGGGTACTGCTTGGGTATTATCCACCCGATAGGTGCCTTGAATAGAGCGCCTTCGCGTGAAGAGGAGCAAGTCGTGACGCAAAATTGAGTCGTATGAATATAGCCATCGTAACCCCGGGATACCCCTATAAGCAGGACAACGCTTACGCCTTCGTGAAGCAGTTGGTGGACGAGTTCGCCCGTCAAAGCGTATCTTGTGTGGTGATCGCGCCCAACAGTGTGGTCAGCCAACGGCGCATCTGTCCGAAGGTGACGCATGAGGAGGTGGCGGGTGGTGCCTCCGTGACCGTTTACCGCCCCAATATCCTCTCCTTTTCGAGTTGGAAGATAGGCGGAAAGTCGATCTCCCGGCTGATTCGTCGCCGCGCAGTCGAGCGGGTGCTTCGTAGCCTGCCCCAGCGGCCCGATCTCATCTACGGCCACTTCTGGGTGTCTGGTTGGATGGGGTACCGTTACGCCAAGGAGCGTGCCATTCCCCTCTTTGTGGCGACGGGAGAGAGCAGCATCGCCCAGATGTTTCCTCCTTCGGTCGATAACCGATCCTTCTTGGATGATGTGCGGGGCGTGGTTGCGGTTTCCGAAAAGAATAAGAGAGAGAGCGTGGCGCTGCACTATACCACGGCGGATCGTTGTGAGGTCTTCCCCAACGGCGTGGATTTATCTATCTTTCATCCCATGGAACAGGCTGCGGCCCGTGAGCGGCTGCGGATCGAAAAGGAGGCCTTTGTCGTGATTTTCGTGGGCTCATTTATTGAACGGAAGGGCGCTCATCGCCTTTCGGAGGCGATTGGAATGATAACGGGGAAACAAGTCTCCTCCATTTTTGTGGGGGAAGAGGGGGATTGTAAGCCCTCCTGCGAAAATATCCTCCATTGTGGTCCGGTCGCGCACGACCAGTTGCCGCTCTATCTGAACGCCTCGGATCTCTTTGTCCTGCCCACCCTGAAGGAGGGATGTTGCAATGCGATCGTGGAGGCGATGGCCTGTGGTCTTCCCGTCATCTCCTCCGACAGGGATTTCAACGATGGTCTGTTGGACGAGCGCAACGCCATACGGGTGGATCCGATGGATGTGGAGGCTTTAGCGCAGGCGATTGTCCGTCTGCGTGATGATGAGGCGACCCGTCGACGAATGGGGGAGGAGAGTCTGCGTCGTGCCCAACCATTGCGGATAGCGGATCGGGCCGCCGCCATACTTCGTTTTTTTACCGCAAAAATGATTTGAGATGAAGGTGCTTCATATATGCAATGATCTATTCGGATCGTGGGTCCACGCGAATCTCTACCGCCACTTGGCGGCGGGTGGTTTGCGGCAGGTGGTCTATGCGCCGATCCGAGCGGGCGTCGCGGCTTCGGAGCGGCTGCTCTCGGATACGCCGCTGGTCGTTGATCGGATCGTGAAGCCCTACCATCGCCTCCTCTATTTCTTGAAGCGGCGCACCATTTACCGCTCCATGGCGGCCCAGGTGGATCTCTCCGACTGCGACCTTATCCATGCGACCACCCTCTTTTCGGATGGAGGTGTGGCCTATCTGGCCTATCGGGAGCGCCACATTCCCTACTATGTCACCGTCCGCAACACCGATGTCAATTTCTTCCTTCGGATGACGCCCCATCTTTGGTTCACGGGATGGCGCATCCTCCTGCATGCGAAGCGGATCCTCTTTGTCTCCCCGTCGATGCGGGAGCGTTTTACCAAGAGTTGGGTGATACGGCCCATTCTTTCTCGCATTCAGGAAAAGTTCATCACGCGGGCCAATGGTGTGGAGGATTTCTGGTGCGACCATGTGAGGCGGGAGGCGACGCACAACCACAAGATCCTTTTTGTGGGGGAACTCTCAGAGATGAAGAACGTCACTCGCTTGATTCGTGCCGTAGCCGATCTTCGGCAAGAGGCCGGATTTGAGGATGTGACGCTGACGTTGGTGGGCGGTATGGATCGTTCCACCCCTCGCATTCTATCTTTGATCGAGTCGGAGAAGGCATGGGTGACCTACCTCGGCGTCGTAAAAAACAGGGAGCAACTTTGTGATATCTACCGAGAACATTCTATCTTTGCCATGCCCTCTCTCTATGAGACCTTCGGACTCGTCTTCGTTGAGGCGCTTTCGCAGAATTTAGCGATTCTTTACACGAAGGGGCAGGGGGTGGATGGCCTATTTGAGCCAATGGTCGGTAGGGGCGTTGACCCCACATCCGTAACGGATCTGACCGCCGCGATGAGAGAACTGCTGAGCCATCGGGAGAACTATTCCAACCATAGCGTCGATTTCGATGCATTCCGTTGGGGTTCCATCTCAGATTTTTACGCACGTCTCTACGGTAATGATTTGAAATGTTATTGAGCGTATGTTATTAGCGTCCATATATAGATTGACCCATGCGGGTGTGGCGGAGGAGGATATTCCCTACTACTGGAAATACTCTCTTTGGCGGGTATTCACCATCCCTATCCGGAAATGGTTTTCCGCCGCCTTCATTCCCTATTTGCCGTGGAACTCGGTACGCATCCTGCTCTACCGCCTATGTGGCTACAAAATCGGCAAGAATGTCTTTATCGGCATGCGTTGTTACTTGGATGACAAGTGTTACGACCTGATCACGATCGAGGAGGGTGTCTCCATCTCCTACGGTGTCTTTTTCGCCTGTCACGGCAAGCGGCAGGCGCACCATCGCCTGACCATTCGGCGCGGCGCCTACATTGGCATGCGCGCCTCTTTGCTGGCCAAGGAGGATCTTGTGATCGGAGAGGGGGCCGTGGTGGGTGCCATGACGCTGGTCAACCGATCGGTCGGGGATGGCGAGACGGTGGTGGGTGTCCCTTGCCGGGTGGTCAAATCAGCGGAAGTGGAGGGTGCGCTATGATCAAGCTCTCCGTGATATGCCCCGTCTATAACGAGGAGAAATACATAGACCACTGCCTAAAGGAGGGCATCCTCCAGCAGGATTTCCCCCGGTCGGAGATGGAACTCTTTTTCGTGGATGGCGGAAGCACTGACCGCACCCGGGAATACTTAGAATCCTACGCCAGCGTTTACCCCTTTATCCATCTCCTCGATAACCCCCGACGCATCGTCCCCGTCGCCATGAACCTCGCGTTGAAAAAGGCGCAGGGTGAGGTGATCATCCGTTTAGACGTACATGCCACCTACGCGCCCAACTATTTCTCCACCTTGGTGCGTCGATTGGAGGAGTTGCATGCCGAGAATGTGGGTTGCCCTGTCCAGACCGATGTCCTCCGCAAAACACCCAAATCTTTGGCGATCCGTGAGGTCTTGAGCAATCGGTTGGGTGTGGGAGACTCCCTCTTTCGTTTGGGTGTGGAGGAGGTGCGTGAGGTGGATACCGTTCCCTTTGGATGCTTCCCACGCTCCGTTTTTGAGCGTTTCGGCAAGTACGATGAGCGGTTGGTCCGCAACCAAGACATTGAGCTCAACAAACGTATCCTCCGCGGCGGTGGTAAATTATACCTCGTCCCGGATACCTCCTGCACCTACTTCGCGCGGGAGACCTTCGCCGAATTGGCTCGCAACAACTATATGAATGGCAAGTGGAACCTCTTGACGGTCTTTTACACTGGGGAGCTGCGTTCGCTCTCTCTCCGCCACTTCATTCCCTTGCTTTTTCTCCTCTCCTGGGCGCTTCCGCTGCTCTTGGGGATCATCTTCCCGCCCTTTGTTTGGCTCGCTTTTCTCTCCCTTGGACTATATTTTATCGTTATTTCGCTTGAATCATTAAAATTATCTTTTCAAAAACGTCTAAATTGTCTATATTTGCACCTCTCATTTTTCATACTGCATTGTAGCTATGGATTTGGGTCGCTGATGGGATTGCTCTCTTTCCCCTTTTTGAGAAGATAGATAATGGTAAAGCATATCAAGTTTATATTGGACCGTGTATTGGCCTTGGTGGGCATTCTGCTCGTTTGGCCCTTCTGTGTCTTGGTCGCGATTGTTCTGAAGGTTTCGGACGGTGGCGATATCTTTTTTTCTCAGAAGCGTGTGGGAAGGAATGGGGAGCTTTTCGATATCTATAAGTTCCGCACCATGGTTCCTGATGCCGAGGGGCCCTCGGTCACGGTGATGGGCGAGAGCCGGATCACCCCTTTCGGTGCTTTTCTCCGTCAGTATAAGTTCGATGAGATTCCGCAACTCTGGAATGTTTTGCGGGGTGATATGAGTTTCGTGGGGCCTCGTCCCGATGTCCCTGGTTATGCGGATCTCCTGCAGGGCGAGGATCGCAAGATCCTGGAACTCTTGCCTGGCATCACGGGTCCCGCCTCTTTGAAGTACCGCAACGAGGAGGAGTTGTTGGCCTCCGTGGAGGATCCGATCGTTTATAACGACACTGTGATCTATCCTGATAAGGTGCGGATCAATCTCTACTACTACCATCACTATTCGCTATGGATGGATGCTAAGATCGTGATGGCTACTTTGCTGAATTTACCGATGACCTATCACGGGGAGCGAATCTAATTTTGAGATGGAGATACTTTATCCTTTGTTATTCGAGCAAGACCTTCATGAGTTGGTTTGGGGCGGTAAGCGCCTGAAGCCTTTCAAGGGTATGCCTGCCGACGAGAACGATAAGATCGGTGAGAGTTGGGAGGTGAGTGCCGTGAAGGGTAGGGAGTCTGTCGTGGCGAATGGCCCTCTCAAGGGGAAGCGCCTCGATGAACTGATCTCCACCTACAAGGAGTTGCTCTTGGGCAAGAAGGTGACGGCGATGTATGGCGAGACCTTCCCGCTCTTGGTAAAGTTCATCGATGCGGAGCGTGACCTCTCCATTCAGGTGCATCCCAACAATGATTTGGCCAGGGAACGTCATGGCTGTTTCGGCAAGACCGAGATGTGGTATGTGATGGATGCCGCTCCTGGCGCGAAGCTCTACTGTGGTTTTGATTCCCAAATCTCCAAATATGAGTATGGCAAGCGGGTGGAGGACCACTCCTTGTGTGAGGTGTTGCGTGAGTATCCGATCCAGAGGGGGGATGTCTTTTATATTCCCGCCGGACGTGTCCATGCGATTTGTGGCGGTTCGTTGATCGCGGAGGTGCAGCAGAGCAGCGATATCACTTATCGCATATTCGATTATGGTCGTCTGGGATTGGATGGGAAGCCTCGTGAACTCCATACGGAGTTGGCGAAGGACGCGATCGATTTCACGGTGGAGGATGATTATAAGACCAATTATAGCCCGCAGATCAACAAGCCGGTCGCTATCTCCGAGTCGCCCTTCTTCACGGTGAAGATTTTGGAGGTGGATCGTGAGTTCCATCGTAAGTTGTTTAAGTACGACTCTTTCATCATCTATATGTGTTTGGAGGGCGATTGTGCCATTAAGGTGTTGTCTACCAATGGTTTTGGTGGTGGTATACCGCTTTTTCGGGAGATTTTCCTCTCGAAGGGGAATAGTTGCCTAATCCCGGCCTCCGTGGCGGATTTTATCGTGACGCCGTTGAATAGCGAGGGGCGTACCAAACTTCTGGAGGCTTGTATCGATAATAAGAATTTCAACAGGTAGGGGTGTCGGATGCTATTTGGGCAGGAAACATCACTTCGTTTTTTTTATTGTCCTTCTGTGTTTACGGACAGGGTATGAGTCAACTCTCAGGAATATTCAGAGGTGACTTTATCCAAGCATTGATATTTTTATCACCCTCCTCGTATCGTTAAACAGGTACGAGGAGGGTGTTTTGTTTTGTGATTGTGGTTTTGCATAATTGAAAAATTTCATTGTGAAATGTTGCTTTCACTGAAAATTATGCTAATTTTGTGATGATAAAAAAAGGTCCTATGAATGAGAATCTGAAAGTTATTAAGGCTGTTTTGTTATACGTTCTGCAAAATGGTTCACAAAAGGTCAAAAGCAATGTCTATTATATAGTGAAAACTCTATTTTTCGCTCAACAAAAGCATTTGGCAAAATTTTTGTGTCCTATCTATAATGATCACATAATCGCTTTGAAGTTTGGCCCAGTGCCGTCTCAAATTTACGATGTTTTAAAGATGTCCAGGGGGGATGTCGACGTGTTATCTTTTCATGCGGAAGATGGCCTTCAAAAGGTTTCTGATGCCATTTCTTTCACTGATGAGATGTTTGTTCCTAAAGAGAAGGTTGATATGGATTATCTCTCACCTTCTAATGTGGAGTGTTTGGATGCGGCGTTAGAGGAGGTGGAAAAACTTTCTTTCGAAGATATTTTGGATATGACGCATAGTGCTGAGTGGCAACGAGCTTACTCGTCCAAAGATAAGACGATGGATACCGTAGCTATCGCGAGGGAAGGTGGTGCTAATGAGGCTGAACTCGATTATTTAAAGAATAATATTTTGTTTGCTGATTTTGTTTCGTGAGTATTGATGGATTTTCCTTCTCTTAAGGATATGGCGATTCGGAGAGGAATCGTGTTCCGGATGGAATTGTTCCCTCAAGATGGTGTGACACCTAAAAACGAAGGGGATGTTTCTCGTCATAAATATTTCGTGGTTTTGGGTGTTGACAGTGATAAATTGCTCGTCGGTTCGTTGTTGATCAATACTGAGATAAATACCTCAATGATTAGAATTATCGTCCCGTACCAACATTGTGTTTATCCGGAGAGATACGCATTCCTGCAGGGTAAATTCAGGTATGTGGACTGTTATTTGATAAAGGAAATTTCTTATGACCGTGTTTTGAAAGAGGCCATATATGTAGGTTTGATTGAAGATGAAGATTTAGAGAAAATTGTTGAATTGGCTCAGTCTTCGCCTGCGAATCGTCCGTATGTTTTGCAGAAATATGGTATTGATTGATTTTGCGGAAAGACCATCCTCCTCGTATCGTTAAACAGGTACGAGGAGGGTGTTTTTTTGGCGTATTGCATACGCCCTGATCGCGTACGCCCTGATCGCATATGCCCTGTGCGGTAGGATGGTTGACCTTTTGTTTGCGGTCTTTGTGCGATGTGATGAAATCGTTTTAAAATTCAACAAACATCGTTAAATATTCGAAATCTTTTATTTATATTTGCAATCGCTCTATCTTTGTTTGAGTTAGGCGAATTGATGTGTCAATAGATGTTACTGACATTGGCGAAGCTGTGTGTATGAATTGTGTATGATGGTGTGTAAATGTCTCTTTTCCTGACGATTATTTCCCCCGGATTATCTTTTGTACATGGCTGAAACGTGAATTTAGCGTGTGTTTGATGTGTAATTATATGAGAATCTTGTGTTAATGAAGAAAATGAATCCTTTTAACAAATTAACGAATTGGTACTTTTCTCGCGGAGCACTTCCTTATTGGTGTATTCTCCTTTTGGATTGTGCGATTGTCCTCTTTTCGGGCTATGTTGTCCACTATTTTGAGGTGGGAGGCGATAGATTTGCCAGTACCTTCTGGCAGACGACCTATGGTTTGGTCATTGCGTTTATCCCTTTTATCGCCTGTTTCAGGTTCTTCCATACCTATTCGGGTATCATCCGTTACTCCTCCTTTGTGGATCTTAAAAGGTTGAAGGCAGCGGCTTTCTTTGGAGCGTTGATCACCTTTTTCATCAGTTTTGTTCCGGTTTCGGCGAAATATGTGGTGTTTCTCACACCAGTAGGATATATTGGACTTTTCTTGCTCTCCACTTTCATGATGTGGATTGTGCGTATCTTGGTGAAGTTGCTCTTTGAGGAGTTCCACACCGATGGTGCGATTCCGGTGGCGATCTACGGTACACAGGAGGGTGGTGTCAGCTTAGCGAATGCGTTCGTGAACGCGAAGGAGAAGAAATACCTTCTTCGTCTCTTCATCAGTGACGGTGCGGATATGAAGAAGTCTTATCTCTTGGGCCACAAGGTGATCCTCAATGGTAAAGGGTTTACCGAAGAACTCAAGGCGAAGGGTGTGAAGGCTTTGGTGGTCTCTCCGTTGAAGTCCAAACTTTTCCGCGACAATCAGTCGATGGTCGATGAGTTGATGCAGGCGGGGATCAAGGTCTTGATGATGGACAACGCCTATGAGTGGGACCGTAAGACGCAATTGTCTCAGAACCAATTACATGAGGTGGAGATTGAAGACCTTCTTCCTCGTGACGAGATTAAGGTGGATATGGATGCCATCGGTAATATGTTGAAGGGTAAACGTATTTTGATTACGGGCGCCGCTGGCAGCATCGGTTCGGAGATGGTGCGTCAGGTGGCGCCTTATATGCCTGCCGAGATGGTCTTGGTTGACCAAGCGGAGACGCCGATGCACGATGTGCGTCTTTGGTGCCAGCGTTTGGTGGCGGAGCATCAAGCGAAGAGTGGGGAGGCGCATCCTACCCATTTCGAGACGGTGGTTTCCTCTATCACCGACCAGAACCACATGGAGATGATCTTTACCCAGCATCGTCCAGAGTATGTCTTCCACGCTGCGGCCTATAAGCATGTGCCGATGATGGAGGATAATCCGATCCAGGCGGTGCGTAACAATATCCGTGGCACGCGTGTCATCGCGGATCTCGCCGTGAAGTACGGCACCAAGAAGTTTGTGATGATCTCCACCGACAAGGCGGTCAATCCGACTAATGTGATGGGTTGCTCGAAGCGTATCTGTGAGATCTACTGCCAGAGCTTGAACCAAGCGATCGTCGAGGGGAAGGTGGCTGGCGAGACGCAATTCGTCACCACTCGTTTCGGTAATGTCTTGGGCTCGAATGGTTCGGTGATTCCGATCTTCCGTGAGCAAATTAAAAAGGGTGGCCCGTTGACGGTAACGCACCCGGATATCATCCGCTACTTTATGTTGATCCCTGAGGCCTGCAAACTTGTTTTGGAGGCGGGTACCATGGGCAAGGGTGGCGAGATCTTCGTCTTTGATATGGGTAAACCAGTGAAGATCGTTGATTTGGCGAAACGAATGATCCAGCTTTCTGGTGCTAAGAATGTGGAGATCAAAATCACAGGTCTGCGTGATGGCGAGAAGCTCTACGAGGAGGTTTTGAACGATAAGGAGGGAACCATCCCTACCCACCATCCGAAGATCATGAAGGCGAAGGTCCGTGAGTATCCTTACGAGGCGGCTAAGCGTAACGAGGATGAATTGCTTGAGATCTGCAATACCCATGATGATATGCAGATTGTGAAAAAGATGAAGGAGATTGTGCCAGAGTACAAGAGCAGGCAAAGTAGGTTTGAGGTGTTGGATAAGGAGTGAAACGACATTCAGAATAGTGGATTTTTGTTGTAAAATTGTTTACTGAATTGTTATCTTTGTATTGATAAACAGTTATCTATTATGTCGTTCCTGCAACAGTAGTTCCACTGTTGCAAGTATTGGATGTATGTGGGTAATGTTTTGAAAATGAATAAGATATAATATGATAAAGTCATTAAATCTTCATAATTTCGGACCTATTTCGCACTTGGAGTGTAACTCTTTGGGGAAGATTAATCTAATCATAGGGCCGAATCAATCAGGAAAGACTTTCTTGCTCAAGGCATTATATGCGTCGCTAAAAACGACGGAGATGTATAAGAGAGCGCAAGAAAATCGTACAGATTCTGAAATTCTATCAGAAAAGCTATATTGGACTTTCCAATCGGAGTCGTTGGGTAACATAGTAAAGAAGGGGCAAAATCAGTTGTCTTTTTATATGGATACGATGTTCGGCGAGGAATTTTCTTTTGCTTTCGGATCATCTACAGAAAAAAAGGTCTCCGTTTCAAAGAATACCTTTGAACCGACCTCTTCGAATACTGTATTTATTCCTGCCAAAGAGATAATATCCATTCGTGATATTGTTACAGAATTGAGAGAGGATGCTCGTTTCGGCTTTGAAGAACCTTATTCCGATTTGGCAAAATCGTTGAAACGTACATCTAAAGGAAGAAACTATGTAGCATTTTCTGAAGCTCGTCAAAAGATAGAAGATATTTTAGGTGGAAAACTAGAATATGATGAAACAAAAAAAGATTGGTATTTTCGAGACAGTAACAGAAGATTGTTTGAGATATCCACAACGTCCGAGGGTGTGAAAAAAATATCAATTCTTGATGTTCTTTTAGGAAATCGATACATAGACAATCGATCTACGATTATTATAGATGAGATAGAAGCGAATCTCCATCCTTCGATGATCACGAGGTTTCTTGAAACGATTTTGATGCTTTCCCAAGCAGGTTTGCAGATATTTATTTCCTCTCATTCTTATTTTGTTATTAAGCGTCTTTATATTATGGCGCACAACAATGATATGGATATTCCTGTGATATCGTTTGACCAAGGAGAATACACTGTGTCTAACCTCAAGGATGAGATGCCCAAGAATCCGATAATTGATGAGTCAATTGCGCTATATCGCGATGAAATAAGCCTATAGTATGGAGTTTGTCGAATCATTTATGAAGTTTTCTTTTTGCGATGATGATGTTTTTCGCATAGAGGAGGATGAACTTGTACGAGTCATTGAGGGGCAAAAGGCTTGTGAATGTGTTGCTTTGATAAGTGACAATGTGGCATATATAGAAGCGAAGGCATCTTCTCCCAATCCTATAAATAAGGATGAATTTTCTGTTTTTATCAGCGATATAAAGCAGAAATTTGCTCAATCTTTGCAACTTTTCTATGAAATGAAAAATAAGGTTCATGGCGAGGAGGCTTTTTTGAGATTACCTAAAAATCTTCGATTGGAGAAGTCTTCTACAGAGACTTATAGAATATATCTCATTATCCACGGACATAGGGAGGATTGGCTTCTCGGACTTCTGGACTCGCTCAAGGATGCATTGCGTGAAGTTGTGAAGAAATGGAATCTTCGAGACTCCAACATTAAAGTGTTTAATGAAGCGATAGCATTAGAGAACAAATTAATAGTTAAGTATATTCCTAAAAGTGATTTGCCTTCTGTCCGACAGGATAATGGTAATGCGGATCCGGAGAAGGTGGCTGAATGGTTTGCTGCCCATCCTTGATCTCTTTGTTTGACCGGATGTTATTAAACCATTATCTTGAGTGAGTGTATTTTTCGAAAGAGATCGTGCCGGAGTACAAGAGCAGGCAGAGTAGGTTTGAGGTGTTGGATAATTGATTCTCTCAATTTGTAAGGATGGAGTGCGATAATCATTCTGTATTACGCAATAAATTTTATATATTTGTGCGATACCTCATTGACTATAAATATTTGTAATTATGAATACAGCATTAAATATAACTGATCTATATATGGAAAGTTTGTATAAACTTTCTGATGAAGAAAAGATAAGCATCGCAACTAAATTATTGAATTCTCTCAAAGGAACATTTAAAGATGCGGTCAAGACGGAAAAGAATAAGGCAACCTCTTTTTTGGATTTAAAAGGAATCCTTTCAGAAGATGTGGATGACAATAAACTTTATGATGATTATATTGAGGAGAAATACGGAATATGAAAATCTTCTGTGATTTCCTCATCTGATAATTTGGTTGTCAGCACTCCTCGTGAGTATATTGAAAAATTCTTGAATCAAAATCCGATATAGTGTCAAACAATTTACAGATTGCGCAGTAAAGGCTGAATTGGGCTGGGAGGCGAAGTATGGGATTGAGGAGATGTGTAGGTGTTGATATTTTTACACTGATATACTAGTTTTGAAGAAGATGAAAGAGATCGTGCCGGAGTACAAGAGCAGGCAGAGTCGGTTTGAGGTGTTGGATAAGGAAGAAAAAATTGCAAATGAATAACAACTGTTTTTGCAAATGTTGATGATGATTTCTCTTTTTGTAGTGATTGATATTCTGATGTTTATGTGATGATTACTGCAAATGTTATTGTATATTTGTGCAAATGTTGAATAAGTAATTTGCAAATGATATGAGAGAAAAGGAATGTGCCTTGAAAATGCCTGCTATTGGTTTTGATATGCCAATAACTGATTTGATTATGGAACTGGAGCAATTGCGTTATAAGCAACAGCACGGTTCTACGCATCCTTTAGTATTCATGCAATTAAAGTATCTTTTTCATATGCTTGAAAGTATTGGTTCTTCTCGAATTGAAGGCAACAATACTACGGTGCTTGATTATGTGGAGACTGAAAAACTTAATATCGCAACACCTTTAAGTAAAGCCGACGAGCAGATAAGGGAGATTAGGAACATTGAAAATGCGATGCGATATCTTGAAGAAAATATTGAGGACATTCAAATATCAACTCAGCTTGTGCGTGAACTTCATCAAATAGTAGTAGATGGCCTTAGTGTAAAATATGAAGGGGCTTCACATCCTGGTGCTTTTCGTTCTCATGATGTACATATTAGTGGATCGACACATGTTCCTCCATCTTTTATTGAAGTTGATCATTGTATGGCGGAATTGATGGATTTTATAAATAATGAAGATGCCCCCAAATATGATCTTTTAAAAATTGCGTTGGCTCATCATCGATTTGTTTGGATTCATCCTTTTGAAAATGGTAACGGACGAGTCGTTCGGCTCTTTACTTATGCTATGTTACTCAAAAAAGTATTCCGGGATCATAATCGAATCATTAATCCAGTTGCTGTATTCTGCTCTGATAGGCAGGCTTATTACGACAATCTTGCTGCCGCAGATTCTGGAGATAATGACGGACTTATTCAGTGGGCTCAATATATGTTGGAAGGTCTCAAAAGTGAGATAATTAAAATTGATCAACTTTGTGATTACGAGTACCTTAAACATAATGTTCTTTTGCCATCACTTACAGATGCTGTTTCTAAACAATATATAATTGAAGAGGATGCCGCTGTATTGAGACAGGCAATCAACAGTAAAGAACAGATAATTCAGTCAAGTGATCTTATTTCTATCCTTCCAAACAAGTCTCCGTCAGAACGTTCTCGTATCATACGTTCCTTGAAAGAATCTGGTTTATTGATGCCAATAAAAGATAATGCGCGGAAATATGTCATCTCTTTTAGTAATAATTATTGGATGAGAAGTGTTCTTGCAAGCCTTGACAAAAATGGATTCCTTCCCAAGAATTGAGCCTGCAAGTGAGGACTTATAACTTATTGAAGAAGATGAAGGAGATTGTGCCGGAGTATAAGAGTAGGCAGAGTAGGTTTGAGGCGTTGGATAAGGAGTGAAGTGGTTATGGGAGAAAAAAAACGTATATACATATTGGGGGGTATCTTGATTGTAGTGATCTTGATAATACCGATAATGATTAACAAATTGCTTTCCATTGAGAATGGTTTTATCGCCTCTGTTTTTAGTAAAAATGAATGGTTTGTATTTTGGGCTACATATATAACAGGAGTTTTTGCTGTATTGGTTGGATTTGGTGCGATTTTAGCAAGTAATAAGAATAGTGAACTTGCTATTTTGCAGCAGACCAAACTGATGCAGAAGCAGGAGGTCGATAGAATCGTTTCCGAAATTATGAATGAAGTGAAAAGTCAAATCTCTTTATTTAATGTTCCAGATCTTTGTTATTCTATAGAAGTCTTTGACGAAGGGCAAATGTTTGGGTTGAAGGAGCATATTCTTAAGCTTAGGTCTGCTTTGTACGAAAGACAAATAGGATGGAATTATGTTAAGGCTCAATATTTGGAATCTTCAAAGATGGCAGGAGTTACTCAGTTGTATGATGTGTGCTGGCGGGATACCGTTAGTGGACTGAATGATTTTTTGACTTTGCAATTGAATATTTTAAGAAAAGTAGAAGAGGTTAGAAATTGGGTTTCTCAAATAGGTACATATGATAAGTTGATTTTGAACCTCAATCAAATGATGAATTTTCCTCAACAGAATAGTGCTGAGGAGTTATTTACTGAAGCTGAAGTGTACGCAAGAGAAAAAAAGGACGCGGAAAAAAAGCGTGATGAGGGCAACCAATATATTGCAAATACGATGAATATCTATCGTGAAAAAGAGATGCGATTGGCGGATTTGCAAGAAAAGTTGTATAAGGCTTCAATGTCTTTTGTGGGAGAGTTACAGAAAGTTTTTTCTTTTAATGAGGAAAGGAAATGAATGTATTTATTATTGGTAACGGGTTTGATCTTGATTTGGGATTTAAACTAAGTTATAAGGATTTTGTCAATAGCAAATATTGGCCTTTTGATAAGATAAGTTCGGATAATGCGAAGTATGAACTTGATATATACGCTGATGAACCACAAGTAACCTCATTTAGTGACTTCCTGTGTAGATACCTTCCTTCTTGTTGGTATGATTTAGAAAATCTCATACTCTTCTTTTTATTGAACGATTTCATTTACGAGATTAACTTAGAAAACACTAAAAAAGAATATCAATTATTATGTTTATGTTTACATAAATATGTTGAAGAAGTCTTTGAAAATCAAATTAAAACAGTTAGAAATGATTGTTGTGCTGCAAAAGTTCTAAAAGAAATCATAAAAAATAAAAATTATATAATTTATAATTTTAATTATACCGATATTCGACGAATTGCAAGTCAGCTGGGGTGTAAAGATGATTTTTCATTTGAACATGTACATGGATCCTTGAAAAATAATTCTATTATTTTAGGTGCGAAAGATAATTCTAAAGTGATTCCTGATTATCTGTTTATGGTAAAACCATTTAGCAAACATTATGAATCACATGGTATTCGATATGATTTACAAAAAGCAGATGAGGTTGTTTTTTTCGGACATTCTTTAGGCGAAGTAGATTATGTATATTTTCAGGAATTTTTTAAAAATCAATCATCTCCTTACTCATCAAAGGGCTCTAAGAAAATTACAATTATTACATTGAATGATGAGTCCCGAATGAAAATATTATCCCAGTTACGGGAAATGAATGATTATCAAACAGAAAAACTTATAAATTCAAATAAATTTCAGTTTGTAATGACGGATCCGGCTGACTTTGATGAGAAGAAGTTTGACAAATTTTTAGAACATTTGAAAAGTACAGTAAAAAGGGATTGGGTTGTAATGTCTTGATGAAATTCTTTGAGAAAGAAATTGCAATCCGGCGAAGGCGAAGGCTGAATTGGGCTGGGAGGCGAAGTATAGGGTTGAGGAGATGTGTAGGTGTTGATATTTTTACACTGATATACTAGTTTTGAAGAAGATGAAGGAGATCGTGCCGGAGTTTAAGAGTAGAGTTAGCAAGTATGAGGTGTTGGATGAGAGTTGATGGATAAATTATTAAGACTATGTTCGGTGGGATACTGTCTTGTTTTCAGAATCTATGACATTTGATGAATCAAATAAATTTATATTTCAAAGTTACATTAATTATCATTTATTGGAGTGTAACGATGATATATAAAATAATATAGCAAATGGTTTCTGTAATTATACCAACATATAAAAATCGGGGTGGATTGTCCCAAAGTATAGATTCTGTTTTGTCTCAAAACTGCATTGCTTTGGCGGAAGTGATAATAGTTGATGATAATATTCCAGGAAGTGAAGAAAGAAATCAAACGGAATTTATTTTAAGTCAGTATACGTCTAATCCATTAGTCAAATATATAAAGCATGAATCTAATAGAAACGGTTCTGCAGCCAGGAATACAGGCGTACGTGCCTCAAGTGGTAGCGTCATTGCTTTTCTTGATGATGACGACATGTTTCTTCCCGGTAAATTGGAGAAACAGTTGTTGGCACTAGAAGAAGATCCGAATATGGATGCCATATATTGTTTCCGGAAAAAAGGAGATAATGTTTTGGATGAATATTACATAGATAAAGAACAAGTAAGGACTATTTTGATGAATAAATCAAACTTTCAAACTTCGTGTCTAATGTTTAGACGAGAGGCGTTTGAAAAGATAGGAGGATTTGACGAATCTTTATCTCGATTTCAGGATCTTGATTTAATGTTAAGATTCTTTCTTCAAGGTCTTCGTTTAGGATGTGTTCAAGAAGTGCTAGTAGAAGTAGGTAAAAACCTGGGAGAAAATATTCCTGTAGGAGAAAAGTTGGATGCTATGAAAGAAATGTTTTTCATGAAGTATAATTCAATTATTGAGGAAGAGGAATGTAAAACTTCTGGTTTTGCAAATACTGTTTATTCAACGCATTATGCAGAAGATTTCTTGTCTCATATAAAGAATTTGTATTTTAAGAGAGCGTTTAGAGCATTCCATAAATCAATCCTTAGATCGCCATTAGTTTGTTTTCAAGTCATAAATAATAGTATAGTACTACATTTAACAGGAAGAGCATAGCATGACATTCAATGTATTAATTTCATGTATGCATGAAAAGGATGCAAGTATTATTCAACGCAGTAATGTTCAATCGGATGTTGTGGTAGTGAATCAATGTGATCATGACCAAGTTGAAGAATTTGACTTTATTAATAAGTTTGGTCGTGTTTGTCATGTTAAATTTGTATCCACGAGAGAGAGAGGGCTATCTAAAAGTCGTAATATGGCTATACGTAATGCATGGGCAGATATTTGTTTGTTATGCGACGATGATGAGGTGATAGTAGATGAAGCTGAGCAAATAATCCTAAGATCATATGAAGATAATATCAAAGTCGGATTAATTGCATTTTCACTAAAAAGAAATGATATAGTTAGGACATATCCAACAAAACAAGCTGACTTAAGTTTTATACAGATTTTACGAACGTCTTCTCAGCAGATTACTTTTTCCAAGAAGTTAATGGGAGATGATTTGGTTTGGTTTGATGAAGAGATGGGTTCTGGAACAGCAAACGGAGGTGGTGAGGAAACTAAGTTTATGTTTGACCTTAAGAAACGAGGATATAAATTATTATATATCCCAGAGATTATTGCAGTTGTTAATTAGGATCAAGTCAATGGTTTAATGGATATACTACAAGATTTTTCGAAAATCAGGGATGGACTGACAGAAGAGTTTTAGGTCCGGTGATAGGATTTATGTATATGATCTATTGGGCAATATTTAGAAGATGTGAGTATATTAGTGATGGCGTTTCAACTGTGTCAGCCTTGTACTATTCGTTAAAAGGATTCTGTTCAAAAAGATAGTTATGCATACCATACCTAGGGTTAATCTGATTTAAGCTAAAAAAAGAATCAAAATGAATTATTCCGTCTCAGTCATAATTCCTACTTTAAACGAAGAAAGTTTTATAGCTCGATGTTTAGATTCTGTCATAAGTCAGACATACCCATTTGCAGAGATGGATGTAATGGTTATAGATGGAGGAAGTAAAGATTGTACTCGTGAAATCGTTAATGAGTATCATAGCAAGTATCAGAATATCAGGATTTTGGATAACCCTGGTCGAATACAGTCAATAGCGTTTAATATTGGAGCTAAGAATTCTACATCACCCTACATAGTGAGATTGGATGCGCATGTGCTTTATAATAACGACTATATTGAAAAATGCATCGATGGATTGAGAGAGGATAGCAAAAGAGGAAATGTTGGAGGACGGTGTGTTATACTTCCCTTCAACGACTTATTTTGGGCTAAAACAAATGCTTTATTAAATAACAGTCGATTCGGAACGGGGAACTCTGCGTTTCGTGTTGGTAAAAGAAAAGGAGATGTGAATTCCGTACCTTTTGGTGCTTTCCCTCGTATTGTATATGAAAAAGTAGGTGGAATGCGAGAAGATTTACCTAGAGGCGAGGACAATGAATATAATTCTCGAATTCGCAAAGCAGGCTACAAGGTGTTTTTTAATCCAGATATAGTTAGTACATATTACGCACGTCCAACCTTAATGACTTCTTGTAAGCAGATGTATGAAAATGGGGAATCAATAGGAAATTTGTTATCTGTGGATAGAGAATCAGTAGGGTTGCACCATCTTGTCCCATTTTTTTTTGTAGTAGGAATAAATGTTGGGATTATTGTGTCGTTGATATTAGGTCCATTAGTTTATGGGTTGAGTATAGGATTAGGATTGTACTTCATTTGTGATTTAATCGCTTCTTTTCTGTCTGCAAAAGAGCATGGTTGGATATATTTTCTTCCATTATTTGTTCTTTTTTTCTGTGTGCACATATCATATGGATGGGGCACCATAGTAGGCATACTAAAAAGCATGGTACGTTTATGTAGAAGCCTTCTGACATAGAGAATAGAATTCGTTTTTAAAATAGGGCAGATATTATTTATGTATATACTTTTAACAGGCGGAGCTGGGTACATCGGTAGCCATACTATCATAGAGCTTGACAAGGCGGGACACTCTGTCTTTGTGGTGGATAACCTTTCCAACTCGAATCCTGAGGCGCTTCGTCGTGTAGCGAAGATCATCGGGAAGGAGGTGCCTTTTCTGGAGGCTGATGTTAGGGATCGTCAGGCGATGGATGCGCTGTTTGACGCGAATCGTTTCGATGCGGTGATTCACTTTGCGGGCTTGAAGTCAGTGGGAGAGTCGGTGGCGATGCCTTTGGAGTATTACGAGAATAATATGAACGCCACGTTCGTTTTACTGGATGTGATGCGTCGTCATAACTGCAAGAATATCATCTTCTCTAGTTCGGCTACTGTTTACGGCGAGCCTGCCGTGATTCCTATCACGGAGGAGTGTCCTAAGGGCCATTGCACCAATCCTTACGGACAGACGAAGTCGATGTTGGAGGAGGTGTTGATGGATCTGCAGCGTGCTGACAAGGCGTGGAATGTGGTCCTTCTCAGATATTTCAACCCGATAGGGGCGCACCCAGGCGGTACGATTGGAGAGAATCCGAATGGTATTCCTAACAATTTGATGCCTTACATCACGCAGACGGCTGTTGGCATGCGCAAGGAGTTGGGCGTCTTCGGCGACGATTATGACACGCCTGATGGAACGGGTGTGCGTGATTACATCCATGTCTGCGACTTGGCATCTGGCCATGTGGCGGCATTGCAAGCGATTCAAAAGAATTGTGGCTTGGCTATCTATAATTTGGGTACGGGCCATGGCTATTCGGTTCTTGATGTGGTGAAGGCCTTCATCAAGGTGAATGGAGTGGATGTGCCTTATGTCATCAAGCCTCGTCGTCCGGGAGATATCGCCACTTGTTATTGCAATCCGGCTAAGGCGAAGGCTGAATTGGGCTGGGAGGCGAAGTATGGGATTGAGGAGATGTGTAGGGATAGTTGGAACTGGCAGAAGGGGAATCCGAAGGGGTACTAGGAATAGGAACTCTTGGGAATAACTGGAGAGCTTCGGTATATTGGTAAACGATTGAATTTTTGAATTTATGGTTCAGTATAATGTTTCGTTAGAAGGTAAAACGGTTCTTGTGACGGGAGCTGCGGGATTCATTGGAAGTAATCTTGTGAAGCGTCTGTTCAAGGATTTTAAGAATGTCAAAGTCGTCGGAATAGATAGTGTTACAGACTATTACGATGTGAATCTGAAGTATGAACGATTGAAAGAGATCGATGCGCTCAATCGTGATTGGGTGTTTGTGAAGGATTCCATCGCCAATAAGGATTCCATCGAAAAACTCTTTACCGAGTATCATTTTACCGTTGTGGTGAACTTGGCTGCCCAAGCTGGTGTGCGCTACAGTATCACCAACCCGGATGCCTACATTGAATCCAACATTATCGGTTTTTACAATATCTTGGAGGCTTGCCGTCACCATGGTGTGGAGCATCTTGTATATGCAAGTTCTTCAAGTGTTTACGGAAGCAATAAGAAGGTGCCTTATTCTACGGAGGATAAGGTGGATAATCCAGTATCTCTCTACGCAGCTACTAAGAAGAGCAACGAGTTGATGGCTCACGCCTATAGCAAACTTTATAATATTCCTTCCACGGGCCTTCGTTTCTTTACGGTCTATGGCCCTGCGGGTCGTCCTGATATGGCCTACTTCGGCTTTACCAACAAGCTTCGGGAGGGCAAGACCATTCAGATCTTCAACTATGGTAACTGCAAGCGTGATTTCACCTACGTTGATGATATCGTGGAGGGAGTGGTTCGTGTGATGCAACATGCTCCTGAAAAACAGACAGGAGAGGATGGACTGCCAATACCTCCTTATAAGCTTTACAATATTGGTAATAGTAACCCAGAGAATCTGCTGGACTTTGTAACCATTTTACAAGAAGAGTTGATCGCAGCGAAGGTGTTGCCTGCGGACTACGATTTTGAGGCGCACAAAGAGTTGGTTCCTATGCAGGCAGGGGATGTGCCTGTGACTTTTGCGGATACGAGTGCGTTGGAGGAGGATTTTGGGTTTAAGCCGAAGACGGAATTGAGGGATGGATTGAAATCTTTTGCTCAATGGTATAAAAGATACTACAAATGTTAATTTGTTATGGATGTAATTAAAACAGCTATCGAAGGCGTAGTCATTATAGAGCCTAAGATTTTCAAGGATGCACGAGGATATTTCTACGAATCCTTTTCTCAGCGTGAGTTTGAAGAGAAAGTTCGTAAGGTGAATTTTGTTCAAGACAATCAATCCATGTCTTCATACGGCGTGATGAGAGGTCTACATTTTCAGTGTCCTCCTTTCACACAAAGTAAGCTGGTTCGTTGCGTGAAGGGTGCGGTGTTGGATGTGGCGGTTGATATCCGCAAGGGTTCTCCTACCTATGGACAGCATGTGGCTGTTGAATTGACAGAGGATAACCACCGTCAGTTCTTTGTGCCAAGAGGCTTTGCGCATGGTTTTGCAGTACTCTCCGAGACCGCAGTCTTCCAGTACAAGTGCGACAACTTCTATGCGCCCCAGGCAGATGGCGGCATCAGTATCAAGGATGACTCACTCGGAATTGATTGGAAGATACCAACAGAGAACGCACTTCTCAGCGAGAAGGACACTAAGCACGCTCTTCTAAAGGAATTTGATTCTCCATTTAACTATATTGATAATCTCTATCCGGAATTTGACTAAAATGAAAAATATCGTAATTACAGGCGGTGCTGGCTTTATTGGCAGCCATGTTGTTCGCATCTTTGTGAACAAGTATCCTGAATACAATATCATTAATCTTGATAAACTTACATACGCAGGTAATCTTGCCAATCTGAAGGATATAGAGAAGATGCCTAACTATAAGTTCGTCAAGATGGATATCTGCGATTTCGATGCTTTCTACAAACTGATGCAAGAGGAGAAAATCGATGGCATTATCCATTTGGCGGCAGAAAGCCATGTCGATCGCTCGATCAAAGATCCTTTCACATTCGCTCGTACCAATGTGATGGGTACACTCTCTCTTCTTCAGGCTGCTAAGCTCTATTGGGAGTCTCTTCCTGAAAAGTACGAAGGGAAACGTTTCTATCATATCTCTACAGATGAAGTGTATGGTGCGCTGGAAATGACTAATCCAGAAGGAATAGAGCCTCCTTTTACTACCACGGCTTCTAGCTCAGAGCATCATTTAGCCTATGGAAAGGATTTCTTCTATGAGACTACGAAATACAATCCTCATAGTCCATATTCAGCTTCTAAGGCGGGATCTGACCACTTTGTTCGTGCTTTTCATGATACTTATGGTATGCCAACCATCGTGACCAATTGCTCTAACAATTATGGCCCTTATCAATTTTCTGAGAAACTAATACCTTTGTTTATCAATAATATACGACATCGTAAGCCATTGCCTGTCTATGGCAAGGGAGAGAATGTGCGTGATTGGCTCTACGTGGTGGATCATGCACGCGCTATTGATACCATCTTCCACAATGGCAAGGTGGCGGAGACCTACAACATTGGAGGTTTCAATGAGTGGAAGAATATTGATATCATCCATACTATCATCAAGACCGTAGATCGTCTCTTAGAACGCTCTGAAGGGGCGGATTTGGATTTAATAACCTATGTGACAGACCGTTTAGGTCACGATGTTCGCTATGCGATTGATTCTACCAAACTACAAAAGGAGCTTGGTTGGGAACCTTCATTGCAGTTTGAAGAGGGTATTGAGAAGACGGTGAAGTGGTATTTAGAGAATGAGGAGTGGGTGGACAATATCACATCTGGAGAATATCAGGAGTATTATAAAAATATGTATAATGAGGGGTAGAAAAGTTAATCGTTGATAATATATCAATTGGTTTAGACCTCATAGATTTTATTATGAATCTCGGACGTATATTAGGAGCAGACAAACGGACTAGAAATGCAAATATAAATGTATTCTATTCTTTGGGAATAAAGGGGATAGATGCTTTGGTTCAATTTCTTCTAGTTCCGGTGACTCTTGGGTTTTTAAATCCTTATGAGTATGGAATCTGGTTGACGCTAAATTCAATACTTGTATGGATCAATTCATTTGATATTGGTCTTGGGAATGGACTTCGGAATCAATTAGCAGAAGCAGTCGCAAAAAAGGATATTTTAAGAGCAAGGTCATTGGTGTCAACTGCGTTTGGCATGATAGCCATTCTGATGTTAGTGATTTTTGTGGTAGGAAGTGTAATATTACTTAATTGCAATTGGTATTCTATTTTAAATGCGGATATCTCAACTGTACCGAATCTTCCCAAAGTCGTCTATGTCTCATTTGCACTTTTCTGTGTGAATTTTATGGTGAAATTTGTGGGAAATGTATATTTAGCCATGCAGATGCCTGCTGTAAATAACTTCCTAGTCACATGCGGGCATGTGCTTTCGCTTTTATCTATATGGATATTGACAATGATAACAGACGGTAGTTTGCTCAAAGTGGCGTTTGCTTTTTCTTTATCCCCTGTTATTGTATATATAGTTGCTTATCCGATTACATTTTACTGGGTGTATAAATATTTAAAACCGTCATTCGAATTATTTAATAAAAATTATCTGTATTCTCTTTTTAACGTTGGCATCCTCTTTTTTGTCTTACAGATTTCGGGGGTTGTTCTTTTTGCTATGTCAAATGTTATTCTTTCAAATTTGTTTGGTCCAGAAAGTGTAACTTCGTACAATATATCACATCGTTATTTTAGCATTGCGAATATGACGATGGCCATCGTTATGTCTCCAATGTGGAGCGCAGTTACGGATGCGAACGCAAAGGGAGAAATCGAGTGGATTAGAAGAAGTCTAAAAAAAACTGATTTTATTATTCTCTCTCTCTCAGTAATGATTGTTATCATGTTTTTGATATCTCCATATATTTATAAAATATGGATAGGTTCTACGGTGGAGATACCATTTTTGTTATCTTTTCTAATGGGAATCTATACGATCATTATTATATCAAGTACGGCGTATTCTTATTTCTTAAATGGACTTGGAAAATTGAAAGTTCAAACAGTCACAACTGTTACTGTTGCTGTTATATTTGTACCTGTTGTTTTTTCATTAGGAAAGCTGTGGGGAATTTATGGTGTTGTGATGGGTATGTGTTTCATTAATTCTTTGGGAGCTATTCTTAATCGATATCAGGTTAACCTTCTTTTAGAAGGAAAAGCGAATGGAATTTGGAATAAGTAGAATGATATGAGAACTATAGTCTTAATATTTTTGATATTTATTACGATGCTTCAATATCGAAAGTATCGAGATATCATCTGCCCAGCGGTGGTGATGAATATAATGTGGATTTTTTCCATCATGGGAACATATTTATTAGTACCTGACTTTGACTTGAAGATCAAAACAGGAATAACCTTTATTGCAGGAGCTATGGCGTTTCAATTTGGATTTGCTGCCTCTTCTTCGGGTAACTACGAAGATTGTTCAGTGTATGAGATAAGACCGCAGACACTGAAATTTTTAGTGTTGGTGTTAGTTCCTGTATTTGCGGTGTCTCTTCGTTCTTTATATGCAAGCATGGTACAGAATGTTATGTACGAAGCCTTAAGAGGAGAAGGTGGTGAAGTTGAAACTATAGGAGGTTATTTTGCAAAAATAATACAATATTTATCTATTCTTTATCTTATCTTATATTATCGGCCAGAGAATGAACCTTATAAAAGGCAGATAAAGAAGTATGTAATTATCCTATGTGCTATGGGGTTTATTACTGCTATAATGAATGCGACACGTAATGGTATGCTATTTTACTTTCTGCCAATCGTAGTTGTTTTTCTCATGTCCAATAATGTCCCGTTAAAAAAACAAGTAAAATATCTTGTAATAGGATTAATATTATTTTTAGCGTATTATACTTATATATCATTAAATAAATATTGGTGGCGATATGCTAGTGATAATTTTGTGGACGTTTTAACTAGAGAGTTAGCTTCATATCTATCTGGTTCTATTTTGGCATTTGATAATGCAATAGATGCTCATGCATTCACTAGTATGGGTGAAAATGTTTCTCGATTCTTTTTAGCTGTATCTGATAAATTGTTTGAGACGAATTTAGCACCACGATTAGTAAATGAATTTGAAACAGCATACGGCATAAACACAAACGTTTTTACGTTTTATGATTTCTATCTTAGAGATTTTGGAATTATTTTTGCCGTTTTTATGCAATTTGTTGTCTCTTGTTTTCATGGTTTTGCGTATAAAACAAAGGATTCAGCAGTAGGTTTGTTCCTATTATCTATGTTAACTTATTCGTTAGTGATGCAATTTTTTCAGGATCAATATTTTGCACTGATATCAACATGGATACAAATTCTTATTGTCTTACTTGTCATGTTAAAAACAAATATTTTTATAAAGAAAAGTAAAGTTAATTTTGTCTAATAAGAGACGATCCCTTTCATTATTAGAAATCAAGATTAGAAAATAAATGTATTGTGTTATAGTGTTATATAATCCTTCAGACAACGTTGTTCGTAGGTGGACGAATGTAGCAGAAAAATGTAATAATTGTACTTTTATATTTGTTGATAATTCTATTGAGTGTAATTGGTCGTATTCTCTTGATAATTGTACATATATTCATTTGAAAAAAAATAAAGGTATTGCTTTTGCTCAGAATGTAGGAATAAATATTTCCATGGAAGCAGGAGCTGACTTCGTGTTGTTTTTCGATCAAGATAGTGAAGTTGATGCGTCTTACTGCATGAGTATGTTAGAAGAGTATAAACGAGTGAAGACATTAGTTCCTAATTTAGCAATATTGGGTCCAACAGTGATTAATAAAGAAACAGGAGAAGGTTATAAGAGTGGTGGATCTACCAATAAGTCAGGATTTGTAATAACAAATGCCTTGATTAGTTCTGGAACAATCGTAGAGACCGAAACCTTGAAAGTTGTTGGCTTAATGGATGATGAATTATTCATTGATGCAGTTGACTTCGAGTGGTGTTGGAGAGCAGTCAGCAAAGGTTATACTTGCGCACGGACAGAGTCTGTCAAACTTCCTCATAAGGTTGGTCAAAAAAACAAAACTATTTTGGGTGTGTCATATATAATCTCTTCACCTTTCCGTTATTATTATCAGTATCGCAATTGGCTATGGCTGATCAGACTTGACTACGTGCCTAAGGTGTGGAAAAGAAACGTCTCAATAAGGCGAGTGTCTGAGCTAATTATAATCCCTTCTATTTCTGAAAATAAATGTAAAATCATTTGTAATATGTGGAAAGGTATATGGGCAGGATTATTTAAAAACAAGAATGTATGAAGAAAGTGTCTGTTTATGTAAAGGGAGATCGAAGTAGTACTGCTTATTATCGAATATACCAGTATTTTGATCGAATAGATGACATAGATGTGTCTTATCATTTAATGTATCCGTTATGGGTTCAGAAGAAGTTTATGCCTGTTCCTAGTCAAAATATATTAATGCAGATAATAATTTTCTTCTGTGCCTATATGAATGTATTATTTGCATTAATGGGCGATATGTTTTATACCAAAGATGTTATCGTTATTCATAAACGTTTGCTGAGCAGGTATATGCCAGTTCCTTTAAAATGGATAGTAGATCGAATTGCAAAAAAAGGAACTCGGATAATATGGGATTTTGATGATAATCTTGTTGTGGGAAAAGAAATGAGTCGACGTACATTTGAATACTTATCTGACATCTCTGACAAAATAGTAGTTACGCATGAATATTTAAAGTCATTGGTACCAGAAAGATGTAAAGGTAAAGTGTCTATCGTACCAACAACGGATGGAGATATGTATAAATTGTATGAGAATAAAAATCTATTAGAACAACGAATAAGATGTTTGAAAGATGAGACTCGACTTGTATGGGTAGCGACCTCTTCTAATATAAAAAACTTAATGCCTGTTATTCCATATATTGATGAGGCGGCGGAATTACTTGCAATAAATGGGAGAAAAGTTTCATTGAAGATTATTTGCGATAAACCGGTTAAGTATGAAACGAAAGCTCTGATTATCGAAAATATTAAATGGAGTAGAGAGGCCGCTATTGAAGGAATGAAAACTTCTCATATAGGTATTATGCCATTGTTGGATATTGAATATAACAAAGGTAAGGGTGGTTTTAAGTTAGTGCAGTATATAAGCGTTGGCTTGCCATGCATAGGGTCTGATATAGGTTATAATAAGCAAGTGATATCTAAGGAATGTGGTGTGTTGACAAGAAGTTGTGGGGATTGGGTAAACGCAGTATGTAAATTAAGTGATTATAATATGTGGAAGTCCTATTCGGAAAATGCAAATAAGCATTGGCAAAAATGTTTTTCCTTTGAACTCAATTTGAAATTTTGGAAAGATTTGTTAGAATGAACAAAAGAATAATCCGAGATATTTTGCGTCTTTTCGGTGCATTGCTCTTCTTTTGGCTCTATCTCCCCCATTTATTAGTGTTTGTTGTAGGGCGGAACGGTAAGTGTCTTATTATAAGCGATTTGATAAAATACAAAGATCAAATTAACATTAAGCTTCCATTGCCGATACTTTTATTATATCTTTTACATAATAATCCATGGTATCGTTGTATCTTTTATAGAAGAATTGGCCCTATGTGGGATATGTTGATAAGTTGGTATCGTCCTGGGTGTGATAGTTTAATACTGCCATTCTCTACTAAGTTTGGGAAGGGCATGAAGACTGCTCATTGTTATGCAACAGTACTGAATGCAGAATCAATAGGAGATAACTTCTCTTTTCTTCATTGTACAACTATTGGAAAAAAAGATGGTAGAAGACCACGTATTGGTAACAATGTCAGCCTTGGCGCTAATGTAGTCATCATAGGTGATATAACCATCGGCAACAATGTGACCATTGGAGCTGGTAGTGTGGTTGTAAAGGATATTCCTGATAATTGTGTGGCAGTAGGAAATCCGGCAAGGGTGATAAAGACTTTAGAACCGTTAAGAGAAGGATAATGAAACTCGACAAACAACATATAGACAACCTATTTGATCAAGCTCGCAGCAACCCAAGGTTGAGACAGAACTTTGACTTATGGACCTCTTCAGAAGACAACAGCCAGAGGATGCTCAATGCTATGTTCCTGGCACTCAGGTGGCAGTTCATAAGCTCCCGATGAGTAACGAGAATGTCATCCTGCTTGTGGGCAAGATGGATGAAGTGCTGTTCTCAGAAGACGGCAAGACTGAGGTAGAGCGCATACATCTTGATCCTTCCACCGGCAACTTCGGCTGTGTGGTTCCTCCTGATACTTGGCACACAATAGAGGTGTTTGAACCATCGGTGATCTATGAGGGTAAGGATGGGACGGTGAGCTTAGAGATTAAAGCTTAGGGCTTAGAGATAGAAGCCCTTTGCAGACTCTGGCTCATCTGCCAGAGACTGCAAGGGGCGTGAGGACAAAAGCCGGCGAGTGTCGCAAAGCGACTCTCGCCGGCTTAATCTGAGACAAAACATATTCACCTGCACAAGTGATTTATGGATAAAGCTTGCTATAATTCAGCAAATGTCGAGGACAGAAGAAAGTTCTTTGGGATTGATGCAGATACAGTCATGGCACAAGAGTTCTCCTTGAATAACAAGGATGAGGTCGTGAAGTTCTCTGACCTGATTAAGAACTATGTAGAGAAGGAAACACACCTGCCTTTTCATTGGGTAGATTTGCCTCGATGGTTTGATAGATGCATGAGGATGAACGAAAATGGAGGACGGTTGTTTAGTGCAATTCTCGATTTGAAGATAACGTTTGCTTTTGTATTCATCGATTACCACAGAACAATCTCAGGGTATAAGGTGATGAATTGCAAGGAAACTCCTAGCATCTTGACGGACCCAAATCTCTTTAAGGAAAAGATGGACCTGCTTCATTCCAATATTGATATGGCAATTCGTTTCCGAACCTTCTATGATAAATTGATGGGAGTGCTGGTGCTGTTGTTCTGTCCAGAGAGATACAAGAAGTTCGGTTCGTCAGGTAGTCGAAAGGCTGACTTTAAGAAATTGATGCAGGATCAGATCGATTCCGAATCGTTAGATTCTCTGTTTGCGATCATCTCGAGTTTAGATGATAACTTTCGCACAGCTGAAGTACATCAGACAGGACGAATGCGAAAGTGGGTTCTTGGCGGAAGAGATAGCTTCGTAGATAAAGCCGTGGATCTTGGTGGCTATTTCAACAACATCTTGGCTCTTGCAAATTGGCTGGATGAGTTGATAGACGAAGTTCAGGAAACTGTGTAGATGCCGGACAACATGAAGTACACTGGAGTCTATGAGCCCGATTCTGCTTTGTTATTCGCTAAAAGAGTGGTGACTAACGATTTGTGGGACGGTTTTTCTTGGCTAGTCGGAAAGGAAAGAGTAATTTTGTAGGTAGAAATAGGTGTTATAATCAGCCATGATTTTAATTGTCATGTAAATAGTGGCTAAATAAGGCAATATTTTTGTATGGCAATAATAGGTCGCGAAAAAGGAATAAGTGAGTTCAATGAACTGTATAACAGTGGCAAAGCTGAGCTTGTGTCTGTATATGGCAGAAGGCGTGTGGGTAAAACTTTCTTGATTGATGAGTCGCTTGCAGGTCGAATCACTTTCCGTCATGCAGGTCTGTCCCCTATAGAGAGGGAACATAAGTGTGATACAGAGGAAAAGCAGAAGCCTAGAGTTAACCAGATGAAGTTACAACTGAAGCAGTTCTATGCTTCATTGCAGCAGTATGGTATGCGCAAATCTCATCAGCCCACTTCATGGATTGAGGCTTTCCTGATGCTTTCGCAACTGATAGAACAGAAGGATCAGGGTCAGAGGATTGTTATATTCCTGGACGAATTACCTTGGATGGACACGCCACGCTCGGGATTCGTGACAGCCTTTGAGGGTTTCTGGAACAACTGGGCATGCCATCGCCACAATGTGATGGTGGTAGTGTGCGGTAGTGCAACGAGTTGGATTCAGGACAACTTTATCAATAGCCATGGTGGCATGTATGGTCGAGTGACAAAAGAGATAAAACTGAGTCCGTTTACACTGAAGGAGTGCGAACAGTTCTACAAGAGTCGAGGAGTGAAGATGTCGCGTTACGATATTGTTCAGAGTTACATGGTGTTGGGTGGCATTCCATATTATATGAACTACATGAGCCGTGGGATGACCTGAACCAGATGGTCAACGAACTGTTCTTCGGTGTGAAGCCACGACTTGAGAATGAATACGACCGACTCTTTGCATCGGTATTCAGTAGGCCTACTGAGATGAAGAAGATCATAGAGGTGATGTATAAACGTCACGCAGGATGGACGCGTCAGCAATTGATAGAACAGACTGGACTCGAAAGTAATCAGGCATTTACGAATATGCTTAAGGCATTGATTGCCAGTGATTTTGTCGTGAAGTATGTTCCGTTCGGAATGAAGGAGACGGAGGTGCATTATAAGCTTGTGGATCCATTCTGCTGGTTCTGGCTGCACTTGGTGAAGGGACAGCAGAGGCTTGTTACGGACTTCTGGCAGGGAGATCCTAGTCAGGCTGTGGTAAGTTGGCGAGGTATAGCCTTTGAGGAAGTGTGCTGGTATCATTGGGCGCAGATTAAGAAAGCTTTGGGCATAAGTGGCGTGCAGACGGAATTGAGTGCATGGAGTCAAAGAGGTGATGATGTGACTGCCGGAACACAGATAGACCTACTACTGATACGTGGTGACCATATTGTGAATATGTGCGAGATGAAATTCTACAATGAAGACTACAGCGTAACAGTGGCTTATCATAAGATTCTGGTTCATAGGCAAAACCTCTTGGAAAAGGAACTCCCATCGCATACCGTAGTACATGCAACACTGGTAACGACCGAAGGTCTAAAGTATAATGAATATAGTGGCGACTTTCAACAGGTCATTACGCTAGAGGAATTGTTTGAAGGTTAACATTTATTACATTCACTTGCACAAGTGGTACGTTAGTATTCCGTGCGATACGGACAGGTGGAACAAAAGGAACTTATAATTTTTTCATATGTCATTAAAAGAAAATATTAAATCAAAAGCGAAGGAGATACAGGATACTGCTTTTACGATTAAGGATATATCGTTTGTCCCATCCATCGACACAATACATCCCGGGTTGACTTTCGGGTGTACAGGAGTAAAGCTTCCGGTGACTGTATTATACATCGATATGAGAGGCTCGACTCACGTTCTCAACATTCATAATAGAAATGTGGTAGCAAAGATACATATGACTTACTATCATGCTATAGTGAAGGTTGCTAGTTCAATGGGAGGTGAAATAAGAAGTTTCAATGGTGATAGTTTGCTAGTATTCTTTTATGGCAATGACGTTGATACAGTCCGTAAAGCCGTAAGAGTTGCTTTCAGAATGAGATATGCTATCACTGATATTGTCAATGTAAATTTGTCTCGATATACTGATATAGATTTCGGTATAGGCGTAGACTGCGGAGATGTAATTGCCACGAAAGTGGGGTTAGGTGGTAGTAATGATAATAAAGATCTAATATGGATAGGGAATGCTGTTAATAAGTCAACCAAAATCAGCGATTTATGTAATTCCCCATATAATGTTGGCATTTCTAATGCTGTATATTCAAAACTTGATGAAAACCTCCTAACATATACTCAAAGTAACCAAACATTTTTAGGGGTGCAGAATATTAAGGTCAGTGTTTGGACAAAGAAAATCATGAAGTATGACAGTGGGTATGAAGATGTATTTGTGTCATCATGTATCATAACAATTGACTAAAATGAATGACAATATGTATTTAAAGAAAGAAGAACTGATTTCTAGAATGGATCGTATCATCCATTGGGTAGAGGTTTGCGATACAAAGACTTCTATAATTTTAGCGGTCCAGGCAATGGTGTTAACCATAGTTTGTTCTACCGATTTTGTTTTCGATGCCGTAACAAATATCCTTTCGGACACGTTGTTCCTTGATGGAGATAAGGAATTTTGTTTTTGGGGATGTATGGTAATATTGTTCTTACTATCGTTAATTGTGGCATTCGCGAATAGTCTATTTCATCTATTCAAAGTACTAGAGGCAAAGACTGGTGCTGATCAAACCAAAGATAAAAACGTTCGTGATAAAGACTCTCTCATTCATTTTCAGTGTATAGCAGATAAGAAAGAATTCCAAGATTATCTCGCATTCCAAAAGAAGGTTGAGTCAGAAACGGAAACTGATGAAATGCACGACTTATTGTCTCAAGTGTATATTAATGCCAATCGATGTGATGAGAAATTTTATCACTATAATAAAGGATTGGTGGCCCTTAAATGGACACTTGTAATCTTGATTATATTTGTTTCCGTTGTATTTATGTATCACGCATCAATTTCTTAATATAATGTCGAAGCAAAAAATAAGTAAAAAAGCCCTTAACGACAAATATACTAATCTCGCCTTACTAATAATGGGGTTTGTTGTTGAATGGCAACGGTATTATTTTTCTGATGGTCATATCTCTTACAGAACCCAAATAAAAAAATCAGCTGCCACACTGGTTTCATTCATGAAAGACACATATGAAATCGATTCTAATATATATAAAGCTGGCATAAGTTCTCATAGTGGACAAGTTGAAAATGGCTTTGTAGAGGGCGATAATTCAGATGAAAGCATAATAATCGCTTTGGAGGCATGGTCTAAAAATGAAGATGTGTTTCCTTTCTTTCATGAGAAAAATGACTTGGGATTAACTAATGCCATCTTTCAATTATTTTATATGCGTAAACTGATATACTTATTGAGGAAACTTAATTTAGAAAAGTATCCATCATTAAGTATGAGTAATATGGAAGTCACTTTACATACCGATTACATAAAATGGAATGGGCATATTAATTATAGAGTTCTAGAGATTGTAAATGAGTCTTTTTTAAAAACAATGAGTGACTCAGATTCAATAGTGATAGTGGCAGATATACGACACTCTCAAGATTTGATGACATATAGTCCTTCACCAGATTTATATGAACATTACATTTTGAAATTATCAGAGCAAGCCCAGAAAATAATCAAGGAGGAGTACGGCATCTTTGATCGTTTTACTGGCGATGGTTTTATCTGTTACTTCAATAGATATGTAAGCGAAAAATTTGGACTAGATTATTACGAAAGTGCGATTACCGTATGTCGCAAAATAAGGGAAGTAGCTTTTTCAATTATTTCTGAATGGGTTTCAAAAATCCGAAAAGTACCTTCGGACCCAATTGGGCTTTCAATAGGATTAGATACAGGGAGAGTAAGCTATTCTGAAAAGAATGGTAATCTATACGCGATTGGTGATGCATGTGTATGGGCAACTAGAATGTGCTCTGCTGGAGGTTCTGGTGATATTGTGGTTAATAATATTCCTTATCAACATCTTCTTGGCACAACTTCACTTTCGTTTGAAGAGGTGGCTGCAATTACAAAGGACGGAGAAAAGTTTACAGCTCATTTTATTAAAGATGAAGATAACAACTTTGTCATTCAATAATGTACACAATATGTGCTATAAAAATGTTGAATAAGAATAAAAACCACACGTCAAAACTTAGAAAGGCGTGTGGAGTTTACTTTTTATAGTTGATCAGGCACCCTGAAGCAAGGACACGCTTTGTTGGCGAACTCATTATGTCCGTGAAGAGTTGCCTGAGGGATTTGCTTCTGCAGGCTCTTGGCAAGGCTCCAGAGGACGTCCTTCTGAGTTTGGGTTCGGGTGTCCTTAGGTCTGCCGGATGGGTCGAGTCCTCCGATATAGCAGATGCCTATTGAGTGGGCATTATGACCGGTACAGTGGGCTCCTATCATCTCTAGTGGACGGTCTTGCTCGATGGTTCCGTCAAGGCGGATGACGTAGTGGTAGCCTACCATCTTGAAACCTCGTTGTTTGTGCCAGCGGTCGATGTCCTTCACGGTGAAGTCTTTGCCTTCGATGGTGGCAGAACAGTGGATGATGATCTCGGTTATCGTTCTCATAGGCGAATACGGGATTTAAGTTTGAACACGAATTTCACGAATAACACGAATAGAGCTCCAATGACGAACTAGAGGTTGAGGATGTCCTTGTCAGTATGGGCTTTACTACCATCCCACTCGGTGTAAGGGGTCTTGGGGATCTGGATGTCGGCAGCTTCACCTATTGTGTCGGCTGGCGTCTGCACCACCGACCTTTACGTTCAAGACATTAATTGGGTATCCACTAACAAATAGAAAAAACTTAAGACAATGAGTGTATCTTAACCTCGATACACTCCTGCCTTTTGCATTTAATATATATATTAATGTCAAAAAAACTCTTCATGGTTGTCAATGTCGATTGGTTTTTCCTGTCGCATCGACTTCCTTAAAAATCCCAATCTCCAATATTTTGAAAAAGGAAGAGGATTTTCTTTTTTGAGAATAAAGAAAGGATGGGAGAGCGGAGAAGGGAAGGAGATGTCGATTTAATGTGAGGTGGAAGGAATTTTGAGCAACCCGTTGAGGAAAAATGAGTGCGTGTAAAGAGAATTTATTATCTTCGTAGTCGAAATTCAGGTGGATTTCCACCTTAATGTCTAATAGTAATATGAAGATAGAAAGAAAAATATACCTTAATAGATTGATTGACAGCCGAGACAATGGTTTAATTAAAATCATCACTGGCATTCGACGTTCGGGCAAATCATATCTTCTGTTCCGACTCTTTGCAGATTGGCTGAAGGAACAAGGTATAAATGACGCAAACATCATAAAAATCAATTTGGAAGATCGTCTGAACAAGAATCTCCGTAATCCAGATGCCCTGTTGGAGTATATATACAGTCGTATCAAAGATGAAGATAAGTATTATGTTCTGCTTGACGAAGTACAAATGGTTTCAGAGTTTGAGGATGTGCTCAACTCTTTCCTTGACAAGGACAATGTAGATGTGTATGTTACAGGTTCAAATGCAAAATTCCTTTCCAAAGATGTTGTCACAGAGTTTCGTGGACGCGGTGATGAAATAAAAATGCTTCCTCTTTCATTTGGCGAATTTATGTCCGTATATGAGGGCGGTTACGAGTTGGGCCTTGATGAATACATGACCTATGGCGGTTTGCCGCAGGTTCTCTCATATAAGACGGAGAGACAGAAATCTGACTATCTTAAGGGACTTTTTAGAAAAACCTATATTGCTGATATTGTGGAGCGATACAATGTGCGGAACGAATTGGAATTGGGTGAGCTTCTTGACATAGTAGCGTCGGATATAGGAGGCTTGACCAATCCTTCTAAAATTGCCAATACGTTTGTGTCCGTCAAGAATGCTAAAATCAGCAACGACACTGTAGCTAAATGGCTTGAATATTTTTGCGATTCATTCCTTGTATCTCGTTCCCAACGTTATGATGTCAAGGGACGTCGCTATATCGACACTCCTCAGAAATATTACTTCACGGATTTAGGACTGCGAAATGCGCGTCTTAATTTTCGCCAGACCGAAGGTACTCATCTGATGGAGAATCTTATCTATAATGAACTCATCTATCGAGGATACAATGTTGATGTGGGCGTTGTGGTTGCTGAGATGAAAGATGATAAAGGCAACCGCCATAAGGTGCAACTTGAGATAGATTTTGTATGTAATCAAGGTTCTAAACGCTATTATATCCAGTCTGCTTATCGTATGCCATCGAAGGACAAAATTATCCAAGAGCAACTTTCTCTTACAAAAGTTGATGATTCCTTCAAGAAAATTGTCATAGTGGGTGAAGACCAATTGGTGCATCGCAATGAGAATGGCATTGTAACTATGAGTTTGAGAGATTTTCTAATGGATGCGGAGTCGTTGGAGAAATAAAGGTGTGATTCCCTAAAATAAATGATAAATAGAGAATGCATTATGTAATCTTGTGGAGATGAGTGGTAGTATTATAGTAATTATGGTAAATTTGTTAAGTCTGACGGATGGTAGGGCAGATATTTGTACAGCAAAATGCAAAATAATTTCTTATGAATGACAAAATATTAGTCCTCTCCAATAGTTTCGTAGGCCTCCATAGCTTCCGCAAAGAAGTCTTCCAAGCCTTTCGAGACAATGGATACGAGGTGATTATCTCATGTCCTGTAGGCGACGATGCTCAAAAGGCTTCATGGTTTGAAAACATTGGTTGCAAGATTATTGATACGAAGTTCAATCGTCAAGGCACGAATCCTTTGGCGGATTTTAATTTGATGCTTCAATATCGCAAACTAGTCAAGCAAGTAAAGCCATTGGTGGTACTATCATATACGATTAAACCCAATCTATATGGTGGAATGGCTTGTGCATTATGTGGAGTGCCACAGTTGGCCAATATAACAGGTTTGGGAGCGGCTGTGGAGTATCCTGGCTTGATGCAAAAACTTACCATCTTCTTGTATAAACTTGGTCTGCGAAAGACCCATTTGACATTCTTTCAAAATGATACGAACCGTCAATTTTGCATCAGTCACAAGATGGTGCTTGGCAAGACCATGCTAATTCCAGGTTCTGGCGTGAACTTATCGTATCATCAACAGCAACCATTCCCTGCGGAAACAGAACCAACAAAATTCATTTTTGTAAGCCGCATCCGTAAAGAGAAGGGTATCGAAGAGTACCTAGCCGCTGCGGAACACTTCTTCGGTAACGAAAAGAAAACCGAATGGCATGTGGTAGGCGGTTGCGAAGGAGATTACGAGATCCGACTGAAAGCATTGCATGAAAAGGGTGTGATTATTTATCATGGAAAGCAATCCGATGTTCGCCCTTTTAACGCAAACATCCATTGTGGTATTCACCCAACCTTCTATCCAGAGGGTATGAGCAATGTGCTTTTGGAGTATTGTGCAGCTGGTCGCGCAATTATCACAACCGATCGTCCAGGATGTAAAGAGATTGTGGATCATGGCGTGAATGGAATTGTGGTGAAACAACAAGACGCCGCAGATTTGATTGCGAAAGTGCAGCAATATCTAGATTTATCATACGAGGAGAAACGAGAGATGGGTGAGGCTGCCCGTAGAAAGGTGGAGCGTGAATTTGACAGAAATATTGTGGTGAAAGCCTACTTAGATGCGGTGGGTGAATTGAAAAATATAGATTAAAGATTATGTACAAAAACTTCTTTAAACGCCTTATCGATTTTACCATCGCCTTAACAGCCCTTTTATGCATCGGCTGGTTCTTGGTGGTCATTACGATTTGGCTACATTTTGCCAACAAAGGGGCAGGTGCCTTCTTCTTCCAAGAGCGCCCTGGTAAAGATGGAAAGATTTTTAAAATCATCAAGTTCAAAACCATGACGGATGAACGGGATGCAGAGGGAAATCTGCTTCCCAATGAAGTCCGCTTGACTCCTGTAGGTAGGTTCATTCGCTCTACAAGTATTGACGAATTGCCTCAGCTGATTAATGTGTTAAAAGGCGATATGGCTTTAATCGGGCCTCGTCCGCTTTTGGTACAATACCTGCCACTATACTCCCCTGAGCAGGCTCGTAGGCATGAGGTGAGACCAGGTATTTCAGGCTGGGCGCAGTGCCACGGAAGAAATGCCATCAGCTGGACAGAGAAGTTCAAACTAGATGTTTGGTATGTGGATCATTGTTCGCTGTGGACTGATATAAAGGTTATCTTGATAACAATAAAAAAGGTTTTTTCTAGGTCTGATATTAATAATAAGGATGCGGCAACAATGTATCCTTTTGATGGAACCAACTAAAATTTATTTATATGAAAAGTGTTATAATTGGCGCAGGTACTTATGGCGAGGTATATCTTGCATATTTGCAAGAAGCCGGTATTGAGATAGTTGGTTTTTTGGATGATGATCCTAAATTTATGGGAACGAATGTTAGAGGCGTACCTGTTCTTGGAGGTGTCTCCTCTACTATGGAATTTCTAAAGAAGAACTACGATGTAGAGGCTGTGTATTGTCCTTTGGGTAATAATAGATTGCGAGTTAAATTTTTATTGATGGCAAAAGAATATGGGTTGAAGACTCCAAATTTTATTCATCCATCTGTATTTATTTCTCCTGGTGTTACAATTGGAGAGAATGGTGTTTATATACTTCCCAAAACAGTTATTATGCCTTGGGTAACTATCAAAGATTATGTTATGATGAGCGTCAACTCAGTAGTTTCTCATCATTCAATCCTGGATGAAGGCGTATTCCTTTCTTTTGGTGTCAATTTCGGAGCTTCTGTTCATGCTGGCAAATATACATATTGTGGAATTAGTTCTACGATAATGACTGGAGTTCATGAGCTAGGGGAAGATTGCCTTATTGGAGCAGGTGCTGTCGTAATAAAAGATGTTCCGGATAAAGCTGTTATGGCAGGAGTTCCTGCGAAATGTTTGAGATTTAAAGAGTAAGGTTGGAGAATATTAATAGTTCAAATTATAATTTCATGGAAGAGAGAAAAACCATCTATCTCTGTCTCGCCCACATGAGCGAAACAGGTATGGAACAAAAATATGTGCAAGAGGCTTTCGATACTAACTGGGTGGTGCCTATGGGTCCTAATGTCAACGCTTTCGAGCAAGATCTTGCCAATTTTGCCAACGCCAAAAGCGACGGTACACAGTTGGATAGAACCGTGGTCTGTCTAAGCGCAGGTACGGCAGCTGTCCACTTGGCTCTTATCGGTTGCGGAGTAAAGGCGGGCGACGAGGTATTGGTGCAGAGTTTTACCTTCTGCGCCTCTTCCCATCCCATCACTTACTTAGGTGCGAAACCTATCTTTGTGGGTTCCGAAAAGGAGACTTGGAACATGGATCCAGAACTTTTGGAGGCGGCCATCATAGACCGCAAGGCAAAGACAGGAAACTACCCTAAAGCGATTATCCCTGTGGCACTCTACGGAATGCCTTACGACTGTGATAAGATCATGGCGATCGCTGACAAATACGGCATTCCAGTGGTAGAGGATGCCGCAGAGGGAATGGGCTCAAGATTCAATGGTCAAGTGCTTGGTACTTTCGGAAAGTATGGTGTCCTCTCCTTCAACGGTAATAAGATGATCACCACCTCTGGAGGCGGTGCCTTAATCTGCCGAACCAAGGAGGAGGCCAACGAGGTGCTATGGTACGCGACGCAAGCGAGAGACGCCTACCCATACTATCAACACACAGCCATCGGTTACAACTACCGCATGAGCAATGTCTGCGCTGGAATCGGTCGTGGCCAAATGACCGTCTTGGATGATCATATCGCCCACCACAAACATGTGCAGTCGTTGTACGAAACGTTACTGAAGGATGTGAAAGGAATCCACCTTCACAAACAGCCTGCAGACCCTCGTTACGACAGCAACTTCTGGCTATGCGCCGCAACCATCGATCCAGAGGTCCATGTGAAGGGCGAAGAAGATGCCTACAAGGAGGTAATCACCAGCGCAGTAGGCGGTGCAGCCGGAGTTATCCACGCTGTGGATTCAGCGACAACCGATTGCCAGCCGAATGTGAATGTAGAGGCGCTGCGCGTCTTTATGTTGGCTAAAAAAGTAGAGTGCAGGCCACTCTGGAAACCTATGCATAAGCAGCCTATCTACGCTGATGCTCAGGTCTATACCAACGGCGTGGAGGAGGATCTCTTCAAGGTAGGATTCTGCTTGCCAGCAGGACCGTATGTGACCGACGACGATGTGAGATATATTGTGGATTGCATCAAGGAGGCGATAGGGGAAATATAATATATTGTATTCTGAAATTTTTAATTCCTATGAAATCATATGCAAACATTGCGGGATTGTTTATGGTGTCGATTGTTCTTTTACATATTGGGAGAATATGTAAACTCCCTGCGGCGTTTCAAGACTTTGTTTTTGCTCTAAATTTTTCAATTCCATGGTTTTTTTTCAAGTCCGGAATTTGCTTTAGTCCTCAAAAAAATAATAAAGACATAATTCAGAACCTTCTTTTTCCTTATATAGCTTTTTCTATTATTGGTTATGGGGTTAGTGTGATTTATTTGATTGCAAGACATGATTTTAATTGGCAGCATTATGTGGTATTGCCTATAACAGAAGTTCTTTTAAAAGGTGCTGTAAGTGGGAATTCAGCATTATGGTTTTTGTCGACTCTCTTTTTTTGTCATGTAATTTACAAAAAGATTTCATCTTTTGTTGGGAATAGTATTGTGAAAAATTCATTATTGGTAATTGTTTGTGTTTTAGCCGCTTGGGGGTGTAATGTCTTAAATATAAATAAACCGTTGTATTTAGCCAGTACTTTTTTGGGGCTTGCTTTTTTTGTAACTGGTTATTGTATTAAGACAATACAATATGACAAACGTATTTTGTGTTTAAGTATTCTGACAGTGATAGTATTCCTTTGTACTGTTATTCCTTGTGTAGATGTCAGCTCAAATACCTTATTAACTGGGTGTTATCCATGTTATTTTCTCTATGCAATAGCATGTTGTATAGTAGTTGATAATCTATTTCATAGATTGCCAATATGTAATAAAATACTTTTGTACATTGGAGCCAACTCATACATTATTTATGTTTCTCATTGGATTATTATAACAGTTGTTCTTCGTACGATGCTGAGTTTATTCCCTGCATTTAATGCTACACAATTGTTCTGGTCGGTTGTTGTGTTTTCAACAATTCTCCTGTTTTTTTTATGTGTTATCAATAATAAATATGGCGGCATGAAATTTGTGAAGAAATACTTTGTCAGGCGTGCTAATAAAGCAGTGAGTAGTCGATAAAAAAGCAGTGTATTATGGGTGAAAGTGGAATAAATAGACAAAAGAATTTTGAGTTGTATAGAGTCCTGTTAATGTTTTTTATTGTAGTAGGGCATTATTATATTCATGGCGTAAATAGAAGTAATATGTTCTCAGAATTTTTTTTGGGAGATTTTGTTTCATTGTGGGGATGGATTATTTCGCAGATTTTACTAGTGGTGGGTTGTTCGTCTGTTAATGGGTTTATCTTGTTGTCAGGTTTTTTTTTGATAGATAGATATTCTTTTAGGTGGAAAGGGTTGCTTGATATATGGCTGAAAACCGTTTTTTACTGTTTGTGTTTTTTCCTTCTTCGGATTATTATTTTACGTTATTTTTTGAATCTAGATATTTCTATTAAAGAATTATTTTATTCTTTAGCTCCGATGTTAAATAGAAAATATTGGTTTATTACTAATTATTGTGGCTTGTTATTAGTCGCTCCTTTTATTTCGACTCTCGTTAAGAATCTTTCCGTACAACAATATCGCTTATTGATAATTTGGGGCGGTATTATGTGTTGTCAGTATACTTATGGAGATCTTTTTGCCGGATCTAATAGCTTGGCTTGGTTTGTTTTTTTATTCTTGGTTGGTGGATATATAAGAATGCATAATCTTCCTTCTATTGTAAGTAACAATAGATATAAATTTGTAATATGTTCTTTAGCAATCGTGTTGTTAACAACATGTATTATTAATATACGTGATTTTTATCCGTCTAATCATTCTTTCCATCTGATAATTTTACGTCATGATAGTACACTTTTCTTACTATCATTGTCTGTTTTTTGTATGTTCATTAATTTTGATGTGGTAAATTCGAAATTTCTAACTTTGATATCGAAATTATCACCCTATACTTTGGGAGTGTATTTGATTCATGACAACATAGACCTTAAAAAAAACTTAGGGTTTTGGAAGCGAATTATACCTGATGAGTATTCAATCCCAATGGCGTTTCACTGTTTGTTGACTTGTTTGTTTCTTTTTTTATTTTGTTGTTTTATCGATATGATACGAGAAAAATTATTTTCTCTTTTAAAAGTTAGAGTATTCATTGAGAAAATAACCAAAAGGTTGCCTGTGGCATTGTAGTATTATTGGAGTGTTTTGATGGCGTATCAATCGCATTCACATTCCCCACAATTCTCCTACTTTGGTCCCTACAATCCAAGAACATATCTGTTGTCCCCTCAATATAGTACTTTCCCTCTCTGTAATCCTAGCATGAAAAGGAAGTGTTTAAAATTTAGATAGATAAGGTTATTGAAAAATTAAATAGTTATTAGAACTGGGTGTTGGAGAATATATTGTAATTTAGAGCATTTCCCCGATGGGTATAATCAAGTGAGGTTTATGGTACTTGATTAGATTTTGGGAAGGGATGATTTTTGTTTTTTTTATTCTTTTACGATTGTTATGTCTTATTTTTCAGATCAGGTGGTAAATATGGTGTGGCGGAATGCCAATATAGTAGAAGGTTATGATTCTAATATATGGAGGAAGGATTTTGCTGGTGCTTGGATACGTCGAGATCATTATGGTATTGAATCAAAGTATGGATGGGAGATTGATCATTTATTGCCATCCTCTCTTGGAGGATCGGATATTTTGTCCAATCTAAATGCTTTACATTGGCAAAACAACAGAAAAAAGTCTAATAACTATCCGCTTTTTCAGACTATTATTACATCCAGTGGAAATACTAATATTGAAAGGTTACAGTCATGGGAAATCAAATAGAAAAGATTAATAATTCTATATTTAAATCGAAATGGGAGAGTAAGATTCGCAAAGCAGAAGTTTGTCTTGTCATTTCTTTTTTTGTCTTATTTGTCTTATTTTGTGTTTTTCAATATCGAGGTACAATTGATGTTAGCATATGGGGGATTTGTGGTGATTTTATAGGAGGACTTTACGGAACGGTTGTTGCGTATATTGGTTTGCGCTTACTTGTTAATACCTTAAAAGAACAGGAGAAGTCAAATTCTTTTATGTGTGATAGTAATAATAGAAGCCGAGAAGTGTCTGAATTACAGTTAGTACATGAACATATTTCTACATTGTTAGAGTCTTATAATCGTGTTATTAACTCATATGAGTTTGTGAGTGAATTGGGTAGTGAGAATGGACATGAGGCGATAAAAGACATAGCGAATTCTATGTTCTATGAATTCAAAGGGAGTGGTGATATTACCGATAGAATTGATGAAGCAAGAAAATCATTTGACACAAAATATATCAAATACAGAGAGTGTATGTCTGTTCATTATCGATTGTTATTTCAAATTTTTCAGATAATTGGGCAGTCGGATCTGAAAGGAAAAAAGAAGGCTATGCTTTCAAAGATGATAAGAAGTCAGTTCTCCGAAGATGAGTTATTGTTGCTTAGATACAATTGTCTTACCGATAATGGTAGAAAAATGAGGAACTATGTGAATCAGTTTAATTTATTGAAACATCTTCCTTTAACAAGATTGTTGGAGTTTAAGAAATGGGTAGAAGCTTTGGAAAGTGTTCAAAAAAACAGGTTAGATACAGAGTGTATTGCAATAAAAAAATCCATAAAAAATCTTCTTGGTAATGATATTGATAGAGCCTGTGATTTGAAATATTCAAGTAGATATCAGGGCTTGATGAAAGTCTCGGAAGACAAGAAAGAATTTAGGTTTGAGATAGTACGCAGTGATTCATATCCTTCATCTATTGATGAGACATCGATGGATAAAGTTCTTGATAACTGGAAAGACGAAAACATAAAAGATTTCTTTGTTGATTTCTTTAAGTATGTGTTCGATTATTCAAATTATTCTCAGTTTAACAAAGTTGATGATTTAAATATAAAATGTGATATTAGGATTGAAGAAAGTGGTAAAAAACACACTGTCTGGATTTCTGTTAAGAAGGTTAATAGTCCTCTTGTGATAAATATGCCATATGATGTTGATCCTTATAGTTAAGGGTGTTTGATTCAAAGGGTATAAAAGAGCGACCGTCAACCACAATGGACAGTGGTTGACGGTCGCTCTAAGTTGCTTTATTGGATGCCCCGTAGAAGCGGAGAAATACTAGCGTGTTGAAGAGTTTTATGATTTGGGGCAGTACAGGAGTTAGACGCATAAGGGATGAATGTATAAGAAAAATGACTAAAACCATTACTTATGGAAAAGGACATAAAACAACAGTGGATGAATATAATGAATCCTAAGATTCTGAAACCGAACTTGGAATTCATCTCATTATACATTACTTTGTATGAGATGTTGGAGGATACTATCATCCAGAAGCCTCGTGATTTTTATACGTTAATTGACGAGATTGATGAAGTTGAGTACAAATCAAAGGTTCTTGACTTATATGATCCTGAAAAATGTCCCTTTATCCGGAAGAGTAGCAAAGTTCTAATTTCATCTCTTCTTTGGTGGAATGATTTAGAAGTGATTTCAAAAGAAGATATTGAGACGTTTTCTCATTGCAAGGAGCGACGTAACGCACTTACTCATGAGATGTTCAAAATAATTACGGATGGATTAGACGAAGGATTCTTTGTGGACTTCAATAAGATGTACGACCTATTCTGCCGGATTGAGAGATGGTGGATCATGGAGTACGAGATATCTCTAAATGTCAATTTTGATAATGACTACACTGAAATAAAAGAAGAAGACGTTGTGTCTGGGAATATGGTGGTTTTATCGTTGATAACGGATATTGTCAACTCTGGAACCAGCAAACACTATGAAGAACTATGTAAAAAGCTGGGTGTTAAGAAAACTAAATAACTGAATAAAAACTATGGCAAATCCTACCCTTGTCACCTTAAGGACATATTTGTCAATTTTAAGGTCCGGATTATATTGGGGTGTTGTGTAATGTGTTGGACTTTAACGGTTTGCGGTGCTGTGGATGTGCTTGTGAAGTAGATGTTGCCGAGCGTGTTTTAGATAATCCTCCCCCCAAAAGAGTGTTGATAATTTTCAGAGATAAACCCATGCCATTTTGATGGGGGATGAGAGGAAATTTGTAATTTAGCAAGTGATAAGCAAAAATAATAAGATATGAATAATTTATTAGAAATCATTAATTGGTTACAATTTCGATGGAATAGTAGAGCTGGAGGCTTTTTATCTGTTATAGTTGTTATCGTGCTAATGTTTCCAATTCTATCTATTGAGATTGGTTGTGATGTAGATGCTTCTATATGGATTATTGCTACTTGTGGTATAATGATTTTTTTGTGTTGGATGGTTTCTACACTTCGCGCATTTCAACAGACTGGCTATGCGGTTCTATTGTGGTGCTCACTTATTATTGGGGTTGGTGCGTGTTTTTATTATATTGTTTATCCATATATGATTAGTGGTTCTTCTTGGAATCTTGTTGCATTTAGATATTGGGGGACGGGGGTTATTTTGTTGTTATTACTGTTGTTGTACTATTTTGTCGATTTTAAATGTTATAACCATTCAGGTAAATTACAGATTATTTTTCTCGTGGATAATAGTACGGGTGCTGATAAGCAAGTTGAAGATTCTCTGAAAGAGGCTTGTAATAGGATTGAAGATTCTTGTGATTCGATTGAAATCAAAGTAGCTCCATTTGGAATAGTGAATGGCAAACGGAAAGCTGAACGTTATGTAAAGTCATTTCTATGTCAGGCAGATGCTGTTATTTATTCTAGAGTAATGGATGGTAATGAAGATGGTTGTGAAGGCTATGTTTTTACTGAATTTTGTTCTTTTGCTAATTCAAGAATACTATCTTGTGGAGAAAATAGAATTGGTGACGTAGATAGTATTTTGGCTCGTGAAACACAATATGCTCAATGGAATATTCGTAACCATCATAATTCTGAGGTAACTAGCAAAATAAAAGTTGCAAAGAGTATTGAAGAGTTAATTCGCTTGTATTCTGCATGTATTTATGTTCTTAAACACAGATTGTCAACAGCTATTGAGATTGCACATTCTCTTTACAATACTGGAGAACACGAAAATGATAGATTGCGAGGGTTATCACATGATCTTCTTGAATTTGTTTATTTAGAGGCAGAATATGTGGAGGAATTAGAACATAAAGATTATGAGTATGCTCTTGGCCTATTGAAGGATCTATCGTCAACTGTACCATTCATTACAAGAACATTGAGTTATGAATTGGCTATGGCTAGAGTACTTTTCCATTTGGGTAAAATCAAAGAATCCAAAAAATACACAAAGCTTGTTAAGAAAAAAGACCCTTGGGGATATGCTGTGAATACTGCGTTCTATGCCATGTATGAAGGCCACACAAGGGAATTTGTGTCATGCTATAAAAAACTTCCGAAACTTCCAGCTCCAACTGAAGAAAATGTGAAATTTGTAATTAAGTTTTTGGAAGATAGGGTAGCTTTGACGAATGATAGGATATATCAAGCTGTTTTGTTGTCTGCTGTTGCATATCAGATGCAATATTTGGATTTGAAAAAAGCAAAATTAAAAGCAAATCTTGTGTTGAATTATTATGACGGTGTTATTCATCCCGATTTGAAAAAATTATTAGAGTCTATTTTGTCCAATACTTCCGCTTTCTGTGTGAAAAATTAGGGTTGATTTTTTACATAGATGTCGTTTGATAAAGACTATCTCTATGACCCGCTTCCTCAAAAAACTCCTTATTGCCCTCTCTCTTTTGGTTGCGCTCCTCGTAGCCTGCAACCACCATTTCAAACTTTACGCCTTCAATCCCTACAGCGTTTGCATGACAAAGAGTCTCCGCGTCATGACATGGAACATCCATGTTACCGATCCTGCGTTCAAGGATAAACAAACGGACATCGCCAATGAAATCATCAAGCAGGACGCAGATATCGTTCTAATAAACGAGTTTAGCTTAAATGTAGCAACGCAGCTCCATTCCCAACTACAGGAGAAATACTCCTATGTGGCAGAAAAGTATGGGAAGGTTCTGGGCGGTGATATACTCTATAGTCGCTATCCGATAGATAGCTGTCAAAGGATAGAGACTCCAACCATGCATCCGCTCGCTTACGAATTCCGCCTAAAGGTGAAAGAAAAACCCATACGGATTGTAGGATGCCATCTTTTCAGTTCTAACGATATTGACAAAACCCATCGCTATACGTTGAAAAATAAACATGATATACTTGACCTCCCTGACTATTACGCCAATTACAAAAAAGCGATGGAGATCCGCACCCGGCAAGCTGAACTCATCCGAGACTGCATCCTCTCGGAAGATCTCCCCACAATCGTCATGGGAGATATGAACGACTTCTCCGGCACCTCACCACTTAATACCTTACAAAAAGCAGGGCTCAAAGACGCCTGGTGGGAGGGAGGCAACGGCTTCGGCATCACCTTCCATGAAGACTGGATGCACTTCCGTCTCGACCATATCCTCTACGATGCAAACTGGGAATTGTCGTCCGTAAAGGTCGTGCAAAGCGATTTGTCGGACCATTTACCGTTGGTAGCGGAGTTCGCAATCGGACATCAGAAATAAGAAAGAAGATGATAGATAGAGCGTGAATTGTTATGAGTAGCCAATTGGAAAAACGCGTTTCTTTGCGGAAGCTGTATGCTATCATCTGAATAGAGACGTTGGTGAATGTAAGATGTTTTTTTGTATCTTTGCAAAAAAGATAAGAAACAATGGAGAAGACTCTTGTGATTGACAATTTCGGACCTATCAAGCATGTTGAATTGAATCTTAAGCGAGTCAATGTGATTATCGGACCTCAAAGTGCAGGAAAGAGTTGTATTTTGAAAATCGCATGTTTTTGTGCATGGGCAGAGAAACGAATTCAGTTGGAGCAAGGTAAGAATGGATTTGCTGATTTTGCATATATAAATGAAAATCTTATCTCTTTCCATAAAATGGATGGCTATGTCCGTCGGGGAAGCCGAGTGTCTTTCAAAAGTGACTTCATGAGTTTCGTAATTGATTTCGACACAGAATCTTTTGATTTGAAGTGGAGTGCGTCGAAAAAGCGTTATTCCTACCGCCGACCGAAAATTTCATATGTTCCCGCAGAGCGTAATCTTGTGTCTGCAATCCCAAATTGGTTTGATGTCAAGATGGATTCAACCAACTTGAAAAGTTTTATTTCTGATTGGACTTATGCTCACAGACTATGTGGGGATACTGCGAAACTTCCGATATTGAATTTTGGAATTAAGTATTACTATGATTCTCAGTTAGATAAAGACTACATTTTGCTTGATAACGGGCAGAAAATGAAACTGGAGAATGTCTCGAGTGGCCTTCAATCTGTGATCCCTATGTGGGTTTATTTGGATTATTTATTCCACAAACAGTATCATCCGAATGATATGTCGAGTGCAAAGACTGAAACTGAAAATGAGGAGATTGCCCAACATATCTATGATAGTAAGTATAAGAAGGGTGTTAAGAAGGCCGCAAGTAGTGGGACTTTTTATTTGGGCAAGACGGGAGTGTCCAAACGAATGTTCGCTAATAAAGATGAATTCGATGAATTCAAAACTCTTGTTGACGCATATACTCAAACGGATCATTCTGATATATTCTTAGAGGAACCGGAACAGAATCTTTTCCCACTGGCACAGGTTGATTTGATCTATGACTTGTTGAAGAATCGAACTGCTCATAATGACGGTCTGTTTATCGCTACTCATAGTCCATATGTCCTTTATGCATTAAATAATTGTATGCTTGGATATAAGGTGAAGGATAAAATTCCTGGTGACATGACTGAACTTAAGAATCACGAAGCCAGTTGGATTGATCCAAAGGATGTCTCTGTGTGGGAGTTGAAAGATGGAAATTTCAGTTCTCAAACTGACGCAAAATTTCTTACTCTTCAAGACAAAGATGGATTGATCAGAGGAAACTACTTTGATCGTATTATGGGTCAGATTATGGCAGAGTTCAGAAACCTAACTGTTTTTTATGACTAAAATCGAGGAAGTTTTTTCTGGAGTCATGTCTGTCTCTGGAGATGTTTGGGTGGCCGATTATACTGAGTCTACAAAGAAACTGCCTAAAGAACTTAGAAAGGGCGTTGTTGTTGTGGTGCAAAGCGATTTGTCGGACCATTTGCCGTTGGTTGCGGTGTTCGCAATGAATTTTTAGATGATTAACTGAACTATATGAGAAAGTATATGAAAATATTTTGGACTCAAAATCAAAACCCTAATGAACCAAGCACATTGATTATCGATGGTGCAATGGATCAATACAAAGGATTGCCAGAACAAGAGGAGGCAATGGCCAAATTAAACGAACTGAAGGAGTGGGGTTGTGATCCCGCCATATCAGAAGATAGAGGCGAGGGAAAGAAATTCAATCCCTGGTTTAACATGGCGATTAAGGCAGGCGATGGAATTATCATCCGCTCGTGCTTTTAAGACAAAGATGATGCGGGGAATTTAATCCCCTATATGTTCTTCTCTTCTAAAACTTCGGCAAAGAGCGCGATAGAGGATTTGAAACAATATTCATCCATGGTGAATAAAACATTGGACACTGAAGAAATCTCTATGGCAGTAGATGAAATTAGGAAATATCCTAAGAAACTGCTGAAGATTATCTTGCTGATCATAGCGGTGCTGGCAACCGTTGGGCTGGTGTATGTGAATGTTTGGGGATGAGTTTCCCATAACCATAGAAACACCTATGTTGAATTGGGCGGAGACACGAATGAGGTCTTTGTTGAAGAGCTTGAAACTCATTTCTCAATAACTGTTTGCCTTCCCCCATGCGAAAAAACTGAAAAAACGCTTTGTTTTTCTCCTCCTCTTGGTGACTCTCCTCGTAGCTTGCAACCACTACTTTAAGCTCTACGCCTTCAACCCCTACCACATTCTGCACTACCCAAGCGAGCTCACCCCCTTCCAATCTCCCATACTCTTCCCCGTAGCTCTTCACTTGCGAAACTCGGAAAAAACTAATAACTTTGCATCGTTATTTACTAATAACAATGCGATTCTGCATACTAATATATGCGCATTCGTATATACGCTTCCGGAATCAATCAGAGCTAAGCTTAGGCATTCCGCACGTCCCGATATGATGCGTAACCACATTACCGTAGGCTTACCATATGACAGAATTACGATCCAGTAATACTCGAATAGCAAAGAATACGTTGTTCCTTTATTTTCGTATGATGCTTCTTCTCGTAATAAATTTATATACGAGTAGAATTGTCTTGAAAGAACTTGGCGTGGATGATTACGGTATTTTTAGTGTTGTTGGCGGTATAATAGTAATTCTCTCTTTCCTCAACAATGCTATGACGTCAGGCACGCAGCGTTTCATGAATGTTGAGATGGGAAGGAATGATCAGTGTGCTCTCGAAAAAGTATTCTCAACAAGCCTTCAGATACATATAATGGTTGCTATTGTCGTCTTGATATTAGCAGAGTCCCTAGGGCTATGGTTTCTAAATACTCGTATGAACATACCAGAAGGTAGAATGGACGCGGCTAACTGGGTTTATCAGTTTTCTATTGCATCTGCTATACTAAGAATATTTACAGTACCGTTCAATGCTGCGATAATATCTCATGAGAAAATGTCTGCGTTTGCATATATTGGTATTATAGAGGCGACATTAAAACTCCTTGTGGCATTCGCGATTAGTTGGGCACCATACGATAAATTGATTGTCTATGCTTGTCTTATCTTTCTAATAGGATTAGTCAACTGCTTTATCTGTGGTTTGTATGGTATGACTCATTTTGTGGAGTGTAAAAATGTCAGTTTTAAAACCGATAAAGCGACTATGCGGAATATGTTATCATTCTCAGGATGGACTATCTTTGGCAACCTCGGTTATATACTTCATACTCAAGGAATCGCAATTGTCGTAAATATGTTTTTTTCTGTAGCGGTAAATGCGGCGCAAGGAATTGCTAACCAGGTTAATGGCGTTGTCACTCAGTTTACAACAAATTTTATAGTCGCCTTAAAGCCTCAGGTGGTTAAAACATATGCTGCTAACGAGCTTGACCATATGCATTCATTGGTTATTCGTGGATGCAAGATGGCATTTTGTTTGATGTCATTCTTTGTTATTCCACTGGTGCTGGAGGCTCCCATGATTTTGCAAATGTGGCTTGGTGTAGTACCTGAATACTCAGTTATATTCATACGTTTGGTGTTAATGATTTCATTGGTTAACTCTTTTAGCAGTCTTTTATCGGCGGCTAAAGGAGCGACAGGTGATGTGAAAACGTACCAGATTACACTTACGCTGATAGGCGCTTTGCATATCCCCATTGCGTGGGTTGCTTTTGAATTTGGGAAAGGCCCCGAATATGCTATGTATGTTTATCTTGTAATTGTTTTCGTGTTACAAATTATGAGAGTTTTATTTGTGTGTAAGAGTGTCGATTTGAGTGTTCGGCTATTCGTTAAATGCGTCATTCTTAAATGCTCTTCTGTCTTAATAATATCATCGATTATGCCTTGTATTTTGCATGTTTATTTACGCCCATCGATACTTACAACCATTGTAGTCAGTGGAACTGCCGTTATGGGTGTTATAATAACAACGTTGTTTATAGCATTAACGACCTCTGAACGAAAAACAATCGTGAATCAAATCATTCTAAAGATAAAATAATACTATGTTCGTCAATGATAAGATGGTTCTTCAGTTAATAGCATTGCTGAAAAAATTTTGTATCAGCAAAATTGTTGTTTCTCCCGGTAGTAGGCATAATAAGTTGATTAATAGTCTTCAATCAGATGATTTTTTCAAACTATATTTAGTAGTGGATGAGAGGAGCGCGGCCTTCTTTGCATTAGGTCTTATTCAGGAATGTGGAGAACCAGTGGCGGTTACATGTTCTTCTGGCACAGCGTGTATGAACTACGGAAGTGCCATTGTAGAGGCCTTCTACCAAAGGCTCCCTTTGTTAGTTCTTTCTAGCGATAGAGTTCCAGAACTTCTAAATCAATGCGAAAATCAGATGTATGATCAAGCAAGCACATTTGCGACATGTACAAAATATCATTGCCAATTACCCGTAATTGATACACCTCGAGATGAATGGTATTGCAATCGACTTATTAATGAAGCGTTGATTGAACTCACTCATCATGGTAGAGGGCCAGTCCATATCAATATGCCATTTGCGGCACATCATGGTACGACATATGATGTAGCGTCTCTTCCTGATGTCCGTAAAATTTCGATTCGTCAGTTGCCTATGTCTCCAACCCAATGGAAGGAGATTTCTTTGCGGTTAAAAGATAAAAAAGTGATGGTGATATGGGGGCAGTCGGTATATCCTCTCAAAGATGTAGAGCAGTCGGAGAACGCTTTTTCAGAGAACTATAATGTTGTGGTGCTTACTGATAAAATATCTAACTGTCATGCGGACAACGCTATTATAAATACTACAATAACCATGAGTGTTATGAAGTATAATCAAGCACCTGCCTTGCAACCTGATATTGTGATATCAGTTGGTGCAAATTATATCTTCAATAAGGAAATTAAGTCTTATTTGAAAAATGGCGAGGCGGAACACTGGCAAGTTGGTCTTGAAGATAAGGTTTGTGATCCTTTTCATACATTGACTGATATTTTTGAAATGCCAGAATCATATTTCTTTGAGATGCTTGTGTCAAATTGCGCGGGAAAGACTAATAATAGTTATTTTGGAGCGTGGAAAGAGATCTCTGATCTCCCGACACTCCCCAATATGCAATATTGCGAGTTGTATGCTATCACCAAACTTATGAGTCAATTGCCAGACAATTGTGATTTGCAGTTGGCTAATAGTCAGACAATTCGTATGGCGCATTATATTCCAATCAAGGAAAGTATTCGCGTGAATTGTAATAGGGGAGTTAATGGTATTGATGGTAGTATGTCAACTGCCATAGGATTTGGCGCAAATACCAATAGGCTGCAATTTTACATAACCGGAGAGCTATCATTCTTTTACGATATGAATAGTCTTTCTATTCGTCATCTATCTCGAAAAACACGTATCCTTCTAATCAACAACCATGGAGGAGCAGTGATGTATGATCAACCCAGAAACACTCCTGCGGAAAATCTCCCAATCTATCTTGCGGCGGGCGAGAATAAACAGGCCAAAGGGTGGGCAGAGTCTTTAGGGTTCAAATACTTATCCGCCGTGAATAAAGAAGAAGTGGATGCTGGAGTAAAAATACTTCTTGAAGAAAGCATCGAATCACCAATAATACTAGAGGTTTTTACCGATCTTTCTGAGGATCGCTTCTGTATTAGTGATTATATTCAAAGTCAAGATCAACGCACATTTAGTGAGAAGGTCGGGGGGCGTCTATCAAGAATGTTTAAGAAATAAGCTATGCCTATTATGTCTCGGTTAAGAATAGGATATACTTGCGAGATAGGATCGGTCAGTATCATCGCCGCAGAGGCAAACTGAGCATGGCAAGTATTCAAGAAAAATTGGCTGAACCCATGCGAAAAAAACTAAAAAAACTCTTTCTCTTTCTCCTCCTCTTGGCCGCACTCCTCGTAGCCTGCAACCACTACTTCAAGCTCTACGCTTTCAACCCCTATAGCGTCTGCATGACAAGGAGCCTCCGTGTCATGACATGGAACGTCCATAACTCCGATCCGGGCTTCAAACAAAGACAGAAGGCGGTCGCAGCCGAGATCCTCAAGCAAGACGCGGACGTGGTCCTGATCAACGAGTTCTACCTCAAAGGCTCCGTAGAACTAGATTCTATCGTGAGAGGCGCCTACCCATTTGTCTCCGAAGTGGGCGCGAACTACGGATGTGGCGACATCCTCTACAGCCGTTACCCCATCCAAAACAGTGAACGAGTCGAGAGATACGGATTCCCCACACTCATCTACGAATTCAAACTCTTGCTGAACAACCAGACCATCCGCCTGATCGGCTGTCACCTGATCAGCTCCAACAACTTTAGCAAAGGCCATCGGTATACTGTTCAGCAAGTAGGTGACATCACCACCTTGCCCGACTACTACGCCGTATACAAAAAAGGCCAGGAGCGACGCACCCAAGAGGCCGAACTCATCCGCGAATATCTCCTCGCAGAAGATCTCCCGACCATCGTACTCGGCGACATGAACGACTTCTCAGGCACCTCACCCCTTAACACGCTCGAAAGGACCGGGCTCAAAGATGCCTGGTGGGAACGGGGAAAAGGCTTCGGTGTCACCTTCCGCGAAGGCTGGATGCGCTTTCGCCTCGACCACATCCTCTACGACTCACATTGGAACCCCATATCCATTCGAGTAGTGCAAAGCGATCTGTCGGACCATTTGCCATTGGTGGGGGAGTTTGAGTTGGGGAAATAGGGAGTTCAAAGCTTTCGTAGCCCCTTGTATCTCACCCCGCAAATTAGCGCATGCCTATCGAAAAAAACATTTCCCATCCCGAATTTGTGGAAATAGTTGAAAAAATTTGAGGTATATAGATAAAAAAAGAAAATTTCTTTGCGATTTATGGATTTATTCATATATTCGCGGTACTAAAAAATCAAAAAGGAACGGAAAACATGAAAGCAAAAATTTTGGCGGTAGTCGCAATCCTTGCTCTTACTGGTATTCAAGCAAATGCGCAGTGCAAGGGAAAATGCAGAAACGGTTTCGGTACATTCACCTTTGAGAGTGGTGAGACTTATACTGGCAACTTTGTTGATGGAAAGTTTGAGGGTAAGGGAACTTACAAGTTCAAATCAGGTTCCGTTTATGAAGGAGAATACAAGGCTGGTATCCGCGACGGTCAAGGTAAGTTCACTTACCCTACCGGTGATGTTTACCAAGGTCCTTTCGTTAATGGAAAGCCAGAGGGCGAAGGCGTATACTACTACGCTAACGGTGATAAATATGAGGGTGAGTTCAAGAATGGTAAGAAGCACGGAAACGGTGTTTACACCTTCGCGAGCGGCACTAAGCAAACAGGTGTTTTCGAGGATGGCGATATCATCGAGGAGATCAGCATCGAGCGCCCAAGAAAGAATAGTTAATGATAAATCGTTGATTGGAGAAGGACATTCCTTTGGGGATGTCCTTTTTTGTTTGTAACCATGAATTAGACCACGAAATACACCATGAAAACCCGTATACTCACCATCCTCCTCATCCTTCCCATGCTATTCAGCTGCGAGAAGGTCAAGGAGATCATCTCCCCCCTCATCTCCTCCACATCGGCAGAGGAGGAGAGCAGCCGAGCGCCCCACGCCCTGACACTTTCCGACACATTAGTGGCAGACTCCGTCGCGAAAAAGCGCGCACACACCATCGCCGCCGACTCCGTCTCCCTCAACATCGCCTTCCTGGATGCCGTAGGAACCCCCTTGAAGAGCCCCATTCCCATCACTTTCGTGGATGAAGGCGCCACAGAGACACTTATGACCGACGCGAAGGGAATGATCCGCAAAACGGTGAAATCCGACCATGTGGTGACGCTACGCTTCGGCGAGGACGAGATCATCAACTACTTCGACATGAAGGGTGGCGAGAGGCTCGACGACCGCATCCACCTCAACATCCTCCCCATGCGAGGACGTATCATGGAGAGCGACGGCACACCCCTCCAACGCATGCCCTTCCATATCCACTACCGCTACGACAAAAAAGACCGTGCCCAAGGCTGCGCAAGCGACCAGGTGGTCTATACCGATAGCCTCGGCTACTACAAAACCTATGTCACCGCCGACTTCCACAGCATGGTGCTCCGCAGCTGCGGCTTCCCCTTCGGCATCGTCCCCAAAAAGGAATTCGCCCAATTCCCTGTCCAGAACTTCCTCTTCGAACCATTCGAGGTGGAGAACCGTTGCGCCTATAATGTGCCAAGACATGAAATAACCCTGGAAATACCCTTTTCCGGGGGTTACAGCGAGTTTGTGGCGTGGGGCGATTGGTCGAGTCTCTTCGCCATGGATGAGGCCTTAGAGAGCTCCGAAACCATCAAAGTGAAACTCTCCTTCACGAAAAAGAGTTACACCTACAAACTAAAAAAGAAGAGCGGCGTCTTCCGATCACCGCTCTTCCGTGTCTGTTTGAAATGAATTTCATGGGCGTATTGCATACGACCTGTCCAATCGCCTTGTCCAATCGCATAGAAAAAAACGACAAACGCCTTTTGCCCAACCGATCAGACCCCTTCCCCCTACGGATTATACCTCGATCCGTTCAAGATCATCTGCGCATCCTGTTGCGCCAATAAATCCGCTAAAGAGAGCGAAGCGTTCCGCTCCATATACTTAGAGACGATCTGCCAACCCAACCAGACTGCCGCGCGTCCCGGTGCGCTATACTGCTCTGTGGAGAAGTATTTGGTGGCGCCCGACATGATCGTAAAATCCGTGATCATCTTATTGTCCGTCTCAAAGAGCAGGTTCTCCTCACGGAGGTAATTCCACATCTTCGTCTCGTTCGCCTCGCACCACGCCCACTCGTCGTCGGTGTAGCCCATGATCCGCTTTGGCGAATCCTCCTGCATGATGGCGTCGGTGACGTAGAGCATCTTGCCGTAGTAGATGAGGTAGTCGAGGAGGTTGCCCGCCTCTTTGGTCATCGGAAATTGTTCGCAGGTGCACTCGTAGATGGCGTCAGGGACAATCTTCTCCCTGATCATGTTGGGGATTTGGTACTTGAAGACACCGGGCGCATAGGCGTAGTTGGCGTAATCCGCGCCCAAGAAGTACTCCAACGAGACGTAGAGCGTGTTCTCGTCGAGGGCGAGGTAGTTGCCGAATCCGGAGTAGATCCAATGGATGTTCTCCGGCGTCTGGTAGCCGGGGATCAACTGCGTCGCGCGGGAGAATGCCTTCGTGAACTTCTGCTGGATGTCATCTGTGCGCTCGTACCGCTTCTCACACTCGTCAAAAACGTCGTGGTAGGCCGGGTGGGCGAGGAAGAGGTAGAAGAGCGTCTCGTACGATGTCTCGTAGCCCGAGGACATCTCGGTCAACATCGTCATGTATTGCTTGAATTGGGTAGGGTATTGCCCCTTGATGACCTCGATCTTCCGCTTCAGGCAGAGCGAGTCGTCGTCAGGAATATCCACCTTCATCAAATCATATTGGTCGCTTCCGATGTGCGCGGGCCTTGTGATGCAGCTGTCGAGCCCGTAGATCAACTGGTCGAACCGCACGAAATTGATTTTTACCGCATCGGGGTCGGTCGTGGCCACCTCCTTGAATCTGTTGTTGGTGCCGCCGCAAGAGGCGAGTAGGGTCATGGCGCATAGAAGGGCGCTGTAGAACAATCTCTTCTTCATTCCTGTATCAATTTAACGCTATCGCTGTTTTTGCACTATCTTAATTTAAAAAGAGCTCAATTTAAAAAGAGGAGGCGTATGGCTACGTCTCCTCTTCCTATGATATTGGGTATGGTTATACGTTGTAGAACTTCTCCTTGAGCGCCTTGATCTCGTCGCTGAGGATGTAGTCGTCGTAATCCATACGCTTGTCGATTGCGCCGCTCGGTGTCAACTCGATGACACGGTTACAAACGGTCTGGATGAACTCGTGGTCGTGTGACGACATCAGGATGTTACCCTTGAATGCCTTCAAGGTGTTGTTGAATGCTTGGATAGACTCCAAATCCAAGTGGTTGGTAGGGGAGTCAAGCACGAGGCAGTTGGCGTTCTTCAACATCATGCGGGAGAGCATGCAACGCATCTTCTCACCTCCGGAGAGCACGCTTGCCTTCTTGTAGATCTCTTCGCCGGAGAAGAGCATTCTGCCCAAGTATCCTCTGACGAACGACTCGTTGGTGTCTGGCGAGTATTGTGCCAACCAATCGACCAATTTCATGTCGTTGTTGAAGAACTCCGTATTGTCGAGCGGCAAGTAGGCGGATGTGATGGTCACACCCCATTTGAACGAACCTGTCGTCGGTTTGATCTTTTCGTTGATGATCTCGAAGAAGGCGGTCATGGCACGCGGGTCGTGCGACAGGAATACCACCTTGTCGTCCTTCTCCACGTTGAAGGTGATGTTCTTGAAGAGAACGTCGCCCTCTGGCGTCGTGTAGCCAAGGTCGTTCACCTCGATGATCTGGTTGCCTGGCTCTCTGTCTGGTGTGAAAATGATGCCAGGGTATTTTCTGGTGGATGGCTGGATCTCCTCGATGTTCAAACGCTCCAACATCTTCTTACGGCTGGTGGTCTGCTTAGATTTCGCCACGTTGGCGCTGAATCGTTGGATGAACTCCATGAGCTCCTTCTTCTTCTCCTCAGCCTTCTTGTTTTGTTGCGCCTGTTGACGGAGCGCTAATTGGCTGGATTCGTACCAGAAGCTATAGTTACCCGCGAACATCGTGATCTTACCGTAGTCGATGTCCACCGTATGGGTGCAGACAGAGTCGAGGAAGTGACGGTCGTGGGATACCACCAAGACGGTGTTCTCGAACTCCGACAAGTAGTTCTCCAACCACATCACGGTCTCCAAGTCGAGGTCGTTGGTAGGCTCGTCCAACAGCAAGTTGTCTGGCTTACCGAAGAGGGCTTGCGCCAAAAGGACACGCACCTTCTCCTTACCGCTCAACTCCTTCATCAGACGGTAGTGGAGATCCTCCTTGATGCCCAATCCGCTCAATAGGGCGGCCGCGTCGCTCTCGGCGTTCCAACCGTCCATCTCGGCGAATTTCTCCTCCAATTCGGAAGCGCGGATGCCGTCCGCGTCCGAGAAATCCTCCTTCGCGTACAAGGCGTCCTTCTCCTGCATCACGTTCCACAAAGGTTCGTGACCACGTAACACTGTTTCGATGACGGTACATTCGTCGAATTGGAAGTGGTCCTGTCTCAACACGGATAGGCGCTCGCCTGGAGCGATCGTGATGGATCCCTTGGTAGGAGTCAAATCGCCGCTGATTACTTTGAGGAAGGTCGATTTTCCGGCGCCGTTCGCGCCGATGATACCGTAACAGTTACCACTTGTGAATTTAAGATTCACATCTTGGAAAAGGATTCTTTTCCCGAATTGTACTACAATGTCCGAAGCAGTTATCATATTCTTCTATTAATGTTCTTTTGTTTCTCTTTGCAAAGATACATTTTTATTCTCTATTCTCAAATTAATTGTCGATATGCTATTCTAAATGAAGCCATTTATTCGTAATTTTGCGCGCAATTTGATACGATATGAATTACAAGAATTTGATTTATACGGCCGTGGTGATGTCGTTCATCTCTTGCGGTGCGAAGAAAGAGGTGGTGAAGGAGTCTGAAACCTCGGAAAAAGAGCGTGTGGATAGGGTGGACGACAATGCGTCGAAGCGTGCGCCTATCCAGACGGAGACCACGGTGAAGGAGAAGAAGCAGAAGTTGGTTTTCTCTGTGAAGGGCGTCGCTTTCGAAATGGTGAGAGTGCCCGGCGGCACCTTTACGATGGGCGCCACTTCGGAGCAGGGTAAATTCGCCGATGCGACGGAGAAGCCAGCTCACAAGGTGACGTTGGATGGTTACTACCTGGGCCAGACGGAGGTGACGCAGGAGTTGTGGAACGCTGTGATGGGCAATAATCCATCCAAGTATAAGGGAGAGGCCTTCCCTGTGGAGTCGGTCTCTTGGGATATGTGCCAGACCTTTTTGAAACGATTGAGCGTCATGACGGGAAAGAGTTTCCGCTTGCCTACCGAGGCGGAGTGGGAGTTCGCCGCAAGAGCGGGCAAGTCATCCGGTAACTATATGTACAGCGGTAGCAACAACTGGATGGATGTGGCGACGCGCGACAAGTACGCCACCTCTCCCACCTATAAGGTAGCCTCCAAGAAGGCCAACGAATTGGGCATTTACGACATGAGCGGAAATGTCTCCGAGTGGTGCGAGGATTGGTATGGCGACTATACGTCGGCGCCTCAGACAAACCCTAAGGGGGCGCAACGAGGCGAGGCGCGTGTCTATCGTGGCGGTAGTGCCACCATGCCGGAGACCTATTGCCGTGTCTCCGCCAGGGACGGTGGAAAGCCGGAGAGCTGGTTCTACACGGTAGGTTTGCGTTTGGCGTTGTCTGAATAGGAATTAATGTAAATCATACGTTGGTTTATTGATAATCTCTTGGGCCAACACTTTCAGCAGCCTCTTGGATAGCGCGAAGGGAGCTACTGGTAATATAAGGAATTATTAGATTCCCTTAATACTGATAGGCGCCTTGCATATCCCGATGGTGTGGGTGGCCTTTGAATTAGAGAAAGGCCCGGAATATGCGATGTAGATCTATTTTATCGAAATTTAAATGAATAGCTCTATGTACATGATCACCGGAGAACTCTCATCCGAGCTCTCGTAGAGATTAAAGGATTATTAAGATGCGAATCGGTATTATCACCCAACCACTCCGCAATAATTATGGCGGATTATTGCAGAATTATGCGTTACAGCAGTTGCTTCGTGAATTTGGCCACGAACCGGTCACATTAGATTGGTGTGGAGGGAAGTCTTCATGGAGAAGATTCGCGTATAGGGTGAAGCGATGGATGCTATGGTTTCTTCGCAAATCGCCCAAACCTCAATACCAATTGAGTCAGGAGGAGAGCCGTGTGATATCACGGAATACGGTGCGGTTTGTTTCCCAATATATTACCCGTACTCAACGGATTCATACCTCTAAAGGTTTTTTTGAAGAGTCTAAGAGAAGAGGTTTGCAAGTTCTTATCACGGGTAGTGATCAGGTGTGGCGTCCAAGATACGCCGAAGGACACTTGCTGGATATGTTCCTATTGTTTTCGGAAGGGCTTGATGTGAAGAGAATCGCCTATGCTGTTAGTTTGGGAACGGATCAATGGGAGATTCCCCCTAAACAAACGGCTCTTTGCCGTAAACTGGCGGCTAAGTTTGATCTTGTCACGGTTCGGGAACATTCAGCACTCTCTCTCTGCCAAAAGTATCTTGGTGTTGAGGCTATTCATCTCCTTGATCCGACGATGTTGCATGAGAAGTCTCTGTATGAAGAGATGGTGATGCGGAGTGGAACGCCTCCAAGTAAGGGAAATCTCTTCCATTACATGTTGGATCCTTCGTCAGAAAAATTTGAACTGATCGACAAGGTGGCGAGGGGGAAGAATTTGAAACCATTCACTGTCATGCCTCTCTACCAGGATGGGAATCGGTCTAAAAGCAATGTCAAGCGAGAGATTGACAAATGTGTTTTCCCCGGTGTGGAGGAGTGGCTCAGAGCCTTTATGGATGCTGAGATGGTGCTTTGTGACTCTTTCCATGGATGTGTATTCTCCATCATCTTCAATAAACCTTTTTGGGTGGTTGGAAATGAAAAAAGAGGAAACACCCGTTTCGTTTCGTTGTTAAATACTTTTGGCCTACAAGATAGATTGATTCCAGTGCCGGATGAGGTGGATTTCTATGCTACGATAGATTGGGATAGAATCAATGCTTTATTGGCGGAAAAGCGTTCTTTCTCAAGACATGTGTTGCTTGACGCTTTAAATTGCGCATCTGAATGACTATGATGCGATTCCCTCACCCTTAGTCTGTCAGTGTCTCCCACTGGATCTCCTCGTCTCGCTTGAACCATGTGATCTGTTTCTTGGCGTAGTGGCGGCTGTTTTGTTGGATCATCTGTTTGGCGTATTCCAATGTCCAGTTGCCGTCGAAATATTCGAACAGCTCTTTGTAACCCACTGTATTCAACGAATTGAGCCCTTTGTAGGGATAGAGGGCTCTGGCCTCCTCTAAGAGTCCCGCCTCGAACATCTTATCCACGCGGAGGTTGATGCGCTCGTACAACTCCTCCCGCGGCCGCGTGAATCCGATCTTCTCGATGTCGAACGGACGCTCCTTCTTGGTGTCCGTATGGAAGGAGGAGAAGGGTTTGCCTGTCTGGATGCAAACCTCCAAGGCATGCTTGATGCGTTTGTGGTTGAGGGGATCTACTTGGCGATAATAGACGGGATCCAGCATCTTCAGCTCGTTGCGCAGGGAATCCACCCCCTCGTTGGCCAATCGGAGGTCCAACTCCTTTCGTAGCTCCTCGTCTATCTTGGGGATGTCGTCAATTCCTTTGCAGATCGCGTCGATGTAGAGCATGGAGCCACCTACCATCAGCACGGTGTCGTGCCGTTGGAAGAGCTCCTCGCACTTGGCGAGCGCCTCCAATTCGAATTTTCCGCAACTGTAGTAGTCGTGGATGGAGAGGTTGCCGATGAAGTGGTGGGGCACACGTCGCAGCTCCTGCTCGGTGGGGGCCGCCGTGCCGATCTTCATCTCGCGGTACATCTGTCTGGAGTCGCACGAAATGATCTCCGTATGGAGCGATTCCGCCAGTTGAAGGCTCCGTTCCGTCTTTCCGACGCCGGTCGGGCCAAGTAATATGATGAGTCTCTTTTTCATGACGCTAAGATACAAAAAAAGCGAGGACAATAGCCTCGCTTTTTCACGTATTGTGTTGTGATGATTAGAACCAACGAACGTAGCAGAAGTCTTGACGGTGAGCCAAGTCCTTGTTCTTAGGGAACATACGGAACGCATACTTGAACAAGCCTGAACGGGTGATTCTGTCGTCCAACTTGAAGGTAAGCTTCGTACCCTCTTGTTTTACCAACTTCATCTCCTTTACCTCGTCGATCTTGTCGTTGTTGTTAGCGTCCTTCTCGGTAGATACGAAATCCACACCGATACCGTTGTCAGCCAAAGCCTTGGTGTCGATAACCACCTCAGCGTCGTAGCAATCACCTACCTCAGGGTTGGTCAAAAGCTTCTCTGAAACGTTAGCGGAAACAACCTCGATTTGATCCCAGTTCTCAGCGACCTTCTCTTTCCATGCGGCGATCTCCTTAGCCTTTGCGTAGTCGTTCTTGATCAACTTAGCGAAACGCTCACGCAATGGGTTGTAGAAACGCTCGATGTAGTCGTCCATCATACGCTTGGTCGTGTAGTTAGGAGCGATCATCGCGATAGAGTTCTTGATGGTCTTCACCCACTCAGGAGAGTAGCCCTTGCTGTTGGTAGCGTAGAACATAGGGATGATCTCGTTCTCCAAGATACCGTAGATAGTAGCGGCATCCAATTGGTCTTGGTGACCTTGGAACTCGTAAGTTCTCTTCTCGGTCAATGCCCAACCTGCACCCTCACGGTAGCCTTCCAACCACCATCCGTCTTTTACGGAGAAGTTGATAACACCGTTCATAAGCGCCTTCTCACCTGATGTACCAGATGCCTCGAGCGGACGGGTAGGGGTGTTCAACCAAATATCCACACCGGAGATCAACTTCTTAGCCAAAGCCATGTCGTAGTTCTCCAAGAAGATAATCTTGCCTTGGAACTCAGGTTGACGGGAGATCTCGATGATTCTCTTGATCAAGCCTTGTCCAGCGCCGTCGGCTGGGTGAGCCTTACCGGTAAAGATGAATTGAACAGGACACTTAGGGTTGTTGACGATCTTTGCCAAACGCTCCAAGTCTGTGAACAACAAGTGCGCACGCTTGTAAGTGGCGAAACGACGACCGAAACCGATGGTCAAAGCCTCTGGATTGATGCTCTCGCAGATCTTGATGATGCGGGAAGGATCGCCTTGGTTTCTCAACCAGTTGTCCTTGTATTTTACTCTGATGTAGTCGATCAATTTTTGCTTCAAAGACTTCTTGATGCCCCAAACCTTCTCGTCGGATACGGAGTAGATCTTCTCCCAGATCTTCTCGTTGGATTGATCTTTAAGGAAGTTAGCGTCGAATGTCTCGTTGTAGAGCGCCTTCCACTCGTCAGCTGCCCAAGTTGGCATGTGGACACCGTTGGTAACGTAGTGTACGTGCGACTCCTCTGGGAAGTAACCCTTCCAGATGTTAGCGAACATCTTCTTGGAAACCTCTCCGTGCAACCAGCTCACACCATTCACCTCTTGGCAAGTGTTGCAAGCGAATACGCTCATGGAGAACTTCTCGCCCTTGTCGCCTGGGTTCTCGCGGCCGAGATCCATCAACTCGTCGAAGGAGATCTTCAACTTTTGAGCGTAGTGGCCCATGTATTTGCCGAACAATCCCTCGTCGAACTTATCGTGACCAGCAGGAACTGGTGTGTGTACAGTGTACAAAGAAGAAGAACGAACCACCTCGAATGCCTCTTGGAATGACAATCCCTTTTGGTTGATGTAGTAGTTCATACGCTCAGCGTTGATAAGCGCCGCATGACCTTCGTTACAGTGGTAAGTGTCGTGCTCGATGCCCAACTTTTGGAGCATCAAGATACCACCGATACCCAACATGTACTCTTGCTTCATTCTGTTCTCCCAGTCACCACCGTAAAGTTGGTGTGTGATGAAACGGTCGAACTCTGAGTTCTTCTCCATATCGGTATCCATCAAGTACAAGCTGATACGTCCTACAGAAACTTTCCAGATGTTAGCGTAGATGATACGATCGTAGAAAGGAACCTCAAGGATCATTGGGTTGCCGTTCTCGTCCTTTACTTGAGAGATAGGCAATGTGTTGAAGATTTGTGGCTCGTAGTTAGCGATTTGCTCTCCGTTCATAGAGAGGGTTTGTGTGAAGTAACCGTATCTGTAAAGGAAACCTACAGCGGTCATGTTCACGTTGCAGTCGCTGGCCTCTTTCAAGTAGTCACCTGCAAGAACACCCAAACCTCCGGAATAGATCTTGATGATATCAGTCAAACCATACTCCATTGAGAAATAAGCGACAGAAGGCTTCTTAGCGTCCTTAGGCTCGCTCATGTACTTGTTGAACTTGTCATATACGGTGTCGATCTTCTTCAAAAGAACCTTGTTCTTCTCGATCTTTTCCAATGTATCAATTGAGACACGCTCCAAGAAGAGGATTGGATTGTGGCCTGCTTTCTCCCACAAATCCGCGTCAGCCTCCTCGAAGAGGTCAGTTGCTTCGCTGTTCCATACCCACCAAATGTTCTCTGCGATCTTGGTAAGTTTCTCCAACTTAGCAGGAACCTTAGCCTTTGTGTTAATCTCCTTCCAAACTGGATAGTTTGCTTGATTAATTCTTACTTTCATGCTATACGTTATTAGTGTTTATTGTATTGTTATTATTATCTCTTTTGTAATGCGATCTTGAAGGCCTCCTCGTAGTATTTCACGAAGTCGTTCCACGAACATCCGTCCGCGATCTTCTTCGCCTTTTTGCGGGTGGCGGTGAGCTCCTTCTCGCTCATCTCCGAGAGTGCCACGACATTGTCATGGATCTCGTTGGCCACTTCGAAGTAGTTGTGGTCGTTGCGGTTGATGACCGCCACACCGTTTTGGATGCCTACTGGCTCTTCGGAAACCCAAAGTCCGAATCCGGCCAGATTGGTGGTGATGGTCGGTACGCTGAAGGCTACGCTCTCCAATGGCGTGTAACCCCATGGCTCGTAGTATGACGCGAATATGGTCAGGTCGAGACCGATCAACAAGTCGTAGTAGCTCTTGTTGAAGATACCGTCGTCTCCGTTCAGGTAACTTGGCACAAGAATCACCTTCACATTCTTATCGATGTCATTGTCGAAGTGGAAGGCCTGCATGGTGCCGAACAACTGGTCGTTGTCCACGTTGTTGATATCGTGTGTCAAATTTCTTCTGTATAGCGTATACTTCGCGTTGGGATCCTCCATTCTGGACTGAAGGTCCTTGCGTGGGCCGATGTTCCATCCTGGTACCATGACGAATACGATGGTCTCCCTGGTGTAGTCGTTGTTGATGGCCAATAGGCGCATCGACTCCAAGAAGACGTCGATTCCTTTGTTGCGGTATTCGTAGCGTCCACCGGTTCCGATGAAGAGCGCGTCGTCCGAGATGGGGTGTCCGATCAGGTTCTCCGCCACATTCTTCAAAGTGGCGCGTGCCTCCTTCTTAGCCTTCGTGTATTTTGCACCTTGCGGAATGAAACCAGCTTCGAATCCGTTTGGTGTGACGATGTCTGGTTGCTTCTCCAACAACTGTGCGCACTCTTTGGCGGTCAGGTCGCTGACGGTAGTGAAGCAGTCCGCGTTGTGGGCGGCTTGTTTCTCCACCAAGTGCTTCGCCTTCACGTTGAGCTCGCCCGCCATCTGGTCGCCGTTGTAACGGTCGAAATATTCATATAGCTGCTTGTTGTTGAAGCAGATGGATCTTCCGGTTGTGGTGGCGTGTGTGGTGAATACGGTGTGAAGATAAGGGACGTGGCTCTTGCAGTAGAGAACACCGGAGCCGGTTGTCCACTCGTGGAATTGGGCGATGTGCTCACCCTTCGCGAGTTTGTTGTATTCGCAGAAGTGCTCGATGGTCTTCGCGGAGGCGAGTCCGAAGGTGACGGCCTCGTTGTAGTCGCCGTAAGCGTTCATGGAATCAATTTGGAAATTGTTCCACATCTCGAACAAATAGTCGTTGAGTTGCTCGTAGAATGGTTTGAAATCGATGAGGATGGCGATCGGTTCGCCTGGCACGTTCCATCTTCCTGCCTTGACGGTGACACCGCACTCCTTTTGGTAGGCCTTGATCCATTTTGAGAATAACTTGTCGTCTTCTGTGAAGCTTAGGTTACCACCGTTCTCAAAATAGGGACCCACATAGATTAGGTTGTCGCCATGAATGTCATGAAGTGATTTCGCTTGTGTTGACAATACCGTGTAGATGCCGCCGATTTTGTTGCAAACTTCCCAACTTGTCTGAAACACGTAACAATTCGTTCCTTTATTTGCCGTTTTTCCCGCCATACATTAGCCTCTTATTTTTTCACACTACAAAGGTAAGAAAAAAAATTGAATTATAGGGGCTTGAATTAAAGAAAAGCAACGAGAAATTGAATTATTTATTGTGTCTATATTAAATTCAAATCCGCTTGTGGAAAATCTCCGTTTTGGAGTTGACGAATGTCTATATGCTGTCGTTTTGTGTCGCGCGGGGCGAGCGTGGATAGCACCGAATATGAGCGCTTTAGTACCAGTTTGGATAGTCGCCTGAACTGGTTCTCTTTTCGTACTTCAAATCCGAGAGCATGGAGGAGTTGACACCGATGTGGAAGTTGAATCCCTGGTTGGCGCCGAACGGAATGAAACTCAATGTGGCCGACCAACAGTGTAGGCGACGTCCTAAACTGCAGGAGGTGTAGGACATCTCTTTGTTCACGAAGTCGTAACCCGAACTGAAGGTGAATGTCCAGTTGTCTGTGAAGTTGAAGCCACCGGAGAAGTTCAATGTCTGCGACAGCCTTTGTTCGAATTCCAAGGTCTCTTTGTTGAATAGGTAGTCGCCGTAAGATACTGAGTAGCTTACGTTTAGATTCCAAGGAAGCTTGTATTTGTAGTAGCCGTTCTCGTCGAATTTACTATCCTCTGGATTCTTTTGTCCTCGCTCCACCACTTCGTCCAACATGTCGTCGACGGTCTCGGCGTTGTAGTCGATATCCTCTTCCTGCTCGTTCTTTTTGCTCCTCTTGAAGGTGTTGTTGTTGAATGAGTAGTTGATGGAGGTTCTGGCGTTGGTCAGACGGGCCAATCTTCCGTTGCGTTCCATCTCCGAAGTGGTCGATTTGTAGTATTGTCCGCTCTCGTTCAGTTTGTAGGTGTACGGGCAGAATCCTGCCGAAACGTTCAGATAAAAGTTCTTCGGGAATTTCAGACGCAAGCTTGCCGAAATGTCCGACCATGGCGTCTCGTCCTCCTTGGCGAACATGTTGTAGCTGGTGCTCAACGAGAGGTTGTCGATGAGGGATATCTTCTTGTAGCCGGTCGAATCCTTGTCGGTGCGTACCTTCATCTCGATGTTGTTGTTCACGCTCAGGTTGACCATGCCGCTACCGTTGCTGGATGGCCCGCCGTAGTAGTTGCCAGTGTAGTAGCAGTATTTGGTCGTATCGATGGATCCGTCACGCTGCAGCTTGTAGTAGTTTCCGTAGTAATTTTGTCCGAAAGAGGGGAGTGGATGGTCCAGTTTTGGGGTGAAGCTGAGGCTTGCACTTGGCTGGAACACGTGGCGTATCGCGCTGATTTTCTTGCCGAAGATCGGTTGGAAGAATCCGTAGAGTTGCGTGCTGACACTCAATGACGCGTTCATGTCGTTGATGCGGTAGAACCCATTTTTGATGGTCTCGTCCAATTTTTGGTCCGCGTCGTTCCATTTCAACTCCTTCTTTTTAAAGTACCACTTCTCGCTGTAGTTGAAGCTTGGCGTGATCACAAAATATTTGAATGCGGTGTAGGAGGCACCGATGTTCACCTGGTTTTTAATACCGTTGTTCCAGTCTTTGATAAGGTTTTGCTGGAACAGTTTATTTTGCTTAGTAGAGATGTAGTTGTCGAAGTTCATACCGTAGGAGAGGTAGATCTTCTCGTACCACTTCTCTTTGCCGGTCCTCTTCTCTCGCTTGAAAGGATAGACACGGCTCATGTTCAAGTGGAAGGTCGGCAACTTGAGGGATATGGTGGAGTCGCTCTGACGCTGGTTCAACGTGACGTTGGTGGTCAGCGAGAAGTGTGACTCCGGAAATTTGTAGGTGTAGTTGATGGATGAGGATTTGTTGTTCTCTCCATACACCGACGGATTATAGTGCGCGCTTGTGTTGTTCTTGTTGTAGGAGGAGGAGGAGAAGTTGACCGACGCGGAGAAGGTCCTGAACGGATTGGCCTTCGGATCTTGCGTATGGGTCCATGTCACCTTCACGTCGTTCATTTGCGTGTAGTCCGGCATATCCTTTTCACTCTCAACGGTGGATTGGTAGCTGACATAAACGTTTCCGTTGAATTTGTAACGCTTCTTGTAGCGGGTGGTGGCGTTCACGCCCCAAGATCCTTTGGTGTAGATGTCTGCCCTTAACGCTAAGTCAAAGTATTGACTGATAGCGAAATAATATCCTCCATTTCTCAAGTAAAATCCTCTGGAACTCTCCTCTCCGAAGGTCGGCATCAGGAGTCCGGAGGAGTATTTTTCCGTGAACGGGAAGAATCCGAACGGTAGCGCGAGCGGGAGAGGCACATCCTGGATCACCAGGTAGGCGGGACCCGCTACGATATACTCTTTTGGCTTCACCTTGGCCTGCGTCAGGTTGAGGTAAAAGTGCGGATGCTCGTGGTTGTCGCAGGTGGTGTACTTTCCGTTCTTCATCAGGAAGGTGTTGTCTTCCAACTTTTTGGCCAAGTCGCTTGTCATGTATCCGTCGCCTTGTTGCGTCACCACGTTGCGTATCAAACCCTTTTTCGTCTCGTAGTTGAAATCGATGCTGTGCGATTCGTAGCTGTCGTTTCCATCCTTGAAGACAGGGCGTCCGATCTCGGCGCCGGTGGAGTCGTATCCGCATCTTGCATGGACAATGGTACTGTCCGTGTTCATCTCGATATGGTCGGAGGTGAGCTCCATTTTCTCGTAGGTGACTTTCGCGTCGCCGTACAGGAAGGCATGGCCGTCGGCGTAGAATACGACGGAGTCTTTGGCAGAATAGATGACGTTGGATTTGATGGCGTCCCTGGAGATCTTGATCTTCTTCGCCTCGTTCGCGGTCGAATCGACCTCGCTTTTTAGGGTATCATTCGGCACGGTTTCCGCATAGGCAGCCCCTATATGGGAGGTGAATAGCCCAACGGATAAAAGCATTAAATATGTTAAGTGTCTATGTGCCAAAAAAATACTTATTTATAAATGCGCCGTAAAATTGTATGCAAATTTAAGAATAATTTCCTATTTTTGCCATACAATTTATAAAAGATAGGTCTTGGAAATAAAATCATTGATAATGAAGCGAATACTCTCTTTGATGTGTCTTCTTTGGATGGGCATGTCGGGACTCTTTGCGGCTGATAAGCCCTTTGTCGTGGTGTTGGACGCTGGCCATGGAGGCAAGGATGCCGGCGCGATTGGCTATACCTTGAAGAAGTTGGAGAAGGATATCAACCTAAAGGTCGCTCTCAAAGTGGGCGAGTTGATGTCCAAGGAGAAGGATGTGAAGGTTTTATATACCCGTAAAAAGGATGTCTTCATTCCATTGGATGACCGTGCGCAGATCGCCAATAGGGCAAAGGCGGATCTCTTCATCTCCATCCATACCAATGCCGCAGAGAACCGCTCGGCCAGAGGTACCGAATCCTATGCGGTCGGTTCTTCCTCCGCCAACTTGGAGGTAGCTAAGCGAGAGAATGCCGTGTTGCTTTATGAGTCCGATTACAAGACCAAGTACCGTGGTTTCGACCCTAATAGCACGGAGTCATACATCATGTTCGACTTCCTTCAATCCAAATACATGGAGCAGAGTATCTCTTTCGCCTCGTTCGTGGAGAAGAATTTCACCAAGGAGGGCAGATACAGCCGTGGCGTGAAGCAGGCTGGATTCTGGGTCTTGAAGCAGGCGGCCATGCCGGCTGTTTTGGTGGAGTTGGGATATATCTCCAATAGGGAAGAGGAGGAGTTCCTCTCAAAGGATAAGAATTTGGATAAGTTGTCCGAGGCTATCGTGAAGGCCTTCGTGCAATATAAAAAGTCGCACGACAAGCGCAGCAGCGACGGCTATTCCGATGCGGACGCCAACAAACAACAGAAGCCTGCCGTGACACCGGCCGTCACACCGAAGGAGGAGAAGACTCCTGCGAAAGAGAGTGTGAATAAAGAGAGTGTGAACAAGGAGACGGTCAAACCAAGTAACACCGAGAACGGCAAGACTGAACCTGCAGTGGAAAAGGTCACTGCGGATACCGCCAAGGTGGATACCACCCGAAAGAGCGATCTTCCGGAGAAGCGTGAGGCACCTGTGGTGGAACCTGCTAAAAATGAGGGTGCCGAGAAGAAGGCGCCTGTGGAGAAAAAGCCTTCCATTTATTATGCGGTGCAATTTTGCAGCGCCAGCGCTCCGAAATCTTTGAACGCGAAGGAGTTCCAAGGTTTAGTGCCGGCGCAGGAGTTTGTGGAGACGGGTACCTATAAGTACAAATATGTTTATGGCCACGAGACCACATTCGATGCGGGCGTGAAGTTGCGTGACGAGGTGAAGAAGAAGTTTAAGGATGCCTTCTTGGTCGTGATCAAGGATGGCAAGAAGCTCTCCACGCAGGATGCCCGCCAATACTATAAGTAAATAAGGTTATAATAAAATAATAGAAAGATGAATTTTAAGATTAGCAAAGAACTACAAATCGGAATCTGGGTTATCGCGACCTTGGCGGTTACATTCTTTGGTGTGAACTATTTGAAAGGAATTAACATTTTTAATCCCACGAACTATTACTACTTGAAGTTTGACCATATCAACGGCTTGGTTGAGACAAACGATGTGACTGTGAAGGGTTATAAGGTCGGTTTGGTGCAACGCATCATATATGATTATGAGAATCCGGAAGCGGATGTGGTGGTGGTGCTTCAAGTGGATGATGATTTGAAGATACCTGTTGGATCAAGGGCTGCTTTGGTCTCCGCGTTGATCGGATCGCCCTCTGTTGAGTTGAGAATGGCGTCTGGCGCATCAGGCATATATCAAAGAGGTGACACCATCCCTTCTTATGTGGATGATGGTATAATGAACTCTTTGACCGAGGAGGTGATGCCTCGTATCCAGACAATCATCCCTCAATTGGATTCGTTGATCGTTTCGTTGAACGCCATCGCGGAGAACAAGACCATCGAAAACTCCCTTGAGAACATCAATGCCATCACAAAGAACTTGAACAAGGCCTCTGTGGGCATCAACAGAATCGTGGATAAGGATGTTCCGGACTTGTGCGCCAACATCAATGGTGTCATGGGTAATTTCAATAAGGTCAGCGCCAACTTGAGTGGTGTGGATTTCCGCGGTACGGTCAATAATCTGAACAAGACGCTCTTGGGTGTGCAAGGCATTACCGACAAGTTGAACAATGGCTCTGGAACACTTGGTCTGCTCTTGACCAACAAGGAATTGTATAACAATCTGAACACCACTATCGGCAGCGCGAACGAGTTGGTTGTCGACATCAGGGAGCATCCAAAACGCTACATCAATGTTTCCGTGTTCGGAAAAAAAAGTGAGTGATTCTTACTGAATCATTAATATACTAAATATGAGTGCTTTAATTGTTAATAACTTTTGTAAAGCGCTCATTTTTAGTGTTTTGTAATATGCTTTTGAAATACAGGCAATTACGAATTTTTTTATAATGCAAACGAAAAACGATTTTTTTTTTGAAAAAATAAACCAAAATTTGTAGTGCAAATTGAAAAGAGAAATAAATAGTTGATAGGGCGTGTATATGGGCCTTGTCAGTGACGATAATTATGAACGAGTAATTACAATGGAAGAGAAAGAACATGTCCGTTTATGGAACGAATGCCTAAAGATTATCGGGGATAATATTCCTGCGGTAAGCTTTGATAGTTGGTTTAAGCCAATCGTGCCGTTGAGCTGGGAGAATAAAAAACTCACAGTTTCCGTTCCAAGTTATTTCTATGCGGAATATTTGGATGAGCACTATTGCAATTTGTTGAAATCTACCTTGACCAGGGTGTTGGGTAGTGACAGCCAATTGTCGTACAGCCTATTCGATTCGACCGTAGAGTGTAAGAGTGGACACGTTATCCCTGTAAAAGAGAATGCGGAGCGCACGGATCTCTATAATCCCTTCCCTCAAACGCCTAACAGAAGGGCCATCGAACCCCAATTAAATCCCCATTACACATTTGACACTTTTGTCGAGGGTGATTGCAATAAATTGGCTCGTTCGGCTGGTATGAAGATCGCTGAAAATCCAGGAAAGAATACCTTTAACCCTATTTTTATTTACGGAGGTTCCGGTTTGGGTAAGACCCACTTGGCGCAGGCCATTGGTTGGGCTACCTTGGAGAAGCATCCGGAGATGAGGGTGCTTTATGTGGATTCTAATAGATTCTTGACGCAATACCAAAATGCGGTTGTCCACAACCGTACCAACGATTTCATCGCTTTCTATCAGATGATCGATTTGTTGATTGTGGATGATATTCAATTCTTCGCGGGTAAGACCGGAACCCAGAATGTCTTCTTCCAAATATTCAACCATTTGCAGTTGAATGGCAAGCAGATTATCCTGATCGCTGACCAGTCGCCTAAATTGCTCCAAGGATTGGACGACCGTATGTTGACTCGTTTCCGTTGGGGATTGAACGCGGAGATTGAGTTGCCAAGTTCAGAGACAAGAAAAGAGATTTTGAGGTCTAAGGTCCGTACGGACGGACTCTCCATTCCAGATAATGTGCTCGATTATATCGCCGAGCATGTCTCTGATAGTGTCCGTGAGTTGGAGGGTGTCATCAACTCTTTGTTGGCTCAATCCACATTGACGGATGCTGAGATCAACATGGATTTGGTCCGTAGGGTGGTCAGCTCTTTGGTTTCCGCTCCTGAGCGTACGGTGACGGTGGCTTCGATCCAAGAGGCGGTCTGCAACTATTATGGATTGGAACCGCACATGCTTCAATCCAATTCACGTAAGAGAGAGGTGGTTCAGGCGCGTCAGATCGCCATGTTCCTATCCCGTAAATACACCAAGGTCTCTTTGACCAGCATCGGTGAGCAAATCGGAAACCGCGACCATGCCACTGTGCTTTATGCGGTGAAGTCCATCCAAAACTTGGTGGAAGTGGATAAGGAGGTTCAATACAGCGTGGAGGCTATTGAATCCTCTTTGAAATAAATTTCGACAAAAATGGTTAATGTGTGGTGATTAATTCTATATTTGCCACAAATTAAATTTCTAAGGATATGGTTTTTAAGTTTGTCCTTTTGTCCGATGAGGTGGACGATTTTATGAGGGAGATTCACATCGATTCCGATGCGACTTTCTTGGAGTTGAACGATGCTATCTTGGCAAGTGTGGATTATGCGAAAGATCAAATGACCACCTTCCTTGTCTGCAACGACTATTGGGAGGCTGAACAGGAGATCACTTTGATGGAGATGGATACCGCTTCTGACGTGGATAGCTACGTGATGGATAGTGTCCGCATTGAGGAGTTCGCGTCCGAGGAGGGCCAAAAGCTTCGCTTCGTGTTCGATATTTTGAACGAGCGCTCCTTCTTTATGGAACTCAAGGAGGTTGTTACCCGCGAATCATTGCCAGCTCCTATTTGCAAGAAATCGAAAGGCCAGGCGCCAGCACAGGTGTTGGACGGTCTCTTTATAGATATTCCGGAGGTGAAGGCTACTACAAGTTTGGATGAGGATGAACTCAGCGAATTTGAAGGTTTCGACCAATTCAATGAGGATGAGATGGGCGACTTCACCAGCTTCGACGATGAGTTCGGCGGTGGAAACATGTAATTGTTTGCTTGTTTTGTTTGCGCTTTCATCCTTTTTTATCGCTATTTGTTTGAATTTTGCTGAATTCCTTTCTGCAATTCCAATAATATGTTTAATTTTGGATTCGATTTAATACCATTAATATTGTTGCGTATGAATAAGTGTTTTTTGGCGTTAGCAACCCTATTGCTCTTTTCGTTCGCCAATCCTGCCGCAGCGCAGAAAAAGGTAAACGGTAAAGCAGTAACGGAGATTAAGGAATGGCGCATGGAAGGGGGAAAGAAAAAAATCGATCATGTCACTAAATATGACGCGAACGGCAACAAGACCGAAGAGATCGAATACTCCAAAGTGGGTGACCAAAAATCCCGTACTACTTATGTTTATAACGAAAAGGGAAAATGTACGGAGGAGAAGCATTTCGACGAGTACAACAAGTTGGAGAAGACCGTTCAGTACCAATACAATGAGTTTGGCAAGAAACAGTCGGCCCGCACACTTCTTCCCAACGGTAAGTTGAAGAGCGAGAAGGTGTACGAGTATATTACAGAATAACACAGGATGGAGAGTATCATCAACACAATTGATTCTAAATTAGCTGCTCTGGATCCAATCACATTGGAGGAGATGAGTGGTATTCGATTGATGAATCGAATAGACACGAAGTTCCTGGTCAATGTGGAGAATCTTCCGGCTCTGTTGGAGATGGCGAAGGCCGATTATTATGTCCAACAGATTGGCGATCTAAGGAAGGCCTTTTATAGGACCCTCTATTATGATACGCCAGAGGCGACTATGTATGTCGTCCACCAGGCTGGCAAGTTGAACCGTCAGAAAATCCGCGTACGTGAATATGTGGAGTCTGATCTGATGTTTCTGGAGGTGAAGACAAAGAACAACAAGGGTAGAACTTCAAAGAAACGTATCACCATAACGGACGAGAATGTTTTGCGTAACCAGGAGGCGATCGAATTCTTGGACGAGAAGTCTAAGTTCAAGATGAATGAGATCGACTTTAGGCTTAGGAATAATTTCTTCCGCATCACTTTGGTGAACAAGGAGAAGTCCGAGCGGTTGACCATCGACTTCAACATTAAGTTCGAGAATTGCGTGACTGGCATTAAAAACACGATTCCGAAGTTGTGTATCGTGGAGGTGAAGCAGGATGGAAACGCGCATTCCCACTTCAAGGATTACCTCAACACATTCCGTTTGAAAAAACGCAGTATCAGCAAATACTGTTTGGGCATGGTGTTGACGGATCCTGGTTTGAAGTACAACCGTTTCAAGGAGAAGCTCAGATATATCGAGAAGCTCTGATTTTTGGTGTGACTTTGTAGTTTTTGAAAATAATAATTAAATAATAACAATAGTTTATGGAACTTTTATCAAGCATTAGTGATTTGGGAATGTTCGGCATCCCTTTTATTAATGGGGAAGGATTGGCTGAACTTGTGGTCCGTTTCGGATTGAATGTCCTTGTCACCTCATTGATTATCGTTTGGTTGTATTACGGAAAGTCTAAGAGACGCGATTATGTCTTCACTTTCACTTTGATCAGCACAACCGTATTCCTTTTGATTTTCCTTTTGGGAAGTGAGAAACTTCAAATTGGTTTGGCGTTAGGTCTCTTCGCCATTTTCGGTATCATACGATACAGGACAGATACTGTGCCTATCCGTGAGATGACCTATTTGTTCCTTATCATCGGTCTTTCCGTAATCAATGCGTTGGCTGTCAGCGTCAGTTATGCGGAACTTTTCGCTACCAACTTCTTCTTCGTATTCATGAGTTGGTTGATGGAGAAGACTCGTATTGTTTCGAAGAGCGCATGTAAGTTGATCAAGTATGAGAAGATCAATTTGATTACGCCTGATAAGTACGATGAGATGGTGGCTGACATCAAGCAACGCACAGGTTTGGATGTTACCAAGTGTGAGGTGGGTTACATCGATTTCTTGAAGGACACTGCCTTGATCAAGGTCTATTACGAGTCTGCTTCTAAGGAGATTAACACCGTTGATCAAATTACAAGAGCAAAGGATTTTAATGGATAATTCAACTTTGAAGAAGTTAAGAATTCATATTTTAGTCTTGTTTGTCGCTTCTCTCTTAGGCACTTCCAGTGCTTGGGCGGGGGGAGACAGACAAGACTTTGTCTCTTCTGTGGACTTTACGCTCTCGAAGAGGTTTTTCAAACGTCTGGATCTCGGACTGACCGAATCCCTTTCGTTAAAGAATAATTCCACATCCATTGATAAGATCGCCACAAAGGCGGATGTCTCTTACAATGTGGTGAAGGGTGTTTTCAAAGTCGGTGTGGACTATAGCATCGCGGGTAAGGCGAACAAGGAGCAGGATCTGTACCTCAACCACCGCTTTTCCGGTTATGCCCGTCTGAAGAAGGATGTCTCGCGCTTCACTTTCGGATTGAAGACGAAGTACCAAATCTCTTACCGTCCAGAGAAGGAACCTGCCAAGGAATTCAAACACTATTGGAGAAACAAGGTCTATTTCACCGCCAAGTTGCCCAAAGTGGCGCTCTATCCGCTTGCATCTGCGGAGTGCTTTTTGCGTACCAACAATTATAAGGGCAATAATACCATCGAGAAGATGCGTTACGAGGCGGGTTTGAAATATGAGTTTAATAAACATAATGCTTTACAGGCGAAGTTTAGATACGATGACGCCATGCATGTGGTGGATCCGTTGGATCGATTCGGCGTTGTTGTCTCTTATATGTTAAGTTTGTAATAAAGATTGATTATGGTTGAAAATGATAGGGAAGTTCCCGTCAGTAGGCGGAGACTGTTGAAGATCGGTCTTTGGTTCTCGCTCTTTAACGCACTCTTTGTCTTGCTGATTTCCATGAAGTATCATGTGCTTATTCCTAATTCGATTTGGAGTGAGCACCCTTTTTATATATGTGCCTATATACTGACACATTTCTTATTTATAACCTTTCTGCCTCTTTTCTTCTGTTATCTGCCGGTGACGATATTGGCCCGCAGCAAAAGAGCCAACATGATCTGTTCGGCGGTGGTATCCACCATCTGCCTTTTGTTGCTCACGGTGGATGCTTATGTCTTCTCTCTTTACCGTTTTCACCTCAATTACTATGTGATTGAGCAGGTATTCGCGCCGGGAGCCACGCAGGTTTTCGAGTTCACCTTTACGCAGTATCTTTTGGTTTTCGGCGTTTTGGCGTTGATCGTGGCGTTGGAGATTGGCCTCTTTAAGTTGGCCGATAAGATTGTCGATAAGATTCATGATTGGGTGATCTTCGGATTTGCTTTCGGATTTACCTTCCTTATTGTGGTGGTGCAGTTCCGCCATATTGTCGCCTTTGCGAAGAACGAGCGGCAGTTGGTCTTGTTGGACCGCTATTTCCCGGCGTGCCTCTCCTTTAACGCCAATCCGCTCCTCTCTGCCATTGGTGTTTCCAAGGTGCAGGATACGAAGGTGCCTATCTATTACCAGGGAAAGGAGTACAACTATCCCAAGGAGCCACTGCGGAATATCCCGACCGGAAAGAATGTGGTGGTGATCGCCCTGGATTCGTGGCGGGCCTCGACCATGGATTCCCTCTGTTCGCCCCATATGTACAAGTTCTCTAAGAGAGCATCCGTTTTCAACAAACATTATAGCGGCAGCAATGGAACCCGTACCGGCGTCTATTCCATGTTCTATGGTTTGCCCGGCGTCTATTGGCGGGACTTTTGCAAACAGTCTATCTCGCCGGTGTTCATGAATGCCTTGAAGGAGAACGGTTATACGGTGAAGCTTTTGCCGAGTGCCTCCATGCAGAACCCCCCTTTGGACAAGTGCGTCTTCTCGTTGACGCCGGAACAGTGCGGATCAGCGCCGGGGCTAAACGCATGGCAACGGGATGTCAATGTGGCGGAGTCTTTTATCCAGTTTATCAAGGGTAGGGGAGCGGATGACGCGCCCTTCTTCTCTTTCCTCTTTTTCGACTCTTTGCATAGCATGATCATGCCGGAGGACTATAAAGGGCCGTTCCAACCTTCATGGGATTGCGCCCACTACGAACGTTTGGGAAAGAATGTGGATCCCACGGAGTTCTTGAACCTCTATAAAAACATGGTCTATTATCTGGATGGACTGGTGAAGCGTGTCTTGGACGAGTTGGAGGCCCAAGGGTTGTTGGAGAACACGGTTGTGGTCTTGACGGGCGACCATTCGCAGGAGTTCGATGATTGCCAGCGTGGCTTCTGGGGACATAACGGTAACTATTCCGCCTCTCAGATGCAGGTCCCTATGGTCTATTTCAATGGCAAGGATAGCGTGCGGAGCGACCGTTGGACAGCTCACTACGATCTTATCCCTACCTTGATGGCGGATGTGTTCGGTACGCAGAACGATCCTTCCGATTATGCCATCGGCACCTCGCTTTTCGATACGACTAACGTGCGTGATTTCTTGCTGGTGGACAGTTATATCGGCATCGGTATGGTTGATTCTTCGGGTAATATCACCAATGTCTATTACGATGGCGATTATGCCCTGACGGATGCCAATTTGAGGGATCGTTTCAAGGCTCCGTTCGACCGCGAGCTGTTTGAGAGAGCCGAAGAGCAAATTTCACAATTTTACAAGTGATTTTCTTACTTTTTCTTAGGTTGTAAGTTTGTTTTTCTGCGAAGAAATTGTTTCTTTTGTAGTCGCAAAAAGCGTATTATATTTTTTAATAATAATTAACTGATTATGATTTACACTCACGAAGTGCAACAGATGTGTTCTGTTGCTAAGGGTCCTAATCACGGACCAGCTCCAATTCCTGAGGAAGGAAAGTGGATTCAAGCAAAGGAAATCAAGGATATTTCAGGTTTGACTCACGGTGTGGGATGGTGTGCTCCTCAACAAGGTGCATGTAAGTTGACTTTGAACGTTAAGAAGGGTGTCATCGAGGAGTGCTTGGTTGAGACCATCGGATGTTCTGGTATGACTCACTCTGCCGCTATGGCTTCTGAGATCCTTCCTGGTAAGACTTTGTTGGAGGCATTGAACACTGACTTGGTGTGTGATGCTATCAATACCGCAATGCGCGAGTTGTTCTTGCAAATCGTTTACGGACGTACTCAATCCGCTTTCTCTGAGGGCGGTTTGGCAGTAGGTGCTGGTTTGGAAGACCTTGGTAAGGGCTTGATCGGTCAAATGGGTACTTTGTACGGAACAAAGGCTAAGGGTACTCGTTACTTGCAATTGACTGAGGGCTACATCACTAAGATGTTCTTGGATAAGGACGATCAAGTATGTGGTTACGAGTTCGTTCACATGGGTAAGTTCATGGATGCTGTTAAGAAGGGTGTTCCTGCTGACGAGGCATTGAAGAGCGTTACTGGTACTTATGGCCGTACTAAGAAAGAGGACGGTGCAGTTAAATCTATTGACCCACGTAAGGAATAATTAAGAATTTTGAATTAAGAATTTTTAATTGACCTAAAAAAATTATTTTATTAATCATTATTTTTGAATAGGAGTTGTTCTAGTGACGCTTAAAACAGATAATGTTGTTTTAGACAAGAGTTTTGACTTTGCTGTTCGAATTGTAAATATGTATAAATGTCTTACATGTGAGTCAGTCGATAGAGAGTATGTCCTTTCAAAACAAGTATTACGAAGCGGAACAAGTATCGGAGCCAATATTCGAGAATCCAGAAGAGCTCAAAGCCATAAAGATTTTATTACTAAGTTGTATATATCTTTGAAGGAGGCTGATGAAACATCTTATTGGTTGGAGTTGTTGAATAAAACAGGATTCATTTCTGATGATGTGTTTAGGAGTATTCATGATGACTGTGAAGAGTTGGTGAAACTTCTTACATCAATCATAAAAACGACTCAGAAGAAGTATGGCGAGTTAGAATAATTCAAAATTCAAAATTCAAAATTCAAAATTATTATGATTAGAGAAGTTAAGTTTGAATCACAAGACCGTCGTATCGCGCAAATCAACGCAGCGCTTAAGAAGCACGGTATCAATTCTATTGAAGAGGCAAACCAAATCTGTGAGAAGGCTGGTTTGGATCCATACAAGACATGTGAGGAGACTCAAATGATCTGCTTCGAGAATGCAAAGTGGGCTTATGTAGTAGGTACTGCTATCGCATTGAAGGAGAAGGCTAAGAATGCAGTAGAGGCATCTCAATACATTGGTGAGGGTCTTCAATCTTTCTGTATTCCTGGTTCAGTAGCTGACGATCGTAAGGTAGGTATCGGTCATGGTGAGTTGGCAGCTCGTTTGCTCTCTCCTGAGACCAAGTGTTTCGCTTTCTTGGCAGGTCACGAGTCATTCGCCGCTGCTGAGGGTGCTATCAAGATCGCTAAGATGGCTAACAAGTCAAGACCAGCCAACAAGCCTTTGCGTTGTATCTTGAACGGTTTGGGTAAGGATGCTGCACAAATCATCTCCCGTATCAACGGATTTACTTACGTACAAACTAAGTTCGACTACTTCACTGGTAAGTTGAAGGTGGTTAAGAAGATCGCTTACTCTGATGGAGAGCGTGCTACTGTAAACTGCTACGGTGCTGACGACGTTCGCGAGGGTGTAGCTATTTTGTGGAAAGAGGATGTTGATGTATCAATCACAGGTAACTCAACTAACCCAACTCGTTTCCAACACCCAGTTGCTGGTACTTACAAGAAGGAGAGAATCTTGAAGGGTAAGAAGTATTTCTCAGTTGCATCAGGTGGTGGAACAGGTCGTACTTTGCACCCAGATAACATGGCCGCAGGTCCTGCTTCTTACGGTATGACCGATACTTTGGGCCGTATGCACTCAGACGCTCAATTCGCTGGTTCTTCTTCAGTTCCTGCTCACGTTGAGATGATGGGATTCCTCGGAATCGGTAACAACCCAATGGTAGGTTGTACTGTTGCTTGCGCCGTAGAGGTTGACTTGGCTTTGAACAAGAAATAATCTAAATAGGTTATAAAGCTGGACTCCCGTATCCTTTGGGTACGGGAGTTTTTTTTTATTTACCCACTCCCTTTTTTGTTTTTTTAAGAAATATATCTATCTTTGCCCAACTAAGTATGTGCGATTTGCTAATACGATGAAAAACGTTAGAATGATGAAACTAAAAAAATGTATCATTGGCCTTGGGGCGGCTTTGCTGTCATCTGCTCCTTTCATGAGTGGATTTGCCGCTGAGGATATTGTGGTTAACCAATATCACTTCAACTACTATTTGGTGAACCCTGCCGTGGCAGGAGCGGAGCGTTGTCACAACTTGATGCTCACAGGTCGATTCGACTTTACCGGCGTTGAGGGCCATCCGATGACC
>JAZUDI010000011.1:0-49664 GCA_045639525.1 Paludibacteraceae bacterium | reverse complement strand
AACTCAACCATCTCGCCACCCATTTGCGTGTAGACGATTTGACCGAACATGTTGACGATAGCGATAGACTCAACCTCTTGAGCGCTCTTCACTACGAAGTAGTTCTCCGCAGGGTTTGGAGCCAAGACGATCGCGTTGTTGCCCTCAGCGTCCTCAATGCCAGTATCAGTATTCTTGGTAGGCTTGATGGTCACCTTGTAGAGTTGGCAATCCTCGAATGCGTCGATGGTTGTCTCCTCCGTGTAGGTTACGCCGTTGTACTCGCTTGCCTCGACAGTCTTGGTCTTAGCGGTAGGAGCTGGCTTCCAGATCTTGAAGCTTCCTGTCAAGTGAAGCATTGCCAAGTAGTGAACCAAACCATCGTAGTAGCGGTATTGGCCAGTCGCCAAGCCAGCGCTCCATGCCTTGTTCATGTTGGTCTTTACCTTAGAAGCGTAAGAAGACTCGTTCATCAAAGCCATACAAGCGACTGCATTTGCTCCGGTCTCACCCAATGTGTAAGACTCTTGTGCACCTGAACCGTCCCAGTTGAAACGTGCGTGTTTGTAACCATCCTTCTCGAAGAAGTCGATGATTCTCTTCGCCATCTCAGTCTGTCTCTTAGCGTCCTTACCGAACAAGTAGTAGTCCATACCGTAGTTCATGGCACATCTCATCGCGTCATACATGTACTTCTGAGCGTTAGAGTTGTAGCTAACAGACTTAGGTGTTCCGTCGAAGTTGTTGTAGTCGGAGAACAAACCTGATTGAGTGTTGCAAGACTTGTAAAGGTGATCACGAGTTGCTGAAGCTGCTGTAGCCCATCTGCTGTTGTTAGTCTCTGACCACTTCGCGAACAAGTCAACGAATGCTGGAAGATCGTATGAAGGATCTGAGAAATCAGAGCAGTTGTATGGTTGGAATGTAATCACATTGTGTTGCTCGTTGAATAGAGAACCTGTGCCATTCTTCCAGAAGTTCTTCAAACAGTATTGAGCGTCATCCATATATGACTTCTGACCCCATCTGTGAGAAGCAAGCATCAATGCCGTTGTGAAGTACATCTCACCGTCAGGAGCGCAGTTTGCATCTTGAGCGGATCCGTCAGGGTTGCATTGCCACTTGAAGTAGCCTTGCCATTGTCCTGAAGTGTGAAGCATGTTCTTCTTAGCGAAGCTCCAAAGTTTATCAAACTCAGACTTGTGTCCAGTTTGAACGCAGATCATCATACCGTAGGACATACCCTCGGAACGAACGTCGTTGTTACCCGTGTCAAGGATATAAGCTGTACCATCATTCTTCTCGTAGTATACCTTGTTAGAGCCTACGAAGTAGTGTTGCCACAACTGATCCAACTTGTCTTGGATCTCGGAATCGCTCTTGCCCAAGATCGTCTTGAATGGGCTAGTGTAGTCACCCGTATAGTATGCACCGGAATAGTTGGTGCTTTCGCAGTCTGGGCCGAAGTATGCGCCGTTCTCGTCAAAGAAAGTGGTTGCTCCTGAAGTGGTAGGAGTAGTAGGCGTGGTGCCAGGATCTACTGTTCCAGGATCTGTGCCAGGGTTAGAACCGGACTCAACGATCTCAAGGTAATCCAAGTTACAGTAGTCTGAACCGATCTTCACCACCAAAGTGTGCTTACCAGCGGAGAGAGAGACAGACTTCTTGGAAGCAACTGTGTAAGTATCCCAATCAGCGGTCTTCTCACCAGAGATAGAGGTCAATGCCTTGCCGTCCAACTCGAGGTCGAGCGCAATCGCGTTGTTACCGTTTGACGCGTTAGCGTAGATATCATACTTGCCATCCTTCTCCACGTTGATGGTGTACTTCAACCACTCGGAAGAGGTTGTGTAACCGATCGCGTAACCGGTACCACCCTTCACGATGTCCACACCGTCCTTGCGGTATTCGCCACCTTCGTTCTCGTTATCTGTGTCGTAGTAACCGAATCCGTTACCACCCTTGTCGTAGTTCTCTGCCTCGATCTTTCCAGGAATTGAGATAGTACCCTTGTATGGCTCCTCCTTCTCAGTTGGCTCTGCTGGAGTAGAAGAACCTCCGCTTGTCGCATCGCCAATCCACATCTTACCATACTTCATATCGAAGCTACCAGAACCAGCACCTACCTCACAAAGGAACTTGCAGTCGTAGAGTTGTCCGAGAGTCACGTGTTGCGCCCACTTTCTCATGTGCTCCGACACAGAGATATGACCACAACTACGAATACTTGTTCTTACAGCAAACACTTGTTTAAATGTGGATGTACCAGAGATGGAAGGAGCGTTGTTACGGGTACCGATGTACAAATCGTAAGAACCCTCGCCATCAATTGTATAGGAAGCTACCTTGTTGGCGCCGTAGTACAAACCTTGTTGTTGTCTGGTGCTTCCGAAGAATGTGTTCTCTACGATGTAGTACTCCACCTCGTTTGGCACCTTGGTCCAACCATAGATACCGATGTAGTTGTAACCACCACCGGAACTTCCTTGGCCGATTGAGTAGTTGAAATCGCAGTGGATGTCTCCCTTCAACTCGCTTGGCTTAGGTCCTGTACCCCAGTAAAGTCCGACACGGCAGAGCAAGTCGTCTGGATTGTTCCAGTTAGCGGTGAACTGGAATACGCCATCTTTAACGGCGTACTTCATTGAAGCGGACTGACCAGAGTTGGTCCACATCTCATATCCGTAATCTGTGCCTGAGATATTGTGGTTTCCGCCACCGTTTTGCGCGGTGGATCCACCGCTCATAGAGGTGTTCATTTGACATGGATCAACAGTAGTGGTAGTGGTTCCACCTTGTTGGCTTCCACCTTGTTGTGTGCCGCCTTGGTCTCCACCTTGTTGTGTACCACCTTGATTGCCGCTTTGGCTTCCCGCACCGTCGCTTACTACGATGTTACCACCGTCTGGTACTGCCTTGAAATAGACATAACCTCCGGAAACGGAACAGTCAATTTTCTTTCCGCTTTGTGTCACTGTTGCGGATGAAGCGCTTGTAGGCACACGCAATGACAATGGGTAATCCCAGTTGCAAAGTTTGTTGCTGGTCAAGCTGGAATTCAAAGTCAATGAGTAAGTTGTGCTTGAGTTGTCTGAGGATACCTTCTTGAATGAGGCGTTGTCACGCTCTTTGAAATACATGATAGCGTCACGGAAGGTACATACCCAGTAGTCTTTCTTGTTTTGATCAAGCCAAGAAAGAGTTCCTGTAAAGGCTGATTGGTCAGTTGGTGAGTAGCTACCACCTCCTGCGTATCCTTGGATACCATGGATCAAGAATACACACCATCCGCCGTTGGCTTGCTGGCATTTGCTTGTAAAGCCCTGTGTGTTGTTGATACCTTGATTACCACAGATGGAGCAGTCCAATCTGTCAAGATCTCTTGGGCTCTTGCTGTTGATTTGTCCACCGCAGATACGTCCGCCGATGTAGTTGCTTAATACAGCGTTCGTGCCTGGGTTCACGCAGTTCGGATAAGCGATGGTTAAGCAAGGTTGTCCGATGTTTTGCTCAATTGTTCTTTTGGATGATGCGCACTCATTTGCGTTTGAACTGTGAGAATCGGTGTGGCTACCGATTTCGTGGCCTTTGCTGGCTAATCCCTTGTAGTTGTTCCAGTTGGAACCTGTCCATCCGGTCACAACGTAGAAGGTTGCCTTGAAACCATACTTGTCGAGTTGTTGAGCTGCCCAATTGTGGGAACTCCACTCATTGGCCGCGTCGTCGAAGGTGAAGGTCACAGCGGACTTACACCAGTTTTCCCATGTAGCGATTTCTTGGGCCATCGTTCCCGAAATGCCCAAAGCCATCCCTGCAAAAAGTGTAAATAATCTTTTTTTCATTTTAGTATGTGTAAATAATGGTTAATACTCTGTTTTATAAAACCCGTAAGTTAAATAAACCCCTTTAACTTTTAGAATCGATCCGACTACACGTCGGAGAGTGTTTGTCTTTTTGTCCTTTATATCGGTCGCAAATATAGATTATAAAATTTCACAATCAAAAAAAATTCAAACAAAATCGTTTTCGCCCCTAAAATATTTGTTGAAAATTTTACCTTTGTATGTTATTTAGCATATTTGATGCTATTGTATCATCTTATTATCAATTCATTATGCGTCAATTCCGTAAATGTATATGGTGGACCTTATTGGTTTGGAGTGTTAGTTTTTCGGCCGTTTGGGGTGCCAGTATTTCAGGTGTTGTCATTGATAGGGAGAACAAGAAGCCGTTGCCCAATGGCGACGTGGAACTGCTCTCCATCGCGGATAGCTCCCAGGTGATGGGAGATATGTGTGCCGAGGATGGCGCCTTCTTGTTGGAGGATATCGCCAAGGGTGAATATCTGCTCCGGCTCTCTTATATGGGTTATGAAGATCGTTACCGTAAGGTGAAATTGGAGAGCGATACCTCCTCACTTAATGTCGGTAAAATCGCGCTGAAGGTGGATGCCCAACTCTTGGAGGAGGTGGCGGTCTTGGCGAACGCCACGCCTTTGCAGGTTAAGGAGGATACATTGGTCTATAACGCCGCCTCCTTCCGTGTGGCGGATGGCGCCATGTTGGAGGATTTGGTCAAGAAGTTGCCCGGTGCGGAGTTGACCAACGACGGAAAACTTGTGGTCAATGGCAAGGAGGTGAAGAAGATTTTGGTCGATGGCAAGGAGTTCTTCTCCGATGATCCGAAGGTCTCTTTGGAGAATTTGCCTGCTAATATGGTGAAGCATGTGAAGGCCTACGATAAGAAGAGCGAATCCGCGCAGTTGACCGGCGTGGAGGATGATGAGGATGAGATGGTGCTCGATTTGAGCGTGAAGAAGGGTATGAAGGATGGCTGGGTCGGCAATGTGTTCGGCGGTTTGGGTAGTGATCTCCGCAGGGATGATCCGAAACTACGCTTCGAAGCGGGTGGAAGTGCCAGCAAGTTCAGCGACAACTCCAACTTCTCGATTGTCGCCAATGCGAACAACACCAATGCCAGTGGCAACGACGGTGGTAATAACATGAACGCTTCTGCGGGAAATGGAATCAACACGGTCGGCAATATAGGTTTGACCTTCGCGAAAGAGCGTAGCAAGAAGTATGACTATGGTGGCAATGTCCAGTACAACCATTCAAAGAACGACGCGGAACGGACCACACACCGTGAGACTTACCGTAAGAGTGGAACCACGTATAGCGACGAGGAGGAGAACTCCCTACGCCGTAGCGACAGGGTTTCGAGCAGTTTCCGTTTCAAGTGGACGCCGGATTCCATGACGAACATCACCTTCAGGCCTAATATTTCGTACAACCATTCCAAGAGCGAGGTGAACAATGAGGCGATGAATTTCAACACATATCATCAGTTGAATTACGATAAGAGCACCTATCGTAGCAATGAAAGCGACAACCTGAACCTAAACTCCTCTTTGCGCTTTGTGCGGAAGTTGAACAATAAAGGTAGAAACATTGGTTTGAATGCCAGTGTGGGGTATACCCATGCGCCTTCCGACCAATCCTCCACGTCGCGTACCTCGTTCCGCTTTTATGAGGATTCGCTCGATGCCGACGAGACGATCGATTCACTTCTTTTGACCGACCGATGGACGGATAAGGAGAACAATAATCTGAACTATTCCGTGGAGGCATCCTATACGGAGCCATTGTTCGCACGTCACTATTTGACCTTCCGTTACAGATTCCAACACCGTGGATCCGATTCCTATTCCTATGTGTTTGATCGGGAGGATTTGACTGCCCGTATCGATTCGTTGAGTAGCTCTATTGAGAATAGTTATAACACCCATAGGGCTGAGGTGGGCTTCCAGGGAAGAAGCGAGAAGATGAATTATAACATCGGCTTCGCTTTGCAGCCACAGACCTCCTCCACGCACAACCTTTTTGGCAAGAATGTGGGGAAGGACAAAAAACAAACTGTGTTGAACTTCTCGCCAAGTCTGCGTTACATGTACCGCTTCGACAAGCAAAGTAACTTGATGTTGCGATACAGCGGACAGAGTTCCGCACCGGATGTGGAGGACCTTCAGGAGGTGATTGATGAGACAGATCCGATGAATTTGCGTTATGGTAATCCGGACCTGAAACCATCCTACACCAACAACATCTCCGCCCGCTTCAAATATTACAATAGCGACAAGCAGAGTAGCATTATGACCAATTTGTCTTTCCGAAACGTGGTCAACGCCATCTCGAATGTCATTTTGTACGATCCATCGACTGGTGCGCAGGCGTACCGTCGTACCAATGTGAACGGAAACTGGAATGCGAGCGCGCAGTTCTCCAACAGCACGCCGTTCCGTAAGCATCGTAGTTTCTTGTTCTCCAGCAACATGAAGGCAAGTTATACCAATGAGGTCTCTTTCGAGGGTGATAGCCTAAATAGTAGGGATTACACGAAACGCAAAACCCACATGTTGGATCTGTACGGCAAGTATCAGTTGGGCTACAACCATGATAAGTTTGATACCCACGTTTATGTGGTGGGCATGTACCAGAAGAGTGAAACCCCGACTGAGGAGTTGGAGGCGGGCCTTGATCTCAATGTGAATCTCCCTTGGAATATGATCCTCTCCACGAATCTGAACTATCACCGTTATTGGGGTTACAGCGACTCTTTTGATGAGGACGCCATCCTTTGGAACGCCTCTTTGACGAAGAACTTCATGAAGAATAATGCGGGTGCTTTCCGCTTCAAGGTTTTCGACATATTGGGTCAACAGAGCAATCTGAACCGACGTGTGTCGGAGTCCTCCGTCGTGGAGAGCGTGTACAATACGTTAGGAACCTACTTCCTATTCCAGTTTACTTACAAGTTCAACACCCTTGGTTCGAAGGCCTCCAAAGAGGAGAATATGGGTGATGGACCTCGTCCGGGCGGAGAATTCGCGCCTCGTGGCGGTGAGCGGATGAATGGTGGCGCTCCTGGCGGATATGGCGCTCCCGGTGGCGGCTTTGGTGGCCCAGAGGGTGGACGAGGCTTTGGCGGCGGTAGGTAATTGCTATTTCGATAAGAAATCGTAATTTCGCGTAAAACGAGAGGCTTATGTACACAAGAGAAGAGGCGAAAGATCTGAAAAGAAGATTTTGGACGGGGTTCGACGCGTTTTGCGAGAATCTTCCCCGTTTCAAATACAAGAAACGCAAGTGGATCTTGTATAACACCAAGGTCAAGGGCGTGGAGTTGAAGTTCGATGCCGCGCGTGACGGCGCCTATGTCATTTTTGAACTGAATCATCCCAAGTTGAGCAAACGATTGGAGATGTTCGAGACTATGAAGAAGTATAAGGTGGTGGTCGATGAACATTTCGCGGATGCCGAATGGCAGGAGCAGTTCCAAAAGCCTTGCGGCACAATGGTTTCTCGCATTTATAAGCATCTTGGGGGTCTTGATATCCATCGTCAGGAGCAGTGGCCAGAGTTTTATCCCTTCCTTTCACGAGAGATGTGTCATTGCGAACGCATGTTCAAAGAGATGAAGGAGTTACTCCAAGATGATGCGGAACAAAATGATTGAGCGGATGGAGAATAAAGATTGGAAAGGAAAGACGGGGGGCGGATGGTTCGGACAGAACTTCTTGCTGCTGGTGTTGAGCAAGGTGAGGGTGGTATGGCTCTACCCGGTGCTCTATCTGGTCATCCCTTTCTATTTGATATTCGCCCGTAAAGGGTACAATGCCATATACAGTTATTTCCGCGACCGCCTTCACTATTCAAGGTGGAGATCATTTATCTCTGTCTGCCGCAACCATATCCTTTTTGGGGAGGTAGTGTTGGATAAGTTCGCCATTTTGGCGGGTAACGCGGCTCAATTCAAGGTGGAGATGCAGGGGGATGACGTCATCCACGATCTACTTTGCGGAGAGAGTGGATTTATCATCGCCAGCGCCCATTTCGGCAATCTGGAGATGGCGGGGCTCTCTATCCATCAGGACAAGAAACGAATCAACGGCATCATATTCGGCGGCGAGCGGAAGGGCTTTCAGGACCAACGTGATTCAGCTTTCGGAAAGATGAACATCAACTTGATCCCTGTGACGGAGGATATGTCCCATCTCTTTACCATTAAAAACGCTTTGGACAATGGTGAGGTGGTTACGATCCCTTGCGACCGATTTTTGGGAGGTAATAAAAAGGTGTCGCTTGATTTTTTAGGAAGCGAGGCGGATTTTCCTGTGGGAACATTTCGTTTAGCGGCGCAGCTTGACGTGCCGGTGGCTGCCCTTTTCATCGTGAAAATCAGCCATTCCCGGTATTACGGTTATGCGAAGTTGTTGCAGCCATCCGCCGAAGCGGCTAATTCCGTTCAGCAAGCGGAGCATCTGACCAGACAATTTGCCAGCGAGTTGGAGAGTATGGTGAAACAATATCCGCTTCAATGGTTCAACTTCTATTCATTCTGGAAGTAATGATGGACAAGTGGAATTGAAAATAGATAGGTTTAGAAAAATACAATACGATTATGGAATTGCAGTCTCCACAGAAAGAAATTTATAGTAAGGAGCGTTTCTCGGCATTGCAGGCGCAACGTCTGGCGCAAGAGATCGCGGCGGGGCCAGTCGTTTTTCAGGTTTCCCGCTTGATGGTGAAGTTGGGTATTTTCCAAATGTTGGATGACAATAAGGGTGGCTTGACGTTGGAGGAGATCGCCGAGAAGGCGCAAATCTCCCGTTATGGCGCTCAGTGTCTGTTGGAATCATCCCTGACCATTGGTACTGTGTTGTTGAAGGAGGGTAAATTCCGTTTGGCGAAGGCTGGATGGTTTTTATTGCACGAGGATATGGCCCGTGTGAATATGGACTTCAATCATGATGTGAACTATCTGGGACTCTTCCATTTGGAGGAGGCCATTAAGAATGGTAAGCCAGAGGGCTTGAAGGTCTTCGGTGAGTGGCCGACGATTTATGAAGGTCTCTCCCAACTACCTGAGCAGGTGCAGAAGAGTTGGTTCGGTTTTGACCATTACTATTCGGATTGCTCGTTCGACGAGGCGATGGATATCGTTTTCGACGGCAAGAGAAGATCTCTTTTGGATGTGGGAGGCAATACGGGACGATTCGCCATGAAATGTGTTACGCGTAATGCGGAGGCGGAGGTGACCATTATGGATCTTCCCCAACAGTTGGAGATGATGCGCGCCCAGACCAAAGGTAAACCAGGGGCCGACCGTATCCACGGCCACGGAGCGAACTTGCTCGATGAAAAGGTGCCTTTCCCAACTGGATTTGATGCGATTTGGATGAGCCAGTTCTTGGACTGCTTCAGCGAGACGGAGGTAATCAGCATTTTGACCCGTGCCGCAAAATCGATGCAAGCGGAGAGCCGTCTCTTCATCATGGAGACCTTTTGGGATAGGCAACGCTTCGAGACCGCTTCGTATTGCTTGGCGCAGATTAGCATCTATTTCGCCGCTATGGCGAATGGAAACAGCAAGATGTACTATTCCAATGATATGATCCGTTGCATCCAAGAGGCTGGCTTGGAGGTGGAGAGCATCCATGACGGATTGGGAATGGGCCATAGCCTTGTCGTATGTAAATTGGCCGCCTCATGCAACCGTTAAACGCTTCCGAGTTTTTGCCGCAACAACCGCCATTTCTTTTGGTGGATCGGATGTTGGCGTGCGAGCAGCATCTTTGCCAGACAGATTTTGTGGTGTGCGAAGGACATCCTTTGGTGAAGAATGGACAGCTGCTGGAGGCGGGTGTGTTGGAAAACATCGCGCAGAGTTGCGCTACCCATATTGGCTATCTCTCCCGACATGTGCCTATCCGGATTGGCGTGGTGGCGTCGGTAAAGAACCTGAAGATTTACAAGTTGCCGCCTGTCGGATCGGTGGTGGAGACCCTAGTGGAGGAGCAGGGGGATCCTGTATTCTCCATCTCCATCTATTTGTCCAAGGTGATGGTTGGTGGTGAATTGGTGGCAGAGGGTGAGATGCGCGTGGTTTTGACCGAAAAGTCGTTGTAGCGCTTGTCTCCTATCCCTTTGAAAAGAAATTGTTATATATGATCTATAAATTAAGCGATAATATCTTCTCCCCTTTGGGTGACACTTCCGAGGAGAACTATGCGAATATCAATGGCGGGTTAAAAGGTGGTGCTCTTCGCACTGGTGTGTTCGGGTTGCCGGAGCCTTTTTTCGGCTCTTTGCTCGATTGGAATCATGTGGCATCGTGTGTGGCCCAAGAGTTGAAGCCTTGTGAGCGGCTTACCCGCTTTGAGCAGGTGATGCTCCTCTCCGCCCAACGTGCGGTAAAGGCGGCGGCGATCGATCCGAAGAGGGAGGATGTCGTGTTTGTTCTTTCCACCACGAAGGGAAATGTCTCTTTGTTGGAGGATTGTGACGGATTTGAGAAAAAGCGTGCGGAACTATGGTCGTCGGCGCAGATTTTGGGTAAATATTTTGGCAATCCCAATGAGGTTGTGGTTGTGAGCAACGCCTGTATTTCGGGCGTGGCTGCGCAGTTGTTGGCCTTCGATTTGATGCGTACCAAGGGCTACCGTCATGCGGTCGTGGTGGGTGCCGATATCTTATGCAGATTTGTCGTTTCGGGATTTCAGTCGTTCAAGGCGCTATCGCCTGAATTGTGCAAACCTTTCGATGAGAACAGAGTCGGCCTGAATTTGGGAGAGGCGGCTGCGACCATCGTTTTTGAGCAGGTGGCGGATGATACGGTTCTGCCAAAAGATACCATCGTCTGGCGAGGCGGGGGCAACCGCAACGATGCGAACCATATCTCTGGACCTTCCCGAACGGGCGAGGGGCTTTTCAATGCCACAGCCTTAGCGATGCGAAATATCGATCCTAATCAGATCTCCTTCATCTGCGCGCATGGTACCGCTACCCGTTACAATGATGATATGGAGTCTTGGGCGATTAGTCGCGCGGGATTGAGCGAGGTGCCTACTTTCAGTCTGAAGGGATATTATGGTCACACCTTGGGTGCGGCAGGTTTGTTGGAATGTATCCTCTCTATGGCGGCGATCCAAGATTGTTGCATCTTGCCTACGGCAGGCCACGAAACCTACGGGGTGGTGCAACCGATGACGGTTTGCAACCAACTGACGACGAGCGATAAGCGCTGTTTCCTTAAACTGATTTCCGGATTTGGTGGCAGTAATGCGGCTATTGCCTACGAGCGGGTGTAGATAATTAAGACTTTTTTGACGCGCTACAACCATTTCTAGTTTGTGGTGCCCAATATTTTCATTATTTTTGCCTTGTTAATGATTAAATCTAAGTTTTTATGCAAGTGACAGAAAAGTATGTGAGATTTGACTGGGCAATCAAGAAAATGCTCAGGGAGAAGGCTAATTTCGATGTGTTAGAGGGCTTTATTAGTGTGTTCACCGGAGAGAATGTGAAGATAGAGGCGCTCTTGGAGAGTGAAAGCAATCAGGAAAACGATATGGACAAATTTAACCGTGTCGATATTAAAGCCCAAAATGACAAGGGAGAGATCTATATCATCGAGATTCAGTTGAGCCGGGAAATCCATTATTTGGAAAGAGTTTTGTATGGCACGGCGAAAGCGATTACCGAGCAGTTGCATTTGGGAGGAGATTACCATGACATCCGTAAGGTGATCTCCATTAGTGTGGTTTATTTTGATCTCGGCAAGGGAAATGATTACCTTTATCATGGACAGGTTCAGTTCGAGGGTGTCCATACCCATGATATTTTGCAGGTGACCCATCGGGAGAAGCGGGGAATGAATCTGCCCATTGTGGAAGATGAATCCGCCACATACCGAAGAATGAAAGATCCTTCAGAGATATTTCCGGAGTATTATATCATCCGTGTCAATGAGTTCAATGATTATGCGAAGACGCCTATCGAGGAGTGGATGGATTATCTGAAATCCGGCGTAATCAAGGAGGAGACTCAGGCACCTGGATTGAATGAAGCCCGTGAGAAGTTGAAATTTCTGACGATGAGCGAAGCGGAGAAACTCTCTTACGAAAGACATTTGGACGCGTTGCGTATTCAGAATGATGTAATATCCAACGCTAAAGCGGAGGGATGGGACGAGGGAGTAGCCCAAGGTTATGAGGAAGGTTATGATAGCGGTTATGAGAAAGGTGTGGAACAGGGTGTTCAGGATGGCATACAGCAGGGTATGGAGAGAGGTATCCAGCAGGGTATGGAGAGAGGCATCCAGCAGGGTATGGAGAGAGGTATCCAGCAGGGCATGGAGAGAGGCATCCAGCAGGGCATGGAGAGAGGTATCCAACAGGGTATGCAAAAAGGATCCTTCGAAAAAGCCTTTCAAATCGCTTCTATGATGTTGGAACAGGGTGAACCGATAGAGAAGGTTATGAGGTATTCTGGACTATCCCGTGCTGAGATAGAGAGTGTCAAGCGATAGATATTGATGGATTTTATGATAACAATAAAGGGTTGCACCATCTGATGCAACCCTTTGTTGTTTGTTGTGGATAATGTGCAATGCCTTTTTGGGCACTTTTTACTTTACCTCAAGGTTGAAAGAGATTGTGTACTCGTTATTTACTGTACCGGTGATGACCGCATTTCCTGCTGCAACCGCCTTCACAGTCATTTGAACCTTGTTGTTATTGGCCTCATCCTCGTAGTCTGCGGAGATAGTTGCGATTGTTTCATCGGAACTTGTCCAAACGATTTGTCTGAGAACTGTGCTATCGTAGAATGATAACTCATTTCCTTCGCTGTCTTGAAGACGGAAGGTGAATTGCTTCTTCTTGATGTTGAATGAGAAGGTATCTCCATTCTTCAAGTTGTTCTCGAAAGAGGTAGAAGCGAATGTGGTGCCGTCAAAGAAGTTCATCACCATCTCAACACCCTTGTTGTCGGGGTCTGTACCATTCTCTTTCCAGATGGTATTGAATTGTGCGGTGGTGAGTTGAAGTTTCAAGACGTTGCTTTGGTTACCGCAGAAGATATCGTTGAGGTTAGCGTTGTTTCTGATATCCAAAGTGTCCAAGTTGTTCTTGTAACACATGATAGAGGTCAACGCGGTGTTTTGGCTGATGTCGAGTTTAGAGATCTTGTTGTTGTCGCAAGCGAGTTCTCTCAACTTTGACAAAGACTTCACATCGATTTCAGTCAATTGGTTGTCGCTGACAGTCAACTCCTCCAAGTTGGTGAAGTAGTTAAGACCTGCCAAAGAGGTGATCTTCTTACCTGACAAATCCATTACCTTTGCGTTTAGCGCCTCTTTAGGGTCGATACCGTCATCGCCGTTGGTGTTGATGTTAGGGTCTGCGACCAATGCCTTCAAGAAGTTAGCGTCCGCAATTTCGATGTTCTCGATGACCTTCACAACGCAAGAGTCCTTCTTGCTTCCGCCCAATGAGATGGCGTAAATGTAGGCGGTACCCTTTCCTAAACCAATTACCGTACCTGTGCTGTTAACGGTGACTACTGTGTTGTCTCCGCTCTTCCAATCGATGCCCAAAGTGTCTGCGTTGGCAGGGAGGATAGTGGCGGATAGAATAAAGTTCTCGCCCTTGAAGATAGTGGTGTCGTGCAAATTCAAAGTGACGCTCTCCACTGGGATTTTTGGCTTCGGTTCAGCCGCATTCTTGTCGTCGTCGTGCTTACAAGAGACGAACATGGTAGGCAATGCCAAAGTGGCAACCATCGCCATGCTAAATACTTTTTTTGTGTTCATTTATATGTTAATTTAATTATTAATGATTTCGTAAACCTAATTGTATGCCAATCATATACGCAATTTAAGAAGAACCACTCCTCTTGCTACAAAGAGAAAAAACTATTCCCTTAATAAAAGGCAAAGATAATATCTTTTATAGAAATCTTTATATGCTGAACAAGTTAATGTTTGCAAAAATCTAAAAATAGGGGAGATGCGAGGGCGAAAAGTGGTGAAAAAGCCTCCCTTTTAAGTTTTTTTTATATATTTGCGGAGATATAGTGTATTACCATTATTACAACTGTGCTGGGAAAACAACACGTTGTGAAATTAGATTTTATAAGATTGACCATGAATAAATTCGTTAGAATTTTTTTAGGAGTATGTATGTCGTGCGTATGCTTCACAGCGTATGCGCAAGATGGTTCTGAACCATATGACCCTTCTAAATTTATCAAGATAGAAATTAACTCGGGAAATCCGACCTATCCATATCCCCAATTCTTGGAGTACAAAGGCGGTGGTAAATCTTTGGCGAAATATAACGCGGAGGGTGTGACCCATGCCGATATGGAAAAGGCTGGTCGTGAGGCCTATGAGATTATGATGCACCGTTGCCGTTACGAAGGTAAATATTGCGGTGTGGATTATATCTCTTTTAATAGGGATGACGTGCCTGGTAACTATGGTACTTTCGTTTCGGAGGGAGATGGATACGCTATGTTGGCGGCTGCTATTTTTGCGGACCAAAAGACGTTCAACGGACTCTATATGTGGGTACATGATATTCGTTTTTCAGGTGTGAAGCGATTCAGGGACGGAAAAAGCAGAGGAGAAACTGCCAATGACTTCGCAGGTCCTTATTTGGCTGCTTGGAAGGATAAGACATTTGATGCGCCGTATGGTTCGGACAGCCACTCCGCAACGGATGGTGATGTGGATATCGCTATGGCTATGTTGGTGGCCTACAAACAGTGGGGAGAGTGGTTGATGCAGGATGGAAAGGTGATTAATGACTCGGAAGGAAATCCTATTTCATTGAAATATGAGGCCCAAAGAGTGATTGGTGCCTTGGTGGATACACTTGGCCAATGGGACAAGGGAAGTGGTGCGTTGACGGGTTATTTGTGTGGTGTTGTCGGCATCGATGGTTATGAAAAGCGTGGTAACTCTTGGGGAGAGTTGACTAGATGGCGTTTTAGCGATGCGGGTAATGCTGCCTATCCGGGTTTCAATGGACCATACAATGGTGGCCCGAATCTGTATGGTATCTATGGTGGAAACTATATCGATTACGATGCCCCTGCCTACTTTGAGGAGTTTTGGCGTTGGTTGAAGAATGGTGATGGAACCGATAAGAATAACGAAAAGATTGCCCCATGGGAGATTCACCAGTTCAAAAGAGCGGCCGCATCCGGCAACTGGTTGAATAAGCAGGCTTATGATCAGGGACTTTATGCCTCTATTGGACGTGTAGATATGGAAACTGATGGAGAGCCAAAGTTTGGTGTCTATGTCGATGGTGAGGACTTCCGTTATCCATGGCGTCACATGATGGATTATCTATGGCATGGTAATGCGGACTATGATTGGGATCCTAAAACGCACCAAGTGATAGAGGGAACCAATACGTCAGAGCGTGATATGGGTATCCGTCACGCTGGATTGTTGAAAGAGCCATCCAAAGCAGGTAATGTGATATGTACCCCTATGGGTGCTTCTCCGGATCCGGGACAACCTTCTTGGTCGGGTGTCTCCCAAATCCCGCAACAATGGACCCCGACGGGAGATTTGACTTCTGCTTACCATACTAATTATTCGGTTGGCGCAGGTTCACCTGCTGCGGTTATTTCGGAGGATCTAGAGTTGTTGGCGGATGTATATCGCCAATGTGAAATCGCATGGGATGGTAATAATACCGCGGCGAAATTGGATCCAGAGGAGCGTTACATCGGTAGTACACCAAAGTATTTCCATGGTTGGTTCCGTACGTTGGGTATGTTGGTTTGTACTGGTAACTTGGCTGCGCCTGAGGATATGAAACCGATAGCTAATGCGAAGGTTTATATGTCTGTTGACAAAACATATGCTTATCAAGGTGATGATGTGACTTATGGTGTCCAGTACCGTAACTATGGTACATTGGATGCTGAGGGGGTGAAGATCACCACCAAGTTGGATCCTAATTATACCTTTGTGAGCGCTACCAAAGGAGGTGTTTACAACTCGGGTAGCCACTCCATCACATGGAACGTTGGATCTATCCCTGGTTTTAAGACTGGCAAACTGGAAGCTACAATGGGCTCCGTGTTCTTTACGGTAAATGTGGCGGATACGTTGAATCCAAGAATCTGTCTGACCAGTACTTTGACTGCTTCCAATTGTGACGAGTGGGTAAGTAATGAGTATCCTAACCATGCAACCTATACGATGGAGCGAAACTGTGTCGATATCTTGGCTAACCGTTCCCTCTTCATCGAAAAGACAGCCAACCGTACCGCACTCAATCCAAATGATGTGGTTACTTTCACTGTGAAATTCGGAAATAAGTCGGAGGGCGAATCCTCTTGGTTGAATGGTGGACGTGACAATGTCCGCATCTCCTATGGTACCTTCAAGCCAGACCCATGTTATCAGTTCTATTCTTTGTATCGTTTCTGGAATGATTCGTATGAGTCTTATATCAATATGGGTAACTACCGTGTCTCTTACTTTATGTATGATGCGGCGGCTGTCGGATTGGTAAGTGACAAAAATCCGACGGGATGGACCTTTGTGGTGGATAACCAAAATGACTTGGATAAGTATGGCTATAACCCTTCTACGGGTCCGATTACCTTCGCTTATCAGAAGATTCCGCAGGGATCCAATAAGTATGGTAAGTGGAATCAGCGTTTGATGATACGTTTTGCGGATGTGTTGATGGCGCCTTCCACCCATGTGTATGATAAGTTGGATTCTCAATATCTGTTGCATAAAGGTGTTTGGGGACCTGGATTTATCCGTGCCCGTTTGGCATCCAACCCTAATCAGGATTTGAGCAATCGTGTGACCGACGACTGGTCTTATGATCCAAAGGTGGCCGAAAAGACACTGGATGGACAGGGAACTACCTTTACCTTGATCTCTCCATGTTGGGCAAACTATGATGATCCGGGTTATGTGATTGATAACTATTCACGCCATGTATGTAAACCGACTTCGGTAGGTAACTACGAAAGAATATTGGTGGAGGAGTTCGACGGATACACTTGGCGTCGTATCCAGGGAACAGGACCTCTTCCAGGTAAGGAAGCCTATAATGTGACCGTTGTGGATACTATTCCTTATGAGTTGGAATGGGTAGGTTGGGCAGATAGCACCGCTTTGAAGGATGATGCGGGTGTGAAGATCCAAGCGAAGTACACCCCATGTTCAGACCCTAAAGGCAAAGGATACACGGGTGTTGTCTTTTGGACCGTTCCTGAGATGTTGGTTGGCGAAGAGGATAAATTGGTTTATCGATGCAAGGCTCGTGATTTGGGTTGCCCTGACGTGGGTGATTCTTATTACAAGAATGTGGCGTGGATTTGGTCTGACACAGACTCTCCGGATTCGTCCCAAGTGAATCTGATGACCACTTGTTCTGAGTTGCCTCCGCAAATCGAACCTCAGACTTCTCTCTTCAAGCGTGCAGATAAAAAGTATGCTGAGTCGGGCGAGACAGTCTCCTACACGGTATCTTTCGTAAATACTTTGGGTACGCGTGTCGAGGCGGATTGCAAGAGTACAACCGGATGGAAGAAGATGGGATCGGGTTCGCTTCCTGCGGTTGGTCCCGATGGTTTGAAATTGAGTACCAATGGCTCTTCGGCCTATTTCTTTGGTCCTGAGAAATCATACGGATCGGATGGTGCGGTGTATGCGACCATAGGAGGATCTCCATCATCCACCCAAAATCTTTACATCGTGTTCCGTTATCAAGGGGGAACCCCTGGAGCGTCTGACTTCAAGGGTGTCTGCATGCAGTTGATGATTAACAAGGATGGAAAGTATAACATGGGTTATTACTTATACAATGATAACAAGTTGATCGCCAAGAAGGGATTGTCGTGGGAAGATGCGAAACAATTCTCAGGAGATCCTGATAACCCGACTTTCAAGTTTGTTTTGAATGGTGACCATTTGTATATGTATATAAATGACTTTGAGGAGGAGTGGACCACCGTTTGGGAGGAGTGGAGCGGCTTGACCTCCACTGCACCTGGATACTTCGGTATGTACGTGAATAGCAACGGTAACTCCAATACCCAATTGACATCATTTATCACGGAATTGGATTATGCCTTCGATGTGACTTTGTACGATGATCTTCCTGCCGAGTTGGGAAATGTCGCGAACATCTCCGATAATGGCGCCTTGAAGAATAATCGTATCACATGGCCGACAGTCGCCACCACTCCTGAGACGGCGATTGCCCCAGGTGATTCTGTTGTGCGTACTTTTGATGCGGAGGTGGTCTCTTGCGATAAGTATATCAATAACCTCGGTCTCGCCACCGTCTATGGAATGGATACATTAAAGGTTCTCAACACCATCAGTTGCGGATCCAATTGTGTTTTGGAATTCGTTAAGGTGTCGTTGGAGGAGAGTGAGATCTGCGAAGGCGATTCCGCCCTTTTGGAGGTGGTTGCCAAGGAGACAGGTTCTTATTACTACACCTACTATCTGAATGGTGAGATCTATAAGAAGAACCAGACCAAGGCGAAGTTGTACATTACAGAGCCTGGTGAATATTATGTGGTGGTGACCAGTACCTCCGATGAGACTTGTGCTTTAGAGAGCGACAAGGTGACGTTGAAGGTGAACAAACGTCCGGTGTCCGCTGACTTTGACGCGGGTGTTTTATGTCAAGGTACGTTGGCCGCCAATAACAAGAAGTACGGAGAGGCGAGCAAGGCCGTAAACTATGGCATTTCGTTAGGCTATTCGATCGAGTGGTACGATGCCGAGGGTGAGATTCTTTCGGATATCACTACTTTGCCAAATCCTGATGATGCGGAGGCTGGCGAGTATAAGTATGTATATCGTTATAAGAGCGAAGAGGGTTGTTACAGCGACTCCGCTACATTCACCTTCATCAAGGCTGACACCGCGGTGATCAAGTTGTCCGACTTGACCATTTGCGCTGGACAATCCGCTACCTTGACCGTTGAGGAGAACGACACTTACACATATTTGTGGAGTGACGGTTCTACCCAAAATGAGTTGGTGACTGATAAGGCTGGCAATTACTCCGTGGAGGTGACTACTGCGGAGGGATGCGTCGCCAATGCTCGCGCGGTGGTTACCGTGGCTGATGAACTCGTGGTGGATTTAGGTCAGGATACGACTATTTGTAGTGCCAACCTACCGCTTGTATTGGATGCCACTACAAGTTACGACACCTACGAGTGGACGGACGGATCGACTGAATCAACTTTGAACGTTACTGAATCGGGTGAGTACGAAGTGAAGGTAACCCAAGGAACTTGTTCGGGTTCTGGTAAGATCTCCGTTACGGTATCTCCTTCCCCTGAGTTGGATGGAACCTTCAAGGCAACCTATTTGGTGAGCGACACCACATCGACTGGTGTTTTCGACAAGGCAATCACCGAAAATGATGCGAATACCTTGAAGAAGGAGCCAGGTATCCAATATGTTTGGTACGATAAGAACGAGAAGAAGTTATCTGATGAACCTATCCCGGCTGTTCCGGCAGAGGGTAATTCGGAGGAGACCTATTATGTGAAGGCAATCAACGAAGAGGGTTGCGAGAGTGAGTTGAAGGAGATAATCGTCAGTGTGATCAGTTCTCCAATGCCATCGGCTGAGGATGTGAACTATTGCGTGAATGATGATTCGAAACCTTTGGAGGCTACCGCCACCGATAACGGATCCGTTACTTCGTGGACATTGACTTGGTATGACGCTGAGAATAATAAGTTGGCGGAGGCGCCAAAACCATCCACAGATGAGGCAGGTAAAACAGTTTACTATGTATCGCAAACCGATCCGGATGGTGTTGAGGGTGCCAAGAAAGCAGTAACCGTAACAGTATATGCCCTCCCTGAGTTGAAGCCAATTATGGCGTTCAAGAGAAGCTGCGATGAGCCAATTTTGCTCAATCCGCTCTTTGAGGAGCAAACAGGTGTAGAGAAGTTCTATGTCACCTTCTTCGATTCAGATGATGAAGATATGACTTCGGTAAACTGCATCGATTGTGATGAGGATGTTTATGCTACTACCAGCGGTACCTACCGTGCGTTGGCTTCCTATCGTCCTGTTGATGGATTGAGGTGTGTGTCTGAAAAGAGTCCGATCGAGATCACTGTCGATAGAATCGAGGATTTGAAGGTGGAGGGTTCTCCTACCATCTGTCCTTATGACAAGGTGATTTTGACTGCCTCAGCTACCAGCAAGGGCAGCGCTTTGGAATACGAGTGGAGCGGAGCTGCCACCAGCGATGAGGCGGAGGTCTCGTTGACCGATCGGGATGGTACTTACGGTAAGGTTTATAGCTTTGATTTAACCGTCTCTGCAGGCGTTTGTGAGTATGACACCACTGTGAAGGTAACCGTTGGACGCGGACAACTTACCGGTGCGCTCTTCGCAAATGGCGAGCAAACCAAGGAGTATCGTTCTTGTGGAGATGAGGCGATCAAGCTCTCGACTACTCATGAAGGTACTGATTTTGTATGGACCACTTACGATGGAGATGTAGTGGGAGAGGGTGCCTCGGTAGAGGTTTCTCCTGAGACTACTACCACCTATATCGTCTCATTTACCAATAAGTGTGAGACCTCCGATACGATTGAGGTACATTTCTTCCCATTCTCGGTTGCCGCTGAGTTTGAGAGGTTGGATCTCTCCATTTGTGAAGGAGAGTCGGCATCCGGAAAGTTGATCTTGAATGGATATGATCCGTCAATGCCGGGTTCCTACATCAAGTGGTTCTTGGACGGCAATCAATTGACGGAGTGGAACGATAAACCTGAAATCACGCTCACTTCCGCTACCACGAAAGATGGCGGTACCTATACCTTCGAGACCAGCAACGGTATCTGTGTGGCGAAGGTGGAGGGCGATGTCACATCCGCTAAGTTGGAAGTTAAACCATTCGTTTCTTACACCTATGATCAGACTGTGACGGTCGTAAGAGGTGAAGATGTTCTTTTATCTCTTGCGCAAGTTACGCCTACCTCGGCAACCGCTACTTGGGTAGGCGATCTCCATCAAGGTGAAGGAAACCCTTATACAGTACCTTCGGTTGAAGCGGATGAGCTTTTTGCCTTAACCGTTTCCGCAGATGGTTACTGCGATGTGGAGGGTTCTGTTCAAGTTTTGGTCGACGCGAAGGTGGTTGTCGAAGTCGCTACCGAGACCGCTGTCATCTGTGAGGGTGATGAGGCGATCTTGAAGGCTGATACTACTGGAACAGGAAAATTGTTGACGCCTTCCGCATACAAGCTCAATTGGTATGCTTGTGATGAGAGTGGCGATTGTAAGCAGCTCAATGCTTCGGGTCTCACCTTGAAGCATAAGCCAACCGCAAACACGTCTTATTATGCCGAAGTAGTTTATGGAACTCAAACAGCGGAGAGTGAAAAGGTGGCTGTATCGGTTATCGCTCCGCTCCCTTATGAGGTGACTACGGGCGCTGTCTCTTGTTCTGGCGAGGATGTGGAGGTGAAGGTGACGGTTGATGCCTCTACCGAATATGAGGTCACTTGGGGTGACGGCACAAAGGGAGATTTGTTGCGTGTCGCTCCTGAGAAGAATACCATCTACTCCTTTACCATTACCCAACAGGGTATCTGCCCTGTGACAGATCAGGTGGAGGTCACCGTGAAGGAGAAACCTTTGATCGAAATGGACCGCGAAACCCTTATTTGTGACGGAAACGGCGTGGATTTCAAACCAACTGTTTCGGGTGACGATATCCTCTCATACAAGTGGACAGATCCGAGTGGTGCTCTGGTTGCGTCAACCAAATTGTTGAGCATCGAGACGCCAGTGTCTGGTGATTACACGTTGACGGTTGTTACCGAATCTTGTGGCGAGGCCACAGCCTCCCAAGAGGTGAAAAAGATTCCGTTGCCGGAGGTGATGGTGGATTCTATTGGCCTCCAGAGCCGCTTGATTAGCGCTGCAGGTCAGTCCACTCAGTTTGAGTATCGTGTGGATAATGGCTCTTGGAGCTCGCAGGATCTCTACGATAATCTCACATATGATGTTCTCCACACCGCTTATGCGCGTGATGAGAATGGTTGTGTAGGATCCTTGGCCTTCTTGGTGGCTTCTCCTCCAATCTTTATCCCTGAATACTTTGTGCCAGGTAGTGGCGGAAAGAATGACACATGGGATTTGACCACGATTTTGGACGCTTATCCAAATTCACAGGTAACCATATACGACCGTTACGGAAAGGTAGTGGCTAAGATGGACGGTGATAATGAGGAGTGGGATGGAACCTACAATGGCAACCCATTGCCATCCACCGATTATTGGTACAATATCTATGTGCCAGAGATCAGAAAAACCTTCACAGGACACTTTACGCTGATTAGATCTAAGTAAGAGTGATGCCTGATGGTTGATATTGGGGAAGAGACGCTTCGGTGTCTCTTCCCTTTTTTCTTCCCATTCGTCTATGAAATTTACCGAATCATCGATTCTGTTTTAGGCAGTGGTAGCCAATTATTATGTTTGTATCGTCAAAATTTGGTGAATATTTAACGCAAATCATAGTAGTTATAGGATAGATTTTATGTTGTCTTTGTGTGTTTTAATTCTTCTATCCTAGTCGCCTATCATCTTAGCGGTTGATAGGCATCTTATAAAAAAAGGAACGAGCACTTGCCCGTTCCTTTTTTTGTTTGAGATTTTTATGTTTAATCGAAAGAAGATTATTGGCAGATGACCACCTTCTGTATCTCCTTAGATTTTACGATGTAACTGTTGCCTGTGAAGCCTGCCTCGCGCAATCGATCGGAGATCTCCTTGTTAGAGGCGTTGCCGATGGTAACGCTTCCCAGTTCAACACCGTTCATGTTAAATACGGAGACCTCCGTAGGGAAGGTGACTCCGTTGTTGATGTTGACAATGCTGGTCGTGTTGTCGCCTAGGAAGTGGATCCAGTCTAGGTTGGCGTAAGCGCCGGTCAAGACCACTTTGAGGATATGTTCACCCTTCGCCATCTCTGTGGTTTTGCCTTTGATGATGGTGTAGGTGTCCCAATCTTCCGTGTTGGGTACCTCAACCACGTCAGATATCTGTTTTTCGTCCAAGTACATCTGGAACCCTGAGTTATCTAGTCCGCTGGCCACTCTTGCCTCAAATTCGTAGCCCCTTTGCTCCTCGACATTGATGGTGTACTCCATCCATTCGCCCTTATTGGTGTAGCCGATGGCGTATCCCTCGTCGTTGGTGACGATATCGACACGATCCTCGCGGTAAGCCTTCCCTTGATTCTCTTTGTCGTCGTCATAGTAGGCTCTGTTTTGACCACCCTCGTCGTAGTCCTCAAACTCGATCTTGCCAGGGACTTTGTGTGGTACACCTCCGTAAGGTGTTTGTGGAACGATCACCGCATTGGTGGTGAAGTACCAGTAGTCGAAGTCGAACAACTCCGTGTTGTTGGCTCCCTTGAACACGAAGAATAGGTCGTGTTTGCCGATGGTGTTGCTTACTTCACATTCGATCTCCTTCCAGGTGCCGTTGGTATTCTCCACATTCATCTTTCCGATCAGTTCGCCATCTTGCTTGTCCAAATGTATTTCGATGGTGGCGTTGTTGCGGCTATTGACACTTGCGGTAAAGACATCGGCACCCATATCGCCGAAATCGACGCAACGCACTTTGATGTAGTCATTGTTGTGAATCTTTGTGATATAGACGCCGTTGTTGTTTTTGCCTGCGTCCAATCCGTAGCTGTATGCTTTGGTCTCCGCCTCGACACGCTTGAATGGATCCAAATAGTGGATAGGCTCCACTACACCAATGTTGCTCATGGTCATCTTTGGAATGGTTCCATCAGCGTTCCATTTAAACTCCTCTATTGCGGTGGAACGTGCGAAACCGCCTCCCCCTGGGAGCCTTTGATTGTGGTAGAAGAAGAAGTTCCTGCCTTTGAACTCGATCAATCCTGAGTGGTTGGTGAAAGCAGCTCCTTGTTGGTTCTTGTCCATGATGATGCCCTTCCATTCCCACGGACCTGTTGGGCTGTTGCTCCAAGAGTAGGAGATGCACTCAGGCACGCCGTGTGAGGCGTAGATCATGTAATATTTATTCCCGTGCTTGTGGATCCATGGACCCTCTGTGTATTTTGAAGCCTCTCCGTTCGGTGCGAAACCTCGGCTCATATCGGTTACTTGAATAGCGTTTGCGCCTCCCTTGAAAGAGATCATGTCGTCATTCAATTTCGCATAGTATAACTTAGGATTACCCCAGTAAAGGTAAGCTTGTCCGTCGTCATCGATCCAAACGGTTGGGTCGATGTAGTCCCAGTTCGGACCAGCCAAGTGGTTGTTGCCTGTCGCATTTTTGAATGGTCCTTCCGGACGATCCGCAACTGCTACATTGATGGCGCGACCGCCTCTGGTGGACTCTACCGTTACATAGTAGTAGTATTTGCCGTTGCGGCGGATACATTGCGCCGCCCAGTCTCCCGAAACCTTGGCGTTGGGGAAATCGTCATGCGATAGGATAATGGTACCTCGGTCTGTCCAGTTCACCATATCCGTGGAAGAGGAGACCCTCCATCCGTTCATGGTAAAGAAGTCACCACCTTGGTCGTTGCCGGTGTAGACGAATACGGTATCGTCGATCACCACTGGCGCAGGGTCTGGCGAAAAATAGGTTTGAATGATGGGGTTATCCGCCCATGCCAAGGAGGAACATAATCCCATTGCAATTCCCAAGGCCAATTTCTTAGATGTGTTATTCATGTCTATCTCGTAAGATTAGGTTTCTTTTCAAGTAACAAAAATAGTTTCAGAAGAGGAGAGTGTATGTGATAATTGTGGCAAGGTGTGGGAAAATAGTGTCAAATGAGTGAAATCGTAATATGTGAGCCTGTCCTTTGATATATTATTTTGTTGATTTTGTTGGTTCATGTTGAAATATATGTTATCTAACATAGTTTTTTATATATTTTATGATGATCTTTCAATGGTTTTATTAAATTTGTACTCGATTACAGTGAAAGTAGATAATATAAGGTTTAATTCTTAAAGCAGATGTTGTTTTAGCTGGGTGGTGAACTCAGTATTTTTAAGTATTTAGTCATGTTTGGTTTTTTTAAGAACAAATGGATGGCGTCGGTGGCGCTGTCTCTCTTTTCAGTTAATGTTGCTTGGAGTGCTGTTGAGACGGAAGAATCCACAACTGACGTCGAAGTTCCCTCGCATGAGCATACCTATGTGTATGACACGATTGTTCGTCCCACATGTACATCAGATGGAATTTGGGCACAGGTCTGTACGGTGTGTAAGGAGGTTGGACATACCATAACGATCCGTAGTGCAGGCCATATTCCTGCTTCGGAATCGTCCGTCTCTGAAGCTACGTGCGAAGAGGAGGGTGTAGAATCTGTCGTGTGTTCTCGTTGTGGTATAGTCATCAACGAAAAGCATTATCCTGCATTGGGTCATGATTTGAAGCGAGTGGTTGTTGAGGCTACTTGCGAAGAGATCGGTTATGAACGTGAGGTGTGTTCACGTTGTGGCGTTATCAAGAGCGAAAAGCATTATCCTTCGTTGGGTCACGATTACAAGGATATGGAGGAGGAACCAGCCACTTGTACCAAGATGGGTTCTTTGTTGAGAGTCTGCTCAACATGTGGTAAGGAGTCGCATTGGAATATAGTGGCATTGGGTCATGATATGGTGAGAGAGGTGGTTGAAGCGACTTGCACAGAGGTCGGTTATGACCGTTAGGTATGTTCACGTTGTGGTGTCATCAAGAGTGATAAACTCTATCCTGCTACGGGACATACATATAAGTTGATGTCAACCAAACCTGCTACTTGCACCGTGGACGGTTATAAAACCTACGTTTGCACCGTTTGTAAAGATGCTTACAGCGAACCGATCGCAGCTACCGGACATAATTATAAATTGATGGGTGTCAAACCAGCGACCTGTACCGAGGCTGGCCATAGTAGCTATATTTGCTCCGCTTGTAAAGATTCTTATAGTGAGCCGATTGCGGCTACTGGCCATAGCTATAAATTAACTTCCGAAGAGGCGGCGACTTGTACTGAGGATGGTTTGAGAAGCTATACCTGTCCTGCATGTGAGGATAGCTACGACGAGCTGATCAAAGCCAAGGGTCATAACTTTGAGGTGATATCCAGCGTAGAGCCTACGTGTACAAAAGATGGAATGAATAGTTTTTTATGCCTCTCATGTTCTTTTAATTTTACTGAAACGTTCAAAGCGTTGGGACACGATTTTATGAGATTAAAGGAGGTTGAGCCGACTTGTGATATGCCAGGTTACGATGCTTACGCTTGTGGAAGATGCGATGAATCTTATGAGGAGGAGATTCCAGCGGAGGGACATGATTATAAGACTACGACGGTTCTACCTTCTTTCTGTTGTGATGGTGCCGATATCAGTGAGTGCACGAAGTGTCCGTCCGTTCTTTCTCTTAATCCTACTCCTCAGTTAAGGTCTGCAAGATTTGTGGGTGTGATTCAAATCAATGAGGTGATGCCGTGCAATATCTCCACTATGTATAATCGGGAGAATTATAACTTCTCTGGCTATGTGGAGTTTTATAATTCTTCGGATCAGGCGATTAGTTTGAAAGGTGCTGTCTTGAAACATTACGGAGCCGATTCTAAAAGCGTTGTTGACTACGATAACCTGAAGTGGTTATGGGAAATTGACACCGATATCAATATCCCTGCGAACGGTTATACTCTTGTTTGGATGGACCAAACCTCCCAAGAGAATCCTGAAAAGTACCATTCTCCCTATAAATTGGATGCGGATGGTGGCGCTTTGGAATTGTATGCCGGAGAAAGTAGTCTTGATAGGATTGTGTATGGAAAGATGGATGCCCACATATCCTATGGACGTTGGAATGAATCTATTTCATCGGGATATATGGAGCCAACTCCTGGCAAAGAAAACAAGGAGGGTGTGAGAGATATCTCGAAAAATCGTTGTGGACGGCCATCATTTAGTGTGAAGCCAGGTGTTATGAAGGAGCCAGTTAGTTTGACCCTTTCCACCACTACTCAGGGGGCGGCTATTTACTACACATTGGATAATACGGAGCCCTCACTTGAGAATGGTTTGCTATATACCGAACCCATTGAAGTGACGGAAAATATAAATGTCAGGGCAATTGCTTGCAAGACAGGTTATCTACCTAGTAAAATCCTAACGGGATCTTATATCTTTATGGATGAAAATCATTCGAAATGTGGTGGATTCACGGTTCCTATCGTCTCTATTACTATGGATGAAGCTTATTATAGTGATGATGTGTTGGGAATGTTCGTAGTGGGTAAGAATGGTGTCAAAGGAGAGAAGAGTTGCTCAGGTACCCCATCTTACGAAAGTTTCGCTAACTACCATCGAGATTGGAAACGACCAGTGAATTTTGAGTTCATCGTTGACGGCAATCAGGTGGTTTCTCAGGAGGCGGAGGCCGCTATTGAGGGAGGCTGTTCCCGTGGAGAGCGGATCAAATCCTACTCTATAAAGACTTCCAAGAAAACGGGAACCAAAAACTATGGTTATAAATTTTATGACTCTTGGGACATATCGAATTATGCCAACTTGCACTTGAGAAACGGCGGTACAGCTTATAGCTGTTTGCCGTTCAGAGATGGTTTAATGCAAACCTTCGCGCATGGTATGAATATCGATTATCAGGGCAGTATGCCTGTCGCCTATTACCGTAATGGTAAATATGTGCATTTGATGTCTCTTAATGAGCGCATGAATGCGGATTATGTGAAGGCGCATTATGGTTTAGATGATGATGAGATCGACTTGATCTCGTTGGGTGACCAGAAGGGTGTTGAAGCTTCCAAAGGCACAGTGGATGCTTATAATGAATTGGTAAGCTACTTGACCGATAACAATCCTAACAACCCGGGTTATTTCGAGGGCGCTTGCGAGAGGATGGACATGGATGAGTATATCGATTATCAGATTTTCCAGCAGTTTATTGTCAATACGGACTGGCCGGGAAATAACACCAAATTGTGGAGAGCGAAAGAGAATGGACGCTTCCGATGGATGCTCTATGATACAGACTTTGGTTTTGGTTTATGTGGTTATGATTGGCTCAGTAGCTCATCAACGAATATGATCCAATGGTGTCAAAGTGGTAGTCAGTGGGCGAATAATCAATCGTGGATGGTGGCGATTTTTAAATCGTTGTCAAAAAACAAAGAGTTTGAGAAAAAGTTCACGACCAGGTATTTGATTAATTTGTCCGATCGTTTCTCTGAAGAGAATATCAACAAGGTGTTTGATGAATACACGGATTTAGTAAGCGGTGAGTATTGCGCCTATTATGGCAAGGATGTTGCGGAAGATGATAATTTTAAAAATATGAGGAAATTCGCACTGCAACGTCCAAAGAATATTCTAGAGCATTTGAAAAAGTATGTGGGAGGAACTGCTGCTGTGGATCTAACGCTCACATCCAGTGAACCAGGAGCGATTTTCTCTTTGAACGGAGAGAACATTTCCTCTTCGTATAAAGGAAAGTACATCGCCGGATATGGTTTTGATATTGTGGTCTATCCGCCGAGTGGTTATCAACTTGAGGGATGGGAGTTCTCCGATAAGTCGGGTGTGACGATTACAGACGGAGGTACTGCGGCGGATGCCTATATGCCGGGATTCCTATCTGGCGTGTTGTCGAAATCTATGGAGGTTAAGGCTATCTTCAAGAAGAGTGATGAGATGCTTCCTACCTTGGTTATTAATGAGGTCTGCGCAAGTAGCGACAAATTGTCCGGTAATGTGGATGATTATGAAAGTTATCCGGATTGGATTGAGCTGTACAACTATGGTGCCAAGGATGTCAACTTGTCTGGATTCCGCTTCTCTCTTCCTAATAGTTTAAAGTCCTCAGATCTCCCTTGGGATGCTGACAACCTTGTTGTCAAAGCGGGAGAACATAAACTCCTTTGGGCGAAGGGTGACAAGACATTGGGCTCCAACTATTTGGATTTCAAGTTGAGTAATGGTGCAAACGCTTATAAGCTTTGCCTCTCTGTCCCTGTTGGCGACTCATACGAGAATGTGGATTGTATCACTTATGTAGGTCACGAGACAAACGCCTCTTATGGTAGAAAGTCAGATGGTGGTGAAGAGATGACAGTTTTTGGTATCTGTGACGACAACCTCACTTTTGCGGCAACGCCAGGTGCATCCAACGGATCTGTTTGTGAGCACTATACGGTGGAGACGAACGATGTGGAGTTCTTGCCGGAACTTACCCTCTATCCTAATCCGGCTTCCGATTATTTGAACTTTGCGACCGAAGAGCAGATTCTTTCCTACAAGATCTATGACATGAGAGGTGTCGTACTCCGTTATGAGGTGGGTAATGAGAAATCCATTTCAGTGGAGGATTTGAATCCGGGATTCTATATGATTGAGGTGGAAACGGTGAACGATGTATACCGCACTAAATTCTTGAAGGAATAATCGGCCACAAGGGGCCTACGGTATGTAGAGACGCGATTAATCGCGTCTCTACGTTTTTTCATTATATTTGCAGATGTTATTTATCAGAAGACCCCATGAATAGATTATTCCATACAATCATCATTTTATTATTGGACATTTGTGCCCTTTCCGCAGTCTCCTACCGCTCCGCGGAGACCATCGAATACATTGAGCGCTATCACAAGACTGCCATCCGAGAGATGTACCTCTACAATATCCCAGCCAGCATCACCTTGGCGCAGGGTATCTTGGAGTCGGGTAGTGGACGCAGTGATTTGGCTCTTCGCGCGAACAACCACTTTGGCGTCAAGTGTGGTGGAGATTATAGGGGAAAAACTTATCACAAGGATGATGATAAGCGGAATGAGTGCTTCCGTGTCTATGCCAATGCGGATGAGTCCTTCCGCGACCACTCGCTCTTTTTGCAAAGGCCACACTATGCCGATCTTTTCAAGTTGTCTATCACCGATTACAAGGGGTGGGCCAAAGGGCTCAAAAAGGCGGGATACGCGACCAATCCGAAATATCCGGATCTCTTGATTGAGGTGATTGAGCAGAACTATCTGGATATCTACGACCGTAATCCGGAGCAGTTCTTATCGAAGGATGGATCCGATCCCTACGACAAAAAGAAGGAACTTAGGGAGAAGGAGCGAAAAGAGGAGGAGCGCCGTGAAGCGGAGAGACGTGAGCTGAAACGTAAGGAGCAGGAGCAGCGTGAGTTGCAACGGCAAGAGCAGGAGCGTAGGGAAAAACTAGAGAAAGAGAAGCAACGCAAAGAGTCGAAAAAAGAGATCGCCAAGGGATCAGACAAAATCAATGGCGTGAAGTATTTTGTGGTGAAACAGGGGGATACTTTCTATGGTCTTTCTAAAAGAGCGGGTATCTCAGTTGAGAAGCTCAAATCCTACAACGATTTCTCTTCGAACTATGTTTTGAAAGCGGGCGAGAAGGTCTATATCCAACCGAAGAAAAAGATAGGTGCTGTCGCCCTTCACAAGATTGCTCCTGGGGAAACTTGGCACTCCATTTCGCAGAAATACGCTATCCAACTCTCTGCCCTCAAGACGATGAACAAAAAGGTGAAGTTCAAAGTGGGGGCGAAGTTGAGGTTGAAGTGATTTTATATTCAACGAGCGTTAGGAAATTAAGATACCCCCGTACATAAACATAGTGAGATGTACGGGGGTATTTCTTATCTGTTTTTCAGATCCTTCTGCATCCAAAGCAATCGGTCGTGCACGAAGTCCTTCAGGATCTTCATGGTCGCTTGGTAATCCTTCACGGTTTTAGATGGTGTTGGTGTGGTGTTGCTGCCACCTCCCCAACCGCCGAAGCCTCCGCCCCAGCCACCAAAACCGCCGAAGCCACCTCCACCGCCTGCGGAGTAGCCGACGTTATTCGCTGTGGATGAGAGGGCAAGTAATTCCGTATTGAGGTCGATGTATCCCATGATGTCGTCCATGTGGTCCACCATATCGTTCACTCTCTCCAATACCAAATCACGGAACTCCTTTTGTTTTAAGAAGAGTAAAAACCAGTTGGTGCCTGTGGATTGTTCCTTCTCTCCGATGTAGTAGCCTTCTGGCTGGTTGAGCCAAGCGTAATCGACACCGCCGCCACCGCCAAATCCACCGAAGCCGCCAAAACCGCCGCCACCACCGAACATGCTCTCGAACGGATTACCGCCGAAGGCCAAATCGAAGTCCCAGATAGGACCCATCTTGATGATGCCGTCCTCCATGATATGGCAGTAGGTGCTGGTATACATGTTGCCGTCGTAATCCTTACTCAACTCCTTGATGACGTACCAATCGGCGAAGCTTGGCAAATCGATCAGTTTCTTCACCTCGTTCCAGTTGCCACCGTAGAGTGCGTTCTCCAGAGCGTCCAGCTTTCCTTTGACGTAACGTAACTCTTCGCTGCCATCCGCCACCTCTGGATGCTTCACATTGAAATAGTTGTTGCTTCGGGCTCCCTTGATTTGTCCACGACCATCCTTGAGGTCCGCCTCCACGAGGTATTTGCCTGGAAGGCGCTCGTCGCTGATTTTGGCCTGTTCGCAGAAATAGTAGTTGCCACGGTGCTTGCCGTTATAGACAAACTCGATGTTAAAGCCGCTGGGCGCCCAATCCGCTGTGGTGTATCGTTTCGCCAAGTAGTTGGCCAACTCGTTGCGGAAGAAGGAGGCGTCGTAGTAGTTGGCCATCAATACCCATCGTTTGTGTTCCAACATGCCGAGCACCTCGCTCTTTTTGTTCTGTTTGATGGCGTAAGGACGCTTGTCGTTGATGCTCCAGGTGGAGTTGCCTCGTCCCTTCATCTGAACTTTATCGTTGCCTGCGTCGTAGTCGATTGATCCGTCCTTGCGGTACATGGTCATGGTGACCCCGTCGGTCCAGCGATCCTTGGTGTTCACATCCGTGTTGTTCGGTGTCTTCATATAGAGGACGGGCAGTCCGCTGTTGTGGATATCCACCGTGTATGTCCTTACATTTCCGGAAGAGGAGAGTACCTTCATTTTGACAGGATGTAGGTAGTTCACCTTTGTAGTGCCGCTCTTGATGTTCTCTCCATCCACGAATAGGGTGGCGCCCGAAGAGGTCTGGATGGTGGCGATTAGATTGAAATCCACTAAGTAGGGTACGAAGATGGATATCTTGTCCCCCTCAATTGTCGCCTTGTAGTCGCTGAGAAGCGCCGTGCCGTTTTGGGAACTTTTGATGGTGAATTCCGTGATGTCATTGTTGCCCTGTCTCTCCGTTTGGGCCAGTTTCGCGTCGTTGGAGAAGCGGATGGATAACCAATCAAGTCGGCTGCTCAACCACTTCGTGATCTCGTCGCAGGCGTTGCTTTGCCTCTTTTCAGCCTCGCTTGAGACGATGTTGTTCCATAAGGCGGCATCCCCTTGGTAGGAGAGCAACTCCTCTTCGCGCATGGCGGAGACCTCAGCGCTTAGCTGGGCAAACTCCTTTTTCATCTCCTCGAATCGTTGTGCGACGAGGGAGACGAATTCCTTGTTTTGGAACAGTTCCCTGAACCAACCCTCGTTGCGAAGGAGAAAACCCTCCGTTGTGGCATTGTTGTTGCCCAAGAAATCCTCCAAAGAGGCGATGGGTCCCATCACCAGTTTATTGTTCTCATCAATGGTGACGTAACCGTTGGATTGAAGTGCTTCGCCATTGCCGCAGATTTCGTTGATGAGGTACCAATCCGCGAAACTGTTGAGGTTAACGTACTTCGCGAAATCGCCCCCTCCATAAAGAGCCTTTTCGAAATCGTTGATACGACTGGCGAGCGTGGTTTTGTCTGCGTCGTCAGGATCCACCACCTTGAAGGTGAGCCCGGAGCGGTTGGCTGTGAAATGAGGGTCGGTGGCGTCCGCCTCCGCAGTGATTTCAAGCAGTGTGCCGTTGGCGATTCTTCCCTCACCCACGCGTGGCTCCTCACATAGGAGGTAACTGCCGAGATGTTGGCCGTTCACCACCAGTTCCACTGGTTGGCTCATCGGGGTCCAACTCAGTTCGCTCCAGTTTTGGGCGATGTGGTAACCGATTCTGCTTCTGAGAAGCGAGGCGTCGTCGTTGTTCGCCAAGAGAGCATATCTTTTCCCTTTGGACATTCCTATTAGCGCGTTTTTCTTCTCCAATTTTAGTCCGATGGAACGCTTCTTCGCTTGTGAGTATTTGCCTCCTTTGAATTTTACGGAGAGATCCCCCTTGCTGTCGAGCAGGTTGTCGCTCTTCCTGATCTCCCAAGTGCAGCCATCCGACCAGTTAGCGGAGATAGCCGCATGTTCGGGTGTGGAGATGTATACGACAGGTAGCCCTGAATTGACCACCTTTACGGTGTAGCTTTGCATCGCGCCGCTTTTAGCCTTCACCTTGTAGGTGATTGCTTGGCGGCCATCCACGATCGACACGCCACTCTTCTGCAAGGCATTGCCTACATAGACCTCGCCCTGGGTGACGAAGGATAGTTTCAAGGCCGAAAGATCAGTGAGGTAGGGGACGAAAAGGGTGAACTCCTTATCTTGTTGAATGCTTTCCACATCCGAGAAGATCTTTCCGCTATTCGCCTCTTGGGTGATGTAGAGGCGTTCCAGACGGTTACCTGCCTCTGCCTTGTCGGAGCCGTCGAGGTTGGCCTTTTCGGCGGAGAAGGTGATTTTGTCGATATCGTCCAAAGGAAATGAGAGGTCGATGAACTGATTCTCCGCTCCATAGCGTACGGAGTCGATTTGTTTCCAATCGAAGGTCTCATCGCCTACTTGGATTTCACGCTCCGCCCATACGGATGAGCCGGAAGCTAGGATGAAAATATAGGGTAATATATTATGCTTCATATTATATATCATTGAGAATTAATGGGTTATTTTAGATTGTTGTTCATCCAATCCAAACGGTTCTGGAGCCACGAGACAAGGCGTTCCACCTCCTCGTCATAGAGGGTTGAGACATGCTCCCAATCTTCGCTTTCCGCTCCTAATGGATGCCAAACCGACTCGTTTGATGCTGCGGAGAGTTCGATGCTCTTGGCCCGATCCCTGACGATCTTCTCTATTTTGTCGCTGTTCTTCACCAATTCGGAGAGGCGATTCTTGACCAACGATTTGAAAGAATCGTTTTGAAGTAGGTGGCTGAACCACATTGTCTCCCCCAATACTGAATTCTTAAATCCGTCACCATACTCTCCTCCCATGGTTTTACCCATCTCCCAGATAGGTCCCATTTGAAGAATACCCTTCTCATTGAGTGTCATGTATCCATTGGAGAAGAGCGCCTCTTCATTTTTCACCAATTCATTGAGTAGATACCAATCAGCGAAGGAGGCGAGGTCCAGTTGTTGTAGGTAGTCGTTTTTTCCGCTTGCCATAGTGCGCTCGATTTTTTCAATGAGCGCCTGGGTGCGCATCAAATGAGTGCCCACTACGCCTGTTTCCGGGTCCCTCATCACGAAGGTCAATCCACTATGGGCGGATTGGAAGGCATCGTCGCCCGGCTGGGCTTGATCCTCCATCGAGAGGATAAGTCCCGACTTCACCCGTTCGTCGCTTACGCGGATTTGTTCCACCAAGGTGTAACTACCCATGTGCTTCCCGTTCAAGATCAACTCCACCGGTTGTGATTGCGGCGTCCAGTCGAAGTCGAAAAGTTGTGCGGCGATGTCGAAGGCCACGCTCGAACGAATCAGGCTCTTGTCGTAGGCGTTGGAGAGCAAAACCCAACGTTTCCCCGCCGCCATTCCCATGAGCGAACTCTTTTGGTCGAGTTTGATGTTGTAACTATTTTTCAGATGCTCCTTGAAATGGCTGCCTCTTCCCTTCACTTTGACGGTAGAGGCGTTGAAGGTCACCTTCCCTTTTTCATCCTTTAAGGTGAGTGAGGCGCTCCCCCAATCCTGTCCGAGCGTGCCGTTTGTCTTGCACTCTACGATGGGAAGCCCGGAGGAGACTGCCGAGAGGTGATAGGTGCGGATATCTCCGTTGAAAGCGACCACTTTTATTTCGCTTGCTTCGCTGAGATCGCATTTCGCCCCGCTTTCGATCTGTTTGCCGTTCAAAAAGAGGAGACTGCCTGTTGTCTCGAATTGAAGCTTAAGATTGGAACGATCCACGTCGTATGGCAATACCAAAGTTATGTTTGGGTATTGGATGTCGATGTGGATATCCTTGTTCAATCCGCTGTTCTCTTTCTGCGAAAAGGAGATGGATTGTAGAATGTTGTAACTCTGTGCCTGGTCTCTTTGCGTGAGATTCACCTCGCTCGCCTTGATGCTATTGGCTGGAACCAGTTCTCCGCTCTGTTTGGAGAAGGAGAGGGTCATCCGGTGCACGTTATCGTTGTCTGTTAGTGTATCGACAGCTGTCAGCGGGTAAGAGAGGGTGGTTCCATCCTTCTTGTGGATGGTCACATTGTTTTGTCCGAGGGCGTTTCCTGCCAAAAGGAGCGTCGTGGCTCCGATGATTATCTCCTTTCTCATCTTTTCACGAATTTAAAGGTTTGACCATCGATGTTCAGAAGGTAGGTGGCGGTAGGAAGGGCCGACACGTTGATTGTGACCATATCACGCTCGGAAGAGGGGACAATGGCGATCTGCTTTCCATTCAAATCCGTGAGTTGGATAGCACAGACCTTACCGATTCCACGGATTTGGATATACTCGGTGGCTGGGTTAGGGAACAGGGCCACAGATTCTCCTATCGTTTGGGGGACATCGGCAGTCGGTGTCGCCTTCGCGAAGGTGATGTTGATTACATTAGAGAGTTCCACTTCCCCTTTGAAGGAGGTGCTCTCCACCACAAGGTTTTCTCCTTGCGTCCAATACTTAGGTGTTTCGCTGAGGGCGAAAACCATCTCTTTTTTTGAGTTAACCGGATTGTTGAGCGACACGATCAACGACTTCACACTCCCTTGCGCGAAGCCACACTGGGTTATGCCCATGAACAATGGCACCAACAACCACTTCTTACTTGTATAATTCATGGTGTTGTTTTATGAAAACTACTAATAACTTTTAAACTATATATCTCTTGTAACTCATTGCGTGGCAGTCAATTCACATCGCTCCACGCACTCCACGGCCGCAAATATAAATAATTTTGAATTATGAATGATGAATTTTGAATTAAAGTTGTAATTTATTCATTATAAATGAAATATCTTTATGCGAAACGGCCTATTGTTCCGAGAATCGCACGAATGGCTGGCGGATAGTAGGCGTGTGAGGTGTGGAAAACGATCTGTGAAGTGTCGTTTTTCACGCGATTTGTTTGGTTTTTATTGTGATTTGCCGTATATTCGCGGTGTTAGAAGATTCGTGAAGGGGACTTTGGTCCCCTATTTTATTGTCTTTTGGAGAATGATTGAAGAAAAACTAATAAAAGAGATAGTTGAGAATTACATTGCGGAATCTGCCTACTTCTTAGTGGATGTGAAGGTGGATAAAAGCAATCGTATTCTTGTGGAGGTGGACTCTTTGGAGGATGTCTCCATCGACTATTGCGTGGATTTGTCCCGTCATATCGAATCCAAGTTGGACCGAGACGTGGAGGATTTTGAGTTGGAGGTCGGTTCCGCTGGCCTTACCTCTCCTTTCAAGGTGTTGCAACAATACCAAAAGTATGAGGGAAGCGATGTTGAGGTGCAACTCTCCAATGGTCCGAAGCATACAGGAAAGTTGGTGAATGTGACGGCTGAGAATTTCGGCCTCGAGACCACCAAGAAGGTGAAGCGAGAGGGCGAGAAGAAAAAAGTGGAGGTGACAGAGGTGTTGACCTTCGCATATGATCAAGTAAAATATACAAAATATTTAATAACGTTTAAATAATTATGGCAAAGCAAGAATCAATTAGTTTGAGCGATACTTTTGCGGAGTTCAAAGAATTGAAGAACATCGACAGAAGCACAATGATTAGCGTTTTGGAGGAGTCTTTCCGTAGCGTGATATCAAAGATGTTCGGTACTGATGAGAATTATGACGTGATCATCAACCCGGACAAAGGTGACTTTGAGATTTATAGAAATAGAACTGTTGTGGAAGATGCCGATTTGGAAGATTCTAATGTGCAGATTCCTCTTTCAGAGGCTCGTCAAATTGTAAGTGACATTGAGGTGGGTGAGGATGTGACCGATAAGGTTGATTTCGCCTCTTTCGGTCGCCGCGCGATTTTGAATCTTCGCCAAACATTGGCTTCAAAGATTCTTGATTTGCAAAAAGATACGCTTTACAACAAGTACAAAGAGAAGATTGGAAATATTGTTGTGGGTGAGGTTTACCAAGTTTGGAAGAAAGAGGTTCTTTTGTTGGACGAGGACGGCAACGAGATGCTCTTGCCTAAGACTGAGCAGATCCCTTCTGATTTCTATCGCAAGGGTGATACAGTCCGTGCCGTTGTCGCAAAGGTGGACAACCAAAACAATAACCCTAAGATCATCCTTTCCAGAACATCTCCGCTCTTCTTGCAACGTTTGTTCGAGTTGGAGGTTCCTGAGATCAACGACGGTTTGATTACGATTCGCCGTATCGCCCGTATCCCTGGCGACCGCGCGAAGGTGGCGGTTGAGTCATACGACGACCGTATCGATCCAGTAGGCGCTTGCGTAGGTATGAAGGGTGCCCGTATCCACGGTATCGTTCGTGAGCTTCGCAACGAGAATATTGATGTGATCAATTATACGAATAATATCTCATTGTTCATCTCTAGAGCATTGAGCCCAGCGAGAATCTCCTCTATCCGTTTGTTTGAGGAGCACAAGCGCGCCGAGGTTTTCTTGCGTCCTGAGGAGGTTTCATTGGCCATCGGTAAGGGTGGTATGAACATCCGTTTGGCTTGTATGCTTACCGATTACCAAATCGAGGTGTTCCGTGAGTTGCCTGGTGGACAAGATGAGGAGGATATCTATTTGGATGAGTTCCTTGATGAGATCGACTCTTGGATCATCGACATCTTGAAGGGTATCGGTTGCGATACCGCTAAGGATGTGTTGAAGATCTCCCGTGAGGAGTTGATCAATCGCACTGACCTCGAGGAGGAGACTGTGGATGAGGTGCTTGGCATCTTGCGCGCTGAGTTCGAAGACGTGGAGTCTGAGAACGGTGAAGCCTCTTCTGAGGAGTAATAAGCGGCCGGCTTATGCCGGCTTGCCTTTCGTGACGTGATAATTATACAGTAAATAACTAAAAACGATATATGTCTATACGATTAAGTAAAATAGCGAAAGAGTTGAATGTGGGTGTCTCCACAGTCGTGGACTTTCTGTCTAAGAAAGGCTTTAATGTTGATGGTGAGGATCTAAATGCTAAGTTGTCGGATGACGAAGAGAACCTTTTGCGCGCCGAGTTCGATAAGGATTCAAAGCAAAAGATTGATGCTGAGAAGCTCAGTCAAACCCGTACTACGAAGAATAATCGCGGAAGTGTTCAAATCGAAGGATTTGAGGCTGATGCGAAGAAGGAGCCAGAACCAGCTGTTACCTCTTTGCATGCGGACAAGAAGGTGAATATCAAGGTGGTCAGCAAGATAGACCTTGATAGTCTCAATAAGAAGCCATCCTCGGCTCCCGCTGAGAAGGAGGCTCCTGCCGCTAAGCCTGCACAAAAGGCTGAGGTGACTGCTCCAGCAGAAAACAAAACCAGTGACGAACCTAAGGAAACAAAAGTTGAGACACCAGCTCCTAAGGTGGAGGTTACCCAACCCGCTACTGCTGAATCGAATGGACAAAGTGAAGAACCTGCCAAGACAGAGGTATTCTCTCTCTCGTCAACGGAGAAGAAACCAACCGTCAATGTGATCGGTAAGATTGATTTGGATTCATTGAACCAAAAGACCCGTCCGGGTAAGAAGTCAAAAGAGGAGCGCAAGAAGGAGCGTGAACAACGCAACAGCAAGCCTGGCTTCAACAAACCAGAGGGACAAAAGGGTGGAAACGGTGAAATGAGTGACGAGGATCACAAGAAAAAGCGTAAACGTATCCAACAAAACCGTGTCGATATCGCTGAGTTTAAGGGCGGTAACGGCGACGGAAAGGGTAGTAACAATAACCGTAACAACGGCAACAATAACAACGGAGGAGACAAGGGCGGCAAGAAAAACTTCAACAAGCAGAAGCCAATCGTGAAGCCTGAGGTTGACGACGAGGAGGTACAAAAACAGATCAAGGAGACGTTGGCTCGCTTGACCAGCAAGGGACAAAAGACCAAGGGTTCAAAGCACCGTCGCGACAAGCGTGAGTTGCAGAACCAAAGAATGTTGGAGCAAGAGGAGCAGGAGCGTTTGGAGCAGAGCAAGCTGAAGATCACGGAGTTCGTGACCGTAAGTGAGTTGGCTACCATGATGGATGTTCCTGTCACACAAGTCATCGGTACTTGTATGAACTTCGGGTTGATGGTGTCTATCAACCAACGTTTGGATGCTGAGACCATTAACATTGTGGCTGAGGAGTTCGGTTTCGAGACCGAGTATGTCAGCGCCGAGGTGGTTGCCGCTATTCAGGAGGAGGCTGACGCAGAGGAGGATTTGGTATCTCGTCCGCCAATTGTTACCGTCATGGGTCACGTCGACCATGGTAAGACCTCTTTGTTGGACTATATCCGTAAGACCAATGTGATCGCCGGAGAGGCGGGTGGTATTACCCAGCACATCGGTGCCTACAATGTGACATTGAATGACGGTCAGCAAATCACTTTCTTGGATACCCCAGGTCACGAGGCGTTTACCGCTATGCGTGCCCGTGGTGCGAAGGTGACCGATATCGCGATTATCATTGTCGCTGCCGATGATGATGTCATGCCGCAAACCGTTGAGGCTATCAACCACGCGTCTGTGGCTGGTGTGCCTATTGTATTCGCAATCAATAAGATTGATAAGCCAACCGCTAACCCTGATAAGATCAAGGAGGCTTTGGCTAATATGAACTACTTGGTGGAAGAGTGGGGTGGTAAGTACCAATCCCAGGATATCGCCGCCAAGAAGGGAACTGGCGTGGAGGAATTGATGGAGAAGGTGCTTCTCGAAGCGGAAATGCTTGATTTGAAGGCTAATCCTAACCGCCGCGCTGTCGGTTCTATCATCGAGTCTCAGTTGGATAAGGGACGTGGATATGTCTCTACCGTCTTGGTCAGCAACGGTACACTCCGTGTGGGTGATGTCGTGGTGGCGGGTACGAACTTCGGTCGTATCAAGGCGATGTTCAACGAGCGTAACCAACGTATCAAGGAGGCTAAGCCTTCTGAGCCTGCTGTTATCTTGGGTCTTAACGGTGCCCCTCAAGCTGGTGATAACTTCAATGTATTTGAGACAGAGCAGGAGGCACGTGAAATCGCAAACAAGCGTGAGCAGTTGCAACGTGAGCAGGGCTTGCGTACAACTAAGCACTTGACTCTCGAGGAGATTGCCCGTCGTCGTGCGTTGGGTAACTTCCAAGAGATGAATATCATCGTAAAGGCCGATGTGGATGGTTCCGCAGAGGCGTTGAAAGACTCTTTGGAGCGTCTTTCTACCGAGGAGTTCGCAGTCAATGTCATCCACAAGGCAGTCGGTCAGATCTCTGAGTCGGATGTGATGTTGGCGGCGACAGCCGATGCGATCATCGTCGGATTCCAAGTACGTCCGTCCCAAGCAGCCCGCCGTATTGCGGAGAATGAGGGTGTGGATATCCGTTTGTACTCTATCATCTACGATGCGATCGAGCAGATGAAGGATGCGATGGTCGGTATGCTCTCTCCAGAGTACAAGGAGGAGATTGTCGGAACGGCCGAAATCCAAGAGACCTTCAAGATCAGCAAGGTGGGTACCATCGCTGGTTGTATTGTGCGTGACGGTAAGATCAAGCGCGGCAATAAGGTTCGTATCATCCGTGACGGTATTGTGGTATTTACCGGTGAATTGGCCTCTTTGAAGCGCTTTAAGGATGATGTCAAGGAGGTTGCCAACGGCTACGAGTGCGGTTTGAATATCGCTAACTACAATGATATCCAAGTCGGCGACTTGGTGGAGAGTTTCGAACAAGTTGAGGTGAAGAGGACATTGTAATGTCTTCTTCGCTTCGTAATCCATAAAGAAGAGATAGTGACATGCTACTACTTGACTTGATATTGCTTATTATCCTCGTCTATTATGGCGTGGTAAAGGGTATTAGAAAGGGTTTCGTGATGGAACTCTCGGGTTTGGTGGGTATCATTGTCGCACTCTACTTGGCGAAGAATTATTCTGTGGAGATAGCCGGATGGTTTGGCTCCACGTTTGATATCGAGGCTGCTACCTCTCCGGTGGTGGCCTTCGTCTTGACTATGGTTTTGGCCTTGGTAGGTGTCCATTTCTTGGCGATTATCATCAGCAAGTTCTTGAATGTGGTGATGTTGGGATGGCTGAATAAGCTTTTAGGCGCTGTCTTCTCATTCGTGAAGGTGTTGTTGGTGTTGAGCGCTATGGTCCACTCTTTTGATATTTTCAATTCGAAGGTGGAGATCCTTTCTGAGGAGACGCTTAACCAATCAAGGCTCTATTATCCTATTAAGATAGTGGCTGATACGGTTCTGCCGGCCTTCAATTTGGAGGACATCGTGAAGAACTGGAAGGAGTTCAGCGACAAAAAGGAGACCTCGGATTCCCCATCCGCTGATGCTGTGGTGATGGACGGTGTCAGAGAGTAATCATACAATTATTTATTACCTATGAAATTTAAAGTTATCGCCTTTGCGGCGCTCTGCATGGCTTGGATGGGATGTCAATCCTCTGAAGCCCCCAATAATCAAGAGATGAAAAAGCAGGATATTACCCTTTTAGGGAAGGAGGATGCCTTCCAATTGATTGGACAGGAATGGATGTTGATTACGGCGGGAGACTCCGCTAGTTACAATACGATGACTGCCTCTTGGGGTGGAATCGGTTGGTTGTGGAACAAGCCAGTAGCCTTCATTTTTGTCCGTCCTGAGCGCTATACCCACGAATTCATCGAGAAAAACGACCGTCTTTCTCTCTCCTTCTTTTCGGAGGATTATAAACCCGCATTGCAGATCTGCGGTACAAAATCCGGTAGGGATGGCGATAAGGTGAAGGAGGCGGGGCTCTCCCCTAAATCGTTGGAATCGGGTGTAATGACCTTTGATGAGGCTCGTATGGTGCTGGATTGCAAGAAACTATTCAAGACGGAGATGACCGAGGCTGCCTTTATGGATAAGGAACTCTACGCCCGTTGGTACCACGACCAGCCAGGTGGTGGCCTCCATACGATTTATGTTGTGGAGATTGAGGGTGTTTATGCGAAATAATAGTGGTCAGCGTTCGAAAGGACGCTGATTTTTTATTTTACTGGTTCCGATGATTTACGCCCAACACTATGCCTCTCCGCTCGGAGAGATGTTGCTTGCCTGTGATGAGGTAGGATTGGTCGGTGTGTGGTTTGAAGGACAGAGATATTACCCCGAAATAGCCTCTTTTCAGTTCGTTTCCCGCCCTATCTTGTCGCAGACGGTAGAATGGTTGGAAAATTATTTTAAGGGCTTAAAACCCGCTTATTTGCCGCCGTTGCATTTGCGGGGGAGCGACTTCCAGTTAGAGGTCTGGTCGCTTCTCTGTGAGATTTCTTACGGTGAAATCGTCACTTATTCGGATTTGGCCCGTCGAATCGCCGCACGGAGAGGCCTCTCTTCCATGTCTGCCCAAGCGGTGGGTGGAGCGGTAGGTCGTAATCCGATCTCCATTCTTATTCCCTGCCATCGTGTGGTGGGGGCCAATGGTTCATTGATAGGCTATGCGGGCGGGTTGGAGCGGAAGGAGTGGCTGTTGAAGTGGGAAAAAGTGAATGAGTAATCAGGGTTGCCTATTGCATTATGTCGCCTGTTTATATATTTTTGTGCTGATTAATATATTTATAATTTTATTTCACTATGGCGAATTATATCCGTTTTGACTGGGCGATGAAGCGATTGCTTCGTAACAAAGCCAATTATGCAGTCTTGGAGGGTTTTATGACCTCTTTGTTGAATAAACCATTCAAGATTCAACGTTTCCTTGAGAGTGAGAGTAACCAGCTGGATGAAAACGATAAGTTTAATCGGGTGGATATGTTGGTTGAGGATGATAGGGGAGAACTCTATATTTTCGAAATTCAAAACAATCGGGAATTGAGTTATTTTCATCGCATGCTATATGGTGTGTCGAAAACCATTGTCGATTATATGAATTTGGGTGACGAGTATTCTCGTGTGAAGAAGATCTATTCCATTAATATAGTCTATTTTGAACTGGGGCAGGGAAAGGATTATGTTTATCATGGTTATACCACTTTCCAAGGACTTCACGATGAGACAGATATCTTGCAGCTATCCGCCTTCCAAAAAAGCAAGTTTCTTGGGGTTGTGGATGATGAGGTGATAAAGCGGAGTGGCGCGGGTGTGATTTTCCCGGAATACTATGTGCTTAGGGTGAATGATTTCGATTCCATATCAAAAACACCATTGGATGAGTGGATATCTTTTTTGAAGACGGGATCCATTGATGAGAGTTTTTCCGCACCTGGTCTGTCTGAGGCTCGTGAATGCCTCAATTTCAATTCTTTAACTGAAGAAGAGAAACATTCTTATATTCGTCATCGGGAGAATATTATGTATCAAAAAAGTGTCTTTGACACAAGCCATTATGAGGGCCTGCAGGAGGGACGTCAAGAAGGTTTGGCTGTGGGAAGAGCTGAGGGCTTGGCGAAAGGTAGGTTGGAAGGTATTGCCGAGGGTAGAGCTGAAGGAAGAGCTGAAGGAAGAGCCGAAGGAAGAGCTGAGGGTAGAGCCGAGGGCAGAGCTGAAGGAATTGCTGAAGGTCTTGAGACTGGACGAGAGGAGGGCTATCGGGAAGCTTCATTGTCAATGGCAAAGATCCTAAAATCGATGGGCCATCCAATCTCGGAAATTGCTACAGTCACGCATCTGAGTGAAGATGATATTGCCCTATTGTAGATATTTTTTGGGGGATAAAAAGAAGATTTTATTATCGAAATTAGCATCAAAACAAAAAGGAGCCCCTTTTGAGACTCCTTTTGCGTTTTAAAGATGAGGTTGGACTATTCGCCCTTCACCATTTTGATGAAATACTCGTGAATTCTCCGGTCCTCATTCAACTCTGGATGGAAAGAGATGGCAAGTTGTTTGCCTTGACGGGCCGCGATGATGTGACCGTCGTGCGTGGAGAGGATCTCCACATTCTCTTTCGCCTTGGTGATGTATGGGGCGCGGATGAAGGTCATCGGCACCTCGCCGATACCCTTGAAATTTTCGTTGACAAAGAAACTACCTAATTGGCGACCGTATGCGTTTCGGAGAACAGTGATGTCCATGGTGGCCAAACGGTTACGGGAGTCGTTCTCCACCTCTTTCGCCAAGAGAATCATGCCGGCGCATGTGCCAAAAACAGCCAATCCATCGTTGATTTCCTTTTGGATAGGTTCCAATAATCCTTCGTCGTTCATGATACGAAGCATGGCTGTGCTCTCACCGCCTGGAAGAATCAAACCATCCTTGGGCTGCTGCCAGTCGCTTAACTTGCGTATAAGGAAAGATTCGACGCCCAATGAGGCGAGCATCTTCTGATGCTCTTCGAAGGCTCCCTGTAGGGCTAAAATCGCTATTCTCATTCTATTTATTCGCCTAATAATTCAGTCTATTATTTACCTCTCTCGGCCATCAACAATTGGATCTCGCTCTCGTTGATACCAACCATTGCCTCGCCCAAATCCTCGCTCAATTCGGCCAAAATCTTAGGATTGTTGTAGTTGGTAACCGCCTTTACGATGGCTTGCGCACGCTTCACAGGATCGCCGCTCTTGAAGATACCGCTACCTACGAATACGCCTTCAGCACCCAATTGCATCATCAAAGCAGCGTCGGCTGGAGTGGCCACACCACCTGCGGCGAAGTTCACAACTGGCAACTTGCCGTTCTCGTGAACGAATTGTACCAACTCGTAAGGAACGCGGAGTTGCTTAGCTGCCTCGTACATCTCGTCCTCGCTCATGGAAACGAGTCTTCTGATCTCGCTTTGTATCATGCGCATGTGGCGAACAGCTTGGATCACGTCACCTGTTCCAGGCTCACCCTTGGTGCGGATCATGGTCGCACCCTCGTTGATACGACGAAGCGCCTCGCCCAAATCCTTCGCGCCGCAAACGAAAGGTACATTGAACTTTCTCTTGTCGATGTGATATACATCGTCTGCTGGAGACAAAACCTCGCTTTCATCGATATAATCGATCTCGATGGCCTCCAAGATTTGAGCCTCCGCGAAGTGACCGATACGGCACTTAGCCATTACTGGAATGGATACGGCAGCTTGGATACCTTTGATCATCTTTGGATCGCTCATACGGGAAACACCACCAGCGGCGCGGATATCTGCTGGGATACGCTCAAGTGCCATGACTGCGCAGGCGCCGGCTGCCTCTGCGATCTTTGCTTGCTCTGGTGTGGTTACATCCATGATAACACCGCCCTTCAACATCTGTGCAAGGTTGCGGTTGAGAATAGTTCTGTCTTCCATTATTTTTTAATTTAAAATTTATTACAAATTCAACTATGCCGCAAAGTTGGATAGATTTTACGGTTTTGCAAAACGAGTATTCCGATTTTGGAAAATAATGGACTTAAAAAGGAAAATTCCCTATGAGTTTGGTAGGGTATTGGCTATTTGCTTCTGAATTGACTGGGTGAGCATCCCTCGTGGTGTCGAAAGAACTTGCAGAACATAGCTTGGGAGGAGAATCCTAATTTGTCTGCGATGGCTTGAATCGGTAGGCGGGAATTCTCCAAAAATTCGATGGATTCGCGTAAAATATAACTGTCTATAATCTGTTTCGGGCTTCTTCCTACGCTCCCGTTGCAAACTTGTGAAAGGTAGCGGGTAGTGATGGCGAGTTGGTCCGCGTAGAAGGCCACATCGTGGTGTTCTGCGTAGTGTTCTGCGATGATGGACATGAACTGGTTGTAGATATCCGCCGCTCGGTAGCTCTCTTGTGATTTTGAACTGACAGCATATACCACTTGGCTATGGATGTAGTCGTGGGCGTTTCGGATGGCGGTTGGAATATCGTCCCCCATGGCTATTCTGGTAGCGATGGCGGAGGAGATGGCAGCGCTGACTCCGTGTTTTTTCCAACCTTCCGTGTTGTGTGAGGAGAAGAACCTGCTTTTCCCCTTGTGGTAAAGTAGTGTGGTGATTCTATCCTCTGTCTCATTTGTCCCGGTGTTAACGCCGCGGAGCATGACCGATTGCGCTCCGATCTTCACGAATGTTTGCGCCGCTGAAATCATATCATCTTCTGTCCTGATGGGGCGGTGGAGCATCAGCTCTGCTTCGTTGCACTTAAGGATAAGCAGCGTTGATTCTGGAATCAGGTGTCTTTTGATCGATTCCACCGCACTTTCTGGGGCTAATATGGTTCCGTTGGAGGCGATGATGCCTGGGTCGCAAATGATTTTTCTGCAACCGATGATTTCATCTCGTAGAGCCTTGATGCTCTCTGCGTTTCGTACCAAACCAATCTTGATGGCGTCTGGTTTCGCATTGAGGATGACGTTGCGTACTTGTCGTAGAATGGTCTCTTGCGGAAGGTCTTGGATGATGGTATCCGCTCCTTCGTTGGTCACGATGGAGGTGATGGCGGAAAGAGGGTAAGCCCCCAGCTCGGATATGGTCTTGAAGTCCGCCTGGATGCCCGTCGCACCGAAGCTGTCCGATCCGGTGATGGTGAGTATGGAGGTAAACGGTTTCATCCGATGGAATCGACTATTTGTTATCTGCTGCGATCACCTCGTTGATCAAGGTGGCGATCTGTTTCACCAACGGTTTCCTGACGCCTGTGAAGTTGGAAACCATGATGCAGAAAGCGTACCATTTGCCATTGGCGTTGATGTAGCCCGCATAGTTTTGCACACGCTCCATGCTGCCGCTCTTCACAAAGGCTTTCCCCTCCAGAGCCGTGCCCTTCATGAAAGAGGCCACCGTACCGTTCCTTCCAGCGGTCGGAAGGGTGTAGAGAAACTGCTTTTGGTATTTGCTGGTGGTGTACATATAGGTAAGCACATCAACCATAAATTTCGGTGAAATGGCGTTTTTCATAGAAAGCCCCGAACCATCTACTTGGAAGATCCTTTTGGATTCCAGACCCTTCCCTTCCCAATATTTGGAAATCACATTGGCGGATCGCCAACCAGCGCAAGGAGCAAGCGTGTCCTTCTGTTTAGAAAGAGTGAGAAAGATACATTCCGCGTAGAGATTGTTGCTTCTATAGTTGGTGACACGTTCGATCTCCTTCAAGGTGTTGGATCTGTGGACGAATAGTGTGTCGCGGATGGAGTCTCTTTTGTACCACTTGGAGGTGGTGGCTGTACCTTCCACTTCGATGCCTGCGTGCAGCAGCATATTCCTGATGGAATCGGCTAAAAATAGCGCTGGTTCCGGCATCTCTGTTTTGATGTATTGCTTTGCGTCCATCGGGATATTTCCCCTTAGTGTCGGTGTCCACGAGAAATCGGTCTTTGTCATTCTCCAAGAGACCATTTTGCCCTCTTGCGTCATCTCTATTTTGGGCTGCATCAGAGAGGTGTATGGCTCACATTTCGTGCAAGCTATTCCGGTGGAATCGGAAGAAATTACAATTCCTAACAGATTATCTTGGATGTTTAGTCCCGAAGGCGTGGGAGAGTAGGAGGAACCGATGTCCTCCACCAACCAGTGGAATGGGGCGCCATCCTCTTTGAATACAGTGGCGTCTCCCACCACATGTCCAGTAATGCGTTTGATGCCTTTTTGCTGGACGGCCATCAATGCCTCTCCATAGAAATCACAGGTAACAGGAGCGTATGCGGAGCCAAGCGTAGGATCGCCGTCTCCTCGTATGAAAAGGTCCCCCAACAACACAGAGTCCTCTGTGATGGTACCACAATATTCAATATTGGTTTTGAATCGAAAAGTATCCGTAAGCATCTCCATAGCCGATGCTGTGGTGATGATTTTGGTGACGGACGCGGGATTTCTGTCCGTATTTTCTTGGTAGTGGGCCACTACCTTTCCGTTGGTGATATCCTTGACCAAGAAACCCACGCTCGCTTGCGTCAGGTTGTCTGAATTGACAAACTCCGTAATAGCGCTATTTTGCGCTATTGCGGAGTTGATGATGGTAAAGGATAGGATGATGCTCTTGATCGCCTTCCTCATATTAATCTTAATTATCTTTTTCTCTTTTTGGTGCTGCTGCCGAGTAGGTTTCTGATAAGGGCGTTTCCGAGGTTGGTGAGTAGTTTGTTGATTACACTCCAGAAGACGGATTGGCTCTTCGCGGCAACTTTAGAAGTTGATTTTTTTGCCTTTTCAGCGGCTTTTTCCCTCTCTTTCTTCTCTTTTTCTAGTTCCTTCTCTTGGGCGAGTTGCTCCTCTTCCCGCTTCTTGGCCTCGTCAATCTTCTGAAGCATTTCGTAAGCCGATTCGCGGTCCATTGTTTTGCCGTATTTATTCTCCAATCCGGAGTTCTTCATCGCTTCCGATCGCTCCTCCTCTGTGATGGGACCGATCTGACCTTGCGGACAGAGCATCTTCGCTCTCTCCACCATGTTTGGATTTCCCTTCTCGTTCAAGAAGGAGATGAGAGCCTCTCCGGTCTCCAACTCCAACAACGCCTTCTCTGTTTCGAGGGCTGGGTTGGTGCAGAAGGATTGAGCTACCGCTTTCACCGCTTTTTGGTCTTTCGGCGTGAAGGCGCGCAATGCGTGTTGCACCTTGTTGCCCAATTGTCCCAAGACATTCTCTGGAATATCCATTGGGTTTTGGGTGATGAAATAGACGCCTACACCCTTCGAACGGATCAAACGTACAATCTTCTCAATTTGTTCCAACAATGCTTTGGAAGCGTCGTTGAACAACAAGTGCGCCTCGTCGAAGAAGAAGATGAACTTTGGTTTGTCCATATCTCCCACCTCTGGCATTTTGTTGTAGATGGAGGTCAACAGCCACATCAAGAAGGCTGAGTATAATCTAGGTGAATTGTACAATTTATCGGCGGCTAGGATGTTGATCATACCCTTTTTGATGCCGTTGATCTTCTCGATGGAGAAGAAATCGTCGATGTCAAAGGATGGTAATCCGAAGAAAAGGTCGCCGCCTTGCTCTTGAAGTGCGAGCAAGTTCCTTTGGATGGCTCCAACGGATTGGGAGGAGATATTGCCGTAATCGGTTTGGAAATCCTTCGCGTTTTGTCCTACGTAGTTCAGCATGGCGCGTAGATCTTTCAAATCGTCCAAAGGCATGTTCTTGTCCTCCGCGATTTTGAAAACTGCGGTAAGTACGCCCTCTTGTGTGTCGCTGAGCGACATAATGCGGGAAAATAGCGTCACGCCGAAATCCCTTACCGTTACGCGCAGAGGGTGTCCCTGTGTTTGATAGACATCGAAGAATTGTACTGGATAGGGTTGGAATTCGAATTGAACGCCAAACTCATTCTGTCTCTTCTCTATGAATTTGGAAAGCGTTCCTGCTTTGTAAACACCTGATAAATCCCCCTTCATATCCGCCATAAAGCATGGCACGCCCAAATCACTGAATGTTTCTGCTAATACTTGGAGGGAAACTGTCTTTCCTGTACCGGTCGCTCCTGCGATGAGACCGTGACGATTGGCCATTTTGGGCTCGATGAAGAGCGGATGGTCTGAATGTGCTACATATAAGCGGTTCTCGTTGTCTAACATAGCCTTAAAAATCCTGTTTTGTTAATAGTAGTGCAAAGATAGTGTATAATCGCTTAACTCTCCTTGCTTTTTATGTTATTCTATTATTCCTTGTTTTTT
>JAZUDI010000010.1:0-77980 GCA_045639525.1 Paludibacteraceae bacterium | reverse complement strand
CATCTTCCAAGATAGCGTTTAGAAAGGACTTCATCACAGTCTCGTCCTGCATGCAGAACTTGAATCCGAAGTCACAGCGTAGATCCATGAACGTTGCCATGTTGCTAAAGTTATTAAGTTAAAAATCAGGCAGAAAAATCCAATTAAAATTTTTCTTTGTCGATGCAAATATAATGAAAAATATTAAATGTGTAAAATATACAATACGAATCACGATTGAAACCGATGGGTTTTGCGCTGTGAAGGGGCGTATTGCATACGCCACCGGGATGTAGGGCGGACCAATCCAACAACGCACGGCGGGTGGTTCGCAAGGCCACCCCTACAACCGTATCGCAACGAATTAACGCATAAATAACCTCTCAAAATGCACCGATGGCCATTCTATTTCTCCCCAGGCATCTCTTTGATATAAATCGTCCTTTGAGGGAAAGGTATCTCCACATTGTGTGCGTTGAGGGTATCGTAGATGATCTCCTTGGCGCGGCCGCATAGGAAGAACTTCTTCTCCACCAACCCCCAGAAGGTGACGTAGAGATCTACGCTATTGTCGCCGAAATCACCTAAAACCACACTGATTCCCTTGGAGGCGTCTATCCAACAGACGCCCTCCTTGTCGGGTTTTGCCAAGATACCCAATGCGTGTGCCAACACTTTCCTAACCTCTTTGATGTCGGAGCCGTAACTTACGCCCACATTGATTTTGATGAACTCCATGCCGTGGTTGCGGGTGAGGTTCTTGAAACTCTTGTTGAATAGGGCGGAGTTGAGGAAGGCCATGACACAGCCGTCCGTGGTGATCATCTGGGTACTTTGGTAGGTGATGGAGTCCACTTTACCCCGCACGCCGTCGCACTCCACATAGTCGCCCACACGGACACGACCTGCCATGAGAGAGAGGCCATAGATGAAGTTCTCGATGGTGTCCTTCATGGCGAAACCGACACCGGTCGCTAAGCCTGCCGTCACGATGGAGATACCTGATTTAGGCACTTTGAGGAACACCAGCACGAAGATGAAGAATGCGCCCCAGACAAGAATGGAGATCATATTGTTGGCCAAGGTGATGTTGGCCTCTCCATTGATGGTGAGGTGGTTGAGACGGTAATACTTATAGACCGCCTTGGTGCCGTAGGCGATAAATCTGCAGCAGAAGAAGCTGATTGAGATCACCAACAACTTGAAGAGTGAGAGTTGGCACACGCCTTCCACATTGATGAAATTCTTATAGAAGAGCTGGCGGAGTGTCTCCGAGAGGTCGAATATGCCCGCCGCCAGGACGAAGCAAAGCAGTACGGAGATAATGATGAAGATGGGCACCAAGGTCTTGATGAAGAGATCGTAAGGCCATGTGATACCGATATGATTGCCTCTGTTGTGCTTGCTTGGGTGTACCATTTCGTAAGCGAGTTGGCGCGCCCTGCGGAGCGATAGTCCCGGATCGTTTTTGGAGATGATACGGGAGGTGAGGAATCTGAATTCATACTTCTTGATGAGGTAATAGAGGCAAGTGATGGCTTGGATTGCCATGAGCTGGAACAACCACCAGATGAAGATTTGCACCGCGAGCAGCGAGTAGCCGCACCAGCTGGCCGTACAGCTCGTCAGCATGATGAGCAGCGACACCAAAGAGTAGAATCCGTCGCTTGTATGCACCTTTGTTCTGTGATTTTTCAGGTATATCGCCTGTAAAATTGTGAAGAAGAGTAGGGTAGGTGGGAAGATGAGGCTCACTACGCTGTTGGTGATGAAGATGATACGGAATACGATGATGACGAAGCCCATCAAAAGAATTGGGGTGTAGATGATGAAACTGCTTCGTAGTTGTTTGGCTTTGGTTCTCACCAAAAGGGAGAGAAGCACCGCGGATACGAGGCAAGCGTACTCAATCAGCAAACCGCTGGCCATTGTGATGAAATTGTGTTTGGCGAAGAGCCTGATGACGCCGACGACAATGACGAATAGGACAAAAGAGAAGGCCAAGATATAGTAAGGCTTTTTGGCGTTGAAGACCTTTGTCTTAAACTTCTTAGGCACCAGGAATCGGATAATGATGTTGCTAAGCGAGAAGGCCACGATGAGGTAGAAGACAACGAAAATGGTAAGTCCCACGACGATAGGCCCTCTCCATTCGGAATGGATGCTTCTATCTTTGGGCTGCATGTACTTTTCATTGATGTCACTTTTCGCGTTGTTGTAATAGTAGGGCCATCTTGAGAGAATGGAGAAGTAGTTGACGTCTCCATTGACGAAGATAAGGTTTTTAATGTCCGAGTAGCGGTCCAATGCGTAATCATTCACCTTCTTCAATCGTTGCGCCACGAAATCGTAGTGCTCGCTATCCTTCGACACCTCGTTGTAGAGGTAGACCAAATCGTCGCGGATAATCTTAGCCAATACGAGGCAGGAGTCGCGGTTGGCCTGTCCCTTTTCGCTCAACTGGAAGACATTGCCTCTCTTCTTCATGCTATCAGCCATGGCTTTCATCGCCTTCATGTCGGTCTTGATGGCGAAGTTGATGGTGATGGAGTCCAGTTCCCCCTCTTGATTCATTCTGACACGGCTGATCTTGGGCACTTGCGATGTGTCGGAAAAGTTAAATGGTTTCACGCGGGGTGGAAGCGTTTCGAGAATGTCGATGATGTTGTTATATCGGTTGACCTCCACCTTGTACATCTCTTGGATCTTCTGGTAGGGGATCATGTTCTTGGAGAAGTGGTTGTATTGCTGCGTCGCTTCGTGGCAGGCGTAGGCCAGGTCGAATGTGTAGTCCTGCTTTTGCGAATAGAGCATCAGGGCAGTCTGTTCGCTCTCCTGCATGGTTGAGATGAGGTTTTGGTGGAGCGATTTGCTCATCTCCCCATACTTCTTCATTTTGACTTGTTGCTCATCTTTGTAGGTTTCCAACTCCGTGCGGAGTACCAACAGCGTCTGCTCCAAATCCTTCTCCTTCAAAACGGCAAAGGAGGAGAGCGCTATCATTGCCAGTAGGATGGTTAAAAATATCTTTTTCATCTGGTTCACGTTATAATAGGCAAAAATACAACAATATAGTTAAGAATTATAAAATATAAATTAGGAATTGCAGGGGTGAATTGAATTCTCTTTTGGTGTATGTGCGTGCAACTTATCGCTATGCTTTCCGATGAATTGACAAGTATATACGGAAAGGGATTCTCTGAGCGTTATCTTCGTGCATTTCGCACTTTTTATCTTGTCATCCCTGATTATGAAATTTGGAAATCACGATTTCCGAATCTAACTTGGACACATATCTACAAAATTTTGCGAGTTGATGATCCTACAGCTATTCGGTGGTATATGCTTATGGCCTCGCAGGAAATGTGGAGTGTGCGTACGCTAGACCGCAATATTTCTACTCAGTATTATGAGCGACATTTTCAGCAGCCGCATATAGTTGAGGACACAAAAGATGTTGTGTCAAATAAACTGGAACTTTTGAAAAATCCAATCGTGGCGGAATTCCTTGGGTTTAAGAAAGATGACACCTATAGCGAAACCGATTTGGAAAGTGCTGTGATATCTCATCTTCAGGAATTTATTATGGAATTGGGGCGTGGATTCGCATTTATGGGGCGTCAGGAACTGATTAGGACCGCCAACAACGATTACTTTATCGATTTGGTATTTTACAATGTCGTGTTGAAATGTTATGTGCTAATTGACTTGAAGATAGGGAAAATCACTCATCAAGACATTGGTCAAATGGATATGTACGTGAGAATGTACAACGATTTGAAACGTACTGAAGGCGATAATCCGACAATTGGCATCGTGTTATGTAGTGAAACAGATGCGGATATTGCCAGATATTCTATTTTGAAAGGAAATGAGCAGTTGTTCGCTTCAAAATACAAATTATATTTGCCCTCGGAAGAAGAGCTTCGTAGGGAGATTGAAGCACAAAAAGAATTGTTTAATTTACAAAAAGACTAACTGAAACGGAATAAGACTAACTACTATGGAAAGTCAGTAACTCTGTATCTATTCTGTTACAACCAAGCAAATTAATTCGTACATTTGTGCCTTACAGAACAAATTGATGAGGAAATGCTAACATTCTTAATTGCGGTCTTGGCCTTAGTGGCTGGCTATTTCGTTTATGGTAGAATTGTGGAAAACATATTCAATCCAGATAGTGAGAGGGTGACACCAGCCATCTCCATGCAGGATGGTGTGGATTTTATGCCTATGCCGACATGGAAGATTTTTATGATCCAGTTCTTGAATATCGCTGGAACCGGACCGATATTCGGAGCTATCATGGGCGCTAAGTTTGGCCCGTCCGCTTATCTGTGGATCATCTTCGGCTGCATCTTCGCAGGTGCGGTGCATGATTACCTCAGTGGAATGCTCTCTATCCGCAACCAGGGTGCTGGCCTCCCTGAATTGATCGGTAAATATCTGGGACAGACCACCAAGAAGGTGATGCTCTGTTTCACCGTCTTTTTGATGTTGATGGTGGGTGCGGTCTTTGTATATAGCCCTGCCATGATTTTGGGTGGCATGACACAGGATATCATAGGCCATTCCGTATATGTGTGGTGTGCGGTCATCTTTGTATACTACCTTATCGCGACGTTATTGCCAATCGATAAGATCATCGGCAAGATCTATCCTATCTTTGCCTTCGCCATTCTCTTTATGGCCATCGCTTTGGGTATCAATTTGATTATCAAATGGCCTACATTGCCAGAATTGTATGAGGTGGGCGTGGATACCGCGTCATTTAACGGAAAGGATATCTTCCCAGCCCTCTTCATCACCATTGCTTGTGGCGCTATCAGCGGTTTCCACGCGACGCAAAGTCCTTTGATGGCGAGATGTATGACCAATGAGAAGTATGGTCGTCCGATTTTCTTCGGTAGTATGGTCACCGAGGGTGTGGTTGCCCTTATCTGGGCCACCATCTCCATGTATTTCTTCTATGGTGGCGGTGCCGAAGAGTTGGGCAAGGATACTACTTTGCAGGCGCCTCAAGTGGTGACGGCAGTCAGCGAAGGATGGTTGGGCGTGATTGGTGGTGTTTTGGCGATTTTGGGTGTGGTGGCAGCGCCGATTACCAGTGGCGATACCGCTTTGCGTTCCGCTCGATTGATTGTGGCTGAGTTCATCCACTTAGAGCAGAAAAGTATCCGTAAGCGCCTCTACATCTGTATTCCGATGTTCCTTGTCACCATGGGATTGCTTTGCTTCAACATCTCCAATCCGCAAGGTTTCAATGTGATTTGGAACTATTTCGGATGGAGCAACCAGACCTTGTCCGTCTTCACTTTATGGGCGATTACCGTCTATTTGGCGATGAACAAACGTTTCTTCTGGATCACCTTCTTCCCTGCCGCTTTTATGACATGCGTGAGTGTCACCTTCTTGATGATCTCTAAGGATTGCTTGAATTTGAATCCGATGCTCTCCTATTCGTGTGGTATTATTGCGGCGTTGGTGGCTTGTGGATGCTTTCTTCGTTGGTACACCAACTGGCGTAAAACGGCAAAGAATCAGTAGTGAGTAGTAACAAAGAGAGATATAGAATCCTCTGTGACAATCATCCGGAGATTCCTCTATTCGCGCAATATTGGTGGATGGAAGCCATCTGCGTGGGCAAGGAGTGGGATGTTTTATTGGTGGAGGAGGGGGATGCCGTTGTGGGTGCTATGCCCTACCTAATGGTGCGCAAATTCCTTTTCAAACTGATTCTTCAACCGATCTTTTCCCAGAACAACGGTGTCCACTTCATCTATCCGAAAGAACTTGCGGAGAGCGAGAAGGAGTCTTTTGAACGTTCCGTTTGCCAGCGCATGTTGGCTCAAGTTGAGGCAATGCGCCTTGATTGGTTCTTCCAATATTTCGATCCTTCGTTTCGCCATGCATCCCTTTGGGAAGAGGCTGGCTACAGTGTTTCCGAACGAGTCACCTATGTGATTCCAACCATCACGGATTTGGATACGCTCTTTCGTCGTTTCTCCTCGTCCAAGCAGCGCCATATCCGCAAAGCGGAGCGGGCGGGGCTAACGGAAAGGTGGGATATGGATCCAACTCAATTCTATGACTTCCATAGCGAGACGTTGCGGCTACGTGGTCGGGCCAACATCAACAGCCGCCAGGTGGAGGAGAACCTTATACGCCAAGCCATTGCGCGTGGGCAGGGGAAAATCCTCTCCATTCATGATTCCGCGGGAAATTTGCACAGTGCCCTCTTCTTCGTTTGGAATGGCCAGTATGGTTACTACCTGATTCCGGCCATTCATCCAGACTACAAGGCCTCTGGTGCCTCCACGTTGATGGTGTGGAAGACATTGCAATTCCTGCAAGACAAAACACAATCGTTTGATTTCGAGGGAAGTATGGATCCGCAGATTGCCCACTCCTATAAGCAGTTTGCGACGGAGAGGGTGGTTTACCCTAAAGTGGAGAGGGTGAATTCGTTTCTCCTGCGTTGTTATTTAAGATGTCGGGGGAGACGATAAGAAAGGGGAGCGATTGATGGATAAGATATGTATGGATTGGAAAGAGATAAAGAAAGGATACAGAAAAACATCGCGGAATGCTGATATCGCAAAATGTTCGGTCTGCATCTTGGGATATATTTTAGCTTTCGTTGTGTTAGGGGTACAAGCGAAATTATTCGGTGGAGAGTTAGAAGACTCCGCAATCTATTTAATCATGGTTTTTCCAGCTATCATTGTCTTCCTATTTACTTATCTTGCGGAAGGACTACCGTTTCGACTATGGAGTCGGTATGAAAGAAGGTGTGGCATGACAAAAGAACAGATGGAGGAGTGTGTAAGGAAACTCGACGCTTTTGAAAGATGTGGAGGTGAGCACTTGGCCGTTTTTTTACATCATTTATATCGGTTGAATGTAGCGGGAAGAAGGGAGCAGGAACAGTTTCTGGAGGGACTATACAGTAAGGAAATATTTTCGTGTGTTTTTGATACGGAATACAATGATTTACAGCCCTCTATAAAGTATTGGCGAAAACAGGAGCTGCAGGATCGGAGGAAGATGATCGAATTTCTATTCAAGTTCACGGTTGTGGAGGATGGCATCCGCAACAACGAGTGGAACCTGCTGATTCAGTGGATGGTGGATTTGCGGTTTAATAATAACTACATCGAATACTTCAAGAAGCGGTATGCCCCGTTGCGTACCGAATTTGATGAGTATCAGCGCAGTAGCAGTTCGTCGGTGAACTATTCACCCTCCTATCTCAAACCATACTATGCGGAGTTAGGATTGCAGGAGGGGGCCACAGAGGAGGAGATCAAGCGGGCCTACCACACCTTGGCGATGCAGCACCACCCAGATCGTCCGCACAATGCGGGCCGCATCAAGGAGTGCGAGGCGATGATGGCGAAGATCAATTTGGCCTATGAGAAGGTGATGGGGTGAAACTTCCCGATGTTATGAAATGTCAAACAAATAGATTATATTTGTAGCACTGTTGTATTTTATTTCGTGAATTGAATGAAGCGTATAATTACGATATATTTCACTCTGTTTTTTTCGTGTTGCCTCGCATGGGCGCAGACAATGGAGCAGTATATGTCCCGTATGATGCCCTCTTCGACGCAGCTAAAGCAGGATCAGTTGGCGCAGCTTTTGTCGATGGGAAGTTTGCATTTCAAACAGGTTGCCGTCATCAATCTGTATGGTGATACGACAAGGTTGTTGTCTTATGAAGAGAACAATTATGCGTTGGTCCAATTGTCTGACCAAGGATATGCCTCTGTCAAGAGGTGGCAGATCGACGACACGACGCAGGTCTGTGGATTCAGCTCGTGGGTTTGTGGAACAATGTGCGACGGTTGGTGGCGGTTTCAGACATTGGGCAATCGTAAATTGGAGTTCCCCGTTGTGGATATCTCCGACTTTTACGACAAAGATGCGCTTGCGGCCGATGGATGGACGACTGATTCCTTATCCCGCCAGTTTGAGATGATTTTCCTCCACTGTGAGTTTGGCAAATCGGATAGCCTCTATATTTATTGCGACACGGAACGCTATTTGGAGCAGGATCGAAAAAAGCGGTTTTCGAAATACTTCAAGGGAAACTGTCTGGTTTACTTGCCTATTCAGGGAAAGTTCAGCATTGTGGCGGTGTGCCGACGTGAGGACTATAATGAAGCGCATTGATAAGAAATTTTGAAAAAAAAATAATATGAGAAGTTATTTAAAGTTATTGTGTGTTATGTGCCTATCTCTTTTGATGATAGGATGTGGAAAGAAGGATACGCCTTCGGATGAGACATTGTATTACGATTATATTTCCGCTTATACGCAGGGGACCATCTCCCGCTATGCCTCTATTCGGGTTGTTCTAAACCAACCTTGTGCCGATGCCAATCCAGGAGAGGAGGTGAGTGAGAAGATCTTCTCGTTGTCTCCGTCTGTGGAGGGAACGACCGTATGGGTGGATAGTTACACGTTGGAATTTCATCCTAAGGAGTTGTTGGAACGAGGAAAGGAGTATAAGGTCACCTTCGAATTGGGTAAAGTGGCCGATTTGGGATCCAACAAAGATCTGAAGCAATTCATCTTCCCGGTTACAGTCGTGAAGCAGAAGATTTATGTGATGGTGGATACGCCTCAACTGACGGACGAGGGAGACTATCAGGTGAAGGGAACGGTTTCTTTGGCGGATCGGGAGGAGTTGGAGAACTTAAAGGAATGTTTCTCCGCCGCTGTCGTATCGCCTAAGCGCAAACAATTGGATATGGCGTGGAGAGAGGGTAGCGACGAGGAGGCTAGCCGTTACAACCATAATAGCTTCACTTTTACTGTTACGGGATTCGAACGTGGCGTGAGAGAGGACCAAAAGGTGGAGATCTTGTGGAATGGCACCCGCATCGACTGTGACAGCGAAGAAAAGGCGACGCTGCTTATTCCTTATGTTTCAGGTTTTAAGATGACGGATTTGAATGTAGTGGGCGGAGAAAACCCCTATTTGAAACTCTATTTCAGCCAACCGCTTAAACCAGATCAGACTTGGCGTACTTATGTGAAGATCAACGACGAGAGTTCCCAGTTCACGCGAGAGGGAAATGTGTTGAAGGTGTATCCGGAGAAGGTGAGCTATTCCAAATCCACGCTGAAAGTCTATGCGGGCTTGAAGGGTGTGAACGGTGATGCCTTGAAGCGTGATACGACTATCCAATTCACCTTTGTAAGTGAGAAGCCTCGTGTCCGTTTGGTGAACACGGGTGCGATCTTGCCTCAAAATGAAAAGGCGACGCTTCCGTTCGAGGCGGTCAATTTGAAGGCGGTCGATGTGGATGTCGTCAAGGTGTTCGACAACAATATGCTTCAATACCTGCAGACGAGTAACTTGGATGTATTCAACAGGGCGAGCATGAAGCGTACCGGTCGTTTGATCCTTCATAAAAAGATCGATTTGCCAGGGGATAGTCCAATGGATTATTATGCTTGGAGAACCTTCTCTTTGGATCTTTCCGAGTTGTCCAAAGAGGATCCGGGTGCCATGTACCGTGTCTATTTCTCATTCAAAAGAGCCTACTCCACCTATCCGTGCGAGATCACCGATTCGATCGACGACAGTGATCACAGCTATAGTCCTGTAAGCGAGTTGGAGGATAATGGACAGGATGGTTATGAATATTATTATGACGAGTACTATGACGACGATTATAGTTCATCCGATAATGGGGATTATTCCTATAATTGGAGTGATCGTGAAGACCCTGCTAAAATCACCTATTATTTGTGTAATGGAGGAGGTGTCGCGACCAATGTCTTCGTCTCCAATTTCGGTATCATCGCGAAGGGTGGAAAGAGCAACTTCTATGATGTTATCGTGACTGATCTCCTTACCACGGCGCCAGAGAAGGGAGCCCATGTCACATTCTACGATTATCAGATGCAGGAGATCGCCAGCGAGGAGACTGACGGGGATGGTTTCGTGTCGATGCGTCTTTCCCGCACCCCCTCTTTCGTGGTTGTGGAAAAGGATGGTCAAATGGGTTATCTCCGAGTTCGCGACAACAATGCGCTCTCCCTCTCGTCTTTCGATGTGAGCGGATCGGACTGTTCAAAGGGAATCAAGGGATATATCTATGGCGAGCGTGGCGTATGGCGTCCGGGAGATACATTGAACATCTCCTTGATGCTTCAGGATGCGGATGAGACGCTTCCGAAAGATCACCCGATAACGATGAACTTAAGAACGCCGCGTGGACAAAATTACATGCGTAGCGTACAGAAGTATGATCCGAACTGTTGTATTTACAGCTTCAGGATTCCAACCAAGGAGGATGACCAGACCGGTAATTGGTCCATCAGTTTCAATGTGGGTGGATCGAATTTCCACAAACAGTTGAAGATTGAGACCATTAAACCAAACCGTTTGAAAGTGAGGTTGAATGCCTCCAGCAAAGTGTTGGTAAGTGGTACGAGAGAGCAGTTGAATGTTCACTCGGAGTGGTTGCATGGCGGAAAGTCCGCGGGCAAAGAGGTGGAGGTGACATTAAGATGTAAGCGTGATCCGAACGCCTTCTCATCTTATCCGGATTACATTTTCGAGTCGCCAGACGCATCCAATTTTGTGGGAGAGGAGAATACGGTGATGGAGTCCTCTACCGACGACAACGGAGATGCCAGCGAATCGGTCCAAATGCCGACGGTCTCTGATGCTCCGGGTATGTTGCAAGCGGTCTTTACCACAAAGGTATTTGAGGGAACTGGAGACTTCAGCGTCAACTATGAGACACTTCCATTCTCCCCTTATTCGCGCTATGTCGGCGTGAAGTGCCCTAACAAAAAGGATGGACGTTACATTGTCACCAACCGTGATCAGACTTTTGACTTGCTGTTGTTGGATCCGAAGGGAAATCCTGTCACGGGCGATGGCATCACCTTCAAGTTGTATAAAATGCAGTGGCGTTGGTGGTGGGATGCCTCTAACGACAATAGTTTCGCGTACTATACGGAGAACACCTATCAGAAGCCTTATTTCGAGAAGAAGAATATCCGCGCGGTGAATGGTCGTGCCAGTGTCACTCTGCGTGTTCCTAAAGATGATTGGGGCAGGTATATGTTGGTGGTCAGCGACGGCCAAGGCGGCCATAAGGTCGGTGGCGTTGTCTTCTTTGATTGGGATTGTTGGAGCGACCGCAATATGGAAAATGGTGGCGAGTCCGCTACGATGTTGGCCTTCAACTTGGATAAGGAGAAGTATCAGGTAGGCGAGAAGGTGAAGGTGACATTGCCAACCCCTTCCGAAGGCCGTATTTTGGTGACGGTGGAGAATCGTACCAAAGTGCTCGTCTCCAAGTGGATCGATGCCCAACCCAACACGACGACATTTGAAATGGAGGTGACGCGTGAGATGATGCCAAACGCCTATCTATATGTGAACCTGTTGCAACCTTATGAGCGTACGTCTAACGATTTGCCTATCCGTATGTATGGCGTCAAAAACTTTATGGTAGAGAGCGTGGAGAGCGTTCTGCATCCAGTGATAAAGATGGACGACAAGGTAGAGTCGGAGAAATCGTTTGATGTGACCGTTTCGGAGGCCAACGGCAAGGATATGTGCTATACATTGGCTATCGTAGACAATGGTCTGCTTGATTTGACCAATTTCAAAACGCCGAATGCCCATAGCGATTTCTTCAAGCGTGAGGCGCTTGGTGTCAATAGCTGGGATATGTACAATATGGTGATCGGCGCCTATGGCGGAAAGATCGAGCAACTCTTCTCAATCGGTGGTGACATGACCTTGAACAGGGATGGCTTGAACCGTCGTTTTGAGCCGGTGGTGAAGTTCTTCGGTCCGATCCAGTTGAAGGCGGGTGAGAAGAAGACGCACAATGTGAAATTGCCTGCCTACTTCGGTTCGGTACGCGTGATGGTGGTTGCTGGTAACAAGATGGCTTACGGTAATGCCGAGAAGGAGGTGAAGGTGACCAAATCGTTAATGATTCTTCCGACCGCACCTCGTGTGATCGGTCCAAAAGAGGAGTTCAATTTGCCTGTCAATGTCTTTACGATGGATGGTGTGAGCAAAAATGTGAAGCTATCCGTTGAGGCGGGTAATAAGATCACTGTATTGGGTGAACGCACCCTCTCCCAACAAATGACCGGCAATGATGATAAGATCATGACCTTCCGTATGAAGGCGGGACATAAATTGGGCAAGGAGAAGATCACGGTGTCCGCAACGGATGGTACCACAACGGTGAAGAGTGAGATTAATTTGGATGTGAGAAATCCGAACGAGCGAATCACTCAGCATGCCTTCTACGAGGTGCCGGCAGGCGGATCGGTTACTTGTCCGATTGAGTTGTTCGGTTCGGAAGGCACCAATCAAGTCTTGGTGGAGATGAGTGCGTTGCCACCGCTCAATTTGGCACAAAGCATGGAGTATTTGGTGGGTTATCCACACGGATGTGCGGAGCAGACCACTTCCAAGGCCTTCCCTCAGCTTCTATTGCCTGAGATTACCGAGGTGTCGGAGTCGGAGAAGACGGAGTGTACCAAGAATGTGAAGGCAGCTATCTTTAAGTTGAGCCAGATGCAGATGAGTAGCGGATCCTTCTCTTATTGGATGGGCGGTTCTTATGATTATCCGTGGGTGACCAATTATGTGGGCCACTTCTTGATAGAGGCCAAGAATCATGGTTATGATGTACCGAATTCGGTGATCTCTCAATTCTGCGCTTACCAAAAACGTACGGCATCCTCTTGGAGTTACAGGAAAAACCGTGATTACGAGAAGCTGGAGCAAGCGTATCGTTTGTACACATTGGCGTTGGCTGGCAAGCCGGATCTTGGTGCGATGAACCGTTTGAAGGAGATGAGTTTGGATAATGCCACCACTTGGCAATTGGCATCTGCTTATGCGTTGTGTGGTAAGAAGGATGTGGCAAAGAATATGTGCGCTTCTTTGTCTTCTGAAGCAGGAAACTCCTCTTCCCATAATTTCGGCTCCGCATTGCGCGACAAAGCCTTGATTTTGAATGCGATGATCACAACGGACGCCGACCGAAAGGAGGCTTACCATTTGTTGAAGCGTATTTCGGAGGATTTGAGCAAGAGTGAGCAGTGTAGTACGCAAGAGTTGGCCAATGTCTTGGTGGCGTTCGCAAATTTCGCCAAGGGACAACCAGACAGAAAGGTGAATGCGGTATGCGAGAAAGATGGCGCCAAGGTTACCTTCTCCGGCGATTGCGGTATTATCAAGAGAAGTTTGGAAGTAGGTGCAGCCAAGTCACAAAAGGCTGTATTGAAGAACAATGGACAAAACACGCTCTATGTGACGATGGCGATTTCCGGCATCCCAGAGGAGAATATGGTGGGTGCGATGTCCAATGGATTAGATATGAGTGTGAAATATAGTACGCTTGGTGGGGAATCGTTCGATCCAACCGCTATTACCCAAGGAGAGGATTTTATGGCGGAGGTGACTGTCCGTAACACGTCGAGTGTCGAAACTTATCAGGAGGTGGCTTTGACGCAGGTCTTCCCATCTGGATGGGAGATCCAAAACGATCGTATGTCGAACATGGAGGAGGAGTCACAAAATTATTCTTATCGTGATCTTCGTGACGACCGTGTGATGACCTACTTCTCACTCTCTCCTGGCGAAAAGAAGTCTTTCAAGGTGAAATTGCACGCTTCGTTCATTGGTAAATATTATGCCCCTTCTGTCATCTGCGAGTCGATGTACGACAGCGAAATCGTGGCGAAGAATACTGGATTCTGGGCAACTGTGAAGAAGTAATTATTAAGTGATTTATGAAAAGGGAAAGCATCGAAAATTTTCTCCTGCATAATGCAGGGTGTTTTGAAGAACGTGATATCAAGAAAATCTCGCAGGGACTTGCTATGGTCCCTGACGAGATGGCCTTGCACCTTTTGGGATGCGGTTTTAAGCGTCCTGGCATAGCGCAGGTGCTATCCGTCTTCGGAGTATGCGGTGTGGATAGATTCTATTTAGGGGAGCCCTTGTTGGCGCTCTTAAAGTTGTTCACATTCGGAGGTTTTGGTTTGTGGTATCTGTTCGATTTGGTGACGATCCAAGGCGCTGCCCGCTCTTGCAATGCCGACAAGTTGGTGAGTCTGATCAATACCTATGCGGAGAAGAGCCGTCCAACGCAAGCTACTGATCCCAACATGGATGGAAAGAGCACCACGAGCGTTGCGGTGGTGGAAAAGGATCCTGCCGAGACGGTGGAGGTGGTGAAGGTTACCAAGACACCGGGTTCCGAGAATCCGATGGATTATGCGCCAAAGGAGAGCGACTATTCGCAGTACACACCTAAATGACAGGTAAATCATACTGATAGTTGGGCCGTCTATTCACCTTGCGTTAATAGATAATAGCGCATGTTTATATACATTAGGTAAGAAATGTGCCGCAAATGTTCACTTTCGTAAAGGCGGTTGGTAGAAATTCGTATATTTGTGCTTGTTGGCTTATAAACCGCCCTTTTAAGAGGAACGAAGGGATACGACATTGTTGAAACTGACATTGTTTAATTGAAATGGGGGGAAGTGATAAACCATTGTTTAATGTTCCTGATTGTTAGTGGCCATTGGCGCGTGTAAAATATGAAAACTAAGGTATCAATTATCGTGATTGGGCATAATTCTTGGCATTATTTGGAAAAGAATTTTGCTTCGTTGGAGTTCTTGATGAACGATCCAGACGTGGAGATTTTGTACATTGACAATGCCTCCAAGGATGGTACACGTGCCGCGTTGACGCACTCATATCCCTCTGTGAAAATGATTACTTGCGCGACCAACCGAGGTGTGGCCGCCGCTAGAAATATGGGTTTGGTAAACTCCCTTAGCGAGTATGTCCTATTTTTGGATAGCGATACGGTGATGAACCCAGAGGCTTTCCATGCGATGGTGGATTATATGGATAGCCATCCGGATGTGGGTGTTTGTGGCTGCAAACTGATTGGCCAGGATGGCCTTCCGCAAGCCAGCAGCAAACGGTTTCCAACCCGTATGGGAATTATCAAGAGCGGTATCCACAATATGATGCAACAATCTGGCTATAAGGTTTTTCAGGATTCTTACGATAAAACGCTCTATCCTTCCCATCAGGTAGAGGGCGATGAGCCTATGGTGGTCGATTTCGTGATAGGCGCTTGTCAGTTGATCAGACGTAAGGCGCAGGTGAAGGTTGGTTTCTTGGATGACCGTATTTTCTATGGTCCGGAGGATGCTGATTTCTGTCGCCGACTCTCTACTGTAGGGTACAAGACGGTCTATCTGCCTTATGTTTCCATTATCCACTCCTACCAACGCCCTATCTCCCAAAAGTTCTTCTCCATGCAGACGCTTCGTCAAATCAAAGGATATAGCTTCTACTTCCGAAAGGTGGTGAAAGAGAAGATGAGAGGTGGAAAGATCGATGTGATCACGAGCGATAAGAAAAAATAATACTTGTAGATCGTTTGTGGAGAGTTAAGACTTAATTTTTCAGTTTACTTCTTAATACGGAAATCACCTCATTCATCTCGGTTTCGGAGGAGAACCCCTTTTTATCGATTGGTAAAAACTCTGCTTTTGAAACGTATAGGATAATATAATCTTTCCTTATTTCCAAGCGAGAGAGGGATTCATAAAGATAAGTTGCTTGGTCGTTTTTTACCCTTCCATCGTTTTTAGTACATTCCAATTCAGTATCCTTGAAGATATATGACCAAGAGGAGTCTGAGTTGCCAGTGATGTCCTTATATGTTGAACGTAGTCGAATAGGGATACGAATGAGTATTAGAAGCATTAGTATCGGAAAAAACGCCAAACCCATGTCGATTTCCTCAGTTTTCATCCAATCCATAATAAATAAGGTGGTATTTAGAAGGAAAATTGCTGCTACAAAAAACTGGCGTATCCTTACTTTTTTCATTCGAAGCACAATCTCAGCCAACTGCTGATGAGTCAGAATCGTTTCGTTTTTAATTTCCATAATTCATAAAAATATAGGGTAATAAAATTCATCCGCAAAAGTAATCATTCGGTTCGATTGAACAAAATAGGGCCACCCGTCGGGCAGCCCTTTCTGAAGTATATTTAGAAAATCCCTTACTTGATGATCTTCTCCAATTTGCTTACGTTATCAGCGATCTCTTGCTCAGGCAATTCGTAGTTGGTCAAGTCGCCGGAGATGTATTGGTCGTAAGCGGTCATATCGATCAAACCGTGTCCAGACAAGTTGAAAAGGATGACCTTTGACTTGCCCTCTTCCTTGCACTTCTTCGCCTCACGGATGGCGGTAGCGATCGCGTGAGAAGACTCTGGCGCAGGGATGATACCCTCAGCCTTAGCGAATAGGGTAGCGGCCTCGAAGGTTTCGAGTTGTGGGATATCCACACCGCGCATCAAACCATCCTTGATCAATTGGCTTACGATGGTTCCCGCACCGTGGTAACGAAGACCGCCGGCGTGGATGTGGGCAGGTGCGAAGGTGTGTCCCAAAGTGTACATAGGCAACATTGGGGTGTAACCAGCCTCATCACCGAAATCGTATTGGAAGACACCGCGGGTCAACTTAGGACAAGATGCTGGCTCGGCAGCCAAGAACTCGGTCTTCTTTCCGTCCAAGAGGTTGTGACGCATGAATGGGAAGGAGACACCGCCGAAGTTGGATCCACCGCCGAAGCAACCGATCACGATATCTGGGTATTCGCCTGCCATAGCCATTTGCTTCTCTGCCTCCAAACCGATGATGGTCTGGTGAAGGGTCACGTGGTTCAACACACTACCCAACACATATTTGCAGTTAGGGGTTTGCATAGCCAACTCCACAGCCTCGGAGATGGCGGTAGCCAAGCTACCTTGGTAGTTTGGATTCTTGGTCAAGATATCCTTACCGGCGCGGGTTGACATACTTGGAGATGGCACCACTTGCGCACCGTAGGTTTGCATGATGGAACGACGGTAAGGCTTTTGGTGGTAACTTACCTTCACCATGAATACAGCCAACTCAAGGCCGAATGCCTTGGCGGCGTAGGAGAGAGCCGCACCCCATTGTCCAGCACCTGTTTCGGTGGTGATGTTGGTGACGCCCTCCTTTTTACAGTAATATGCTTGCGCTAATGCGGAGTTCAACTTGTGGGACCCCACAGGGCTTACGCTCTCATTCTTGAAGTAGATGTGGGCTGGCGTGTCCAATGCCTTCTCCAAACCGTAGGCTCTGACAAGCGGGGTAGAGCGGTAGCTCTTGTACATGTCGCGCACCTCCTCCGGGATCTCGATCCACGCGTCGGTGGTGTTCAACTCTTGCTCTGAACATGCGCGGTTGAAGAGTCCGCACATCTCATCTACTGTGATAGGCTTCTTGGTTTGTGGGTTCAACATAGGAAGCGGCTTGTTTTTCATGTCAGCCACGATGTTGTACCACTCTCTTGGAATCTCATTCTCTGTGAGAAAGAATCTTTTTTGTTTTTCCATTATATTAAATTTAATTACTCCTCAGGTCCTTAAAGGGTTTTTCATTCCTTCTACCTTCTACAAAGTAAAGGATTTTTCGCCTAAATCGCAATATGGACGGCTCTTTTGACACAATTTTACTATGGGAAGAACGAAATTTTCTATCCGTTTGGCGGATATAACGCTATGTTTGCAAACGTAAGCAACACGCATTTGTGGCGTCTAAAAGTAGATTATTGTATAACCAGGAGGAGGGGAGATATCATATATACCCGAATCAAGAAAAACACATACTAACATGAAACTATTTAAAGAAGGAATGAAGAGATGGACCTTGGCTTGTATGGCGGTTTTGCCTTTGATGGCGGGAGCGCAGACCATTAATGTCAATGTCAACAAAACCTATCAGGAGATCAAAGGATTCGGAGGTATTAACTTCCCCGGATGGATCCAAGATCTCTCCGAGAGCCAAAGAAAGACCGCTTTCGATAATGGCGATAACCAATTGGGACTCTCTGTCCTCCGTATCCATGTCGATCCCAATGAGAGCGCATGGCCCAATGAGGTCGCTACCGCTCAATATGCGGTGAAGAAGGGCGTTACCGTCTTCGCCTCACCTTGGAGTCCCCCTTCGAACATGTGTGAGTCATATAAGAACTCGAAGCGTTTGAAGAGCAGTTCGTATGGTGCTTATGTGCAACATCTGAATAAGTTCATCGATTATATGAAGAACAATGGTGTCCCTTTGTATGCGATGTCTATCCAGAACGAGCCGGATTATGGTGCGGACTGGACATGGTGGGAGCCTAACGATATGGCTACCTTTATGGCGAACAATGCGCAAGACATCAAATGTAGAGTGATGGCGCCAGAGGCGTTCCAGTACAATAAGAACACTACAGACCCTATTTTGAAGAACGACAGGGCACTTGCCAATTTGGATATTCTTGCTACGCACCTTTATGGTACGCAGGTGAGCCAGATGAGCTATCCGCTTTTCCAACAAAAGGGAGCCGGCAAGGAGTTGTGGATGACCGAGGTGTACTATCCGAATAGTTCCAGCGACGCGGATTTGTGGCCAGAGGCTTTGCAGGTGGCGGACCACATGACCAATGCGGTGGTGGTTGGAAATTTCCAGACCTATGTATGGTGGTACATTCGTCGTTCTTACAGTTTGATGAAGGATAACGGTAACATCACCAAGCGTGGCTACTGTTTCTCCCACTATTCAAAGTTCGTGCGTCCGGGCTTCGTTCGTGTGGACGCGACCCAACACCCAACCAACAATGTCAATGTCTCCGCCTTTAAGAAGGATGGTAATGTGGTGATTGTCATTGTCAATAGCAACGATGCAGCCAAGACCTTCACCGTTTCGGTGCCAGGTGTTCAGATCGCAAGTTGGGAGCGTTATGTGACCAGTGGTTCGAAGAATGTGAAGAAGGAGTCGGACATCGCTTCCAACGGTTCGTTCCAAATCACCATGGAGGCTCGCAGTGTCGTGACATTGGTTGGCGGTGCGAAGAAGGGCACTCCGGTAGTTAAGATCACCTCGCCTACCGCGACAGACGATTTGGAGGCTCCGGCATCCATTCAGTTGACCGCTGAGGCAAGTGACGAGGATGGAACCATTCAATCTGTCACCTTCTACAATGGCACCACAAAATTGGGTGAATCCACCAGTGCGCCATATACCTATACTTGGGAAGGTGTGAAAGAGGGAACCTACGAGATGGTCGCTGTGGCGAAAGACAACGAGGGCAACGAGGGCAAGGCCTCTGTGACGGTCAAGGTTCACGTGCCACAAACGCCTTACAATGGCACAGCAGCCACTATCCCAGGAAAGATCCAAGCGGAGGAGTATGATTGGGGCGGTAGCGGCGTCGCTTATCAGGATAATGATGACGAGAACCAAGGAGATGGTTCCTTCCGTACCAACGAGGGCGTCGATGTTGTGAAGAGTGACGATGGCTTGGCGGTCGGTTACACCAATGAGGGTGAGTGGATGGAATACACCGTGGATGTGAAGAACTCCGACACTTACAAGTGGACGGCAAAAGTGGCTTCCGGTAGTGAAATTTCCGCTTTCAGTGTCTCTATTGATGGCAATCAAGTGGTTTCCAAAGTATTACTCCCTAAGGGTACGAGCTGGGATACCTACTACACATTGGAGGGAACAACCTCTCGTATCGAGGAGGGTAAGCATGTGATGCGTATCAACATTGATGGCAACTACACCAACATTGACTGGATTAACTTCGAGGCGGAGCATCCTGATCCTACAGGAATGGTGGAGGTATCCGCCAATATGCCTAGTGGCACATTCAAGGTTGTGGATATTACAGGAAAGATCTTGGGTAGCGTGGTCATCGCCGAGGGCGAAAGCGCTGTGGAGAAGTTGAAGGGACAAGGCTACAACCATGGCGTATATATTCTTTCCAACGAAGAGGAGGCTATCAAGATAGAGATCAAATAGTGTGATTTAAGTAGATAAATGGTGGGCCATCCAAGTCTCTTTTGGGCTTGGATGGCCTTTTTTAGGGGGATGGCTACCGTTGTTTGTGGCTGAAATGATTGATAATTATAATTTATTTGTTAAAAACATAGTAAAATAATAAAACTATCACTATATTTGCCTTCGTGATTAGAGAGATGTTGGAAGAGCCAACCATCTATGTTTAACTATTTTTTTACCTTGTTATGTTTGACAAAAAAGTTGTTAGAAAACGTTGGGGAGGGGAGTTTCTCTCCGCGTTAGTGGTTTATCAAATTGTTCTCTTCTCCAGTTGCGAGAGGGAGAGTCTATTAACAGAAACGCCGATGAAGGAATCACGATCCCAGTCACAGGAGTACATCAATTACAAAGCGATCTATTCCACCCACCATACGATGAGTTGGGAGGAGGCTGCCGCCTTGGCGGAAGATGCCGCGGCACTCTATTTCCCGCAGGGTGGAGAGAGCCAATTGAGAAGTTCCGGCGCAAGGAGGATGGTGAATGGCGGAAGGGTGTTGGAGCGAAGGTCCAATGCTTTACGCGCTGGTGGCGAGGAGGTCGCTCTGCCCGATACGATGGCCTTTGTCTGCAATTTCGCCGATAGTGCCGGTTTTGCGATTATCTGTGCGGATGACCGTGTGGGATGTCCGGTGTTGGCCTGCGTGGAGAACGGAACGCTGGGCGACTCCATCGACAATCCGGGCGTGGCTATTTTCTTGGAGAATGCACAGCAATATATGGAGGAGTCGATCCTTGCGTTTGAGGTGGAGAAAGACTCGTTGAAGGAGGTGGCTGATCGTATGCTGGAGGGGCGTGATTCCGAGCAGGAAATGTCATTGAGAAGCGTGTCTACAGGCACCTTCAAGCTGTTGAAAGGCAAGGAGGAGGTGGCGCCATTGTTGCCTACCACATGGGCGCAAAGCGGTTCTCCCTATAATGATTTGATGAAAACATGTAAGTCAAATGCAAGCGGTCATGCTCAGGCAGGTTGTTGGGCGGTGGCGATCGGGCAGTTGTTGGCCTATTACCAATATCCTAAAACAATCTCCTATCAAATCGATCGACGCACGAGGCGGAGCCTCTCTCTGAATTGGAATGCGATTGTGAAAGAGAAGGATGCGAATAGTCTTGAGGAAGAGAATGTGAAAAAGCAGGTGGGTGAATTGCTGTATGGTATCGGTCTCAACATTGATATGGATTATGGGTGTGACGGTAGTTCGGCGAAGGAGTCTGATGCAATGTCCTATTTGAAGGCTTGCGGTTATTCGGGATGCGGTACACAGTCGTTCACATTCGAGAAGGCGAAGGGGTATCTGGATCTTCGCAGGCCTATTTTGATGAATGGAAAGAAAAAGAAAGTGGCTTTCGTCGCTTATGAAGGGCATGCCTGGGTGGTGGACGGCTACACCACATCGCGATATGATTGTTACACCTACACGTTGGACAACACCACCAACAGATCGACCAATCGTTATGTGAATACCATCTATGAACATCCGTTGCTCCATATCAACTGGGGGTGGAATGGTAAAAACAATGGTTATTTTTCCGCTGGATGTTTTGATGTGCAGCGGGGAGAAGATTATGATACCCAAAAGGGAAATGAGACTTATAATTATCAATATAATTTAGAAATTCACGCCGCTTGGCGGTAAAATTTTCAGCGTATGAAGAAACTTATTTATGTATGGGCGGTGATGGCCCTATTGATCACCTCGTGTGGAGATGATTCTACTCCGGAGGCGTCGTTTCGCTCCGTTCATTTAGTGAGTGATTATTTTTTGCCAGATACCTTTGAAAGTGCGACGTATGGCAAGACATTCGACGGAGCGTATTATCTATACTTCCGTGTTAATGGAGAGAGGGTGTCCTCTGGGGAAAGTTCCGTTGGTGTGCCGCGCCACGAATTGTTTGATTCCATCTCCAATCTGTATCATGACGACCATTGGAATGGGTGGAATGATTGCGGAACGTTTGCGTGTGCCTTCCCCATTGCCTCGATTTCGTTAGCCGCGGATGTTGATTATGGAGAGGGTATGCCAGCGGGTTGCAATCTATGCGATTACTTGAAGGTTTATGTGAAATCATGGGGTGAGTTTGTGTTGAACGATTACCCTGATGACATGGAGCATCTGCAACATATAGAGAAGCTTTTCTCGGATTTCACGGAGAACGAAAAGTCTTTATGGTCCGATGGTAGCATCGAGATTCTTTTGCCACAGTCTGTCCCTTTAGTGCCTCATAACGTTGTATTTACCATCTCTTTCGAGGGTGGTAAAACATTGACCAAGACGTTGAGGGTGGCGTTGTAGGCTTTACCATTTGAGGAGATATCGATCCTTTTCGATGCTCCAACGGGTGCTGTCCATTTTCCCACGGAGGGTGATGAGTGTCTTTGAGTAGGCATCCTTCACCCTCTCTTTGTCTCTTTTGTAGAGGTGGAAGAGCGAATCCGGTTGGTTATAAGCCTGGATAACGGGTAGAATGCCTATGTGACTTTTCCGCCAATAGGTGTAGGTAGGCACCACCGACACTTGATCGATGTTTGTGCCGCTTGAATCCTTTCGGATATCCACCTCCAGGATGGCGCCAATATCTTTGGGAATGCTGTCGGAGTATACCTGTGAGGAGAGGAAGTTGCCTAAGGAGTAAGCCACAAGGGAACCTCTCTGTTCCTCTGTTGGGGGAATTATTTCCAGGCGTTGGAGGATATGGGGGTGCGACATGAGAATCAGATCACATCCTGCCTTGTGCAGAGAGTCGGCCAAGCGTCGTTGGTAGCGGTTGGGGGTACGTTGGTATTCCGTACCGCAGTGAAGGTAGGCGATGGTGAAGTCTGCTCCCGCCTCTCTGAGACGGCGTGCCATTGCGCACATTTCACTCACCTTGGTGGAGTCGTATTTCCGGTATTCATTGACCATGAATGAGAGTTCCTTTTTGAGATGGATGCCGTTGAGGCTATGGGTGTAACTGAGAAGTCCCACCTTGATTCCGTTCTTCTCGATGATGCTCAACGCTTGCCTCTCCGCGGAGTCTCGTGATGTGCCGTGGTGGGCGATGCCGAGTGAGTCGAGGAGGTTGAGGCTCCTCGTGATGCCTGCGGGGTATGCGTCCAGTATATGGTTGTTGGCGGTAGCCAGCCAATCGAACCCCGCCTCCGATAGGGTCGTGGCGAAGCAATCTGGCGCATTGAAATAGGGGAATGTTCCGTAACCATAAACGGAGGTGTCTCTTCCCTTCTTCTTGCCTCCGAACACAGTTTCCAAGTTGCCGATGAGTAGATCCGCCTCATCTAAGTAGGGCTGGATTTGTTGAAAGACAGGGCTAAAATCAAAGGTGTCGGTATCGTTGCGGTAGGCCTTCCTCATTTGATAATCGTGGAGCATGATGTCGCCGACCGCACTGATTCTAAGGCGTTGGATAGGGCAGTTAGTGATAGAGTCGATCTCTTCCTGGCGAATGTTTGAGGAGTCGCACTGCACCGTTTCGGACGATGTGGTATGCTCTTCGAGGTTGCTCCCTCTTGAACATGCGAAGAGTAGTAGGGCCACCCATGTCACCCATCTGCCTATCTTCCTATGAGATTTTGCGCATACCATTTGATCAGTGCTCTTTTCTACGAAGGTAAGAATAAAACGATATTGGGCAAAGTAAGTGGAACGAAACTATTTTGCATAGCAACAATATTTCGATTAATTTTGTAAACAACAAAATAGAAAAAGAATGGATTACGTATTTGAATATGAGTTTGAGGTGCGCGACTATGAGTGCGATGCCCAAGGAATCGTCAATAACGCCAATTACCAACATTACATGGAGCATGCCAGACATCGTTTTATCCAAACGGTGAATTTGGATTTCATGGAATTGACCAATGCAGGCATCATCTTGGTGGTGGCCAAGGCGGAGTTGCAATATAAGCAACCATTAAGGAGCAATGATAAGTTTGTCTGCCGATTGAATGTGAAGAAAGAGGGTATACGTTATGTCTTTTACGAGGATATCTATCGTTTGTCGGATAATAAACTCTGCACCATGGGCCGTTTTGAGATTGTCTCAGTGATTGGCGGTCGGTTGAAGCCTAGCGAGAAGGTGGAGCGTGCTTTGTTCGGTATTAATCAGTAAAGGATACGGACATGGAGCTGACGTTTGACGAGTTGGAAAGGTCGTTTGAGGGAATTGGCACCTTCCGAGGTGGATTTGCTTCGATTAAGAAAGAGGTGTATGAAGATTTGGAGGATGACAGTTACGACGACCAGATAGGGGAAGATGTAGTTGAGGAGGAGATTTCCGAACGTGAAATCAAGGTAGAGATCGTCTCTCGTATTTTGGAGGAAAACCTCGATTTTGGTGAGCTGGCGGAGAGTTTAGACAATGACTCAAATCGTAACTTCCGTACTGAAAAGCGCTATGCCATTTTAGATGCCCTCGCCGCAAAGTGGGTGGAGGGGGAGATTTCCTCTTTGAAGGAGGCACAGCAGGAGTTGGATGAGTAGCGATTCTTTTGTTATCTTGGAGCGGCCTTTCGTGCTTCAATCCGAGCTTTGGTCATAGCCTCTCGCAAACCACCAGTTTGGACAAATTGGCCCTCAAGTTTCCTGATGAAACTATGTAGCATTCGGTCGGTCTGATGAATAAGCGTCAGTGCCACATTGGCCAGTTCCTCATCGTCCCATATTTCGAAAAATGGCTGATAGTCGCTTAGGTCGTTGTGGTATTTACAGTAGGTTACCATATTGGAATAACGGTTGTGAGTTTTATCCCATAGTGTTAATTTTCGAGTGCGAATGTAGTCTTCAAAATCTTCCCGTAATTCAAGGAGACTGCTTTTCCCGACATTTAGGAGTTTGATTTGCATCTCTGCGGATGTTACTCCATCGGACATTCCCTCGACAAAATTTTGTTTTCCGGAGCGAGCAGCTTGGATCATCTGATCTAAAGTACGGTCTTTATAATTATGAAGATATTTGTGCGCAAAATGGAATGTTAAATCGTATATTACTTGTGATTTTTTGTAGAAATAGGTGTTACGGCAATCGCCGTTTCCTCTGAGAAACTTATTGTTTGCAAGCATAACAAATAGTATTTTAGTTAATAAAAATAGTATTCAAAAATAAACTAGAAAAACTAGAAAAACTAGAAAATATCTTCTATTCCTTCTCCTTAATCTGAGAAGGCGGGAAGCCAAAGAACTCTTTGTATTTACGGCTGAAATAGTATGGACTGTTGAAGCCAGTTTTGAAGGCGACCTCCTTTACTGGCAGGTCCATGGTCCGCAACATTTCATCAGCCCTCTTCAAGCGGAATTCGCTGATCATCTCGATAGGGGTTTGCTCGGTGAGCGGTTTCAATTTGCGGATGAGGGTTGATTTGCTGGTATTCAACTCCTTGGCCAACTCCTCTACGGAGAAATCAGGATCTTCGTAGTTGTGTTCAATTACCTCGAATACTTGCGCCATGAATGGGTGCATCTCAGGTTTCTTAGGGTGATCTCCCTCGTTGTTTGTTTGTTCACTCTCTTTGAGGGCGGCTGCGGCTGCCAACTTCGCCTCATGGTCTCTTCTTGCCTGTTCTTCCCGTTCTTTCTCCCTCTTTCTGTGGCGGTAGAGCGCATATCCCAAACCTCCTAACGCAAGGATCGAAAGGGTAATGAACCACCAGGATAACCACCAAGGATGCTCTACCTTGATGAGTTTGTGGAGGGTAATCGCATTGGACTCGCCTCCATCCTTGAAGGCCATTAGTTCCAGATTATATTTGCCTGAAGGGAGACGGTTTAATACGATCTCGCGGGCACTTCCCAAATTGTGCCATTCGTCTTGCTCTCCGATGCGGTAGCGGCAGATCACGTCTGGTCCCGTGAGAGAGACAACATCGAATAGAATCCGTGTCTCATCGTTATTGTAACCGATCTTGACACTCTCTTTTTGCAGGTCAAGGCGTTGTACCTCCCCGTCCTCCATTTTGCATTGCGCTTGGGCCCACGCCGCATAGTCCACAGCGTTCGCTACCCCTAATTTGCTTGGGTCGAGTACGATGAATCCGTTGGAGCAACCGAAGAAGAGGGTCCCCTTTGAACTTTCGTAAATCGCTCTTGGCTGGAAGTAGAGTTTACCGTATTTGTCGGTAGGGAGCGGAATCGTCTTGTAGGTGTTCTTTTGGATGTTGATACGGTGAATACCGGTCTCTCCGCTGCACCATAGATAGCCGTTCTTGTCGAAATTGACGGACGAGAATTTCGCGACGGGTGTGAAATCGAGGAACTCGATCTTTTTACTATCCTTGACAATACGGGCGATGCCGTAATTGGTGGCGATGTAAAGATTGCCCTCCGCATCGCAGACGCAGTCGGTGAATTTGCATGGTTCCGCCGTTTGGGTGGAGTCCACGGCGCTGTACATACGTAGTTTGTCACCGTCGTAGCGCCAGATATATTGGTTAGAGAGCATCCATTTGATGCCGTCCGCATCCTCTTCCATATCATCGATCCAGCGATCCTTCACATCCTCGTTGACCACCAGTTCATGTTTCGACCACTTGCTCTCTTTGTTTCTGACGTAAACGCCGTCTCCTTGGGTGGCTACCCAAAGTTCTCCGTTACGCATGAGACGGACACACTTGGAACTGTTGGTGGTGTTGTTGAGCCCTTCGTATTTCACGGGGGTAACCTTGCCGTCAGAGGAGATCTCACCGATGCCTCCGAACCAGGAAGATACGAGTAGATTCTCCTTTTCTCCTTTGCAGAAGGATAGGAGACTCGCCCCCATGACGCTGAAATGTTGTTGGAGATTCTGTTTCATTTTTCCCTCCGGAGAGACCAAAAAGGCTCCTGATCCATCCGAACCCACATAGATGTCGCCGTCGCCCCGTTCGATGAAACAGGAGGCGTCCACCTTCGGATAACCCATTTCGGAGGAGTGGAGTATCTTGGTGTCGTTGTCCGTTTGGAGCCGGAACAATCCATTCACCTGTGTACCTATCCAAATGTTGTGGTTGGCGTCCTCGAAGAGGGTATGCGTTTTTTGGAGATCATCCTCGTTGCCGTATGATTTTATCTCCGTAAATTCTCCTATATGCTCCATTTGCCATAGACCGTCTCCCCAGGTACCCAACCAGACGAGCCCTTTGCTGTCCTTCATCATTACGGAGATGTTCTTGAAAGGTGTTGACAACAGCGACGCTTGTGGCAGGCCATCACCCACCTTGAACAACCATACACCGCCCATATTGGTCGCTACCAGCACCTGGGTGGAGTCGATCTCCAGGATGGATGATACGGGAGCCTTATCTTTGGAAAGGCTGTAAAAACCCAACTCCTTTCCTTTCTTGTCAAAAATATGAAGTCCGTCGAATGCGCCTACCCAATAGCGGCCATTCCTGTCTTGATAGAATCCATTGACAAGGAGATGGTAGGTGGAGTCGCTGAGAAACGGCTCTTTGCCAAAGGTTTGGCTGGTGGAGTCGTAGGAGAAGATACCGCTTGTGGTCAATAGGAAATCGTGGCCTTGGCGGTCGCGTGATATGTTGAGTACGGTTTTGGCGTATTTTCCGGTCAGGTCTGGGAATTGGCGGCTGACGAATTGGTCGCTTTGCGCATCATAAGCCTGTAACATACCATTGTTACCGCCGGCGTAGAGTTGGCCGTTTTGGCCTCGTTGGATGCAGAGCACCTCATTCTCCATTAGTCCGCCTTGCCGTTTTGAGTAGTTCTTAAAGTTGGTTCCGTCGAATCGGCTGACGCCATCTTTGGTGGCGATCCAGATGAATCCGTTCTGGTCTTGGTTGATGTCTAGGATGAAATCGCAACATACGCCGTTTTTCGTAGTGTAGTGGTCGAAACACAAATTCTCGCCTGCGTACACGAGGTGGCAAGCGAATAAGCACAGAACGAGTATGTAATTCCTAAAACACATAAAATTATTCAATTCCCTCTTTATTCAATTCCTACAAAGGTACTTTTTTTCTCGGTGAATACAAAGAATGAAACAAAAGTGTATGTTAATAAAAGTAATATTTGACACATAAGAACATCTTATCTTCTTGTTGACGCGTAGGAAAATAGGGCGATATGGCACAAATATATATCTTTTTGAAACGGATGGATAACTGATGGAACCGTTTGATTTCGGATATTTGCAGCATCGGTTTTATTGTATTGAAAGCATATATTTATTGGAAAATGAAAAACTAAAAGATTGGTACGCATGAAAACAAGACTATCCATTCTACTTTTCGCGTTGCTATTGCTTGGTGGAAATGCAATGGCGGCGATCAGCACCTCTCCGGTGACAAAAGACGCGACGGAGGGAGCGACTCTGTTGTATAAGTTCCTATATGATAATTACGGTAAGAAGACCATATCGGGTGTGATGACCGGTGATCAGGATGGCGGCACATTGGCTTCCACCTATGAATACGTAGCCGTCCAAAAGAAGAGTGGCAAGAGTCCTGTGATGGTAGGTTTCGATTTTATCATGGCGGCGGGTGCCCACTCTGACGAGTCTTGGTTTAAAGGCTATACGGCGAATGAGATCTCCCGTGCCACTGAGTTGTGGAAGGAGGGTGGTATTCCCGCTTTCTGCTGGCACTGGAAGGTGGATCAAGATTCGGCATTCTATGCCATTGGAAAGAATAGTGGAAAGAGTGAAACGAATTTTGATTTCACGAAGGCGTTTAAACCGGGAACCACCGAGTGGAACACCTCTTCCGAGGCCTACAAGGCGTTGGTGAATGATATTGATAAGATATCTGCCCATTTAATGGTTTTGCAGAACAAAGGGATCGCGGCTATTTGGCGACCTCTTCACGAGGCAGCAGGCGGATGGTTCTGGTGGGGTTGCCGTGGTGCGGAGGCTTACAAGTCGCTCTATCGCTTGGTTTACGACCGTATGGTCAACACCAATGGCTTGAAGAACTTGATTTGGACCTGGAACATCGAGCGAGATCCTGCTATCGGCTATGATTATAAGGCTTTGAGCGCTAAATGGTATCCTGGTGATGATGTGGTGGATGTGATCGGTGTGGATATCTATAATTCCGCTTATGATTATAAATCCAATGCTGATTCCTACAAAAAGATCATCTCCGAGATGGGTAATAACAAGATATTGGCTGTAACGGAGAATGGCCCGATCATGGATCCTAAGAATATGGCCAACGACGGAGCAGTCTGGTCTTGGTGGATGCCTTGGTACGAAAGCCCTAATATGGGTGGACATTATATCTCTCAAACTTCAGATGATGAGTGGAAATCGGCTATGGCTTCCGATGCGATCATCACTTTGGATGAGATGCCAGGTTGGGGAACTTACCAAGAGGTGGAGGATCCCGTCTGCGCCATTTCCAGGGCAAGAGGAATCTTTGAGGTGGAGTGCTCTTCCGATTACGAGGCTTCTATTGAGATGGTGAGCCAAAAGTCAGGAAGCAGTGCCTTGAACCTAAAGGAGAGCACCGATTATGTCAATGTCACGGTGACTGCGAAAACGAAGGGCTCTTATAAGGTATATGTAGGTTATAATACCATATTTGGATTCAAGCAGATCGACTGCGCTGTGAATGGTGTGAGCGGTGTCGCTAATTTGGGAGCTTCTCAAACCATTGATTCAGAGGATAAGATGGGTGAAACGTTGGTCGGAACCTTTGAGCTTGCCGCTGGTGACAATACAGTGAAGTTGACGCCTATTTGGACGTGGGCTGTTGTAGATTATGTTCGTATCGAACCTGACGATGACGCCCCAGTTTACGATTTCAAGACCTCCGATGTGGATGGTTTTAAGGTGAGCGGTAATAAGTTGCTCGACCGTTGCGACAACGAGTTTGTGATGCGCGGTGTCAATATGGCTTACACTTGGTTCAAATCTTCCGCTTTCGATCAGTTGAAAGCGATCCACAATGCTGGTGCCAATACCGTTCGTATCGTGTTGACCAATGGTAAAGCATACGGTTCTCCTGCCGACAATGCCGCTTCGGTGAAGAAGTTGATCGAGGCTTGCAAAGAGTATGGCATGTTGGCTATCCTTGAGGTTCACGATGTGACCGGAAGCGATAAGATCAGTGATTTGGAGGGCGCCGCTCAATATTTTGCGGATCTCGCCTCTACCTTAAAGGGTACCGAGTCTTATGTGATGATCAATATCGCCAATGAGTGGCACAACTCATCTTCCGCTACCAACTGGCGCGACGGTTATGTAAAGGCGATCCCAATGATTCGTAAGGCTGGCCTTCGCCACTGTATTATGGTAGACGCTGGTGGATATGGCCAGAGCGCCGCTACTATCCACACCTATGGTAAGGATGTCTTGGCGGCTGATGAGGAGAACAATGTACTCTTCTCTATCCACATGTATGGAACGGCTGGAAATAGCGGCAAGGTGAAGTCCAATATCGACGGTGTGATCAACCAAGGTCTTGCCCTCTGTGTCGGAGAGTTTGGATGGTACCACAGCGATGGCGATGTGGATGAGGATTTGATCCTCTCCTACTGTCAGGAGAAGAATGTAGGTTGGTTGGCATGGTCATGGTACGGCAATGGCAGTCCTGTCCAATATTTGGATCTTGTGAAGGATGCCACCGCTAACCCTACTTTGGCCGTTCAATCTGCAAGTGGACAATCATGCAATTGGGGTGAGAAGATCGTGAATGCATGGAAAGCGGAGGCGAAGATGCCGAATTTGGATTCATGCGACAGCACGGAGGTCAATGATGTGGCCTCTTTCGACAAGAATAATATCATCTATTATGTCCCAAACGAAGAGTCCTTGTATGTGACAACTGAGAATGGCGGCACTTTGCAGGTCATCAATTTAAATGCGGCCCCCGTTTATACAGTGAATGTCATCGAAAAGAATAGCATTATCCCTCTTGATATTTTGCCAAGCGGCAACTATGTGGTTGTCTTGAACAACGTTTCGTTGAAGATCGCCAAGTAGCAGGAGGATAGTGACATATAGACAACACAATAAAGTTTAAGTTTTTTTTGATTTGATGGGGTGAGGGGACGGCCATGGAGCTGTCCCTTCACTTTTTTGCCGAGCCAATTCAGTGAATGTTTGAATTAATTATCATTTATTCACGCCCCCCCCCAAAAAAATTGGGGGAGAGGTACAAAAATGGCATTTAAAATTTGGGGGAGAGATACAAAAATGGTGTTTAAAATTTGGGGGAGAGGCACAAAAATGGCATTTAAAATTTGGGGATTACGATAAAACATTGCAATTTTGCAGTGTTTGTAACCAGATATCATGTTATGAGACATATATTTAAGCGTAAGATTTATCAAAAAATGTTAGAGTGGAAACAATCAAAAGATGGATCCACTGCACTTTTGATAAAAGGAGCTCGTCGAATAGGGAAATCAACTATTGTGGAAGAATTCGCGAAAAATGAATATAAAAGTTATATTCTCGTCGACTTTGCGGATGCCACAAATGCATTATGGGAGGCGATAAAAAACATCTCCGACAGAGATAATTTCTTTATCCAACTACAATTTATTTATGGAGTAAAATTATACGAGCGTCAATCTGCAATTATTTTTGATGAAGTACAGAAATGTCCCCAAGCTAGAGAAGCGATAAAATATCTTGTCAAAGATCACAGATATGATTATATAGAGACGGGGTCTCTGTTGTCTATTAGAAAAAACACTCAAAATATCGTCATACCGAGCGAGGAAACGCGTATCACCATGTATCCAATGGATTACGAGGAATTCAGATGGGCGATAGGAGATGAAGTGACGATTGATATGCTCAAAGAATCATTTCAAAAACGCCGTTCCTTAGGAGATGAAACCACAAGGAAACTGTTGCGTGATTTCAGGCTATATATGCTGGTAGGTGGCATGCCACAAGCAGTAGCCACATACATTGATACAAACAATCTTTCCGATGTTGATACTACAAAAAGAGAAATAATCGAATTGTATCTCGACGATTTCTTGAAAATAGATCCGTCCGGTAAGATTTCGAAATTATTCAGTTCCATTCCTGCACAACTAAGTAAAAACATATCAAGATACCAACCATCATCTGTTTTAGCCAGAAGTGAGACAAATTCTGTTATGGATGAATTGCTACGAGGATTGGAAGAAAGCTTGACGGTTAATTTTGCACATCATGCCAATAATCCATGCGTCGGCTTTCCAATGAATTCCGACTATGAGAAATACAAATTGTATATTGCAGACACAGGTTTGTTTGTGACATTAGCGTTTTGGGATAAAGACATAACCGAGAATGTCATTTATTCCAAACTATTAAGCGATAAATTGTCAGCAGATTTGGGGTACGTTTATGAAAATATTGTAGCCCAAATACTAGTATCATCAGGCAATAAACTTTTTTATCACACATGGCCCTCAGAAACATCAAACCATGTTTATGAGATAGACTTTTTACTATCAAGAGGGAGTAAGCTATGCCCTTTAGAAGTAAAATCCTCCGGGTACAAGTCTCATAAATCCTTTGATACGTTCTGTAAAAAATACTCTGAACATATTGGATCAAAGTACATTATTTACACAAAAGACCTAAGGAAAGACGAAGATATTTTGTTGATTCCAGCCGTGATGGCAATGTTTGTGTAATCTCGAATTTGGTCTAGCCCATGCCCTCAATTTTAGGCGAGATACAAACCGGGGCACTACATTTGATGGTATATGCCCATGGAGCTGCCCCTTCGCCTTTTTTTGTGGAGCATTTTAGGGAACGTGTGAAATAAATGATACTTTTGTTTGTGATATATTTATGAGTGGTCGGAGATGACATTATGAGATAACCCATGAGCAATAGAAATGTTGTTTTAGAATTCCTTAGCATACTATCCTTGATGGTGACCATATTGGTTTTGGGAAACTATTTTATAGAGGATAATCTGGCTATCTTTATGATTGTTGCACTTACCTTTCCCCTCCTTCTCTGTTCGATAGGGAAGTCTATCCACTTCTTCTACAAGCTCATCACCAAGAAGAGGGTTGCTTTGTGGGAGAAGATATTGGTCCCGCTTTTTTTGACGATCTTTTTCGCTCATTTTTTGCCTGTCAGACCCACGAACTACGAGGTTTGTCGGTACAATCCCAAGGTCCGCATGGTCGCTTATTTGTCTGATCTGGAGGCATGGCGTGGTGGAGAGGCCTTTGTTTTCCGAAGCGACAGCATGGTGGAGTATCGGCTGGCATATAGAGATGAGAACGGATATGTGAGCGAGACGTTCCCCTATTCCCGCAGGAACGACACGATCTTTTTTAAGAATGACACCATTTTTCGGCATGACACATTGCTGATTAAAGCGGGTGAGATGGAGAATCCACATAACAAAGCATATAAGTCGCTGGAGATTCTTTTTGATAAGGATAGTGAGTAGGGAAAGCAAAAAATAAGCCCAAGAGATATATTCCCCTGGGCTTTTCTATTTTAATATTGGAAGAATTACACCGCCACCTTACCCGCGATGTGCGGATGTGGATCATATCCCTCCAAGGTGAAGTCTTCGTAGTCGAAGGAGAAGATATCCTTCTTCTCTGGATTGATGATCATCTTAGGCAAAGCGCGAGGCTCTCTGGTGAGCTGTAACTTCACCTGTTCCAAATGGTTGGTGTAAATGTGCGCGTCTCCGAAAGAGTGGACGAAATCTCCCGCCTTCAAGCCTGTGACTTGCGCCATCATCTGGAGCAACAAAGCGTAGGAGGCGATGTTGAACGGCACGCCCAAAAAGATATCCGCGCTGCGTTGGTAGAGTTGTAGGCTCAAACGTCCGTCCGCCACATAGAATTGGAACAGGGTGTGGCAAGGGGGAAGCGCCATGCTATCTACTTCGGCCACATTCCAAGCGGAGACAATCAATCGTCTGGAGTTCGGATTGTTCTTGATCATATCGACGAGGTTGCTTATTTGGTCGATGGTGCCTCCTTTGTAATCGGGCCATGATCTCCACTGGTGACCATAAACAGGGCCCAATTCGCCGTTTTCGTCGGCCCATTCGTTCCAGATGCGCACGCCGTGATCTTGGAGGTATTTCACATTGGTGTCGCCCTGTAGGAACCATAGCAACTCGTAGATGATGGATTTCAAGTGTAGTTTCTTGGTGGTGAGGAGCGGAAATCCCTCCTCCAAATTGAAGCGCATTTGGTGGCCGAAGATGCTGATGGTACCTGTACCGGTACGGTCGCCCTTCTGGGTGCCCTCGTCCAAAACACGTTGCAAAAGGTCCAAATATTGTTTCATGTAATCTGTTGTTTGCTGATTAATATACGCGAAGATAATTTTTTTATGATAAATTTCCTCGTGAAATGGTGGGCGTAAGAAAATAATCATTACCTTTGCGTCCGATTTTAACAACTAAAATTTAAACGTTATGTATTTAGATGCTGCTAAAAAGCAAGAAATCTTCGGACAATACGGAAAGTCGAATACCGATACTGGCTCACCTGAGGCTCAGATAGCGCTATTTTCATACCGTATTACCCATTTGACTGAGCACATGAAGTCAAATAAGAAGGATTATAGTACACAAAGATCTTTGAAGGCCTTGGTTGGTAAGCGTCGTCGCTTGCTCGACTACTTGAAGGAGATCGATATCGAAAGATATCGTGCCATCGTGAAGGCTTTGGAGCTTCGTAAGTAATCTTCTTGAAGAGATTAGAGATGGAAGGGCGGATCATAACGGTTCGCCCTTTCTTTTTATCATACATAATTTGTAATTTTGGGAAAATTTGCGGGTATGGAAGATAATTCAACAAAGAAAATACAGTTCGATAAACGCTACATGCGCATGGCGCAGATCTGGGCGGAGAACTCCTATTGCGAGCGACGCAAGGTGGGTGCGCTGATTGTAAAGGATAAGATGATTATCTCGGATGGATATAATGGCACGCCGTCGGGTTTCGAGAATGTCTGCGAAGACGAAAACAACCGCACGAAACCCTATGTGTTGCATGCGGAGGCCAATGCGATCACTAAAGTGGCGCGATCCTCCAACAGTAGCGAAGACTCAACCCTGTATGTAACCTCCTCTCCCTGCATCGAGTGTGCTAAACTGATCATCCAGGCGGGCATCCGTCGGGTGGTTTACGCCGAGGAGTACCATACCTTGGATGGTGTGGAGTTGCTTAAGCGCGCTGGCGTTGAGGTCGAATATTTAAAAATGGAATAGAACTAATCGTATGAATAAGATATTCAGTCTTTTGGTTGTGACACTGGCAGGTGTCTTGGGTGTCGTCATCGGTAGTGTCATTACGGATCGTTCCAACGAGCGCATTACACAGACCCATCGCAAGATGGACGGCAAGATCGATATGTTGCTCAACCTTGTCAATCTGCAATATGTGGATGAGGTGAACATTGATTCCTTGGTGGAGAAGGCAATCCCTAAAATCATGGAGGAGTTGGATCCCCATACTGCCTATATAGAGGCGAAGGACCTTCAGATGGTCAATGACGACTTGGAGGGCAGTTTCTCGGGCATCGGTGTCCAGTTCAATATTCAGAATGATACGGTGATGATCGTGGATGTGATCAGCGGTGGCCCCTCCGAGAAGTTGGGTGTCTTGCCGGGTGACCGCATTGTGATGGTGAACGACACCTCTTTTGTGGGCGAGTCGATCAACAACAACAGGGTGATGCACAAACTGCGCGGTCCGAAGGGAACGCATGTCAAACTGGGCATCAAGCGCCGTAATAGCGCTGAATTGCTCTCCTTTGACGTGGTGCGTGGTGATGTTCCGGTAAACAGCGTGGACGCGCATTTTATGATCCAAGGCACCACTGGTTATGTCAAAGTGGGAAAATTCGGAGCCAAGACCTATGAGGAGTTCTTCAATGCCCTTGAAAACCTCAAGGAGATGGGTGCTAAGAATTACATCGTCGATTTGAGAGGTAATTCAGGCGGATTCTTGGAGTCGGCCGTCTATATGACCAATGAGTTCTTGAAAAGAGGCTCTTTGATTGTCTATACCGAGGGAAAGGCGCAGCGTCGTCAGGATATCGAGTCAGATGGTTCGGGTGAGTTCCAGGATTATCCGTTGGCGGTCTTGATCGATGAATGGTCGGCTTCAGCCAGCGAGATCTTTGCGGGTTGTATGCAGGATAATGACAGGGCAGTCGTTGTGGGCAGAAGATCCTTTGGAAAGGGTTTGGTGCAACGTCAGATCCCTTTGAACGATGGTAGCGCTGTCCGTTTGACGGTGGCTCGTTATTACACGCCTTCCGGCCGTTGCATCCAAAAGCCGTACGACAATAAGAGTGATTACCAACAGGAGGTTTACGAACGCTATGTCAATGGCGAGTTGTATAGCCAAGATAGTGTGAGGGCGAGCGCCGATACGGTGAAATATTATACCGTAGGCAAGCGGGTGGTTTACGGAGGTGGCGGCATCATGCCGGATGTGTTTGTCCCTTACGATACGACATTTACCTCTCCATTCTACAATAAGTTGGTCAACACCAGCGTGCTCTATGATTTCTCGTTCCGCTACTCGGATAATCACCGTGACCAGCTGTATGAGTTCGCCGATTATAAGAAGGCGGATGAGTTCTTGAAGAGACAAAACCTATACGAGGCGGTTGTTGAGTTCGCCAAGGGAAAGAATGTGAAGAGTGATCTGCCGCAATCCCAGCGCACGAAGGATAAGGTGGTTCAGATGGTGCGTGCCTATGTGTTGCGGAACATCTATGGTGAAAACGCCTTCTATTCTGTCTATTACGAGAACGACCCTGTTGTCCAGGCGGCGATAACCCGAATGGTAGGGGCGAATTGAATTCGCCCCATATATTGTTGTCTAATCCCAATTGATTAGATAGAGTTTCCCTGTCGCGCGGGTAAAGGCGGTGTAGAGCCACCGGAGGTAGTCGGTATTGATCATGTCGTCGGTGATGTATCCCTTGTCCAGAAAGACATTTTGCCACTGTCCGCCCTGTGCCTTGTGGCAGGTGACCGCATAGGCGAATTTCAGTTGTAGCGCGTTGAGGAAGGGGTCCTCCCGCATCTGCTTCATGCGCTCCCTTTTGTTCCCGATATGCATATAATCCTCCTGCACTGCCTGGAAGAGGCGGTTGCTCTCCTCGTAGGTAAGGGAGGGTGATTCGCTGCGAAGCGTGTCGAGAAGGATTTTGGCGTCCAGATCCATGTCATAGTCAGGGAAGTGGAGCGTCGCCTCCGCGAAGTGGAACCCGTAGAGCTCCGTGCGCCGTCTTACCCTTCTGATCTCCGCGATGTCGCCGTTGGCGATGAAATCCAATTTGCCGTCGGCCTCCGCCTGTTTGGTCCAGTAATAATTGTTCTTCACCACCATGACCATATCGCCGGTCGAAATCTCCTCCTCGCGATAGAGGATGCGGTTCCGTATCCCTTCGTTGAAGATGTTGGTCCGTTTGTTGGATCGGGAGATGATGATCGTCTCGTCCATTCCGTCGCGGTTGTAGGCGGTGGAGATCTCCTCGATCAACTCCTCACCCGACACCTTCCTCACATCGGGGAAGTCAGTGTCCACCTCAGGTTTTTCCCCCTCTCTTCCCTGCATCAGCATAAGGCGTAGGCTGGTGGCGTTGTATAGAATGCCCGATTCGTCCGTCTGACGGACCACATCGGTCAGCAGATATTGGTCGATGGGGAATCCATATCCCTCCATGTATTCCGCGCACAACGCGGGACTCTCGGCTTGCCCTACGGGCGGTAATTGGGCGGTGTCGCCCACAAGAATCATGCGGCATCCGTCGCCTCCATAGACATAAGACATCAAGTCGTCCAAAAGGTTGCCTGTGCCGAAGACGGAATCCCCCGCGTTGGCAAGCATAGAGGCCTCATCCACGATGAATAGGGTGTGTTTATGTAGGTTGACGTTGATGGAGAAGTCGCTTTCGAGGCTTCCGCCCACTCGTTGACGATAGATTTTCTTATGGATAGTGAGCGCGGCGTGTCCGGAATAGGAGGCCAACACCTTGGCGGCTCTACCCGTAGGCGCAAGCAGCACGACGGGCTGTTCCAGTTCATCCAAGGTGCGGATCAGGGCGGAAACGACCGATGTTTTACCTGTTCCGGCATATCCCTTCAAGAGAAAAACATGGTCCAGCCCCTCTACCATAAATGAACTGAGCGCATCGATCAGTTCCGCTTGTTGGGCGGTGGGTTGGTGCTCGAATGAGTTTTTTATTTTATCCGATAGAAAATGTTTCATCACATTTTTTGTAAATTTACTTGTGTTTAGACACCTTCTTAAAACCTTTTTTTTTATTTTTGTGCTTTGAATGTTAAATCGAAACAAAAATAATTATTAAAACGATATGAAAAACGTATTTAAAGCCATTTTGGCTGTAGCTTCGATTCTTTTGGCCTACATGTGCTATAGAAGCGTGATGACTCCTATTGAGTTCGACGAACAAAAGGCAACCCGTGATCAAGCGGTGATAGCGCAATTGATTAACATCCGTAAGGCTCAAATCGCTCACAAGGAGGCTACAGGAGAGTATGCTACCAGCATGAAGCAACTTGTCAAGTTTGTCGATAAGGGATCAATTCCTAATATCGTGAAGAAGGGTGAGTTGACTGACGACCAGATGAAGGCTGGTTTGACCGAGGAGATCGCTATCAGATTGCTTCCTGAGGAGGCAGCGAAGTATGGCATCGGCAATTACGACTCATTTGTCGAGAACTTCCGTCGTGATACCATTTTGGTAGGCGTGAAGGAGAAGGTGTTCCACGATGCGAACTTCGATGCGAAGAGCATTGCGGTAGTTCCTTTCGGAGAGGGCAAAGAGTTCATTATGGCTACCAACAATAAGTTTATGACCTCTTCAAATGTGGAGGTTCCTTTGTTTGAGGCTTGCATTCCTTATGACGTTTATTTGAATGGTTTGAATAAGCAACAGATCATCAACCTCAACGAGAAGGCTAAGACTCTTGGCAAGTATGCAGGTTTGAAGGTGGGTGATGTGACCTCGCCTAACAACAACTCTGGTAACTGGGAGTAATATGATAGAAATAGCGGAGTCATCTTTTGACCCGGCGAATTCGCCCAACCATACATTATCCATTCGGCTTCTACCGGATGGATTTTGTTTTGTCGTGGCTTCCCTAACGGAGCGGCGTCCGCTCTACTTTTGTCAAATCGCGGAAGAGGGGAAGAGCGTGGTCCAACAGTTCACGGAGCAGTTTAACAAGTTGGATTCATTGCGTCGTAAGTATAGCGAGGTCTCTTTTTTGAATGATGCGCGATCCTATACCTTGATGCCTTCCGCCACCTTCGACGAGGCGGATATGATGACCTATTGGAAATTCTGCACCAATGGCAATCCCGAAGGAGTCCGTATTGTGCAAGACCAATTGGATTTCTGCGACGCTATGTTGTTGCATGGTGTGCCCAAGGTGATTGCCGAGCGTATGGCCGATCGATTCCCTTCCGTGAAGTATGTTCACCGCCAAAGTTTGTTGGTGACGAAGGCGATGGTGCAGAGCAAGAAGACGGGAGAGGAGACTGTTGGTGTCTTTGTGGGAGAGGATTTCTTCGACCTTGTGGTGGTCAAGGAGGGCGTGCTGCAGATGGTCAATACCTTCTCTAACAACAATGATGAGGAGTTCCTCTATTTTACGCTGAATGTGCTCGACCAATTGAAGGTTGATCCTTATAAGGCCCAATTCATCATGAGCGGAGATGTGACGGAGAAGAGTTCCGTTGTCTCGGTGTTCTCGAAATATGTCAGTCACATTCAGGTGGAATCAAAGTCCCATTCAGGGTGGGGGAAGGCTTTCGCAAAATCCAATCTCTGTCAACAACAGAATATCTTATTTGAATTGCCCCAATGCGAATAATCAGCGGAAAATACAAGGGGAGACATTTCTCCCCGCCTAAGAATCTCAAGGCCCGTCCCACCACGGACGTGGCGAAAGAGGCGTTGTTCGATATTCTCAACAACCGTATCGATTACGAGGAGACTCGTGTCCTGGATATGTTTGGTGGGACAGGTAGCATCAGCTTGGAGTTCGCTTCGAGAGGTTGTCCGAGTGTCACTTTGTTGGAGATGAACGCCACAAACTATGCCTTTATCAAAAAGACGATCACAGAGTTGAAGGCGGAGGAGATCAATGCCATCAAAGGGGATACCTTCAAGTATGTGGAGAAGTGCTCCGCCAAGTTCGATATGATTTTCGCCGATCCACCCTATGACCATCCAAGGTTAAAGGATGTGCCTGATTTGATCTTTCAGAACGATTTGTTGAACCCAGGTGGATTGCTCATCTTGGAGCATCCGAAGGACTTCTCGTTCGAGTCTCATCCGCAATTCTTGGAGCACAGGAAGTATGGTCATGTCAATTTCACATTCTTTCAAAAGGAGGAGGTATGAACTATTTGATTGTAGATGATCTGCGCATTCACGCCTTCCATGGGGTGATTCCTACGGAGAATATAGTAGGTGGTGAATATAGTGTCTCTTTGAAGATTGGTTACGATTTCTCAAAGGCGGCGCAGAGCGACGACATCAACGATGCGATCAATTATGCGGAGATCTGCGACCTTGTTAAGCGTGAGATGATGCAACCCTCCAAACTGATAGAAAACGTCGCTTGGCGGATACAAGAGGCCATTGTGGCGGGCTATCCGATGGTTGAGACGTTAGAGACTACCGTGCGGAAAATCCATCCCCCTGTTCCCTACCAAATGGCGGCCTCCGCGGTGGTATTACATTACGAAAAAGAATAGATCCAGATAGATGTTACCTTGTAGAGACGGTGTGCACACCGTCTTTTTTTATGTCCATGTGTCATCCACGCATTCTGTCATTTGATGAGCAAACAAAAAGGGCATCCCTTTGAGGAATGCCCTTTTCTATGATTGTGAATCGTTAGATTACAACTTTGGACCTGCAGCAACCAAAGCCTTACCAGCCTCGTTGGTTGTGTACTTCTCGAAGTTCTTTTGGAAGCGAGAAGCCAAATCCTTAGCCTTAGTCTCCCACTCAGATGCGTTAGCGTAAGTATCGCGTGGATCCAAGATGGCTGGGTTAACGTTAGGCAAAGAGGTAGGAACCTCGAAGTCGAACATAGGGATCTTCTTAGTAGCTGCCTTCAAGATGTCACCTGAAAGGATTGCGTCGATGATACCACGGGTATCAGGAATTGAGATACGCTTTCCTGTTCCGTTCCATCCAGTGTTTACCAAGTAAGCCTTAGCGCCAGACATCTTCATCTTCTTAACCAACTCCTCAGCGTACTTAGTTGGGTGCAACTCCAAGAATGCTTGACCGAAGCAAGCGGAGAATGTTGGAGTAGGCTCAGTGATACCACGCTCGGTACCTGCCAACTTAGCGGTAAATCCGCTCAAGAAGTAGTATTGAGTTTGCTCTGGAGTCAAGATAGAAACTGGAGGCAATACACCGAATGCGTCAGCAGACAAGAAGATAACGTTCTTTGCAGCTGGTGCGGATGATCCTGGTTGGATGTTGTTGATGTGGTTGATAGGGTAAGATACACGAGTGTTCTCAGTAACTGACTTGTCGTTGAAGTCGATCTTACCGTTAGCGTCAACTGTTACGTTCTCCAACAAAGCGTTGCGCTTGATAGCACCATAGATATCTGGCTCGTGCTCCTTGCTTAGTCCGATAACCTTAGCGTAGCAACCACCTTCCAAGTTGAATACACCCTCGTCGTCCCATCCGTGCTCGTCGTCACCGATCAACTTTCTCTTAGGGTCAGTTGACAAAGTGGTCTTACCTGTACCTGACAAACCGAAGAAGATAGCGGTGTTCTCGCCGTTCATGTCGCAGTTTGCTGAACAGTGCATAGATGCGATACCTTGCAATGGCAAGTAGTAGTTTTGCATAGAGAACATACCCTTCTTCATCTCACCACCATACCAAGTGTTGATGATAACTTGCTCACGTGAAGTTACGTTGAAAGCAACGCAAGTCTCAGAGTTCAAGCCCAACTCCTTGTAGTTAGATACCTTAGCCTTAGAAGCGTTGTAGATAACGAAGTTTGGCTCGAAGTTAGCCAACTCCTCCTTAGTAGGTTGGATGAACATGTTTGTCACGAAGTGTGCTTGCCAAGCTACCTCTACGATGAAACGAACTGCCAAACGAGTTGCCTTGTTCGCGCCGCAGAATGCGTCAACCACATAAAGTTGCTTGTTGGAAAGCTCCTTCTTGGCGATATCCTTAACGGTTGCCCAAACATCCTCAGACATTGGGTGGTTATCGTTCTTGTATGCGTCAGAAGTCCACCATACAGTGTCCTTTGACTTAGCGTCCATTACAATGTACTTATCCTTAGGAGAACGGCCAGTGTAGATACCAGTCATTACGTTTACTGCGCCAAGCTCAGTCTCTTGGCCTTTCTCATAACCCTCAAGAGCAGGATTGATCTCTGCCTTGAAAAGCTCCTCGTACGAAGGATTGTGTGCGATCACGGTAGAACCAGTGATGCCGTACTTTGATAAATCTAAGTTTGCCATGCTAACTTTTTTAATCAATTATTGTTGTTAATAAAATTCTCTAATATTAATGGAATTGGCCCTAATAAGCCATGTTTACTCATCACGCAAATTTAATAAAATATTTTAATTATTCGCTGTGTTGAGAGAAAAACCTTTGTGGATTTTGCAAGGTTCTTATAATTATTCGCTAACTACTTTGTGATATGGTCGTTTTTTCGGCTTTTTGTGCTGTTTTGTAACACCCTATTCATTCTGTGCGGAAGTCACAAAAAGCGGCTGCAGGGCCCCCTCAGCCGCTTTTCTATGAATTTATCTTTGAGAAGTCTATTTCTCTACGACAAGTTTCTTGATTGTCACGCCATTCTCGGTGATGATACATAGTCAGATATTTCGGATTTCCAAATTTGAAACGTGGAATTGGGAGGAACTGCGCTATATTTTGGCGAATGTATCTGGAGAGGTATAGCCCTATTGGATATTATTTGTTTCGTAACTCGTTCAATAGTAATTTTTTGTACCTTTGCACCCATAAAAAATAGCAAGTATGACAATAGAGGATTTGATGCAGCGGTCGTGGTCGAAACGCTATGTGGTGGACGAGACGAAGTTGAACTGCAACGGTACGCTTTTCGGCGGCGAGGTGATGGCCTGGATGGATAAGGTGGGGCATGAGCTCTCCGTTGAACTTACTCATCAGACCACCTGCACGGCATCTGCCGATAAGATTCGGTTCCGCGCGCCGGGATATCTAGGCGAGACGATAGAGGTCACTGCCAAACCGATGGAGTTGGGCGCTGTGAAGATGATCATGGAACTGACGGCTGTGGCCGATCCCGACGGCGAGAAGCGCCGCGTCATCCTTACCGGACTCTACACGTTCATCCAGTTGGACGAGAAGGCGCGCCCGCACCGTATCACCTATTTTTTAGAGGATTAGGTTAGAAGATTAAAAAGAGAATAAAATGCTGATTAGAATTTATCCGGAGAACCCTAGTGAAAGGGAGATCGAAAAGGTCGTGCAGTTCTTGCGTGATGGAGGTTTGATCGTCTATCCGACCGACACCATTTATGGTCTTGGCTGCGACATCTTCAACGCCAAGGCGGTGGAGAAGATTTGCCGATTGAAGAACATTGATCCGAGGAAGGCCAACCTATCCTTTATATGTAGCGATTTGAGCCATATCAGCGAATACGCGAAGGTGGACAACAACACTTTCAAACTGATGAAGAAGAACTTGCCTGGTCCATTCACCTTCATCTTGAATGGCAACAGCAATTTGCCTAAACTCTTCCGCAACAAGAAGACCGTCGGTATCAGGGTGCCTGATAACAATATCATCCGTGAGTTGGTGAAGGGTTTAGGTAATCCGATCCTCTCCACCTCCGTGAAAGATGACGATGATGAGATCTTGGAATATTTTACCGATCCGGAATTGATCCACGAGCGATATGAGCACATCGCGGATGTGGTGATCAATGGCGGTTACGGCACTTTGGAACCCTCCACAGTGGTCGATTGCACAGGCGATGAGCCAGTCATTGTCCGTCAAGGCAAAGGTGAATTGGAATATTAATTGACCGTCGAACCAACGATTCATAATTCAAAATTCATAATTCAAAATTCATAATTAAATTGTGTGGGTTTTATTAGCCTTATGTTCCGCCCTTTTGTTGGGCATCTATGACGTTTTCAAAAAGCGTTCTTTAAAGGAGAATGCGGTCATCCCTGTCTTGGCCTCCTCCATCTTCATCTCGGCGGTGATCTTCACCCCCTTCCTCTTGCTATCGACCTTTGCGCCGCAGGTAATGGAGGGCAGTTATTTCTATGTGCCGAAGATGGATCTCTCCACCCATTTGCGCATCTTTTTAAAGTCCGCCATCGTTTTAGGCTCTTGGATTTCGGCCTATTTCGGCATGAAATATGTTCCCATCACCATCTTTTCGCCTATTCGCGCCACCCAACCGATGTGGACGGTTATCGGTGCCTTCTTCATCTTTTCGGAGCATTTGACCCCTTTACAGGCGGTAGGCGTGGTGGTTACCATCTTTTTCTTCTACTGCTTCTCGTTGGCGGGGTTGAAGGAGGGTATCTCTTGGAAAAAGAATAAATGGATTTGGCTCATCATCTTGGCGACGCTCTTGGGAGCGGCCAGCGGCCTTTATGATAAGCATTTGATGCGCTCCTTCGATCGGGTAGGCGTGCAGGTATTCAGTACGATGTACCAAGCGTTGCTGATGCTCGTGATTCTCTTCACGATGTGGTATCCGAACCGCAAGAAGACTACTCCTTTTGAGTGGCGGTGGAGCATTGCGGGCATCTCTATCTTTTTGATATTCGCCGATTATGTCTACTTCTGGGCCCTCTCTTCCGAAGGTTCTTTGATCTCCATCGTCTCCACGATCCGTCGTTCGGGTGCGGTGGTGCCATTCTTGTACGGCGCGCTCTTCTTGGGTGAAAAGAATTTGAAGCTCAAGGGGCTGTTGCTCTGTGGTATCTTGTGTGGCGTGGCGTTGTTGACGGTAGGGGCGCTGAGATAGTATCTTCCGGTCATTGACTCCTCGTTACGCCTAACCGACAGCATCTCCTTCGTCGATGCAATCGGTTACTGAAATATTGCCTTACAGGCAAATAGGGATTCACTATGATTGGTTTGGTCGCTTGTGGATTTTGAAATAGATATTAATGTTGCACCATTTCATTCTACTATTTCATTAAGAAACTTCCAAATGCATATAATGGAATAACTTCGATGTTATCATACTTTGAAAAATTTTCAAGAGATGTACGAAGTCCCAATGGCAGTTTTTTTGTTTTTAGGAAGTAGCGAAGACTTTGCATAGATCCGCTGGTTCCTGCTTTTACTTCAATAGGAAGAATCTTACCATCCTTTTCTATTATATAATCTATTTCCGCATTGCCATCTTTCTCTTCACGATGCCAACAATACAATGATGGTTTCGAATAGGGAGATGAACTCTTAGCGATTTCTTGTCCTATAAAGAGTTCTGTTAATGCCCCTCTATTGATTGCTTTTATATCTTCCGATGCGATAAAATCCACAATATTGAGATTCAATATCTTCTGAACAATTCCAGTGTCAATCATAATCATACGGCTGTATTTATGATTAGCTTCTGCTCCCAAGGGAAGTCCATTAGCGGAAGTGTGCACTACTGGCAAAACAAGTCCTGCCAAAACAAGTGTGTCTACGGCACGTTTGATGGTCTCTGTTCGCAATTCTCCATTTACTCGTGAGTATATGAATTTCCCTTGTCCTTGCTCTGCTACAGAAAGCCATGCTTCCGCAATCAACTTAGGGTCAATTCGCTTCCTATACTTAACAAAATCATCTCTATAAGACTCTACCAATACATTCAGTACCTTTTGACATTCAAATAAACTGTGTGTGGTGGTATAAGTCGCAATCACTTCTGGCATTCCTCCTATTGCCATGAACAATTTCAGAAGATCATTTGCTTTAGTATGAATGATATCGTGCAATGGAGCATCCACAGAAGCAGAATCTATTGCCGAAACAAGATTTGCATTTCCTGTGGCATTTAGAAATTCCTTAAAAGAAAATGGATACATATATACTGATTCCACTCTTCCTACTCCAAAAGAAGGAAGTTCCTCAAGGGCGAATTCTAATAATGATCCTGTCGCAACAACATGTAGTTCTGGATATCGTTCGTAAAAATACCTTAGTTTGTTAATAGCTTCCATGCATGATTGAATCTCATCCAAAAGAAGAAGTGTCTCTCCTGGTACTATAGAAACTCCTAAAACAAGGCTTAGATTATCACATATTTGTTGTGGTGTGTACTTGGGGTCGAAAAGGTGATGAATGTCTTTCCTTTCGTTTAGGTCGACTTCAACATAACTCTTAAATGATTTGCCCAAATTACGAACCGCACTCGTTTTGCCAACTTGCCTAGCTCCTCTTAACAACAATGGTTTTCTATTGTGTGAATTCGACCAATCAAGCAATACCTTATCTATTGTTCTCTCTATATAATTCATAAATGTCTATATTTTAAGTACAAAATTATAAAAACCGTAAAAAGAGTAGGCAAGATTTGGTGTAAAAATGTAAAAAGAGTATGCAAAATTTGGTATGAAAGCGTGAAAAGAGTAGGCAAAGTCTATGTGTTGCCCCTTACAACTGAGGAGGTTAACCTTTTTCGCAGCACCTCCTTCGTCGATGCAATCGGTTACTGAAATATTGCCTTTCAGGCAAATGAGGATATGCCGATGCTTGGTTTTATTCGCTTGTGGATTTGGGCAAACGTGCTTCCGTCTTGTAATGTGATTCGAATTACTTCCTGATATATTTTTTACCCTTGCTGATCACGATACCACGGTAATCGTCACTCACCTCAATACCTAGGAGATTGTAAGTTTGGGTATAGCAATCGTCAGTGCGCATGTAGATGTCCTCGATGACAGTAGGTGACTCATAGTACTCACCAAGGCTGATGAAGTCACCACATTCCTCATCGGGCACGAGGTAAACTTCGTATCGCTTTACAAGCACCTGATTATCTTCGTGCACCTTATAGAAGCCCGTGATGCCATCGCGGCACTGCAGCACGTAGCTGCCCTTAGGGGCGTAGATATCGCACTCGGTGCTGGCGGTCAGGTGACTCTTTGTACGCAATCCTACGGGAGTGACAGGGCCAGAGAAGCGATAGGTAGTGCCTGGTGTGCCGTGTATGATGAAAGGAAGGTCGAAATAGAAGATATTATAATCTAACAAAGAAAGCTCGTCATTGTCGATACTGAGTATACCAAAGGTCGACAAGTCCTTCGGCAGATTAGTATAGTTGAAAGGCAGGCAGAGGGTTCCCCAGCCAGACTCAGGGGCGGTGAACTCGATGGTCTGCGACTCGCGGAAGTAGAGGGGTACCGCCTCCTTCATGAGTTCCCCTGTAGTCAGGTTCTGAAAGCGGAGCAGGTAATTATGGCCAGGCACCAGCGTCTGAGGCTTGTCAGGTAAGGTCTGGCTGTGAAGATCCTGATAGTTAAAGTCGAGCATATTCAAACCATTCCTCTCCAGTGTCAACTCACCAAGATCGAAATAGTCAATACTGTCGCCACCTTCTTCCGGATATACCCAGAGGACCATTGCCTGTGTCACTGTCTTCAGAGAATAGTTATGCACAAAGACATTGCCGATTGGACTATCGGCCGAGATATAGCCATTATTAAAGATCTTGACCGACTGATCGTCATCTGGACCTATCCCTGACCAGGCCGGTATGATCAGTTTAGTGAAATTTGCACCCGGCTTGGCTGCGATCGGTCTCCACTCACCCTGCTCATCCTCCATCATGGGCACTACCTGATAGGTGGTTCCCAATTTGGCTTCGGCAGGTATGGTGAATGTGGCATTAAAAAAACTTGGCTCTTCAGGAGTTATAGTGACCGTATAGACATCTGGGATATTCAGTATCTCATTGTCATCTTTTGTATTCACGAGTTTGTACCTGACTTGCATAGGATAGCCGTCCTTACCGAGTGTTTCTACTGATACCCTCGCTGCGACTACATCGCCCGGCATGTAGCAATAATTATTATCTAAGTAGAGTTCTGTAATAACGAGCGAATCCTTTCTATATTCGCTGGAGCCGTCCTTATCAGGACACATGCCGATGATGGCATCCTGATAGTAGGAATAGTTGGTACTGGCAACCGCACCACCTGTACCAGTTCCAGCAGGGCGCAATGCCTCTTCTGTGGCCGATGCCGTCAGCAGGAAGGTTGTATTATAATAGCCATACCATCCCCAGTTGATGTGCCATCGGCCATCCTCATAACCGTCACAGACAAATTGGTGCCCCATGAATTCGTTATCCTGTTTTGCAAAGCCACCATAAACCACAGGCTGACCCTTAGCCAGTTCTTCATAAATCAGCTGCTCCCATTCCGCATCAGAATAAAACTGCCTTGACACATAGGTCATGCCTTTGTTATATTTGAAGGTACTGGTCAGACGGGAAATCAAGTTCTCAGTTTTGGCACTTGTGTTACTAGTAGAATACTCTGCATTCACGGCCACACCCAGTTGATACATCAGCGTACCCACGGCAACCTCTTCTGTTGAACCCGTATAGGTGCCATTGGTATAGGTGTCGGCCATGTGCGCCCAGTCATAATAAGTGTGTTCGAAGTCGGCTTCGAAGGTCAGGTCATGATACATGCTAGTCATGGTGGCCGATCCTACACCCGTATCGGGCCACTCGTAATACCTCATCACCTGTGCCGCTGCGGTAGGCACACAGCCGGTCACGAGTGCATTCTCGCCCGTATATCCGGCAGCGTAGGTCGGTATCTGGCAGTTGTAAGGCTCCTTCTGTCCCCACTCGGTGGTGAGCATGGCGGGGATATCCGGCCGTGATGAACGTGTCTTAGCGTATTTCATGACACTGGTGCGACCTGCCTTCACCTCCCCGATAGCGTGGCTGATCTCTGCGTCATACTGACTGAGCCACCAGCGCATATTATCGGGGATGAGGGCGTAGTCGAACGTACCCTTGTCAGAGTAGCCGAGCACCTCCTTCGCAGCCTCGTCACCGCCCATGATAACAAAGCCTCCTGCGTCGTTGTTGAAGACATAGTAGTAGGTCTCATCGCCCGCCTGTGAGGTATAGGCCAGTGAGAGTTGCACCTCCTGCTGCGAGGCGCGTGTCTGTGTCTTTGACTGTGTCTGTTTCTTTGTCTGCAGGAACTGCAGGGCTTTATTCTCAGCCTCTCCTACTTCGATGGTCTGTGCAAGAAGGAGGGTAGGAAGGAGTGATAACAATACGAAAATATTCTTCATAGAGCAGTACTTTTCTTCGTTGCAAAGATATAAAACTATTTCGACAATCCACCCAGCACATCCTCTTCACTTCGTGTCAGAGTATGTACAGGGTTGCCCGTGTGACGTCTTTCTGACATTGCCTACATAATTTGGTGTCATTCCATAAAAAGTTGGTGTCAATCTACATAGTTCCTATAAGTACTGCCATCGCTGATGGTGTTTTTATCACTTGGGGTCAAAAAGTATATACTAGCCTTTTTCAAAAAGGGCGGCGAACCATTCGATTCACCGCCCGATGTTTTTCCAAGAGCTGCGATAGGGGGTTACTTATCGCTCTTCCGTCTATTGCACTCACGACAGAGCATTTGGCAGTTTTCGGTTTTCAGCACAGTTTTACCCTCAAAAGCCACTTCCACAAGGGAAGCACGTTAATTACGCTATGGATGGTATTTATTACCTCTTCATCATACATGGTGATGATAAATAGATGATCTATTTCAACTGTAGAAGATAATTTTTCAAGTGCGCGAACCTCTCTTTTGCGAGTCTCCTCATCTTTGAGCGAATAGCTTACCTGGATAGCGGTCTTTTGATCCTGCAAATAAAAATCCACTTCTATGTTGGTATTATAAAAAGTGACATTATCACCATATTGCTTGTAGAGGCTGACTGCCACCATATTTTCTAGTAAACTCGTATTGGGATCAGTCAGAAACAAATTTAGTATTCCATTGTCTATGAAATAGTACTTCTTGTTGGATGCTTTCTCTACAAATTTGGCTGCAAAATTCTCTATGGGGATAAGCAACCACGATTCGTTCATATAATCCAAGTAATCAATTACTGTATCTGTAGAAATCTTTTTTCCTATGCTCGACACCATGTTGGCAATTCTGTTGTACGACACAGGTTGCTTTACACTTTCCGCAATCTTCTGTACCACATACTTAATTGACTTGTCGTTTCGTATGGAATAACGGGCAATCAGGTCACCGAAGAAAATTTTTGAAAAGAGACCGCTAAGCCAACCTCTTTTGTCTAACACTCCGCCAATTTCAGGAAGACCTCCAAATGTAAAATACTCCTCCAAATACTTATTGATCAAATCTTGGTTCTTAAATTCGAAATTTTTATCTTCGACATCAACACCTTTGGCCCTCAGCATCTCTCGGAACGACATAGGGAACACACGTTTTATTTGGTATCTTCCGCCAAGCGTTGTTGCTATCTCTGAACTTAACATTTTCGCGTTGCTGCCTGTGATATATACCCTATACCCTTGATCGGCAAGTCTGCGAGCAAATTTCTCCCATCCGTCTATTATTTGAATCTCGTCCAAGAACACAAATGGTTTGTAGTCATACATCTCCCTATAAGATGAAAGAATAGTATCCAAGTCGGAGGCCATCATGCCAATAAGACGTTCGTCCTCGAAGTTAAAATATAGAAATTCGTCAACCGAATGACCAGACTTCATTAGTTGCTGCATCCTTTGATACAATAGATAGGATTTGCCTGCACGTCTGAGTCCAATCAACACATAGTTCAAATTATCCTCAAAGTCATATTCTCTTTCGTTGAGTGTGATATTTGATGCAATACGCTGATTTTCAATTATTATTCGTTTGACTGTATTTTTGTCTATCATAATTTGCCGTTTATTTTTGTGCGAAAATAATCATTTTATCTAATATAATCGACAAAATTCAATCTTTTGTATTGGATATAAACGATAAAACAACTATGTTTTTATCTAATATAGACGATAAAGTGGCGTAAAGAACTTATGTGTTACAATAAAAAAGGCGGCGAACCATTCGATTCACCGCCCGATGTTTTCTGTAGCGCTGCGGGGTTATTTATCACTCTTCCGCCTATTGCACTCACGACAGAGCATTTGGCAGTTTTCGGCGATGGTGCGTCCTCCCTCTTTCCATGGAGTGATATGGTCGGCTTCCATTTGCTCGATTTCAAAGTGCTTGCCACAATTTTTGCAAATACCATTCTGCCTCTCGTACACTTCTCGCTTGGTGTTATCGTCGAAAGCTCGGATGCCAAGGTGGTGCTCGTCTCCGTCCAAAACGTATGCGTAGATGCCAGATTTTTTCTGCACATCACTATCTTTCATAAGCTCAGCAATTCTTTTCTCAAGCTCGGTTGCGTCAAGTTTGTCATCCTTGTGTTTGTTGTAAAGTTCGCCCCAAGCCACTTGTTTCATCTCTCTACGTTTTTTGGAGAACTTAGCTTGTACCCATTGGATTACGTTCTGAAAGTAGAGCCATAGGTCGTCAGCATTACTATCGTGCTGATGTATGGCCATATATTCTCTTATTTTACCGTTGTTGATCCACGCTATGGCTGTCTCCAGATAATCCTGACGAGTGGGTGAACCGCTCATATAATCGCTGCCGATTTTGTAAGCCACGCAGCCTGTTTTGCTAAATTTGCGTTTGGCTGCAGTAACCCATTCACCGCAATATATTGCATTACGAATCTCTTGCTTGGTTAGTTTTTCTCCTGCAATATTTATTGTTTCGAACCAATTGATTTTTTCGTCGTCGCTACCATTACGACAAATATATACCATCAATTGATAATCCTCGAATTTTCTTCGTTCGTCAGGGGTAAGGTTTACGCCACTTTTAAGCGTTCCGTTCCAATCGACAAAGAAGTTGCCGTTCAAGAACTCGCAGATACTCATTGTACGTTGTTGACCATCGAGTAGTTCGAACGTTCCATCCTCGTTTTCTACCCAATACATGACATTGAGCGGAAACCCTTTGCGGATACTATCAATTACCGCCACTTGTTGCTTTTCGCTGTAAACAAACTCGCGTTGGTACTTGGGGCGAATATTCAGTTTGCCACCATAGCCAAATACGCCTTCTTCTTCACTATTTTTAAATCCCGCATATAAATCTCCGATGCGGATGGGTGTTAGTGTTATTTCCATGGTTTTATTGTTTTTTACGGATTAAAATCCTCCCATATAGTCTTTTCCCATTAATTACAGGACATCCTCCTCTATCTTCTGGGTGCTTTTTATAGTTCAATTCCTGTAATATCTCTTTAGGAGCACATGCCCGTGTGTTTCCTGTAGCTTGCCATATTATTTCAAATTGTTCTGGACAATACTTATCTAAAAAAGTAATAGGTACACCCATTATACCATCGTAATTAACAGGTATATCAGCTGTTTTATCTATGTTAATTGCATCGTAGTTGTCGTATTTGGGATACTCTTCAGGAGAATATGTTTTATATAAGTCAAGATGCTCAATTCTTTTATCGTGTGAAAGATTAGTAAACCAATTGACACCTGAAACTCGAATCATACCCTCACGATGATCACCGGCCGATGCCGTATCTTCATAAACACTATAAAAATGCCCTGCTCCTCCCTTAAAACCAAATCCAAGCCACATTTTGTTTTCCTTAAACAGTGGAAATATTTCTTTTGTCTGAATTGTATTCTGATTACCGATAATAAGGAATTTCTTATTATGCTCTATTAACTGCGCCACATATTCTCGAAATAACGAGAAAGGCGGATTTGTAACCACAATATCGGCTTCTTTTAGCAATTCGACACACTCTTTAGAGCGGAAATCGCCATTGCCTTGTAGGGTTGTAAGTACATTTTTGTCGTTCTTGATTAGCCACTCCACATCGGCAAGATCAGTTGCTCCATCTCCGTTCACATCGCGTACTTCGGTGATTACTATTTTGTGTGGTACGCGTGTTTTTTCTTGCTTGCCGTAGGGTTCGTCGGGTTCAAAAAGGAGCATTTGTGTTGCAGCCACGGGCGAACCGTCGTAGCAGGTGGCAATCAGTTTTTTCAGTCCCAAAACATTGAAATTGAGGGCGAAGTATTTGAAAAAGTTGCTTTCGTAAGGGTCGTCGCAGTTACAAAACACTGTCTTTCCTGCAAAGTGCTGTTTGTAGTGTTTTAACTCGTTGGCAATGTCGGATAGTTGCGTGTAGAACTCATCCTGTTTGGCTTTGTTCGCCGCATGAAGGTTTTTATTTCCTGCCATAGATTGATAGCGTTATTCACATCACACTATCAATCTTCACTATCGGCTAAAAGAAAGGTGCAGACCTCTCTATCTTGTCCACGGGGAGCCTGCAAGAACCCCGCTCACGTACATAGTTCAGCCCACACCTAATCGGTATGAGCATTAACTCAACTGTACGTGATACGAGAGCGCATGGCTTCCCGTGGATTAGCGTTTATCCGATAATGCTAAATCATCAGTTTGCAGGCTTTTGATTTGGACAAGAATAATAGCTAATGCTTTAATTTATAATATGTTAATTTAAATCGTTCTCTTTTGTTACAATTCTTTTAGTTTAATGTTTTATTTTCCGCAAGTTAGGGAGAATAATTGTAATGTGCAAATAGGGCGTGTTTAATTCTCTCAATAGAGAAATCCGAACATCCAGAGTGGAATCTCACGTGAAGTGGCATATTCGATGTCATCTTTGACAAGATAAGAGTTCCCTATCTCCTTGATTTGATGGGTGGTTTTATTCTTCCCTCCCACTTCAAATGTGTAATCGTTTACCTCGAAATCCGCTTGCGTCGAAGAGGAGACGATGGGGTATAAATCTTGTAGAAATTGAATAAAAATATTTTCCCGAATGGTTCCAATGTTTGGCTCTCCATCCGCAAGAACATAAAATAGATTGGGGTTGTTCAAGTATATCTTGTCTATTTTTTGCAAAATTTTTATTCCGGTTGCCTTCTCCCGTATCATTGTGATAAGTTGTGCTTTTTCTAAGTACGTTAGATAATCAGGCAATATATTTCTGGAGATACCCAGTTCTCTTTCCAAAACGGAGAAGTTGGGTTTGAAAGGAACACTCTGTGCTATGACATAGAGCAATTTTTTGAGTTTTGCGCTAGATGTGATATTCATTTTCGCGAACGATGGAATATCGAACTCTACTACTTGCTTTAAAACACTTCTGAGTCGAAGGCTATAGTCGTCCGATTCTATGAAATAGGGATAATATCCGACCTTTAAGTATTGTTTGAAAAGTGCCAGTGGACGATGTTCCACATAAGGGAAAGCAACTTTCCCCGCTAATACATCTTCCAGCGAATACGAGGGAAGGTTCTCGTGCAGGGTAATGTTGAGGTATTCTCGGAAGGAGAGGCCCTTCAGATGATACTCTACTTTTCTCCTGCTTAAATCAGCTCCGCCTTGTTCCAAATCTAAAATGGATGAACCTGTATAGACAATGCGAAGATCTGGCAAAAGATCGTAAATGTTCTTAATCTCTGAAGACCATCCATTGTATTTGTGTATCTCGTCGATGTACAGTTTCTTGCCGCCACTTTGGTAAAACTCTTTTGCAAGATCAAAGAGTCTATGTGTGGTGAAGTAGAAATCATCCGCAGTTACATAGAGCGAGGTCGCATGATCGTCGCACATCTTTATGTGTTGAAGAAGCAACGTGGTTTTCCCTGTTCCTCTGGCGCCCAATATTGAGACCAATCGATTCTCCCAATTGATCTTATCGTGAAGATAACGTACAAAATCAGTGTTTACTCTGTTTAATAAAAGTCTATATGTTTCAATGAGTCTGTTCATATCCATCCTTTGATTTAATATGCAAATATAGTCAATTGCACGATGCAGTGTGCAATTTCTTTAAAAAACTGCACATTGGAGTATGCAAAATATGTTAAATGTTGCACAATAGACCGTGCAGTTCTTTCCTGGCCCAATAAAAAAGGGCGGCGAACCATTCGATTCACCGCCCGATGTTTTCTGTAGAGCTGCGATAGGGGGTTAAGGATCAATCCTCGTCGTCCTCGACCTCACGCATCGTTTCAGACTCCTCTGTCAAGTCCACCTCGTTGCCTTTTTCATCATAGAATTTATATTGAAGGAACGGGAAATTTTGTGACTCTACCAGCTTAAATGAACAATGGTATTTGCGACTCCACTTCGATTTCAGGGTGAAGAATGGGAAGCCTTTGTTGATATAAGCCGCCACATAAGGGTGGACATAAAGTTTGAACTTCTTGATTTCCAAGACATTCACTAAATAATCGATCTTACTCTCCAATGTGTCGACGAATAAGATGGATGGTTGGGCAACACCTTTGCCCATACACGTCGGACAAACCTCCTCTGTGTTGATGTGCATCTCAGGACGCACCCGTTGACGTGTGATTTGCATCAGACCGAACTTGCTGAGTTGCAAGATGTTGTGTCTTGCGCGGTCGTTTGCCATGTTTGCCTTCATTCGTTCGTAGAGGGCCTGGCGGTTCTCCGCCTTGAGCATATCGATGAAATCGACTACGATGATGCCTCCAAGGTCTCTCAAACGCAATTGTCTTGCCAATTCGTCGGCTGCGGCGAGGTTTACCTCGATGGCGTTGGCCTCTTGGTCATTGCCCGCTTTGGACTTGTTACCGCTGTTGACATCCACGACGTGCATCGCCTCTGTCTTTTCGATGTAGAGATAGGCTCCGTTCTTGAAAGAGACTATTCTGCCGAAGAGCGATTTCAATTGCTTGGTTACACCGAAATGGTCGAAAATAGGGGTGTCGTTATTGTATAGTTTGACAATTCCCTTCTTCTCCGGTGCGATCTCGCCCACATATTCAAGCACCTCGTTGTAAACGGTTTTATCGTTTACGTGGATGCTCTCGAATGAAGGATTAAAGATGTCTCTGAGGATGGAGACGGTACGGCCCAACTCCTCATGGATCAGTTTCGGCAATTTGCCTTCGCCGCTCATCTTCTTGACTCCAGCTTCCCAGCGGCCGACCAACATTTGGATTTCGGCGCTGACATCCTCCACGCTCTTTCCCTCCGCTACGGTACGTACGATGACGCCGAAGTTTTTAGGTTTAACGCTTCTGACAATCTGTTTGATGCGGTTGCGCTCCTCGTTGGATTTGATCTTTTGGGAGACAAATACCTTGTCCGCACCCGGAATCAAGACCAAGAAACGACCGGCGATGGAGATTTCCGCTGTAAGTCTTGGACCTTTTGTGGAGATCGGTTCTTTGGCGATCTGTACGAGCACCTCTTGTCCGGTCTGGAGCAAGTCGGTGATCTGTCCGCCCTTTTGGATCTCCTTTTGAATTTGGTAACGAGAGAGGGTGAGTCCCTTTTTCTTTCCGCTGAGGGCGTCCTTCATGAACGAATTGAGCGTCAGGAAGTGTGGCCCAAGGTCTTGGTAGTGGAGGAATGCTCCCTTCTCGTAGCCTACGTCAACGAATGCCGCATTGAGCCCTGGCATCAGCTTCTTCACCTTGGCGAGGTATATGTCGCCGACGGAGAATTTGCTATCGCGCTTATCCTTGTTCACCTCCACCAACTTTTTGTCGTCGAGTTGGGCGATGGATATTTCCGATGCTTGAACGTCAATAACTAATTCGCTATTCATAATTAAAAATTTTGTTACATAAAAAAGAACAAACCCAAGCATGACCTCGAGTTTGTTCTTTCGTTTTCTTTTCGCAACTAAGACTGTTACTTCTTCTTATGACGATTCTTCTTCAGTCTCTTCTTGCGTTTGTGAGTAGACATTTTATGTCTTTTTCTCTTCTTTCCGCTTGGCATAGTTGTTAAAATTTAAGATTACTAATATATAAAAAATTATTTCTTCTTAGCGTCCTTCACTGTTGTCTTCTTCACGTCGTTCATGAAGGTCTTCGCTGGCTTGAACGCTGGGATATTGTGCGCTGGGATGATAATTGAAGTCTTCTTTGAAATGTTGCGGGCAGTCTTCTCAGCTCTTGCCTTAACGATGAAGGAACCGAATCCTCTCAAGTAAACGTCCTCGCTCTTTGACAAAGATCTCTTCACTTCACGCATGAAAGACTCTACCACTTTCAAAACATCTTCTCTCTCTATTCCTGTCGTCCTTGAAATTTCGTTGACGATATCTGCTTTAGTCATCTCAAAAATACTTTGTTTATAATAACTTACTTTTCTATTAATTTCGGGGTGCAAATATACTCATTTTCACTGATTAAAAAAATCTTAAAACCAATTTTTTAGTGAAGAAATAAGATTTAAGAAACGATAGTTCGGCAAAGTCAATTAAGAATTGTATTTTTGTGCGATAGTTTTAGTGCACTGTATGGCAAATATAGAATTAAAGAGAGTTGATTCAAAAAGGGATTTGAAGGCATTCATCAGATTCCCGTACGAATTATATAAAGGAAACGCATATTGGGTTCCCCCTTTGGAGTTTGATGAGATGAATGTCTTGCGCAAGGATAAAAATCCGGCGTTCGACCATTGTGAGGCCGATTATTGGTTGGCCTATAAGGATGGCAAGCTGGCCGGACGTGTGGCGGCTATCATCAACAAGGTGGCCAACGAAAAGTGGGGCGGCAAGGTTCGTTTCGGATGGTTGGAGTTCATAGAGGACATAGAGGTGCTCCGCGCGCTTATCGATCAGGTGATCGAGTGGGGACGTCAGCGAGGTATGACCATCATCCAGGGTCCTCTCGGATTCAATGATATGGACAAGGAGGGATTGCTTGTCGAGGGATTCGACAAACTCCCTACCATAGCCAATATCTACAACCACCCCTACTATCCGACCATGTTGGAGGAGTTGGGCTTCCATAAAGACGAGGATTGGCTGCAATATATCATTAGGATTACCGATGTGCCGGAGAAGGTGAAGGCCGTCAGCGAAGGGTTGGCCAGAAGGTACAATGTGAGGGCGGTGATATTCGACAAGAAGAAGGATGTCTTGAAATATGGAAAGTCAATGTTCCGTACCCTGAACGAAGCGTTCAAGAACCTATATGGTTATGCCGAACTCTCCGAGAAGGAGATCGAATCGTTGATCAGCACCTATTTCTCCTTCATCGACCCAAAGTTCGTCTGTTTCGTTCTGGACGAGCACGACGATGTGGTGGGCTTTGGTGTCAGCATGCCTTCGTTGTCGAAGGGATTCCAAAAGGCGAAGGGAAAGGTTTTGCCGTTCGGATTTGTCCACATCCTCAAGGCTTTGCGCCAGCGGGAGACGATCGACCTCTACCTCAACGGTGTCTTGCCGGAGTGGCAGAACCGGGGAATCCACGCCTTGTATTACACGAAGTTGACACAAGCCTATATAGACGCGGGCTTCAAGTACGCGATCACCAATCCGCAGTTGGAGAGCAATGTCAATGCGGTCCGTATTTGGCGCAATTATGATCAGACTCCTTATATCAGACGTCGTTGTTATTCAAAAGAGATTTGAGAAGTTAGCAGTTAGAGTCGGGTGATGAATTTTAGAAATTCAATATGGTTATTGTTGCTTCCTTTGCTGATGATCTGCCAAGGATGCGATGCCATTATGGACCAATTCTTCGCTAATGCGTCGCCGGATGTTGACCTCTTTCCTGACGATCCGTTGAGTGAACCTGGCGAGAAGACGCATACGACCAGACATTGGGACGAACTGCACACATTAGGCCGATGCCGATTTCTCCGTGACCCCAACAAGTTGCATGTGGCGGCGGGCAAGGCGGTCGGCTTGAATGCGCCTTTCCGTAAAAACGCCGATTTCTTGGCGGTGAAGGATTCCTTGTTGGCGAGCGGCACATTGGTCTATGTGAACGATACCACCGGCTACCGAAAAAAATCGGCCAAATACTCCTATCCCTATTTGACGCCGGAGGCCTATAAGGTGCTGAATGAGATCAGTGAACGTTTCCAGCAAAAACTCAAGGAGCGCAGGCAGCCCGCCTACAAGCTCTACCTCACCTCCTGTTTGCGTACCGAGGAGAGCCAAAAGCGTCTCCGCAAGGGAAATCGGAACGCCACCAAGGATACGACCAGCCACCTTTACGGTGCGTCGTTCGATATTTCCTACTGGGAATTTATCCGTGTCTCGAACGGCAGGGCGTATAGTTATAAGCATATCCAGAACATCCTCTCCAAGACGGTAGGGGAGATGCGGAACGAGAAGAAGCTTCTTGTCATCAAGGAGAGCGGGCAGTTCTGTTTCCACATTACGGTCATCCAATAATCACTGAATTACAGTTATGTATGTCAAGACGGACGCCATCGTGCTGAACCATAAGAAGTATAGGGACAATGCGACGATGCTGACGCTTTATACCCGTGAGTTGGGAAGGTCCACCTTCCTGCTGTATGGGGCGGGAAGCAAGCGTGGCGGGAAGGGATTCTCCCTCTTGCAGCCCCTCTCATTGGTCCAGATCGACAGTGATGTCCGAAACAGCAGGGAGCTCCATGTGATCAAGGAGATCAAGCCGCTCCATCCCCTCTACGATTCCCTTTTTGATCCATATAAAAGCACGATTCTTTTCTTTTTGGCGGAGGTGCTTTCGCATGCGTTGAAGACCAGCGAGCAGGATGAGTACCTCTTCCGTTTCTTGTATGAGTCGGTGATTCGGTTGGAAAATATGGAACGGGGCGTTCCAAATTTTCACATCGCCTTTTTGGTGCGGTTGGCCTCCTTTTTAGGATTTGGCCCCAATATCTACGATTGGTCGGATTCTCCCTATTTTGATTTTCGGCAGGCGGAATACACGGCTGTGCGTCCCGATCATACCCAGTATGTTGCCCACCAGGAGGCCCGTTTCCTTCAGCAACTGTGTCGAATCAATTACCGTAATTTGTCCTATTTCACCTTCTCACGAGATGAGCGTAGGGCGCTTATCGACCATATAATCGAATACTACGCCATTCATTTGCAGGGATTTGGCGATTTGAAGACGCTTCCTGTGCTATACGAAATTTTCGATTGAGTCCTTGAAGGAAAACTTTAACATTTTTTTTCATTGTTGATAATTCGTAGGATAAAAGGTTTGGATAAACCCTCTCATTTATCTACTTTCGCAAATGTAAAAAGTATCACATTAAATCTAATGGATTATGGCAGAGAAAACACGATATTCAGATGCTGAGTTGGCGGAGTTCAAAGAGTTGATTTTGGAGAAATTGGCCGCCGCTCAAAGAGATTATGAATCATTGAAGGCAAGTTTGGCGAATATGGACGGCAATGACGTGAAGGATACTTCCCCTACTTTCAAGGTATTGGAGGAGGGCGCCGAGACCATGACCAAGGAGGAGGCTGGCCGTTTGGCGCAAAGACAGATGAAGTTCATCCAGCACCTACAAGCCGCATTGATTCGTATAGAGAATAAAACTTACGGAATTTGCCGCGAGACCGGTAAACTCATTCCGAAGGAGAGATTGCGTGCGGTACCTCATGCGACATTGTGTATCGATGCCAAGAAAAATGGTGTGAAATAATGATTACTGTGCAATCTGAACAGAAAAAAAAGGTATTGATTTCTTCCGCTCTGATCTTGGGCATAGTGCTCCTGGATCAGATCGTGAAGATTTATGTGAAGACGCACTTTTACTTAGGTGAGAGTGTGGCGGTTACGGATTGGTTCTACATTCGTTTTGTTGAGAACAATGGAATCGCCTTCGGTATGGAGATTTTCCGCAACAAGATCTTCCTCACCCTTTTGAGGATCTTGGCCGTGGGTGGTCTGGGTTATTATCTCTACTATTTGGTGAAGAAGGGCGAAAAGATGGGTTATGTGCTCTGTGTGGCTGCTATCATAGCGGGAGCCTTCGGCAACATCATCGATTGTGTCTTCTATGGATACTGCTTCGATTCCAGCATGCATCAGATTGCTCATTTTATGCCAGAGGGAGGCGGTTACGCGCCGCTTTTCTATGGTAGGGTGGTCGATATGCTTCACTTTCCGCTCTTCTCGTACACATGGCCGGAGTGGGTGCCTTGGGTAGGTGGATCGTCCGGTACATTCTTTTCTCCGGTATTTAATATAGCGGACTCCGCGATAACGGTCAGCGTATTTGTGGTGCTCATCTGGTTTAGAGATTGTATCTCCTCGGAAGAGGATGAAAATAAAACACCTGAAAAGGATAAGGCATGAAAGGTTTGAGTTATTTCTTCGGGATGGTGATGGTGTTGTTGGTGGCGTGTTCGCCCGACTCCTCCCGACCTATTATTCCCGAAAAGAAGATGGTGGAAATCCTGACGGATCAGTACATCATGCAGTCGGCCTTCGCCCAAAAGGGTGCTCCTTCGGATGATATGCCAACCTATTTCTACAATCAATTGTTGGAGAAGCACCACTGTACGGAGGCGGAATTCGATTCCGCCATAGTCTGGTACTCCGCCCATTTGGATGTCTACGAGCGGGTTTACGAAGAGGTGATGGAGCGTTTGCAGGCCAAAGAGGATTCGATAACGCCGATTGTGGCCAAGGAGGCGGGTGGCGAATAGGAGACGGAACAATGCGAAAAGGTTATCTCTCTCGTAGGATATATACATCTCCTGACACTTGGATGCGTAATGCGGTCCTTATGGTGGATGAGGAGGCCGCAAGCTGTTCGTTGATGGAATTGGAGGGGACAGAACCTCCTGCCACCACTTTTTTAGAGGGGGTTATACTCCCTTTTGAGCCGCAATTAACGAGCGGTCTCTCCCTCGAAAACCTGTTGTTGAAGCAATTCCCCCAAGAGATGAAATCCCCTTCCCATTATTGGTCGTTGGAATATCCTGGAATCTTTTCCGGCAAGGCGATTCCTGCGGATCTGTCCTTGTGTAAGGTGGTGAAATTATGGTAGAGACGTTGTGCACAACGTCTCTACGTCCGAATTATGTTTGTTATCTCTTCCTCAAATAATTCACGAACTCATAGTCGTGGTCGTTCTTCTCGTCCGCGGTGAAACTTTCACGCGAATACTCCTGCCACTCGCTTTCCGGATAGGCGGGGAAGAAGGTGTCCGCCTCCGGTGAGGTATGCACCAGGGTGAGGCAAAGTTTATTGGCCAAAGGCATCATCATTTGGTAGATTTGTCCGCCACCCATCACGAAAATCTCCTCTTTCTTGAGGGAAGGGTCGCTCTCCAGTTCGGAGAGGTCACGGATGATTTCGCAGCCTGGCGCGTCCTCCGTCTGCATGGTGCGGGAGAGGATGATGTTGCGGCGGTTGGGCAATGGACGGCCGATGGAGAGGTAGGTGTTGCGGCCCATCAAGACTGTGTGTCCTGTGGTGAGGCTTTTGAAGTGTTTCATGTCGGCGTTGAGGTGCCAAATCAACTGATTGTCTTTGCCTATCGCTAGATTCTCCGCTACGGCGGCGATGATTGTATATTCCATAAGTATTTCCTTTGGAGGCCCGATTCCCGGTGGCCCGATTTGCCGCGAATTTACGATTTATTTTTAGATTGAGCGGCATCCTCGCTTTTATTGATTCCGCCTATGTCCCGTTTGTGTCAGTTTAACCATTTTTAAAGGGAGAAACGTGGATAATATCTCGATTTTTTTTGTTACTTTGCGGAATTAAAGTTGTAATATTATGCCAAAACGAATTGCTTTTATCATTAATCCTATCTCAGGTACGGCGGACAAAAAGGCTTTGCCGCAGATGATACAGGAGATGTTTAAAGAAGATTGGGAGACGACTATCGTAAAGACAGAATATGCCGGTCACGGAAGGGAACTGGCCAAACAGTTTGCCGAAGAGGGTTACGATGTGGTGGTTGCCTGTGGTGGTGACGGAACGATGAATGAGGTGGCCTCTTCGTTGGTGCATACCGAGACCGCCTTCGCCATTGTGCCATTCGGTTCGGGCAATGGATTGGCCCGCCACTTGGGCTTCTCTATGCATGCCAGGGAGGCGTTGGCGCAGATTCATAATGGAAAGGAACATGTCATCGACAGCGGTTTGGCTAACGGACACCGTTTCTTCTGCACTTGCGGAACAGGATTCGACGCACATATCAGCCAATCTTTCTCCACCGAAGGAAAGCGTGGCTTCATGACCTATTTGAAGGTGGTGTTGCGGGAGTATCTGAAATATAAGCCTGACTACTACAAGTTGATCGGGCCCTCTTTCACCTTGCGCAGACGCGCCTTTTTGATCACCTTCGCCAATGCGGCGCAGTGGGGAAATATGGCCTATATCGCACCTCACGCCAGCACCAGGGACGGATTGTTGAACATCTGCATTCTCTCCACCTTCCCGATCTACTCGGCGCCATTCTTGGCTTTCCGTCTTTTCCGAAAGACATTTGACCAGAGCCGACACGTTACTTCGTTGACCGCAAAGGAGGTGTTGCTTACCCGTAAGGGAGAGGGTGAGTTCCATATTGATGGAGACCCTATTACGATGGGTAAGGAGATCAAGGTGGAGATCGATCCATTGTCATTAAAGGTTAGAATTTAAAATTTTAAAAATATATGAAGCGTTTTTCTCTATTGACTCTCTTGTTGGCGATGTTCGCTATGCCGATTCTCGCTCAGTCAAGCGAAGAGGCGGTGCCTACAAGAGTGAATTTAGGCGTCTCTTACGGTCTTATCTTTCCGGACGAGAAGGAGACGAATTTGCCTAAAATATTGAGCTGCGAAGCCAATGTAGCCACCTCTGAATACCTCTCTTGGCATTTGGATGTGACCTCTGAATTTTTCTTCTGCAACGAAAGGTTCTCGCTTGCGACAGGTGTTCGGTTCGTCAACCACTCCGCCATGGTGGAGAATGGATGGGATAACTTCTATTGGTTGGTAAAAGAGAGCGCGACCACGAATGATTATATCTCCCTTAACGCTTTGGGACAACGCAACTTCTATGTGGGTATTCCTTTGGCGATGCGTGTATTCTTCGCACCCTACCAATGTAGGGTAAGGCCCTATGTGAAGGTGGATGCCAGCTTTGATTTCAAGGTGGCGACCAACAACACTGTCTCGATCGTAAATAGCCGTATGGCGACATTATACGAGCGGAATGTCTTGGAGGAGATCGGTAAGCCGGATGTGTTCCATCCATCCATTTCCGCATCAGGCGGTATTCGCATCAGATGTCACCACTTTTATGTGAATCCGGAGGTGGTCTTCCCTCGATTCGAATTGGGTAAATCGCCTATTTCGTTCATCGATATGGATGAGATGAGAGTGGGTGGTGGATTGAAGGTCTCCTTCCAATTTCCAGTGGGCCCTTCCGGAGAGAAGGTGACCAAGGTGGAGTCCACTTATGATAACAATATTCAAACAGAAAAGGCTATGCCTACGGAGGATTTCTAAAAATTGAATGTTATGAAGCTGATAAATAAGATATTATGGATCTCTTTGCTAACCTTGCCAGTGGCTTGTTACGAACCAGATGCAGATCTATTGGATGAAAGATTGGAATGTGGAAGTGATAAATTCGAGGCCAGCATCGATGCGTGCAAGTTCACGGAACGTTACGCTTCAGAACCAGCCAGCGTTATTGTGACTGATAGTACCGTCACCTTCTCGTTGCATGGTGATGTGCGCACTCGAAACGATTGGCACAACAAGTGGGATCGTCGTACACTCTCATTCACCTTCCCGATGGACTCCATGAAGATCAAACATTTCTTCGACTTGGTCGCATTGGATTCCCTCACCCTTGACTTGAAGAGCAAGGATAGTTGCCTGGTGGAGTGGAAAAAAGATTACAAGACCGATACGCTGAATATCCGTTCAGGATCGTTGACCTTCACCCGATCCAAATTGATCGGTCTGGATGGTGACAGAAACACCCTCTTCTTGTCGGGTATCTTCGATTTCAAGTACGATATGGAGGATCTCTTCCCAGAGGCGGATTCCGTAAGGACTCTTGACAGCCGTCGGGACCAGTCGTTCCTAACCGGAGAGGGATGGTTTGACGTTATCATTACGGGAAGTAATTTTGAGAAAAAATAGGTGAAGAGAGCGTTGCGCATATTGTTGCTGGCCATCGCGGTAATTCTTTTACTGAATATCTTGCTGGTGGCTGTTTTGAGCAACAAGAGTGTGCAAAATAGGCTCTGCTCTTATGGGGAGGATTGGCTGAAAGAGAAGACGGGAACGGAACTCTCCATTGGGTATGTAGGCTTTGATTTCTTGCGGGGACTATCTCTCGAAGACCTCTATGTGGAGGATTTGAAGGGCGATACGCTGTTGTATGCGGGAACCGTGAAGGCCGACATGAGCCTTCGGGCGCTGTTGAACCTAAATCATTTGAAAATAAAAAGGGTGGAATTGGATGATTTTGTCGTGCATATCGATAAGGCCTCCGATTCCACTGACTTTAACTACCAGTTCCTTCTTGACGCTTTCGCCACGGAGGAGCAATCTGCCGATGAGCCGAGTAAACCTTTCGGCTTGAAAATCAATGCAATTCATTTGAATAATGGCCGTGTGACCTACGATGTGGAGGATGCTCCTCAAACGGATGGCCTTTTTAACGCCTCGCACATCGATTGCTCTGATTTGCGGATGGAGGCGGCCTTTGCGATGACGCCTGCTGGAGAACTCCATTTAGAGGTGGAACACCTCTCCATGCGTGAGCAGTCGGGACTACGGGTTGAGGATTTAGCGAGTGATATTCATTTAAAGGAGAACCAACTATTGTTGCCGAGTCTGACATTGTCGCTCCCTAAGAGTAGCGTCGCGTTGCGGGGAGACTATGCGTTGGATAATGGCCAGTACAGCTTGGATCTTCACACGGATTCCCTCTCTTTGGCGGATCTGCGCTGTTTTGCTCCGCAACTCTCGTCGTTGACCGATTCGATGTCGCTCTCCCTTTCCGCGTCGGGTACCTTCCCGTCGGTTGATGTGAAGGAGCTCTCGATCAATTACCCTTCTCTGTTGAGGCTGGAGGCGCCGAGGGTGAAAGTGGAGGATTGTCTGGCTTGGGAAGATACGCGTTATGATGTGTGGGTAAAGGAGCTGCGCGTCACGAAGATGGGCACCGACCGCATCCTCTCGGTGGTTGGTGGTGAGCAGGGCAAAGAGTTGGCTGATTATCTTCCATTGACCACAAATTTCACCTACAAAGGAAGTTTGCCTAGTGGTAAACTAATGGCGGAGCTCGCCGTGCCTTTCGGATCGTTGAAGGTTGATGGTGATTTGCGCTATCGCCACGCGGAGAACTATTTGGGGTGTGACCTCACCGCCCAGTTAAGTGATATTGCCTTAGACTCTATTTTGAAATCCGCTGATTTCAGAAAGGTCACGATGAATTCCGATGTCCAGGTCGATTGGCGGATGGAACAGATGCCTGATGTGCGTTTCAGTGGTTATCTGCCCCAATTCTCCTATCGGGGCTATGCGTATGACACCTTGCGTCTTGCGGCGCACTATTTCTCCTCCGATTCACTCGCTTCGCGGGTGGATATCGGCGATCCCAATTTGAGGGGCGTGGTATGGTTGGAGGGAGCTGGCCTGACCGGAGAGCAGCCTCACCTCTTGGTGAAGGCCCAACTGGACGATTTCTCTCCGAAGGCTACCCGTTTGGCGGACTCGCTGGGTGATATACGAGTGGCGACCCGTCTTTCCGCGGAGCTAACCGATTTCAAACAACTGTTGGGACGCGTGTCGGTCGATTCGCTTCGTGTGTCGGGCGACTCAACTGGCGTTCACTGGCAAGAACCTCTTTTGCTTACGCATCGTCAAATGGCGGATGGAACAAGACGTTTGTCGTTATCCTCTCCTGCTGTTGATGCTGAAATGGCTGGCGTATACGAGTTTGCCGATATCTATCCGGCGGTGATAAAGACGCTCCAACCCTATTGGCCCGATGTCTTGGATCAGGTGCAGGTGGGGGATCTGACCATTGACGACTCTTTTGATTTCGATGTGAAGGTGAAACGTGTTGAGGAGTGGGCGCAACTCTTCGGCAAGAGGGTGGTGTTGCCTATGGGAGCCTCCCTCAATGGAAATATCTCCGTGCCGGAACGTGCGATGCGTCTGAAATTGGAACTCCCTTCTCTAAGCTGGGAAAACAGGAAGGTCAGTGATATCTCGGTGCGGCTCAGCGCGGATGGCACAAAAGTCAAGCTCTCGGCTAATGCCGTGGCCGACACCTCCGCCTCCGGCGCAACGGAGATGATGCGTGTCAGACTCAATTCCATCGTTACCCACAATCAGGTAGAGGGTGTGGCCTATGCGAACACATTCCCTGATTCCACCTTTATCAAGGGCTCCTTGCCATTCGTGATTTACTCCACTTTGGATTCTACAGGCAAGGTGAATATGAATCTGACGACACAGGCGGCTGATTGGACCCTGGTGGGTTACCAGTTCGGCACATCACCTGCTGAAATCCATCAATTGGGGAAGAAGATTTTTGTGAAAAACATAGGAATCTCTTTGGATGACAATGTTTTGTTGAGCGTTGATGGTATCGCCTCTGATTTATTGAGCGATACGATGAATATCCGTTTCGATCGGGTGAACCTTGAACCGATAGTTTCGGCCCTGGCCCGTAAGCATGTTCCGTTACAGTGCTCATTGGACGGAGACCTATATGGTTGTGCCTTGATGGGCGAGGCGATGCGTTTCCAAACCAACAACATGCGTTTCGATTCCATTGTTTATGAGGGCGTCCATTGGGGTGACTTGGCGGTGGATATGCGTTGGAATAACGAGCGGAAAGGTGTCCTCTCCAAAATGGTCTTGACCAATGAGGGGCGTCGTACCGCGCTGATTCAAGGTGTGGTGAAACCGGCCGACCAGATCTTGAAAATGGTGATGACCTTGGATTCTCTTCCCGTGGATCGCTTTATCCCCTTCTCGGCGGATTTTGTCAGCGAGTTGAGGGGAAATGTAGGTGCCAATATCTTGGCGGAGGGAAAGTTCGACAATGTGGCTTTGGAGGGAAGGCTCTTCTTCCAAGATCTTCATGCGAGGATCAACTACACGGGTGTGGGTTATACCATATCCGACACCATTAAGTTCGAAAAAAACAGGGTGCGTGTGGACCACTTCCGTTTGCGGGATGACAATGGCCGTCTATTGACCTTGAAGGGAAATGTCTCCCACGAGGAGTTCAAAAAGTTCAATTATGATTTGATGGTCAATATGGATAACTTCCTATTGTTGAATAACCCCAAGGCGAAGTCCAATACAGTTTCGGGCACCTTCTACGCCAATGCGAAGAATCTGACGGTGCAGGGTACCGACACCCATGTGAAGGTCCGGGGTGAGTTCAGCAACGGTGACAAGACCACCCTGAACATTATTTTGCCCGAAACGGTGACCGAGGTGCAGAACTATGACAATATTGTCTATGTGAAGCCTGCCGGTTATGAGGCGGCGGATACGGTGGCGGAGAGCCTAGAAATGCCTTTGGATATCGATGCGGACATCTCTGTGAGGTTGACGGATGAGGCGACCTTTTATGTGAATGTGGCGGATGGATCGATGGTCAATGGCAACGGTAACCTTCGTGTGACCTATAAGGAGGGAACGGTCTCTATTTATGACCGTTACACCGTCAACAGCGGATATGTGAAGATCAAATTGTCGGAGATTCCGGCGAAGAAGTTCACGATCCAAGAGGGGGCCTATGTGCAGTTTAACGGTGACCCTATGAAGTTGCAGTTCGATGCGACCGCCTGCTACGATGTGACCGCCGACCTTGCCACCCTAAGCAAGGGATTTTCAGGTATGGGACTGGGATCCACACGCCAGCCGGTCCGTTGTAGCGCGAAGGCTTCCGGGTCGCTCTCGGAGATGAATCTCACCTATGACATCACCCTTCCGAAGGCCGCCGACAATGTGACGCAACACATGAATAGCATTATCACGACTGATGATATCCGTATCCGTGAGTTCGCCTACTTGATCGGACTGGGTATGTTCTACGCCCCTGACGGTCAGACGCAAGGCGACGAGATGCTCACCTCCTTGGCCTCCTCCTCTCTTTCGGCAGCATTAAACAATGCGCTCTCCTCCGTTTTGAAGGATAAGGTGACAATCGGAACAGGTTTCAGCACCTCTGACGAGGATTTCTCCGATGTGGAGATGAATCTCTCCGTTTCGACAAAATTGCTCAACGACCGGTTGTTGTTGAGTACCAATCTGGGATACCAGAAGCAGGCATCCGGAGAGGAGAACGAGGCCTCGTTCTTGGGTGATTTTGACGCGGAGTATCTATTGGGCAAGAAGAAGGTATTGAGAATAAAGGCTTATAACCATACCAACAATGATTACTACCGAAACTCCAACAACACGCAGGGGGTAGGAGTGGTCTTTGTGAAGGAGTCGAAGACACTTCGGGGTCTTCTCCCATTCGGCAAGGATGAGAATGGAACAAATTTATTGGCGCCGCGGGATTCGGTGCGTGCGGAAAGGAGGGAACGCGATGCGAAGAAGTAGGTATGTTTTGGGTTGGTTGCTGATGGTTCTCCTTTCGGCTTGTAGCGCCACGAAGTATGTGTCGGAGGGGGATTATCTCTTGGACAAGGTGAAGATCGAGGTGCTCGACAACAATATGTATGAGGGGCAGTTTACGCCGTTGCTTCGGCAGAAGCCCAACGCCAAGATTGGCCTCCATATCTATTCCCTCTCGGGAAGGGATACTACCAAATGGATCAACCGTGTCTTGAGGAAGATCGGTAGCGAACCGGTGATATATGATTCGGAATTGACAGCCAAAAGTGTCTCCCAGATCCGAAAGGAGTTGCATAACTTGGGTTATCTCAATGCGGAGGTGGGTTCTTGTCTGAACCAGCATGGCAAAAAAATGGCGGTCACCTATTGTGTGCGGGCCAAGGATCGTTATACAATCCGCCACTCCGAGAATGGTGTCGATCCCTCCGAGTTGAGATCGCTGATTGATTTCGCCGCGATCCACCGGTCGTTGGAATTTAATAAAAATGAGCCATTTAAGGCCGCAACATTGGATAATGCCTCCGCCGAGATCACCGCGCAGTTGAGGAACCAGGGTTACTATTATCTGAACAAGGATAATTTCTACTTCTTGGTGGATACAATGGTGGGTAACCACCAAGTGGATGTCACCCTGAAATACCGTCCTACGAAGAGGGTGGATACTATGCGGGTAGATCCCGCCTTGCGAAGATACCGTATTCGGGATGTGGTTATCTCCAACACCTTTTCCCCTGGGGAGGATACGGTGGATTATAAGCGAATCAGAGTGGTGAAGGGAAAGCAGACCTTTATCCGCCCCTCCATTTTGTATTATAACAGCTTTATCCGCTCCAAACGCCTTTACAGTGATTTGTTGATGGAGAAGACCTACAATTCTCTTCACTCCTTGAGTGCGGTGGATCAAGTGGCAGTCTCCTTCTCGCCGGTTGCGGATGATAGCACGATGCTGGATGCGCGGATTTCGCTCTCTCCGGCCAATATTTACCACTTCCAGTTTGGAATCGACGGAACGAATAACGCGGGAGATTTGGGTGTTGCCAGTTATGTCACCTTCTCCGACAAGAATATATTCAAGGGGTCGGAGACATTGCTGTTGCGGCTGAATGGCTCCTACGAGCATATCAGCGGATCGGATGACAAGGATGTGACGTTGCTCTCCAATAATTTCTACGAGTATGGCGCGGAGCTCTCCCTCTCGTTTCCTCGCATCATCTTTGGATTATTGCCGGAGAAATACACCAAACAGGTGGGCTCCACCACCTCCTTTTCCGCCAGTATCCACTGGCAAAACCGTCCGGAATACAATCGCCGTGTCTTAGGACTCAATTGGGGATATAGTTGGAAAAGCCATAGGCAAAGAATGGCCCATAACTTTGACCTCTATAACATCAATTATGTTATCACGAGGGATATGTCGGATTGGTTCAAGGAGTATTTGGAAAGGGGTAAAAATGCTTTGTTGAAGGAGAGTTATATGGATCAATTCATTACCCGTACCGACTATTCGTTCGTCTATACCAGCAATCGCAAGGCTTCCGAGAATGGATATACCCTGCGTGGAGGCATCGATATGGCGGGCACCTTACCTTTCTTGGTCTGCAAGGCGGCGAAGGTGAAGAAGAAGGTCGTATCGGAGGATGAGGAGCAACGGGTGGAGAAGTATAAGATCTTCGACACGCCCTTCGCCCAATATGTGAAGGCGACATTCGACGCTTCCAAGATCTTTCTGACCAAAAGGAATAATCAATTTGTGATGCACGCGGGCCTTGGTTTCGCCTGTCCCTACCTCAATTCGGATGTCTTGCCTTATGAACAGCGTTTCTTTGCGGGTGGTCCCAATACGGTCAGAGGTTGGAGTACCCGTACCTTGGGTCCAGGAAAGTATAATTCGGGAATGAAGTCGGATTTCCTTCAACGGACGGGTGATGTGAAGTTGGTATTCAATTTGGAGTATCGTTACAAACTCGCCTCCTTTTTGGAACTTGCCGCCTTTACGGACGCTGGAAATATCTGGACGGTGAAGGCCTATAAAAACCAACCGGGTGGACAGTTCAACATCAAAGATTTCTACAAAGAGTTAGGTTGGTCGGTCGGAGTGGGTATCCGTCCGAATTTAAGTTTCCTCATCTTGCGGTTTGACGCGGGTATGCAGCTTTATAACCCTGCCAATCCATTGCCGGGTGCTCAGAATACCAGTAAGTGGGTGATCACCCATCCTGTTTTCAAGGATAATTTCGCTTGGCATTTCGCGGTGGGTTACCCATTCTAAAGGAGCGGTTTTTACAAATTTTATCTTAATACTTTGTAAATAGCCGCACTGACCGTTATAGAATCAAGTTGTTTTTTGTATATTAGTGTTCATAATTTGTTGCTTATGGGAAAAATTAAATCATATTGTTTTACGCTAATATCAGTAGCCATGTGGGGATTATTTTCATCTTTTGAATATGCGTCGGAGTGGGAAGCCGTAGGAAAAATTGAGAGGAGTAATCCTAAAACCGCCATCTCGAAAATAGACGCCATAGAGAAGCAGGCGGTGAAGGAATCCAACCAACCCCAACAATTGCGTTGCATCGTCAAGCGAGGCACCTTGAAACAAGAAATTGAGGATTCCGCTTTCGTGAAGTGTATGGCGGAGTTGACCGCATTCCAATCCAACACAAAAGATGGCGTGGCGCGCTCCGTTGCCACCTATTTGATCGGAAAGCTCTATATGAGTTACTACAAGGGAGACCGTTGGGCCATTGACCAGCGGACCAAGTTGGTGGATGAGGTGCCTGAAAATATGGATGAGTGGAGTACCAACATTTTTATGGACCAATACCGCAAGTGCAGCGTGGAGGCGCTCTCCAACGAAAGTTTGAAAAAGGTGGCGTCAGCCGATTATGGACCTATATTGTCATTGGGAAAGGATAGCCGTATTTTTTATCCGACCTTGTATGATTTGATCCTCTTCGATATGTTCGAAAACGCTAACTCCATGAACCTATTGGGTGAAAAGATGGACGACAGGGGCGATGAACGTCTGAAATATCTGAACCAATGGGTGACGTTCTACGCAAAGGACCAAGAGCGTGACGCTTATGTGAAGGCGAAATTGACGTTGCTTGATTATATCCACAAGGGGAAGAAAAACCAAGATGACAAGATCGCTCAGTTGGAGCGGTTGTTGGAGGAGGAGAAGGCAAGCGGTGCCTCTGTTTTGGTACGTGCCGCCCTTTGCGATGCTTGGAAGCAGGGGGTGGATTTCGAACATTTACCCAAGGATTCCAAACTTCCTCAACGCATCATGGATTGTTGTCAGGAGGGTATCAAGGCCTATCCGAATTATGTGAAAATCAACCTACTGAAGAGTCTTGTGGATGAGATGCAGACCGCTTTTGTTCAGATTTCCATCGAAAATGAGAAACCACATACTTCCGACAAAATATCTCTGAAGCTGCATTATGCCAATCTCCCCGAGCTGAAATGTTCCCTCTACCGTTTGGATGTCACGCCGATAGCCTATTTCAGGGAACGTGTGAGGGATACGAAGAAGAGTAAGGTCGCGGATTTCTCCTTCCCTTTGAAAAAGAGTAATTATGTTATTCCTGAGGATACGGTGGTGGAGATACCGGCTCTCGACTTTGGCATATATCGTATTGTCTATAATGGCGACAGAAGTTTGGACTTTGAAGTTTCCAATCTCTATTATCTCCGTACCACGGCTCTCTCAGATCCTTTGTGCTCCAACTATATTGTGGTCGATGCCAAGAGCGGCGCTCCAAAATCCGGGGTGAAGTTGACGGCTTGGAAAATAAAGAATTACTATAGTTATGAAGAGCAACCTCTTTCGCAAACAACGACCAATGAGAAGGGTTTCGCCCAAATCGGGTTGGATGCAAGAGGAAAACGTAGCCAAATAAACACCTATGTCGAGGAGGGCAGGGACCGCTTCCTTACCCCGGACGACTACGGCACCTATCAGTATGAACGGGAATCGAATGTGTCGGACAATAGTGGAAATTATGTCGCTATTTTCACCGACCGATCCATCTATCGTCCTTCCCAGACGGTCTACTATAAGGTTATTTGTTACCATTTGCAACAGGAAGGATCCTCCGTGTTGTCCAATAAGGCATTCAGTGTGTCGCTTTTGGACGCCAATGGGCAATTGGTCTCTGAGCAGAAGATGACGACCAATGAATATGGTTCGTTCGCCTCCTCCTTTGTCTTGCCAGCCAATGGTTTGTCGGGCAATTATTCGATAGTGGTGAATGGCTATGGATCGCGATATTTCTCGGTCGAGGAGTACAAACGACCTACTTTCGAGGTAAAGATGTCTCGTCCGACTGGTATCTTCTCCTTTGGTGATTCCATTGAGGTGAAGGGGCAGGCCAATTATTTGATGGGCGCGCCGCTCTCTGAGGCGAAGGTGGAATATCGTGTGGTGCGGACTCCGTCACCTTGGTGGTGGTCTCCAAGACTTAATAGCCGGGAGGGAAAGACCCTTGTGGAGGGCGAGACGGTGATGAAGGCGGATGGTTCCTTTGCGATTCCGTTTAAGGCGATGAAGGATGAGGAGGATACGGATCTGGCATTCTATCAATATACGGCCTATGCGAAGGTGACGGATGCCAATGGAGAGACGCACGAGCAGAGCATCTATCTCTCCGTCGGAGACCGCTCGCTCTTCTTCTCGTCATCAGTGGGAGCGCGTGAGCTGATGAACCAGTTCCCTTCCATCAAATACAAAATCACCAATTTGAACGGAGAGGGGCAAGTGGTGAACGTCTCCTACGAGATTCTCCGCGACAGTGTGGTGGTGAAGTCTGGGGAGGTGATGTCTGACGCGAAGGGTGATTTCATCATCCAGACGGAGACCGACGGTTGGCGCTCCGGCAAGTACACTGTTTCGTTGAAGGCGAAGGACGCTAAAGAGCGCGAGGTGAGAGCCTCCTACGGGGTGATTCTTTACAGAGAGACGGATACACGTCCGCCTGTGGAGACCATCCTTTGGACTGAGAATATGAATAGTGTCCAACTGGCTTATGGGGAGAGCCATACCATTCGGGTGGGTTCCTCTTTGAAGGATGCTCATTTGTTGATCGTTGAAGAGAGTGAACAAGGGGAAGAGGATCGCCGTTGGGTGGATTTGAGTGACGAGATCAAAACGTTCACCTTCTCTTTGGAGAAAAAGAGCGGGGAGGAGAAGCGGATCACCCTCTATCTGATTCGTGACGGAAAGCTCCACCAGGAGAGTTTCCACATTACACTGAAACATGAATCGAAGGCTTTGCCCTTGAAATTGGCTGTCTTTAGGGATAAAATGATGCCAGGTTCGAAAGAGACATGGACGCTCTCTTTGCCGAAAGATAGGGAGGCGGAGCTCTTGGCTGCGATGTATGACGCGTCGTTGGATCAAATCCGATCACATGGTTGGTCATTTCATCCAAATTATAGTCGGTATGTTAATTTCCCTTATTGGTCTGCATGTCGATGGTCCAAAGGTTCATTGTATCATGTGTTTAATAGTCGTAATCATCCGACAGGGTGGTGGTTCGATCGATTCATCGAGTTCCCGAATGGTGTCAAAAGAAGGTATATGTACTACGAATCGAGATCTATGAGCCTTTCCGGGGGAGATGTTGAAGTAGAGGAGATGGCGGCTGACGAGGTGATGGTTTTCTCGAAAGCCGCCACTAAGAACGCAGTGGCTCCTATGGCAGCTATGAAGATGCGTAAATCGATGGGTAATACTATGGCGGATTCTGAGGAGAGTGATATGGTGACGGTGGACAACGATGTAAGTGAAGTACCGTCTCAAGTGGCTGAACCTCAGATCCGCACCAATTTTTCCGAGACGGCCTTCTTCTATCCGCAACTCCGTTCCGACAAGGAGGGTAATGTGCTGCTCTCCTTTGAGATGCCGGAGAGCCTTACCCGATGGAATTTCAAGGCGTTGGCCCATACCAAGGATCTCTATTATGGGCAGCTGTCGGAACAGGTGGTGACGCAAAAGGATTTCATGGTATCGCCTAATTTGCCTCGATTCTTGCGCAAGGGTGACCAATGCGTACTCTCCGCCAAGGTGATCAACCTCTCTGAGACGCGCCAAAAGGGCTCGGTTGAGATGCTGTTGATGGATCCGATGACGGAGAAAGTGATTGCGAAAGAGCAGGCAAGTTTCTCTGTGGAGGCAGGGAAGACTGGTGCAGTGACCTGTTCGTTCAAGGTGCCGAGAGAGGTGGATGCTGTTTTGGTGCGCACCTCCGCTGTGGCCGACAACTTCTCCGATGCGGAGCAATCGCTGGTACCTATCCTATCTGACCGTATGGTGGTGACGCAGTCGTTGCCACTCTATGTGCGCGGAGGGACCACCAAGGAATATACTTTCAAGAATCTATTGGAGAACCAATCCAATACGCTTACCCACCGCTTCCTGAAGTTGGAGTTCGCCACCAATCCGATATGGTATGCGGTACAGGCTTTGCCATCCGTGGCGACGGTGGAGCATGAGAATGCGCTCAGTTATTCGGCGGCTCATTTCGCCTCCTTGATGTCGGAGCACATTGCCCGTTCCAATCCGAAGATTTTCAAGGTGATAGAACTTTGGAAACAACAGAGCGGGGATAAGCAGACGCTTCTTTCCAATTTGGAGAAGAACCAGGATGTGAAGAATATCCTGCTCAACGAGTCTCCATGGGTATTGGAGGCGAAGAGCGAAACGGAGATGAAGCAGCGGCTCTCCACCCTGTTCGATGTGAACGATTTGCAAGGGAAGAGCAACACGTGGTTCGATAAATTGATGGAATTCCGTTTGGAGAGTGGTGCCTATTCATGGTTCAAAGGTATGTATCCAAGTCAGCACACGACGCTCTTCGTACTGGATAACTTCGGCAGATTGCGCAAGTCGGGCATCGTGGATGACGCTTTGTTGAAAAAGGCTGGATACGCCGCCTCGTTGAACTATCTGGATCTGGAACTCCAACGATCTTTCGAGGCGATGAAACGTTATGACAAGGATTATAAGAAACATGCCCATGTGGGTATGTACGAATTGTATCTTTTCCAAGTCCATAGTCTCTTCCCAGAGGTAAAGGTGGCGAACAAGGCCCAGGAGTCATACGATTTCTACTATGGATTGTTGAAGAGCCAATGGAAGGATCTCTCTCTCGGCGGCAAGGCGTTGGCGGCCATCGCGCTTTATCGTGGTGGTGACAAGTCGTTGGCCAAAACAGTGGTAGAGTCACTTCGGGAGTTCTCCACAACAACGGATGAGATGGGCATGTTCTGGCAAAAGAATGTGAGTGGATATCTATGGTCGGATGGCGCCATCTCTACCCATACCCGAATCATGGAGGCCTTTGAGATGGTCGATCCGAAGCGGGAGGAGCAAGACGAGATGCGTCTTTGGTTGCTTAACCAGAAACGCACCCAAAACTGGGATAATGTCATTGCGAATGTGGATGCTTTGAATGTCCTCCTATTGAGCGGATCCGATTGGCTCTCCACCGACAATCAGGTGACCATTAAGATGGGTAACGAGGTGGTGACTCCGGAGAACAAAGAGGTGGGTACCGGTTATTTCACCCAATATGTGATGGGAGAGAAGGTGAAACCAGCTATGGGTCGCGTGGAATTGAAGAGCGAGCAGGGTGGTAACATCTCTTGGGGAGCCCTCTATTGGCAATTCGAGGAGGAGATCGATAAGGTTTGGAAGAACAAGAGCGCCCTTCATGTGGAGAAGATGGTGATGTTGGCGAGTCGCGAAGGAGGCGAGGAGGTCTTGAAAAAGATCGATGGAACGTCAACGCTAAAGGTGGGTGACAAATTGGTGGTTCGTGTGACCTTGCGCACCGATAGGGATATGGATTATGTCTCATTGAAGGATCAACGCGCAAGTTGTTTGGAACCTACGCAACAGCTTTCAGGTTACCGATGCGCGCAGGGCACTTGCTTCTATCAATCGCCGAAGGATGCCGCGATGTACTACTTCTTCGACCATTTGGCGAAGGGTACTTATGTCTTCGAATATCCGTTGTGGATTACCCATGCGGGTGAGTTCAGCAATGGCATCACCACCGCACAGTGTCTCTATGCGCCTGAGTTCTTATCGAACACGGGTAGCGTCAGGATAAAGGTTCAGGAGTAGTGGAAAGCAATTGAAATGGTAATAAAAAGCCCCTCGATCATCGGTCTTCGGTCATCGAGGGGCTTTTGTTTGTGATAATGAATCAGATGGACTCTATTTCAGAAAGGGAGAGTCGGGTGATTTGGATGATCAGTTTTTTGTCGATTCCGTTAGATTTCATCTCCTTGGCCATTCGTATCGCTTCCTTTTTACGACCTTCCGCTAATCCTTCCGCTAATCCTTCCGCTAATCCTTCCGCTAATCCTTCTGCTCTTCCTTCTGCTCTTCCTTCTGCTCTTCCTTCGGCAATACCTTGGGCTCTACCTTCGGCCAAACCTCGCTTAATGCCTTGTTCGAATCCATAGCGTTCCACGGTGCCTCTGTTGGAGAGGACCTTTAGTTCAGCCTCGTATTGGGCGTACTCCGCCTCGGAGAGGGCTGACACCTTCGCCTTTTCGATGAGTTTCAGTAAAGCCTCGTCGGCTATTTCGTAGATTTCGGGATCCAAGTTCTCCATATTGCCTAAGTTTTTAATCGTTTCCAGCCAGATGTCCTTGGGT
>JAZUDI010000009.1:0-9535 GCA_045639525.1 Paludibacteraceae bacterium | reverse complement strand
TTGTTTTTATGAAAATTTCAGTTCGTGAGAATCGAATATTTGCGACAATCCTGAATTTTTACACTCCTAAAAATCCATCCAATTCTCAACGAGTTAAAAAGAGGGTGTATCGCAACTTTATTAGTTTTGATACACCCTCTTCCTTTATGCTATTGGGATCTTCAAAGGCTTTTCAACTCCTTCATCAGGATAGCGTTCTCCTCTTGCGTTCCCACTGTGATACGCAAACAGTTACCGCAAAGCACGACCGTATGACGACTACGGACGATGATACCTTTGCTCACCAAATGGTTATAGGTCTTCACCGCGTCACTGACCTTCACCAACACAAAGTTCGCATCGGTTGGATAAATCTTCTCCACGATAGCAAGTTGCCCCAAATCGGCCACCATCTTCGCGCGCTCCTTCAACAAAATATCCACCCAGTCAGAGACCTTCTTAGGGTTACGGAGCATCTCCAACGCCTTCTCTTGGGTAAGAATGTTCACATTGTATGGATACTTCACCTTGTTGAACAAAGCGATGATCTCCTCCGAGGCGAAGGCCATACCCATACGAAGGCCGGCGCTCGCCCACGCCTTCGATAAGGTTTGAAGGATGATCAAATTGGGATATTCTGCCAAACGCTTCGCCCATGATGGATGCGAAGAGAAATCGATGTAGGCCTCATCCAAGACCACGATTCCCTTGAAAGACTTCAAGAGCTTCTCGATCTCCCGCTCATCCAAGGCGTTACCCGTAGGATTGTTCGGAGAGCATAGCCACATCACCTTGGTCTTGGCGTCCGCCTTTTTCAGAAGTTCATCCGCCTTGAATTGATACTGCTCGTCCAAAAGGACCGTGCGGTACTCCACATTGTTGACATCGGCACAAACACCGTACATACCATAGGTTGGGGCAATCGCCACTACATTATCCTCCTTCGGCTCGCAGAATACTCTGTAGACAAGGTCGATCGCCTCGTCACTACCATTGCCAAGGAAGATGTTTTTCACCGCCACACCCTTCACCTTCTCGATCTCCGCCTTTACAGTAAGCTGCAAAGGATCCGGATAACGGTTGAATGGGGCGTTGTATGGATTTTCGTTCGCGTCCAGATAGACAGAGGCCTCTCCCTGGAACTCATCGCGTGCGCATGAGTAAGGTTTCAACGCCCAAATGTTGGGGCGAACGATTTTTTGTAATTCAAACATATCTTCGATAATTATGAATTTTGAATGATGAATGATGAATTAAACAAACTCATCACTATTTTCTACGAAGGGTTACCGCATTCTGGTGAGCGAAGAGCTGCTCGTTGCTGGCCATGATCTCGATGGCGTCGCCGATACGGTTCAACCCCTCCTTGGTGATCTCCTGGTAGGTGATCTTCTTGCGGAAACTATCCAAGTTCACACCACTGTATGCCGTCGCATATCCGTTGGTCGGAAGGGTATGGTTGGTACCAGAAGCATAGTCGCCCGCGCTCTCTGGGGTATAATAGCCCAAGAAGATGGATCCCGCATTGTCGATCTGCTCGGCGATCTCACGGTATCCATTGGCGGAGATGATCAAATGTTCCGGCGCATAAGCGTTGCTGATCGCGATCGCCTCCTGCATATTCTTCACAATGAAGATCTTACTGTTCGCTACAGACTTCTCGGCAATCTCCTTACGAGGCAATTGCGCCAACTGCACATCCACCTCCGCCATCACACGCTCCGCCAACGCCTCGCTCGTGGTGACTAAGATGGCTTGGCTATCGACACCATGCTCCGCCTGTGAAAGCAAATCGGAAGCGACGAATTGCGGATTCGCGCTCTCATCGGCCAACACCTCCACCTCGGATGGTCCGGCAGGCATATCAATGGCCACATCCTTCAAACTAACCATCTGCTTAGCGGCGGTCACATATTGGTTGCCCGGACCGAAGATCTTGTACACCTTAGGTACGCTTTGGGTTCCGTATGCCATAGACGCGATGGCTTGCACACCACCGATCTTGAAAATCTTGCTGACACCAGCGGTCTTAGCGGCGAAAAGCACAGCTGGATGGACCTTACCCTCCTTGTTCGGAGGCGTACAAAGGACGATCTCCTTGCATCCCGCGATTTGCGCAGGAATCGCCAACATCAAAACGGTTGAGAAGAGCGGCGCTGTTCCACCTGGAATATAGAGTCCCACCTTCTCGATGGCTTTCGCCTTCTGCCAACAGGTGACACCCGGCATGGTCTCCACCTTGGGAAGCTCCTGCGCCTGCGCGCTATGGAACTTTTGGATGTTACCCTTCGCCAAAAGAATAGCGTCCTTCAACTCTTGGGAGACAATCGCCTCCGCCTCTTGGATCTCCTGCTCGGTCACAACCAAGGACGAGAGTTCCACCTTATCGAATTTCAATTCGTAAGCCTTCACCGCCTCGTCACCCTTCTCCTTCACATCGTTCAAAACCGTACGGACAGTGTCGAACAAAGTGGCATTGTCGAATGTGGGTCTCGCCATCAAGGAGGCCCACTCGTTTGCCGCTGGATATTTATATATCTTCATAATATTCCTTCAACTACGAGTCGAATCTACAATTGGGGAAATCCCCATTCTTAACTCTTAACTCTTAATTCTTAATTCATTAGAGGATCATCTTCTCGATAGGGATCACAAGGATACCCTCCGCGCCCAACGCCTTCAATTGGCTGATGATGTCCCAGAAGGTCTTCTCCTCAATCACAGAGTGCATAGAGGACCAACCCTCCTTAGCCAACGGCGTGATGGTTGGTGCCTTCATACCTGGAAGCAATTGGCAAACCGCATCGATCTTGCTGTTCTCAATATTCAAGATGATGTATTTCTTGCCCTCAGCATTCTTATAAGAGTCGAAACGGAACAAAAGTTCCTTCAAAATCTCTTGCTTCTCAGCGTTCAAATCAGGGTTACCGATCAAAACAGCCTCAGATTTCAAAACGACCTCAACCTCCTTCAAGTTGTTGCTTACCAAGGTGCTTCCTGAACTAACGATATCGAAGATACAGTCAGCCAAACCGATACCAGGAGCGATCTCCACCGAACCGGTGATCACGTGGATCTCAGCCTTCAAATTGTTCTTGTCCAAGAATTGCTGCAAGATGTATGGGTAAGAGGTAGCGATCTTCTTGCCGTTGAACCACTCGATACCCTTGTAATCCACCGCCTTTGGAATGGCCAAAGAGAGGCGGCACTTGCTGAAATCCAAACGCTTGATCAAATCAGCCTTCTCATGGCGCTCCACATATTCGTTCTCACCCACGATACCTACATCCGCGATACCACTCGCCACCGCTTGTGGAATATCATCGTCGCGCAAATAGAGGATCTCAACAGGGAAATTAGAGGCTGGAACCAATAGGGTTCTCTTACCTGAACTAATTTTGATGCTTGACTCTGACAACATGGTCATAGTCTCCTCGAACAAACGGCCTTTCGCCTGGACTGCAATTCTTAACATGTTTTTCTAATTTATATTTGTTATTATTATTTCTAAAAAAAAATGAGGCTCACCGAATTTCGGCAAGCCTCAATATATCGCATACACAACCGCTCACCGAATTTATCGTTGATAATGATGATGGTTATGATGATGCTTTGTATTGAACATATCTTCTTGTTTTAACGATGCAAAGATATATAAAATATTTGAAATTATGCGAATTACGCCCCTAATTCTTCTCGAATATTATCATTCATCGAAAAAAGCACCTAAATCCAAAGTTAGGAATTCCTCAAAACTAAAGGCACCTGAACCTACCACAAAAGCCATTTTTGGAGCAAACTTTTTACTAAAAGCGGAAAGCCCCTCATTGGAGGTTCTCCTACCACTCTTTACTTCAACAGCAATTGTCTCACCCTTTTTCTCCAAAACAAAATCCACTTCCATGTTCTCCTCTCTCCAATAATATACCTGATATCCATATTCTTCCGCATTGCCAATCAAATAGGCTCCTACGGCAGTTTCCGCCCACCGCCCCCAACGTTTGGGGTCGGTAAACTCCCTCTCAAAACCACGACCTGCGTTCGCACTCATCAAGGCAGTATTATACACTTGAAATTTAGGCACGGAGTTAAACTTCCTCGCATTATCATTGGCGAATTTATGAAGTTTTGTGACTGCTTGGCAATCGTTCAACAATTCGATATAGTTTGATAGCGTGGTCACATTACCAGCGTCAGTCAACTGACCGAGCATTTTTGTGAGAGATAAAATCTCTCCAGAATAATCACATGCCAGTTCAAACAACTGTTTTAATAATGCAGGTTTGTATATGGTGGTAGTCATAAGGATATCCTTAGAAACAACTGGTTCAATAATGGAATCCTTAATATAATCCTTCCAACGCTTCTCATTCTTGATGTACTTTGCGCCTTGAGGATAACCACCATAATAGATATATTGGTTAATATCAAAACCAAAGGCATCTCGCATCTCACTATACGACCAGTGTCCCATCCTTATTAATTCGAACCTTCCCGCAAGAGACTCAGTGAGTCCCTTTTTTATTAACAGACGTGACGAACCCAGCAAAACAACTTTTGTATTTATCTTGTTACGCGTATCGTAATCCCACTCTTTTTTTACATATTCACTCCAATTCCTTATCTTTTGTATCTCATCAATAACAATAAGGAATTCCTTATGCTTCCTCAATTGCATGACACTTCTAGCACTTGCCCATATGGAAGAGATCCAATCTCCATTATTGGGATCAATCGCATCTGCCGTTTCCGACAAATAGGGTATGTCAATGTCATCAAGCACCTGCCCTATAACCGTAGATTTTCCCACTTGCCGAGGTCCGACTATTACCTGTATGGCTCCCCGTTCCTCACCAATCCGTTGCTTGATTATCTGATAATACTTGCGTTGATACATATCCCGTCATCTTAGAATTCAAACACAAAACTACATATTTTTACTCAAAACTAAAATAAATTTTACTCAATTCTATTTTGAATTTTGCTCAATTCATACCAAAAATTCACTCAAAAATATCTCATAAAAGACTATAACAAAATCCTTTACAATATTGCAAACAAAAAAAATGGCTAGACACAATACAATGTCTAGCCATAGATATAACTGTTTTCCTCCTTACGCCCCTAATTCTTCAATTTCTTTCATCCAGACATTGAAACTTGCGTCACTTGGCATACGCAAATCGCCTCTTGGGGAGAGGGCGATGGAACCCACCTTCGGTCCGTCCGGCATACAAGAACGCTTGAATTGCTGAATGAAGAAACGACGATAGAAGGTCTTCAACCACTTCAAAACAGTCGCCTTATCATACTTGTTTTGCGCCTGCATGATCATGAAGAAAATCTTCTTCGGAGAATAGCCATAACGGAGCATGTAGAAGATGAAGAAATCATGCAACTCGTACGGACCGACGAAATCCTCCGTGATCTGCGCGATGTTTCCATCCTTGTCGGCTGGCAACAACTCTGGGCTGACTGGGGTATCGATGACATCCATCAGCGTGGCCTTCGTCGCATCATCCACCTCGTTGAGCGCCACATATTTCACCAAGATACGCACCAAGGTCTTCGGCACATCGGTATTGACCGCGTACATACTCATCTGGTCGCCATTGTAGGTACACCAACCCAAAGCCAATTCGGAGAGGTCTCCCGTTCCGATCACCAAGCCATTTACCTTGTTGGAATAATCCATCAAGATCTGGGTACGTTCACGCGCCTGCGAGTTCTCGTAAACCACATTCAAATTGGTCGGATCGTGCTCTATGTCCTTGAAATGTTGGATGCAGGCATCTTTGATGGAGATCTCCTTGATGGTGACACCCAATGATTTCATCATATTGATGGCGTTGTTGTAGGTGCGGCCCGTCGTTCCAAAACCTGGCATGGTGATGCCATAGATATTGGATCGAGGGATGCCCAGCTTATCGAAGGTCTTCACCGTCACCAACAGGGCGAGGGTGGAATCCAAACCACCTGAGATACCCACCACAGCCGTTTTGATACCTGTATGGTGGAGACGGGTCGCCAAACCACCCACCTGGATGGAGAAGATCTCCTTGCAACGCTCGTCCATCTGGCTCTCGGCCACCATAAACGGATGGGAGGATACAGGACGGTAGAGTTTCGTCAACTCGATTTCGCGAAACGGCGCCTCTACCGTGGTATACGCTTTCGTGAGATCCGTCTTACCTCTGTAAAATCCAGAATTCTTCAATCGGTCGAGGTTCAGACTCTCCACATCTATTTCGCTGATAATCAATTGCTCGTCAAATAAAAAACGTTCAGACTTCGCCAAAAATCGTCCATTCTCGATGATGTAGCCATTGCCACCGAAGACCAAATCCGTCGTCGATTCGCCAAAGCCCGACGAGGCGTAAACATAACCGGTCACACACTTGGAGGCCTGTTGCTGCAACATCTGCTGCAGATAGGCATTCTTGCCAGACAAGTCGTTGCTGGTGGATAGGTTGAAGATGATCTGCGCGCCATTCAAGGCGTGGAAATTACTTGGCGCCAACGGCACCCAAACATCCTCGCAAATCTCCACGGCAAACTTCACCTCATCATCGCCAAATAGCAATTCGGAGGCGAATGGGACCGTTTGTCCGCAGAGGGTCACCACATTGCTGGTGATATCCTTTCCGGAAGTGAACCAACGCTTTTCGTAGAACTCATTGTAATTAGGCAAATACATCTTCGGTACGACGCCCAAGATTTTGCCCGATTGGCAAACCGCCGCCACATTGAACATCCGACCATTCTGCACCAAAGGCAAGCCCACCAGGAAGATGATGGACGACTTGGCCGTCTCGTTTAAAATGCGGGACAATTCACGCTGCGCAGATTGCAACAAGGTGGATTGATAAAAGAGGTCCGCGCAGGTATAGGCTGTAATGGACAATTCAGGGAAACAAACGATTTGAACACCCTGGCTCTCCGCCGATTGAATCATTCGAAGGATGTGGTCCGCATTATATGCGCAATCCGCCACCTTCACATTGGGTACCGCTGCCGCTACCCGGACATATCCATGGTTTCTCATAACTTAATGACAAAGAAAAATGATGTGTTTTATCTAAATCTATGACAGACAAAGATATAATTATCATCAGTGCCCACAAATAGATTTCTTCCAAAAAAAATCTAAATTTGTTTTTGTTTTATTGGTATTATGTGTATCTTTGACACACAACAGAAGATTATATGAAGAACTGGGAAATCAAAGAGACGGAAGTGATGATGAAAACACCCATCGGCACCATTCAGACAACAAGAAAGATTGATCCGAAAGGGGTAGAACGCAAGTACATATCGATGCAAGCACCTGATTGGGTCTGCGCAGTCGTTCAACTCGGTGCGGATTCGGATGACTTCATGATGGTGAAGCAATTCAGACACGGCATCAACCGGGAGATTACAGAGTTCCCTTCCGGCATGGTGGATACGGGCGAGACGCCCCTTGAGGCACTCTACCGTGAGTTGGATGAGGAGTTGGGCATCAAACAGGAGAACGTCCTTCAATTGGAGAAACTCTACACGGGTAGCCCCAATCCAGCCTTTATGGAGAACAAGATGAGCTGCTACTATGTAGTGGTCGATGGATACGGCAAGAACAATCCAGACGAGGACGAATTCCTGGAAACCGTGATTGTCAAACGGACAGACATGGAGCAGATCGTCAGCCAGGAGGATTACAACGTCATGATGCGATTGGCCTGGGAAATATTTCTTAAAAGAAGCACTGTTACCGCTTGGTGACATGTTTTCTTCTGACTTTTATATTAAATTTATGAACCTGTAAAGTTTGCTTTTATGGAAACTTTTCTTAAATTTGACTCCCCCAAAGGAAATACAAAAGGCAGCAGTTATTAAAAATAATTATTTAGACGAACTTAAAAAGGAAAAGAAACAATGAAATTATACTCTCAAGAAGAGGCGCTAGAGAATCTCTTAGGCGCCAAGGGCACAAAATTAAGAGATGAATACGAGTCAAATGTGGAGGAATTTTTGATTGGAGAATCTATTAAAAAAGCACGTTTGGCAAATCATCTCACCCAGGAACAATTAGGAGAGATGATAGGTGTCCACAAAGCTCAAATTTGCAAGATAGAAAATGGCAGTAATCTTACAATTAAGACCATTGCCAAAATATTCAAAGCGATGAGCATTAAAGCGGAACTACATCTTGATGGGATAGGGAAGGTAATGCTGAATTAGTACAGAACATCCAATAACAAAAAATCCGCCGGACTGACATTTCTTAACTCCAAACTCATAATTCTTAACTCATAATTCTTAATTACTGCCCTTCGCCCTCGACCGGTTCACCAAATAGACTCCCGTGAAGATCAGGGCGATGGCCACCGGATGGCTCCAACTCAACACACCAATCCCCAATAAAACCGAAGCGGTACAGGAGACCACAGGCTGCATGTAATTATACATCGCCACAATGGTAGGACGAAGCACCTTCTGAGCCGTCACGCTAAAAAGGAATGCGCAGAAGGTACCACAGAACACGACAAATAGGGTATCTAACCAGACACCCGTCGCAATAGCGCTCCAGTCTGTGGCAAGGAATTGAGGTGCGGAAAAAGGGAGGACGATGATCGTAGCGAAGGTCATCATCCACTTCATGCAGGTAACGGCGGAGAATTTCTGTATCACTCCCTTAAAGGCGGTCAAGTAAATAGAGTAGCTGCACTGAGCCGCGACACACATTAAGTCGCCCTTCAAGACGCCCCCGCCAATCGCACCATTGGCCGAAGCCAATATCAAGGTGGCCGCTCCGCAAGCGCCCAAAATGACGCCGCCGAACTTCATCCAAGTAATCGGTTCCCGCAAAAAGAGAAAGGCCATCACCATGGTGAAAATAGGCATGACGGTGGTCATGATACTGGCATTGAGCGGAGAGGTAATGCTGAGTCCGATGATATAATTGCATTGGTTAAAGATGATGGCGAAGAGCGCCGCACCCAAGAGTCCCAAATAATCCTTTTTTGTTAAACGCTCCTCCTGAAGCGGTTCTCCTTTCAATTTTAGGACAAAACTGGCTATCCAGAAACAGAGCGCCGCACCCGACACACGGAATGTGATCATCTCCAACCCGGAGATGCCGTGACTCATCGCGTCCTTGCCCAATGGAGCCATAAGTCCCCACATCACACTGGCCACCAACATCAATAGATGTCCCCGTAACAAACTCTTCTCTTTCATCTCTCTATTTTGTGGTGCAAAGATACGAAGAGATTGGGAAATTTTTCATCAATTTATTATGTAGATAATACACATTTTAATATCTTTGCACATAACTTATTAAGAGATAATAACAACCATTATTCACAAACCTGTTTTGAAAATGACGAAGACAGTTAACAGAGGTGTGTACATTGACCTCAAAACCGATTTCGGGTTTAAACATTGTATGGGAGAAGAGAAGGCGATGAAGTCCTTCCTCAATGCGATTCTCAGCGAAGACTACGGAACCATCGAGCACTTGGAATTCCTTCCAGTGGAGCAGATCCGCGACCATCCGGAGCTGCGAGGCGTCACA
>JAZUDI010000008.1:0-45109 GCA_045639525.1 Paludibacteraceae bacterium | reverse complement strand
TGTATGAATTGTTTTTATTTTTATTTCCTAGCTCGATTTCCGTCTTTCGTTTAATTGGAATTGATGGTGATACCTAAAGTGGCATCTGCCTTTTCCCTTGCATTTCTGCTGTCTCGATCAAATATCTTCAAAGATCTCTCTCCTGTTAACCGACCCGTTGGCCAGCCTCGCTGTTTTCGTTTGCGGGTGCAAAGGTACAACCTTTTTTCTAATCCGCAAAACTTTTTTAAAGTTTTTTTTCGAGAAATTTTCAGTAGATGATTTTCGTTACCACGATTACTCTCTAAAGCAAATTTGTCTTACACGCTTGTAATACTTTGTTTCTCGATTGCGGATGCAAAGGTATATCATTTCACATTCCCCTCCAAAATATTTCATATATTTTTTAAATATTTTTATTCATACACCTAATTTTCAACTACTTAATTATCACCAAACCATTCACACGCACTTCCCCATCGGTCATTTCCCCAACGAACGCCGCTTCGTCAAACGACAGATTGTCACATATACCTTATTATATTATAAACTCATTTATACCTCTTTCCTTTTCACAAATCAAGAATATTCGCTAACTTTGCGAAAACTTTTAAAACTAAATGTTATGAAATTAGGAGGAAGAAGAGAAAGTACAAACGTAGACGACCGCAGAAGATCAGGCGGTGCTAAGGCAGGAATGGGTATCGGCGGTGTTCTTTTGATCGCAGCCATCACTTACTTCACATCGGGAGGAAACCTTGGACAGGCAATCAACGCCGGATTCCAAGCAGCAACTTCATCAGGAACCACCACTACACAATCGTACACACCAACCGCACAAGAGGAGGAGTTGGCAAAATTCACCAGCCAAATCCTTGCAGGTACAGAGGATGTATGGACCGACCAATTCCAGAAAATGGGTAAAACTTACCACGCTCCTAAGTTGGTGATGTTCCACGGTGCTGTCAATTCCGCGTGCGGAAGCGCAAGTTCTTCCACAGGACCTTTCTACTGTTCCGGCGACCAAACCGTATACATCGACTTGGAGTTCTTCACAACCATGAAGGCTCAATTCGGAACCGCAGGTGACTTCGCCTACGCCTACGTCATCGCCCACGAGGTTGGTCACCATGTACAAAACGAATTAGGTATCTTAGGACAAGCTCACCAACAGATGAGCAGATCTTCTAAGACTCAATCCAACCAAATCAGTGTCCGTTTGGAGTTGCAAGCAGACTTCTTGGCTGGTGTTTGGGCATTCCAAGACAACAAAATGTTTAACTCTTTGGAGGCGGGCGATATCGACGAAGGTCTTGCCATCGCAGCAAGAATCGGAGACGACTACCTTCAAAAGCAAGCGCAAGGTTACGCTGTACCTGAGACCTTTAACCACGGTACTTCAGCGCAACGTTCCCGTTGGTTGAAGAAGGGTGCGACAGGAGCAGGTCTTTCAGAAGCCAACAAAGCATTTGAGTTGCCTTACGAACAGTTGTAATACCGCAATCAAACAGACAATAAAGGGCTGTCTTCTCACGAGGACAGCCCTTCATTTTTCCCGCAAACACACCAATACGCTCTTCATCTCACAAAAAAGGCTGCAATCAAACGACTGTAGCCTTCTATATTTCCAATGCCTTTTAATCAATAATAGCAAATCTCCCTTCTTGTAATAAATCGAACTTGGTTCTTCTTCACATCGTAAATGGTCTCTGTAATCCAATTGTCATGGTCATCGTATTCATACACGCACTTGGCCTCTGCGACAAACTCAGCGCCATAAGGGACTGTCAATGTCGACAAGAGCAATCCACGCTCATCATATTCATACAACACCTTGCTGGACAAAGCGCCTCTTGTATAGTCCGCAGTCTCTTGTATTAAGCCTTTGGCATTGTAAACCGTCTCGTTTCTGGACAACTCTTCTCCTTTTCCATCTAAATTGGTCTCGCTGGTGACATTGCCCATCTCATCATAGGTGTAGACACTTCGAAAATCTACTGAACCGGCCCTATCCATGTGCTTGTACTCCAACACCCTACCCGCTTTATCATACTCATATTCAAAACGGCCAGAAATGTTACCATTCTCATCATGGCGGACCTCCTCGGTCTTATTACCACTTGGATCATACTTTTTTATATTCTCGCCGGAAATGTCGCCCTCTCCATTATAGGAGGTCTCCTTCACGCAATTTCCACCCTCATATTTGTGGACTCTTCTGTTCGAGAGACGATTGTCGATATCGTAAGAGCATTGTTCCGTCAAACAACCGCTACGATTGAATTTATAGAACTCATTCCATATCCTCTCTTCCATTACATTGTCGAAGACAACGCTTGCATCAAATGTCTGAGAGTGGAGAGATTTCACATTCCCCTTCAACCCCATAGAATTCGGTGTAACTTTCTGCTCTTCTTTACATCCCGTCAAAAAGAACATAGCGAAAATGCCTATTAATAACAATCTGCTCTTCATACTTAACAAATTAAATGACAACATTCCTTTATCGAGTAGAACCCTATAATCTAGCAACGCTAAATTACGCATAAAAATTCATAATGCAATACCTCCTTATCCTATTTTAACGCAAAACGCACTATTTTTCGACCAAACGACCAATATCGCCGACGAAAGTTGGAAATAAAAAAATAAATGGGACACATCTCACTGAAAAGCGTTATATTTGTAACATTAACCGAAAAACACATCGCTATGACATTGACAAATTATCAGGCTAAGATACTCTTACTCATTGCAGTTTGTCTTTCCACACTGGTGTTCCCGACATACGCCTCCACATCACACAGAATGGAGCAGATGGAGCATTTCACGATCAGCGAAGGATTGAGTTCCAATATGGTCCACAACCTTTCGGAGGACTCGATGGGACACATCTGGGCCTGTACGGATTTTGGACTCTCCGTATTCGACGGCCGTGTTTTCAAACGCTTCGAGAAATCAGACTACCCCTCCGTTCTCCGAAACGACTTCTTCTGTTCAGAGACTAGGGCCGACGGAACGGTCTTGATAGGAAGTCATCTAGGCGTTGCGCTTCGTTACGACGCGAAGGAGGATAAATTCATCAACCTCGCCCCTGCGGATTTCGAGGAAACCTACTACAAGCAAGTTTCAGGATTCTTCAATAGCAAAAAGGGGGAAACCTATATGTGGACATCGGGCGGAGTCTATATCTATGACAAACAAGCAGATCGTTTCGTCACAAGAGACCCTCTTTTCGAACTGACTAAGAATAGATTTATTTGCTCTTTATACAAGGACGACTACGAGAGATTCTGGGTGGCGGCCTACAACACTTTGACAATCATTTCCGCTGACGGCAAAATAGAGCGCGACGAACATCTTAACCTAGGAGATATGTACGCCAGCAAAATCGTGGCGCTGGAACCTAATAAGATACTCATCACCTGCTTCTCCAATATGGTTATCGAATATACCTTGGACGCCCAAGGCAAGGTAAGCGAACCGCATAAGATCAAACTTCCCTTTTCCAACATCACATCCATATTAAAGGATAGAACGGGAAGAATCTGGTTTACCACTGATGGCGCCGGACTTTGGTACACGGATGAGTCATTGATCGAAAATGCCAATTTTGTAAACATCACCCCTACCGGAGCCGACCAAGATGCGATCACAAAATTATATGGCATCATCGAGTCGAAAGATGGCGACTTATGGATCGCCACGCAAAACTCCGGTGTTTGGCGATTGAAAAGGAATAAGGGAGCCTTCATTTCCCTCTCTCAAGATATTCCGTTCCCTTACAAGATGTGTACCGACTTCACGGAAACCGAGGATGGTTCTATCTACATATCCTCAGACGGAAAGGGAATAACCAAACACACAAACGACCTCAAGTCATACGAACAGATACGCGGACAAGAGAGCAATAACAATGCCTTATGTCTATCACAAGATCAAGAAGGCAATATCTGGATCGCCACCTGGGGTGGCGGTATTCAGGTGTACAACCCTAAGACAGGGACTTTCAGACAGGAGAAATTCGAGGAACTAAAATCGACGCTAAACTGTTTCTTCTCGGCGAAGAACATGAAGAACGGGGAGATTTGGGTATGCACCGGCGGAGACGGTCTCTATGTGAAACGCACCAACGGCCATTGGGAAAAGTGTTCGCTTCCATTCGGAGGAGAGGAGTATGATATGTGGGCATATGGAACCACCGAAGGAATCAACAACACCCGATGGGTATTCACCACCCGCTCCATCTGGCGAATCAACGGAGAGGAGAAACGCCCGTTAATCGCGGATATCTCCAAACAAAAATCACACGACCCTATCAGCATGAACGACGCAAAATGCGACAAAGAGGGAAATCTATTCGTCTGCTGCGACCAATTCATGCTCCGATTCACAGAGGATGGCAACCACTGTGACACATTGGACTTTATGCCAAAGGACAACTACAGTTCCATTGAGATCCTTCCCAACGGGGAAATTATTGTCAGCGGCAGCAAAGGAATCTATCGCATAGATTACGAAAGAAAGGAGTTCGCACGATTCCTATACGATTTCAGGGCAAACGGGACAGGACGTTTCCGCGCGCACGGATCCTATATTCTTAAAGATGGTAGAATTCTTTTCGGAACGAAAGATGGATTCTTGGTACTGTCACCGAGCAAAAAGGAGGAGGGAATCATCACACACCACTTCGGCATCGTCTGCAGCACCATCAACGGTACGCCTTATAGGGAATGTGAGGTGGAAAACACAACACGCGAAGATGGGTCCATCGAACGCATCGTCCTGAAGTACGACCAAACAGAGATCAGTTTCAACGTGGATTTGGTCAATTTCTTCCCGAAGGAGATCACCACCGAATATAGGCTTGAAGGACTATCAGACAAATGGACCGAGGTGGATGAAAATCGAAAAATAAAATTCACCTACATACCTTCTGGAGAATACACGCTCCAGGTTCGCTCCTACATTTCAGGCTCACACGATGACGCGGAAACGAGGGAGGTGAAAATCACAGTTTTACCGCCATGGTGGCAAACTTGGTGGTGCAAGACCATCAGCATCTTCCTATTGGCACTGTTGGTCGGCGCCATCGCCTACTTCAAGATCAGGAACTTGAAGAGAGAGCAAATCATCCTTCAACAGAAAGTGGCGGAGCGAACCCGAGAATTGGACGTGAAAAACACGGAGTTACAACATGCCCTACAAGACAAGGACCGCTTGATATCCGTCGTTGCGCACGATCTCAAAAATCCGATGTTCGCCATTGTCGGTACACTTGAAACGCTTGTCAACAAAAATGTTGGCGACGAGAACGAGAAAAGGAAGGCATTGGTTGATGTCCACGCCTCAGCGCAAACGCTTCAAGACGAGATGGTTAGACTTTTGGAATGGGCCAAATCGAAGAAGGAGGATATCGAATGTAAGATCACCGATGTCAACATCAAAAACGCATTGGAGAACATCAGCGCTCTATTGGGCGGCTTAGTCCAAGGGAAAAAGCAGACCCTATCGTATGATTTAGACATCAAGAACTGTGCGCGCACTGATGCCAGAATGTTCAGCACAATCATCCGAAACCTTATCAACAATGCGGTCAAATTCACGCCGGAGGGAGGAAAAATAGCGATCAAAGCATGGCAAGAGGCGGACTCAATCAAGGTATGCGTATCAGACAACGGAGTCGGTATGAGCCAAGCGAAAATCGACCAACTGATGAACAATGGCCACGTGGACAGCACCCTCGGAACCAGCAAAGAGAAGGGCTCCGGTTTGGGATTAGGCCTATGCCTTGAATATGCCAACCGAATAGGCGGCGACATGTCGATCCAAAGTTCTGAGGGGGCAGGAACAGCCATCACCATCGCAGTGCCGATTTCAGAGAAGATAGCCGAAGAGAACAGCGCCGTCTCCCAACCACAAGAGAGCGATCACTTGGTGGACAAGGAGTTGTTGGCGGGCAACACGGCGTTGGTCGTGGAAGACGATCCGCTCATCAGACAAAACATACAGCACACCTTGGAGCGGTTCATGACCGTCATTACCGCGGAGAATGGCGCGGAGGCAATCCGATTGGCAGAACAAAACGACTTCGACATCATCCTCAGCGACGTGGAGATGCCTATCATGAATGGTATCGACATGAGTAGGAAGATGGCCACAATGGATCGAACCTATGGCGTACCACTCCTCTTCCTTTCCGCCAAAACAGATGAATCGGACCGTTTGATGGGTCTCTTGTCCGGAGCTGTCGATTATATTCCTAAGCCATTCAGTTCCAACGAGTTATTAATCAAGGTCAACAATATTTTGACCAACAGGAGAAAGCAGCAGTTGAGATTGTTGCAGCAAAACATCAGCCACCCATCGGCCATCAACGAGTCGGCATCCTCTCCTACGGAGGAGGTGATCGAGAAGAAGGAGGAGCGAATGAATCCGTTCCTACAGAAAATGGTGGAAGAGATCTCCCAAAAGTACAAAGAGAGCGACTTCTCCATCGAGACATTAGCGGAATCCATGAATGTCAGCCAATCCACTTTGGCCAGAAAAATAAAATCCATCACGGGCAAGACACCAATCGAGATATTGGTGGAATACCGCTTGAATGCGGCGATGTCGATGTTGAAGGAGAACGAAGAGGGCCTGCAAATCAATGAGATAGCCTACGAGTGTGGATTTACGGATCCCGCCTATTTCACCAGAAAGTTCAAGGATTTCTTCGGACATACACCACGCGAGGTAAAATGATAAATGATTTATAATCAATGGCTATTATTTACGACTTTTTTTCGTAAATTCGCGGTGAAATGGGTAGAATAATGGCCATAGATTACGGAAGGAAGAGAGTCGGTGTCGCAGTGACCGACCCCTGCCAGATCATTGCGAACGGACTATGCACCGTCCCTTCCAATGACATACTCAAATTCATCGAGGATTACACGAAAAAAGAGCGTGTGGAACTCATCGTGGTGGGACAACCTAAAACCGTTAGGAACGAGCCTTCCGAATCTATGAAATACATCACCCCATTCGTCAATGCGCTAAAGAAACGTTTGCCTCAAATGCCTATCGTCATGTACGACGAGCGATTCACCTCCGTATTGGCCCATAAAGCGATGCTGGATGGCGGATTAAAGAAAAAGGAGCGTCAAGACAAAGCCTTGGTGGACGAGATCAGCGCCACAATCATCCTTCAATCCTATATGGAGAGTAAAAGGATGATGATGTAGAACAGAATTAAAACATTAAGAAGATGATATATCCTATAGTTGTTTACGGTTGCCCTGTACTTAGGGAACAAACGCAAAACATCGATGCCAGTTACCCCAACTTGAATCAATTGATCGACGACATGTTCGCCACCATGTACAATGCGGAAGGCATTGGATTGGCTGCACCTCAAATCGGACTATCCATCCGCATGTTCGTCATCGACCTTGAAGTCTTGGCGGATGAAGATCCCCAATACAAAGGATTCAAGAAGGTATTCATCAATCCGCAGATTGTTGAATACGGAGAGCAGATGGAGTCTTGCGACGAAGGTTGCCTCAGTTTACCAGGCGTCAGCGAGAGCGTGAAGAGACCATCTAAAATCCGCATCCAATATCTTGATGAAAAGATGGAGGCGCACGACGAAGTGTACGAGAACTACAAGGCAAGAGTGATCCAACACGAGTACGACCACTTGGAAGGCAAGGTTTTCGTAGACCACATCTCCCCTATCAGACGCCAAATGAACCGCAGCAAACTCACCAGCATGGTAAACGGCAAGATCAGATGCCGTTACAGAATCAAGACGGCTAAATGATCGGGATAGACGACATCAAGCAACTCATCGCACAAGAGGATTTCGACAAGGCGGAAGAGTCGTTAACGAGCTTTCTTTCCGAACACCCAGAAAACGAGCAGGCACATTTCCTGATGGGAAACCTGTTCCGGAAAAGGGAAAATTGGGAGGGCGCCCTCAATGAATATCAGGCGGCGATGGACATCAACGAAAACTCTCCGGCAAGGCTAGCATACAACGCCATCCAAGAGGTGTTGGCTTTCTACAACAAGGATATGTTCAACCAATAACCGGACAAAACCGAAGGTAATGAATACAAAAGAGCAATTCGACGCTGTCATCAGCGTGTGCAAGGATATTTACAGCAAAAAGTTAAAGGATTATGGAGCTGCTTGGCGCATTATGCGTCCGGAATCCATCACCGACCAAATCTTCATCAAAGCCAACCGCATCCGCACCTTGGAGGTGACTGGCGAGGCGAAGATCAACGAGGGTATCCGCGCTGAATTGATCGCCATCGTCAACTACGGTATCATGGGATTGATCCAGTTGGAGAAGGGTTATGCGGACAGTTCGGACATCACGCCCGAAGAGGCGGTTGAACTGTACGATATTCACATGAAGAAAACAGTGGATCTGATGTTGGCCAAGAACCACGACTACGACGAGGCATGGCGCTCGATGCGCACCACCTCCTACACGGACCTCATATTGATGAAGCTTTACAGAACCAAGCAGATCGAGGACAACCAAAACAAGACATTGATCTCCGAAGGCGTCGATGCCAACTACATGGACATGGTCAACTATGCGCTATTCGGATTAATTAAAATAGATTTCAAAGATTAAGAACTGCATCATCATATCATTGAAGGAGATTATAAGTATGAACGATTCAATTAAGAGAATAATAGTTGTTGTGTCACGAATACTGCTCGGCATGGTATTTGTGTTTTCCGGTTTCTCCAAATTGGTGGACCCACTCGGTTCAACATACAAAATACAAGACTACTTATCGGCCATGGGGCTTGACTTCTTCGCCCCTATCGCATTGGTGATGGGTATCGCGTTGGCGGCATTCGAATTCACATTGGGCGTATGCCTCTTACTGGGCACCAACATCAAATCCACCTCCATTCTATCGCTTCTGATGATGGCATTCATGACGTCTTTGACATTGTGGATCGCAATCGCGGACCCCGTTTCCGATTGCGGTTGTTTCGGCGACGCATTGGTGATCTCAAACTGGCAAACCTTCTGGAAGAACATCGTATTGTCCGCTATGGCAATACTCACTTTCATGTGGCGCAAACACAGTCCTAAACTCTTTACCGAGCGTACCGACTGGTTGATCGCAATCTGTGCGGGAGCATTCTCCGTCCTATTGTCAATCTACTGTCTGATGAACTTGCCTGTCATCGATTTCCGTCCATACAAGAATGGCACCAACATCATCCAATCCATGGAGGTTCCGGAAGGCGCCGAGGAGGATGAATTCGAGACAATTCTCGTTTATGAGAAGAATGGCGTACAAAAGGAGTTCACTTTGGAAAATTATCCAAAAGATGATAATTCATGGACTTTCGTCGATTCAAAGAACAAGTTGATCAAGAAGGGATACGAACCACCTATCCACGACTTCTCAATGGAACACCCAGACATGGGCGACATCACCGAAGAGGTGCTTCAAAATGAAGGTTATACCTTCTTGATGGTCTGCTACCGCGTAGAGAAAGCCGCCACCAATAAAAAGAACGAAATCAACAACATATACGATTTCGCCAAGCAAAACGGTTACGGATTCTACTGTATGACCGCCACCGGCTTGGAAACCGAAGAGATGAGAGAGTTCCAAAACGAGATGGAATGGGGCAAAGACGGCAACGGCTATCCATTCGTCAACAGCGACGAGATCACGTTGAAGACCATCGTCCGTTCCAACCCAGGTTTGGTGCTCATCAAGGATGGCGTGGTCATCAACAAGTGGAGCAACAAAAACATGCCAACCTTCACAGAACCTTTGGAGGGTACCGCAAGAGGACAAGTCCAAAAGGCCAACGAGTGGAAGGTCGTATTTAAATCATTGCTTGCCTTCTTGGCAACATTGGCATTGGTATTCGCCCTTGATTTCATCATTTCGAAGGTGATGGGCAAGAAGAAGAAAGACTAATTTTAAACAGTATCATATTTTTAATATTTCATTACAATGAGAAAGAAAATCGTAGCAGGAAACTGGAAGATGAACACCAGTCTCCAAGAGGGTGTTGCTTTGGCAACTGATTTGAAGAATGCTTTGGCAGGTAAGAAGGTAAATTGCGACGTTGTTGTATGTACTCCATACATCTCTGTTGCTGCTGTCGCTGAGGCTGTTAAGGGTTCTATCATCGGTGTTGGCGCAGAGGATTGCTCAGCAAACGATAAGGGTGCTTACACAGGTGAGGTTTCCGCAAGCATGGTTGCTTCAACTGGCGCTAAGTATGTTATCTTGGGTCACTCTGAGCGTCGTCAATACCACGGTGAGGACAATGCGCTTTTGATCAAGAAGTTGAACTTGGCTATCGCTAACGGTTTGACTCCTATCTTCTGTGTAGGTGAGGTTAAAGAGGAGCGTGAGAGCGACACTTTCAAGTCAGTTATCGAGGGTCAAATGGCTGCTATCTACACACTTTCCGCTGAGGATTTCGGCAAGTGTGTAATCGCATACGAGCCAGTTTGGGCTATCGGAACAGGTTTGACCGCAACTAGCGAGCAAGCACAAGAGGTACACGCTTTCATCCGTGCATCTATCGCTGCTAAGTACAACGCTACTGTAGCTGACAACACTTCTATCCTTTACGGTGGTTCATGCAAGGGAAGCAACGCTCCTGAGTTGTTCGCACAAAAGGATATCGACGGTGGTTTGATCGGTGGTGCAGCTTTGAAGGCTGACACTTTCATGCCAATCGTAGAGGCATTCTAATTGAACTTCTAAAATTTCTGAAAGGCCATTCCCCATCGAATGGCCTTTCATTTTCACACGAAACCAATTATGGAAATCCTATTAACCATCCAAACCATACTGATCATCTTTCTGCTTTACAAACTACTTACCCGTGAAGAGAAGGAGAAGAGAGCATCCGGTATCTTACGCTATGGAGACTATGGCAAAGACGCGGTGAAGATCACCTATAGTTGGAAATTGGATTCTGCCAGAAAGACCCAATTGAAAGGACACCTACCCCTCAAATTCGACAAGAAGGAGATAGAGGAGCAACGAATGTCCAATCCTTTCGCTATCCCTAACAACAATGGTATAGAAAGCAATTTGCGCAAAATGTATTTCCACATGCTGAACAATCCTTGGATGCTGTTGCATTGTGCGGAAATTGTCAAGTACATCAACCGAGAGTGTAGCAAAAACAATGTGGGCGAACTAGACAAACTGCAGTTCGTATTGGACTTCGTGCAAGAACCCAATGTCAAATATAGCTACGACGAGGATTGTCCTGAGATACAACATCCGAAAGAATACATCCGCTTCCCTGACGAGACTCTGTATGATCGTCACGGAGACTGTGACTGCAAGTCATTCCTTGCTGTCACACTATTCCACCTAATGGGCTACAATGTGCTTTACCTGCTATCCTACAAGCTTGGACATGCGGCCATCTGCGTAGAATATGACCAGAGATGGAAGGCTTTCCTACAAAACAAAAAGGAGGTGGAGGATGTCACCATCGAATACAACGGCAGCAAATATGTCTATTGCGAGACAACATCGGACCACTATCGAATTGGTGGCATATCGCCGGATTATACCGTAAATGACTTTGAAACAAAGATAGAAATCAAAGGCTAAAAGTTGGAGGGATATGTTTTATCCCTCTTTTTTTATATATTTGCAACCGTTATTAACACATTATTAATCTATTACCATTATGAACGACGGTTCATACGTAAGACGCATAGTATTATTGTTAATATGTAGCGCCAACTATATTTGCGGAAGTGCCTTGGAAACACCAGACACACTATCAGTCCAAGACACGACCATCTATCAGTTCTGCTCCACATGTTCAGACACACTCAAAGTCGGGTGTCCCCATTGCGGAGAAATCACAGCAAATCATTCATGTGTGAAGTGCGGTGACACCACCCTACTTATCTGCGAAAAATGTGTCAAAGGAAGATACGCCCTATGGCAAGAGGGTTCAAGCGCATACGACAACCAGGCATACGAAATAGCCCGCCCTAAAATCAAGCAGGCAGCGGACCTCGGACTAAGAGAGGCGCAAAGGCTCTACGGACAATGCCTTCAATTAGGAAGAGGCGTGGAAGTGAATCCGCAAGAAGCCATCCAATGGTTCAAAAAAGCGGCCGCACAAAACGATGCGGAAGCGCACTTTATCATCGCAAACTGTCATAAGCAAGGATTGGGGACCGCCCAAAACATGGACGAAGCCATCATTTGGTACAGAAGCGGTGCGGATTTAGGCCACGCCAAGTCACAATGTGAATTGGGGGAATGCTATCTCAAAGGAATCGGCGGCAGTGTCAACGAGAGTTTAGCAATCTATTGGCTGAAAAAAGCGGTCGAACAGCAATCTTCCAAAGCCCAAAACCTGCTCGCTAATTGTTTAGAGAATGGAACCGGCATGGAACAGAACCTCCAAGAAGCCATTCAACTCTACCAAAAATCCGGAGAGAGAGGTTATGCCGAGGCGCAATACAAGATGGGACAATTTTATGAACAAGGAAGAGGCGTCGCGCAAAACCACACGGAAGCCTGTCGTTGGTATCTAATGGCTTCAGATCAAGGATATGTGGAGGCACAATGCAAGATGGCCAGCCACTACAAAAGCGGCGTGGGCGTGACCAAAAACATGGACGAAGCCGTCAAACTATACCGTAGCGCCGCTGAGCAAGGCAACGTCGAGGCACAATACAACCTTGGTATTTGTTACGAAAGGGGCGAAGGCCTCCGCAAAGACCATTCAGATGCGGCATTGTGGTACAAAAAAGCAGCCGCACAAAATCATGCCGCAGCGCAATGCAACCTCGGCAATTTCCACTACAATGGTTGGGGTGTGGAGAAGGATCTCTCCACAGCGGTCAACTGGTACAACAAGGCGGCGGAACAAGGTCATATTACCGCACAATATAATCTCGGGTTCTGTTACTTCAACGGATACGGCATTGAGAAGAATCTCTCCCATGCGGCCAACTGGTTCAGAAAAGCAGCCGAGCAAGGGGATGTGATGGCACAATTCTTCATCGCATACAGCTATGAGCATGGATTAGGCGTGGAGGTCAACCAAAACGAAGTGGTAAAGTGGTACGGCAAAGCGGCAGAACAGGGAGAGGTGCAATCCCAATACAAACTAGGCATCTGCTACTACAAAGGAAACGGCATAGAGCAGAATTACGAGCAGGCCTTCTACTGGTTTAAGAAGGCAGCCGAGAACGGACACGTGGACGCGCAACACAACCTTGCGGTCTGCTACGACAATGGCTACGGCACGGAACGAGACAATAAAGAGGCGATCGCCTGGTACAAAAAGGCAGCCGCCCAAGGCGACAAAGCTTCGCAAAGGGTGTTGATGAACAAAAGAATTAATTGGTAAATGATTCATGAAAAAATGTTTGAATTTCTTCACGCTGTTCATATTGACCGTTAGTCTCTTCTCATGCGGTAAGGATGGGGCTACTCAAAGAGCGGAAGATGCAACTTATCCCTTTGATACAATGGCCCCTGACACCGCTTCAAAGATGGCGGAGCAGGAGCTGAAAGAGTGGACATTCTTGCAGAAATCAGACACCTTCATTCCTTTGAAATTGTCTCAAAAGGAGAAGGAAATGGTCATACGTGGTAACCAATTCGCCGGCAAACTTTATCGAGAGTTGGTCCGTGAAGAAAAGAATGGTAATTTTGTTTTTTCGCCCATCAGTTTGGAGATAGCAACCGCTATGCTCGCAGGTGGTGGTAATGACCAGGTTTACAGAGAAATGGCCAATGCATTGGGATGGGGAAACGATTGTATCAAGGAGGAAGTTGCTGCTTATTACAAAAAAGTCATTCGAACACTTATTTCCTCTCCCTACGATGATTTTTCCCTGGAATTGGCTAATGCGGTGTGGATCCAAAAAGGATTTCTTGTGAAAGAAGATTTTCTAAACTCGATGAGGGATAACTACTACGCATCCATTGGCCATCTTGATTTCAAGCACGATTTGGCAGGCGCCAATAAGGCCATCTGCGATTGGGCTGAGGAAATGACCCATGGTAAGATCAAGGATCTTAATCTGCCGGTTACGCCACTCACTGATTTGGCACTAAACAACACCACCTATTTCAAAGCGGCGTGGGAGAACTCATTTTCGTTAGAATCGCATGAGACAAAGTTCCATAACATGGATGGAACCAAATGTATGACAAGACTCATGAAAAACAACTTTCGTGACCCTGAGTATGTGGAGAACGAATCCTACCAGGCGCTGAATTTAAATTACGGGAATGGAACCTTTTGCATGACGGTGGTGTTACCACGAAAGGGGGTCTCTTTGGAAACGGTCGAGAGAATGGTCGATTGGAGCTTGTTGAAACCCAAGCACGATCCGAAAATATCTACCGAAGTGGTTATGGAGATGCCTCTGTTTCAAACTAGCAATAACAGGAGTATAAAGGAGGCGCTTAAAAGATGTCAAATAGTCAAAATCTGGGAAGCAAATCAGTTTGATGGTATCAGTGAGAAGATTAGGTTGGACGATGTTTTACAAAACACGACCATCAATGTCGATGAAAACGGAACCGAAGCCGCATGCGCAGTTACTTACACTACAATCTCAATATGTGAACCAGAGGAAGAAATAATTCGTTACATGAAGGTGGATAGACCATTCTACTATGCCATTAGAGATAAAAAGTCGGGTATTATATTGTTTATGGGAAGGGTGTCCCAATTATAGGGTTCCCGCATTTCTCTCCAACTTGTAGCAAAGAGGAAACAACGGAAAAACAAAGCGGATATGTCATCGACATACCCGCTTTGTTTATTGGCAACAATACCGAATTATTTCGCCACTGTGCGTCTCATCTCCACACCATCAATTGACCACAAGACATATTCAGGAGTCCACTCCATCACATAAACATGGTAATCATCGTTCACCGCAAAAGGCAAGGAATGAATCTTCTCTGTTGTCACCTGAGCATTCTTTTTACCTGTGATGATATTGGATTGAAAAGCCTTCGTGTTTTTACCCAACACCTCGATATCCAACTCATTCCACTGATAAGTACCACCTTTGTCTGAATTGTTGTAATACAAGAACATGGAAGAGATGGTACCTGGCGCGCAAGCCATCTTCATCTTCGCCTCAAAGCGGCCATACTTAAATGACTCCTTGGAATACAACTCCGCACCATAATATTTGTTCACGCCATCAACATCTTGCTTGGTCATTTTCAACTTCAAAAATCCATCCTCCACAACAACATTATCGGCGCTCAACTGCACCAAATCCATCTTCCAATTACCCTTCGCCCATCGGGTGGTGTTGAAAGAGTCGAACTCGTCGGTCCACTCCTCCTTGAAAGTTTTGGAACTCTCATCATAACTTGACACCTTCACATAATCAATGTATTGGGTAATAGGAAGGTTGGCTCCATTGAAAGAGCCGACCCAAGCAACTGAAGAGGAGGCCCATAGGTTAAAACGAAGGCTTTGCGTCTCCACCAAATTAAGCAACTGCCCCTTGGTGTCAGGCGTCGGATCCGCGGCGGTAGGCTTCTGCTCCTCCTTGGCAGGCGGATTGTCCAAATCATCGTCATCCTCCTTACCACAAGCGAAAGAGGCTACCAAAAGCACGCCAATGCCCAACCATTTCAAAAATGCTGTTTTCTTCATACTATTTATCTTTTTTTATAAAAAAAGAATCCGCCCTTACCCGAACGGATTCTTCTATTTGTAACAAACGCTTATTTAATGATATCGCAACCCATGTATGGAACCAATACCTTAGGAACCTTAATGCCCTCTGGTGTCTGGTTGTTCTCCAACAAAGCGGCTACGATACGAGGCAACGCCATCGCACTACCATTCAAAGTGTGGCAAAGTTGTGTCTTCTTGTCCGCACCTTTGTAACGACACTTCAAACGGTTGGCTTGATAGGTGTCGAAATTAGATACGGAAGAAACCTCCAACCAGCGTTGTTGCGCAGCGGAGAACACCTCGAAGTCGAAGCAAGTAGCCGCTGTGAAACTCATATCACCACCACACAAGTGGAGGATACGGTATGGCAACTCCAACTTTTGGAGCAAGCTCTCAACGTGCGCCAACATCTCCTTGTGCGACTCCTTAGAGTGCTCAGGGGTATCGATGCGGACGATCTCAATCTTAGAGAACTCGTGCAAACGGTTCAAACCACGGACATCCTTTCCGTAAGATCCGGCCTCACGACGGAAACATTGCGTATAGGCACAGTTCTTGATTGGAAGATCCTTCTCATCCAAAATTACATCACGGTAAATATTGGTGACAGGAACCTCTGCAGTAGGGATCAAATACAAGTCGTCCACTTCGCAGTGGTACATTTGGCCCTCCTTATCAGGCAACTGTCCTGTACCGAAACCAGAAGCTTGGTTCACCACAGTTGGCGGCATAATCTCCAAATAACCCGCATTACGAGCCTCATCGAGGAAGAAGTTGATCAAAGCGCGTTGCAATCTTGCGCCCAATCCTTTGTATACAGGGAAACCTGCTCCTGAGATCTTCACGCCCAACTCGAAATCGATCAAATCGTACTTCTTCGCCAAATCCCAGTGTGGCATTGGGTTCTCTCCCAAATTAGGGATCTCGTTACCCATCTTCACCACCTTGTTGTCCTCAGCGGTCTTGCCATCAGGCACCTCATCATAAGGCATATTTGGAATGGTATAAAGGATAGCATTGATCTCCTCCTGGGACTTATCCATGCTCTCCTGCAAAGTCTTGGTACTCTCCTTCAAGGCAGCCACCTTGCTCTTCGCAGCCTCAGCCTCATCCTTCTTACCCTCCTTCATCAAAGCGCCTACGCTCTTTGACAATGAGTTGATCTCAGCCAAAACGCCATCCAATTGCGCTTGGGATGAGCGTCTTACCTTATCCAACTCCAAAACTTTATTGATAGGCTCTTTCGCATCAAAATGCTTTCTCGCCAACTTACGGACAACCTCCTCTGGATTCTCCGTGATTACCTTCAACGTCAACATATGCTATATGATTATGAGTTATTACTTTTCCTCTGCTTTAATGATTCCTTCCAATTTCATATCGAAAATGGTGGCCGAATATGGCAACACCACGACATCCTTCTCCTTGTCGCCATCTTTGTACTTATACTCCTTTTTAGTGGCACGGAACAAAAGATAATATGGAATGTACAATGTGTATTCGGCTCCTACCCTCATGTGGCGCACACCGATATACAAGCCATCCGACAAGTCCACCAACGCAACGGTATCGGTAGCGGCGACGAAGGGTTGCCCCTTATAGGTTTTTCCCACATAGGAGATCGCCACCGTATCGGAAGGAACAGGCTTCTCACCCTCGCCCTGCACCTTAACGGAATACAAAAGACCGGAAGGGTCGGATAAGATACCCGCCTCATTCGCTTTTTCTTTCATAAACTTTTCGCAAGCCTCCTTATTCGACCTTGCCAACTCGGTATCACTCACCTCCGTCTGATTATCATCTTTACATGAGGAGAGAGCGCAAATCATCGCCAAAGACAAGGCCAGCCATAAAATTTTTTTCATTCCTTTATTTTTCTAATTAATGTCATACCGTCACGAACTGGAACTATTACCTTCTCCAAACGTTCGTCGGCGGCCACCATATCATTGAACTGTTGAATACCAACAGTTTGTGCATCTTTCGAATCCTCCAAGACATGTCCGTCCCAAAGGGTGTTATCCGCAATGATCAATCCACCCAGCCTCAACTTAGGGAAAACGACATCCAAATATTGGACATAATGTCTTTTGTTTCCATCCATAAAGACGACATCGAAATCGCCTTCCAAGGAGGGGATGACGGCAGAGGCGTCACCAATGTGCAGGTGTATCTTGTCGGACAATCCCGAACGTTGGAAAACACCATCCAAAAACTCCTCCATCTCGTCGTTGATCTCTAACGTGTGAAGTTCGCCTCCCTCCGGAAGTGCCTCCGCCATGCAGATAGCGGAATACCCCGTAAAGGTGCCGATCTCCAAGATACGCTTGGCGGACATCATCGAACAAAACATTTTGAGCATTCTGCCCTGCAGATGACCTGAAATCATACGAGGCTTCAAAGTGCGCAGATGCGTCTCCCTAGTTAGCCACGCAAGCGTCTCCGGCTCCTTGTCGATGTGCGACAGAATGTAGTCCTCTATTGATTTGTCCGAAATGTTCATACTTCGCGAATTTACATAAAAAACGGATATGTTATCGTTATTCCCGCAGAAATGCGTGGGCTTTAAAGCGTTCCCTTCGTCGAAGGCAATTCATACTTGTAGATATCGCGCTTCACCGCCATCTTGATAGAGCGAGCCAACGCCTTGAATATTCCCTCTATCTTATGGTGCTCGTTCTCTCCCTCCGCCTTGATATTCAAGTTCATCTTGGAGGAATCGCTTAACGATTTGAAAAAGTGAAGGAACATCTCCGTCGGCATATCGCCCACATACTCACGCTTGAATTCCGCATTCCACACCAACCATGGCCTTCCGCCGAAATCCAAAGCCACGGAACACAAGCAATCATCCATCGGCAAGCAATAGCCATATCGTTCGATGCCTCGCTTATTACCCAAGCACTTCAAGATCGCTTCGCCCAACGCAATGGCGGTATCCTCAATGGTGTGGTGTTCATCCACATTCAAATCTCCCTTCACCTTAATGGTCAAATCAGAACCTGAATGTTTTCCGATCTGTTCCAACATATGGTCAAAGAAGCCCAATCCAGTAGAGATATCGCACTTGCCGGTTCCATCCAAATTCAATTGGACGAATATATCGGTCTCCTTGGTGGTGCGTTGCACGGTAGCGACACGCTCTCCCGCGAATAGGAACTCTGAAATCTGATCCCAACCGGTCACCACCTTGGCGCAAGCCGCGGTTAAGTTCTCCTTGGACAACATCTCCTTACCCTCCTCAATGGAAGGGGCGATGAAGATAGCCTTACATCCCAAATTCTCCGCCAATTTCACATCGGTCAAACGGTCACCGATCACATAGGATCCCGCCAAATCGTATGAACCGTCCATGTATTGGCCCAACATACCTGTACCAGGTTTGCGGGTCGGAAGGTTATCCTCAGGGAATGATTTATCGATATGGATATTGTCCCAATGGATACCCTCACCCTCCATCACCTCCAACATCTTGCCCTGTACGGCATCGAAGTTTTCCTGGGGATAGACGGATGTTCCCAAACCATCTTGATTGGTCACCATCACCAATTCGAAGGTGAGGTTCTTTTGAATGAAATATAGGTTACGCAACACACCTGGCAAAAAGGTCATTTGCGACAAATTATCCACTTGGAATGTCACAGGTGGTTCCACAATCAGTGTACCATCACGGTCTATGAAAAGAGCTGTCTTCATGATTCAAATTTATAATGGACAAATATAGCGATTTTTGCCAAATTATTGCGTTGAAAAGAGTTATCTTTGCATGACATTTTAATGAAAAATAACATGAATAAAACAATGAGTTTCCCCAAGAGTTTACTATATACGATCGCTTGCCTCCTTCTCCTATCCACATCATGCTCAGACAAAGGCATACAAGGAGAGTGGAAATGCTACGATTTCCTCATCGAAGACACGACAGGCATCCCCGCCATACTGATAGAAGAGGCTGTTTCATCCGCCCAAAACACCATACTCATTTTCAATGCGGACTCCTCCTACCAACAAGACTATATTGTCGAGGAGAGTGAATTGATTTCTGAAATCGGCCGTTACACCGTCAAAGAGAACCATATCTTCCTGAATCCGGAAAAGATCGGCGTGAAAGAGTTGTCGGACAATGCGGAGATCGAGTACAAAAGCATCGCGAACAGCGACTTCCTTTCCGACATCGCCAGAGCGAAGGATTATCAATTTGAATACTTGGATAACAAACTGACACTCATGGAATTCATCTACAGGGGGCAATCCAGGAACAAGACCAACAAGACCTCCATGCTATTCGAACGGACCAAATAGATCCGCCAGACTACTCGTAGACCAAGCGAACACTTAAACCGTAATAGCGATAACAGCTGTAACTAGGATTCGTATAATCGTCATAAAAGTAGAGGCAATAGGCATCGCCGACGTCGCAAGAACTTGACCAATAGTAGCCTTTCGATACGGGCAGGGCAAGATCTTCGACTCGACGGCCCGCACACGGCAAGAAAACGGCTCCCTCCGACTCCATAATGCGCCATTGGGAGGCAGAATAACAATATGTATCAAATTTGGAAGCATCCGACACGCTCGATCCATTCCAATCGTCGGGGAGCAACAAATACCCAGACACCCCTTCGACCAATGCCCTCGTCCTCAAAGAAGGGGCGTTGTCTCTTTTATAGAAAAGATAAACCCACTCCTCCTTGGTCAAGGTTCGCCACATTTCCTTTCGGTTACCTCCATTGGAGATGGCATTGTAAACGCCCCAATCGGCATTGGCATAAGCTCCGTACAAATTAGCCAAAGAAGAATTTCCCGGACAATAACGGCTATTATACTTTTGTATCGAATAGGGTTGGTAGGCTTCTGCTCCACTATCCCAGCCACTCGTTCCCCATCCAAAAAGATCGATCCAACCTGTGTTGTCAGCGGAGACTCTTCCATTATCCTCTCCCATCACATCATACTGATTTTCAGCGAATCGCCACACCTTGTCACTTGCCCGGTATTGAAGGTTGCCTTTGGAGAAGCGCACACGCTTTGTGGCGGAAACGGAGAATCGGCCAGGCAAAACGCCTAAGGAATCATTGGCGACGATCTCTGGATCATCCAAAGGTTCATCATCCTCAAAACAGGACGACAAAGGGAATAACACCCATAAGGGCAATAAGCATAACAGAAAATACCTCTTCATAAAAATACACGATTTTACAGAAGCGAAGATACAAATAAATTATGAACCATTCATCGACCTTGCGCCTCCGACCTTCGCTTTTCTATCTGCGGAGAGACAATCACCAAAAGCACAGCGCCTACTACCAACACGATGCCGAGCGCCAATCGGTAGGTCATCTGCTCCCCAAAGACAAAAACGCCAATACAGACGGCGGTCAACGGTTCCAAGGCACCCATGATAGAGGTCTTGGTGGATCCCACATTCCGCACCGCCACTGCCATCATCAGCAACGACATCAAGCCTGGGAAAAGCGCCAAGAACGAGACCCCAAACCACTGACTACCCGAAGTGAGAAGGTGGACATCCCCCACACCGAAAAGCGCGGAATGCAGGAAGATCAGCATGGAGCAGAAAAGTGCCGCGTAAAAGGTCAGCTTAACAGCGGACAACTTCGGCTTCGTCCGATTCACCACCACCATATAGAGCGCATAAGAGAGTGCGGAGAGGAAGACCAACACCACGCCGACCAGACTCAACACCGCATCGCCACCTAGATAGAGTATCACCACGCCCGAAAGGGCACCCACAATGGAGAGCACAACGGAGAGCGTCAAACGTTCTCCAAAGAAGAGCGCCATGATAGAGGCCACCATCACAGGGTAAATAAAGAGCAATGTGGTGGAGACACCGACATCCATGTAATAGAAACTGCTGTAATAGGTCAGTGAAGATACGGCGAACATCGATCCCAAAAAGAGGAGCAACAACGCCTCCCGCCATTCGATGCGGAAAGACTCCCTTTTGTAGAGCATATAGAGCGCCAATAGCATAGAGGCCAAAAAGAAGCGGTAGAAGAGGACACAATCGGAGGTCAGCCCCTCCTTGTACAAGGAGAGGGCTCCTAATGGATTCATTCCATAGGAGACTGCAGATGCGGCTGCTGCCAAATAGCCTTTTACCGTTGGACTCATATACGACATTTCTTTCGGATGCAAATGTAAAACATTTTCCATTGGCTTAGTCACAAAAAAGAAAGAGAGTGTATCCAATCAACATGGACCACCCTCTTTCTCATCAATGGATACAGAACTTCCTTCCTATCTCTTCAAGATCACATATTCTTCCTTCCCTACTCTTAACAGATATGAACCAGGAGCAAATGGTCGCATATCGATCTCCACTTCGCCTCCCAAGGTCACGAAAAGCTTAACACCCTTCATATCGTGAAGTTCGACCATCTCACCCTGAGCGGTTCTCACATGTAAGAAATCCACGCAAGGGTTAGGATATACCGAGAAGGCCTTTGGTACCATCTCATGGATTTCATCCTCTTCCTCAAATGACGCATCCACCAGATAATGTCTGAAAGTGCTCTTGTCCACATACATGGCTTTGTCCACAACCGTCGCGGAGCACATGCCGTCCGTCACCGTCATCTTAACCGTATAGTCTAACGGATTATAGAAGTAGCATGAAGGGGACTCCTTCACACTGGTGACGCCCTCACGACCTTCGCTACCGCCATACAAAACATAGAAATCAGCGTTAAGAGGCTCGATCAGGTACCACTTGTAGGAGAGAGAAGCATCCAGAAGAGAAGAACTTACCTCAGGTTCAAACTTCACCTTGCTACCCTGGTTCAGTCTGACACTATGCGGTTCTCCTCCGCCCATGTGCGTCTCAACGCCATCAATCACATAGGAGAAATTAGCCTTTATGTCATCGACGAAGAAGTGAACCATCTTGGTGCTGCTGGCTCCTGTTTGTTTCACATAACGTGTAATCTCCACGTCGAATGATTGCTTTGGATAGGAGTAGATCACCCCACTCGGCACCTTTGTGGTATCTTTGATATAACGATCTTCATGTCCATACATCGTGGCAGGGATAGGTTCGTTACTCCTGAATTGGAAAGCGCCCTCACCCTTGAACCCGATGGGACGATACGAATATTCGTACTTATCACTGTAATCCACCTTATACGCAATTCTGACATACTGATCACCTTTACAGATGCTGTCGACCAGCACCAGTTCGTCATCGGCGATATAGGAGGCGTATAGGGTTGTGACTTTATAGGCCTTACTTGTGTCGGCTCCACACTGGCTGACACCGATCACCCTATAGTATACCACACTAGTCGTGTCCTCCGACTCATAATAGTAGATATTCGTGATATTAGCGTCCAAGGACTCCACGTTCTCCCAAACCAGCGCGTCGTAGCTCTTCTGCCACATGACATGATCGACATCCGTGATACTATCCTTCAACACAGCCCTCACGACTGGCAACCGCTCCATGCTGTATTGGGTATGGTTCAATCCTAAGGATGCGAAAACACTATCTGAGATCGGCGGATAGATATTACGCACTTTAGGGAGAGGTCGAATGGAGACCGTAATATCGTTGGAGATGGATGTATATTCGCCGTCCATCGTCAACCTGCGGTAATCGGTGGCCACGCTAACCGCCTCAGGCGTATAATTCCGATCGGTCGCACCCTCAATATTGATATAATTGCCCGTATATGGGTTCTTGTATTGCCATTGATAGGTGTATTTGCCATGACCACCCTCCACATCCGTAGAGACGATCGAAGGAATATCAGAGCCTCCGCATAAAACAGTCTCTCCATCGAAACTGATGACTCCTCCACGAAGCGGCATCACGTCATACTGACTCACGCAGACATCGCTCACGGCGATGATCTGGAGCAGACTATCCTTATAGGTCTCAGCATCGTAAGGAAGAGTTATGCTATTGGCGCTCGCCTCCGGCAAGATACCATCGCCCACGAAATAATAGCTTTCCGAGAAGAGTTTGGATCCAGACATATTCATCACCACCGAACTATTGGCAACAGAGGTGACCACATTGAGGTTAAGCGCCGTGAGATAGTCATAATCGACCACCTTGGTGCCTATGATCGTCAACGTGTTGCTGGTATCAAGCGCACATCCGTTGGAGAGCAGACGTCTGACATACATGGTGTCCTCCACCCTCAACTGAAACTGATCTCCGGTCTGTAGCAACTGCTCGGTCCACTGCTCGCCATCCTTGCTGACGAACCACTTATTCTTCAACTTATCATCAAATCTGCTACCTTGACGCGCTCCTACTACCTCCACAAACATGCCATTGCAAGGTCTCAAATCTCCACAAGTGATCACATTCTTATCATGATCAACCGCTATCGCATTATGGGCGTACACCTCAATACGCTCACTCTCGCAGACTTTCGATGTGCTGTCCATCAACCAATGGGAGAAGATAATCAATGCGGAATCCTCATAGAATCCAGGAAGAGTGACACCTCGTCCTGCCCCCTGGAAACGTTCCTGGCCATCATACCAAAGGTTGTAGTGATCGACCATCGCTACCGTTTTGACACTATCAGACAACTTCACATTAAAGGATTGCCCCGCACATTTGAAGTCATTCAAGACGAGCATATCCCGACGAACGTCCACCGCTTCCCGCACCTTCACAAAAACGGCGGATGAAGTATCTACGGCACACTTGTCAACAACAATTCTTCGGTAAAAAGCGCTCACCATAGGGTTGACCACTATCAGATCTTCTTCGTTATGGTTAAGCATATCCTCCCAAGAAAAGTCATCGTAACTGTACTGCCAAACATAGTGTTTCTCTCCGTTTCCGCCAACGGCAGATCCGCCCGCGACAGTGAAACTCTCCTTATGGCATACGACCTTCGGAGCCACGAGTTCTTCCTGCCGCAACGGAGGAAGGCTATCAATGTTGAAGTATTTGTAGTCGCTCACACATCCGGTTTCATCCACGGAATATACGGCGTACTCATCGACAACCATGGAGGTGCTTCTCCTTATCGTCCTCTCCTTGGCCTCGCTGGACCAAACCACAGAATCCAAAGCCGTATCGGTGTTGATCATAGCCACGAAGTGGTAGTGCTTGTCATACGCATCCTCCATCACCTTGACCGTCACCTCATTCGCATCACAACTGTCGTTGTCTTGGTAGATGTCCGGTATTCTGTTCTCCCTGTAAAGGGTGAAGGCAATAGGATCGCTCTCCACAGAGCCGCAGACATCACGATACTGGCACTTGATGTCCACAAGGATGTTCTTGCTTCTCTCCATCGACATCAAACTATCCTCGAAGAGCAAGTTAAAGGCATTCATTCTATAGCCTTCATACTCGTAATACGCCCCCCTATCCACGCTCACGAACCAAGCGTAGTTAACGCCGTCCTGATCCATTCTGCCACCCGTAGGTGCGGTCGAGATGACAGTCGGCATCTCGTCGTATGTACAAAAACCGATTTTGTCCGTGTTGAGGCTCAACACGCCCGGCTTCACCTCGTCGTAATAGGTCATCTTCACCACGTTGCTGTAACGAACCCTCATGCTATCATTGGTGGCCACCCTTCGGAAATAAGTCACCTTGCCATTGAGGAACTTGACGTTCTTGTTCACATCCTCGCTCGATAGGATGACGCTGTCGGCTCCGCTGACAGTTGCCCACGACACACTATCAACGCTGAACTGCCAACTGTAATTCCACTTCATAGAGGCATTCACAGGGTGTTTCCATTCGCCCTTCGCTTCCGCTATACTTCTGACCGCATCGAATTCGGCTCCTCGGCAGATGGTCTGATCATATCCGATCGCACCCCCGTCACTGGCGCTCGCCAACTGAATAGGGATGGAGAGCGCTTCCGACCAACAAACATCGCTCTTACGCTTCATGTAGATATACGGATCGGAAATTAGTTTATTGGCAACGACTCCCTCTATGCGGAACGAGACATAGTTCTTCACCGCCTCCATCGTATCCGCAAAGGTGCTATCAAGACTCCACAAGCAATCATACGAATCGGCACTCAGGTATCCCACCGTCATGCTATCCCCTATCTCGAATCCCTTGTAGATCCTTTTACCATTCTCGATGGCATACATCTGCACATTTCCTATCTTACCCACCTCGTCGCTCACGTACAAAGGAAGAATGTCGGTGTATGCGCTGGTACATCCGTCGTAAACGGCGCGACGTACCTGGTAGGTCTTGTTCATCACGTGTTCGATACCCTCTCCAGGTGTGAACTCATCGGCATAGCCATCCTGGTTGAAGTACCTCACGGAAAGGGTATCCCATTCCCCACCGACAATTTTACTCTCATACCATGTGGCAAAGCCCAAATCTCTCTCATAACTCTTGTCGTACAACCACGGACCAAAATGGCGGGATGAATTTCGCCAAACGGACATCTCCTCCGAACTATTTTCCAAAGCGCCACTCACTGGCAGCGCAATCTCACCGATGCAATAGTGATCTCGTTCGGTGGACAATGAACCAACAAGTCCATGTATGGTATTGACACTATTCATGGTAGGGACAACATTGACACGAATGACATTACTCTCGACTTGCGTCTCCACATCCGCCACAGTGAAAATGGCGACACGCTTCAACTCAACAAACTTGGCACGTCCCGTTGAATTGACGAACAAATTCTTCGTCTCACATGTATCCAACAACAGGCGCTCTCCACGGACTGGGATAGAGCGTGTACCACGCAAAAGCGTCCAGTCACCTACAACAGGTTCGTCCGTGTTGACGTTTGTCGTCGTCCTATAATACCAGCGGTACGTTGCCCCCTCCGGATTGGACTCACTGGCAACCTCCACCTGATTGTCACCAGGACACACCCAGAAATTATCCTCCGTCTCCTTCTGTGTACCCTCGACATAGATGGTTCCGCTCAAATCCGCATAGACAGTGACACGCAAGGTGTCGTAGTTATAGCTCAGACAGCCCCTAGCCTCATCATACTTGGCGGCATAGAAGGTTTGGGACATCTGCTCCTTTTCGCCCAACAACATCGTTTTGGTCGTATAAATCTCGTGCAGACCGGTGGTGTCCAAAGGATTGAAATCATCGTCGTACCACACATATACGCTTCGGTCATTCGGATTTTTCGGAACACCCCACATTCTTGCGGAGGTTCCTGATTTCACCACTTTGGTGTAGTTCACATCCTCTTTCAGGATTTCCTGTTTAGGAAGGACATCTATATGCTTCGCCCTACTCTCCAAAACGGTTCCGCATCCGTCGGTAACCACACGCTTGTAGAAGGTTCCGTCATACAAGGTGTCGCACCTGTTGTAGCTCTGTCTGGTGGCGTTGGTAATAACCCGCCAAGATCCCACACTGTCCGGATTTTCACTACGCATCCATTTGTAGGAATAGGCACCGTCTCCTCCCGTCGGCAAATCACCATAGATTTGAGACATCGCCGTTCCGTAGCACAAAGTCTCTTCCGACAAATCGATTCCACCCGATTTCAACGGCTCGTAAAAGTTGACCGTATAGGCGTTGGTCGTCTTGCTCGAACCGCTGTATTCGCCCTCGCATCCGATAATGGCACGGAATGAGGTCGTGGTTTTAAGACCAGTCACTTCCAATCTGAACAAATAAGTGTCTCCAAAGGCACCATCCAAAAACCTTGCCTTAAAGCCAAGATTTTCACTCTTCGCATCGAACGCAATCCAGTTATCGCCGTAGGTCTTGTATTGCCAAATAATGTTGTATTCACCTGTTCCACCTTTTACGTCTGCGATAATAAAATTAATGGCGGTATCATTAGGACATCTTATGAAATCTTCCTTACTTGAAAACAAATCACCTATCGACAACTCCTCACAAAGTTTAAAGTCATATTTCAAGACAGGGCTGACGCATTGGGCACCGCCTATGGACTGCTTATAGACATAGACGCTGTTGTCTCCCACGCCGAATACTCCCCCAACGACAGCTTGGGCGCCATTGTTCGATGAGACTTGGTTGACGTCGTCCTCACTTGTTCCCCAATGGTAACTGTAACCGGCATAGTGGGAGGTCGGAGAGAAGATCAGTTCACTCACCTTCTCAGTTTTTTTCACCAAGTTACCGCTCCTCAAAGCCACTTCGGGAAGCGTAGGAATGGACTCTATCTTGAGCGCGAAGATATTCGAGCTGTAGCTCTCCACGCCGCACTCATTGACACACTTCAACCTGAAATACTTGGTCTTCTGATCTTGGGTATAGTACTGCGCCAAGAGTTCGATGCTTGAGGCGTTGCCTAAATCACCATCCGCCCTACAATTGTCTGGAATAGGTATCCAGTTCACACCATCTATATTCTGCTGCCACTCCAAGGTGTCATGCGCGCCTACCACAGCGTCCACCATCAATGTGAAGTGACTTACGCTGTCGCCAAAACAGAGGCTCTTGCTCCTCGCCCCATTTTCAGGGTCCGTCACCTTGCCCAACTCGACTCCTGGTTTGCCCACCAGTTCAAACTCCTCGGAATAGACCTTGGCCGCCCTAAGGCTCGCGTCATACTTGTAGCTGATCATGCACATGATGCTCGTGCGTTGTCCCGCCACCGCCGTCACCGTGAAGACGGAATCGGAACCCGCGAGACTTCCGTTTCTCAACCACGAATAGGTAACATTCTTGGAAGTCAACTTCGTATCTCCGAAATTAGGAAGTTCCGGAACCGAGAAGGTTATCTCCTCTCCGTTGCAATACTCACTCTTCAATAGGCTCACCTCTAGACTCGGACGTTGGTCGAATCCCTGCGTTTGGCTGATGGTTACCCTTCCTTGCGCCGTGCAACCACTCTCATCCGCCTTTCTCTCCACGGACAATACCAACAGATCGTTCGTGAAGCAGGTGCTGTCAACCTTGATGCTGAACACACCACCGACGCTCTTACCCGTCACCGCATCTCCGTTGGCTTTCTTATAGCTGTAGGAGAACTCGTCAAGCGAAAGATCCGCGTCTCCGTCCGTGGCCGTGATGACCACCGTGGTCGCCTTCCCGCTTCCATCCTCATTGATCAAACTAGGCGACGCCTTCAATCCAACCGTCATCTCCTTCGCCAAGGTAACACTCTTTGGAGCGCTAATTTGGGAATAGAGACGCTTCGAAGAGTCACAATAGTTATCCGTAACCTTTACCTGAAGCGTATGTTTCCCTGCTACAGAAAATTTGACATATTCACTTACCTCGCCTTCCGGTCCGATGACACCCGAACCGATAGATGCGCCGTTATCGGTCAGCACATACGAATAAGAGGTCATAGATCCGCCTATCACGCCGCTAAGCGTCCACTTGACGGAATCGCCCGCACAGATGTACCCCGAATTGTCCAAAGACAACTCGGCGCCACGCACATCACCGTAAGTCTTCACACGGACAGTGTCCAAAATACTTTGGCACAACTCTGTTCCTCTAACCTCCTTGCTCTCCCGTACGACCACATAGTAGGTGTCATTGAGCGGGAAGACGTAGGATAGGTAAGCGGTATCGTTTTTTGCCACGGGAGTTCCATTGATGCTCCACTCGTAGTTCGTCGCATATCTATTGCCCTCATTGCGGTCGTTGGCAATGGAGGCAACCTCTCCTGCGCAAAGGGTAACGATCGGTTCGTTCACCTGATTCACCTCCAAGTTGAAGTGTTTGAAAGCGTCGTGGAGCATGGTGTCCTCCAAGCCCATACGGCCAACATGCTCACAGGAACCGTTGTTGACCCGCACCTCATAGATAAGACTTCCCACCTTCGGGATCTTCACCTCGGCCGTGATACCGCCCAAACGCACCCCGCCCTGCTCGATGCTGTACGTCCAGTCGGGTTCCGGATTGGCGACATTCACCTCCAACTCCCCACCGCGCACACGACATGGTCCATAGACCATCTTTGGTCTGAGGTTGACACCACTTGAAATTTCCACCGGGTTGCTGTAATAGTCACGTCCACACACACTCAATTTCCCGTAAACCACGGTATCTTGCGTGATTTTCAACGATTTCACATTGTCCACCACGGTCATAGAATCCGAAACACCATACTCGGTTCCATCCCACCCCCTGGAGACATAGATATAGGCAAGCTTCTCCTCTCGTCCACGAGATGCGGATAACGCTAACTCGGAGAGGCTCTTCTCATCTTGGCTCATCTTGAAAGTGACAAGGGAGTCGTAACATACGGCGGTCTTATCGGAGACCAGTGTCAAGGTTGGTTTGCTGTAAGGAGAGATGACCGCATAGTCACTCGTGTCCGCAACAACACCACCATCCACTTTACTTACTACGATACGTTTGACACGATAGACTTCGTCAATAGTTTGATTCCACACGCCATCGGGTAAATTCGCAGTGGTAATGAGAGAATCTCCAGAGACCATAGGTTTATAGTAGTTACCGTCCACGCTATAGATCCACTTATACGAATAGGTACCCGCACCATATCCTCCGCTCACAGCATCGCAGGTAACCAAAGGATTCTTTTCCCCGGCGCACACATAGTGTGTGCTATGGGAGATTTTATTGTTGCGCAATTCGCCCACCTTGACCAACTCCACCACGACCGCCTCGCTTTCACACTGGCTACCCATTCTGGTCTTTTTCTTCAAATAAACACGTTTCACGCCCGCTGCCGACAATGGAATTTCCCAGCCACGGCTTCCCATTGGCTGATAGGTGACTCCATCCTCACTGCACAGATAATCACACATGGCAAAATCTTCATCCTCATCGCTCACCCGAATACGACATAATACGCCATCGGGAATTTCGGCAACCACAACGCCCTCTATGATCGATCTGCTGGCATTGTCACACAAGACCGAATTAGGATCAAGAACCGGAAGGGTCGACACCACCACACTATCCTTCAACGAAACCTCGGTTCCGCATCCATCTTTGACGGTGTATGTCGCATAGAAAGCGCCTGCCTTATTGGCAAACACATGAATGCCCTCGCCGAATTTCTTTCCGACTACATTCCCCTTCACATTTCCCAAGGGGAAATCATATCCATAATTCAACACACCCTCATTTCGTGGGTCCACAGACTTAAAGTCATACTCACCCCTCAACGCCACCCGCATTGAATCCTCATGCATTTGATTATCCAGGCAAATGCCAGACATGTGTTTCACGTCAAACATCATAGCGTTTATGGGCTCATACGACTCCACCGCTATGACACCATTCTCTTTCGCCAACACCTTGCGGTTACCGAAACCAGTCAAGTAAGCCACTTGTCTGAACTCATACTTTTTCCCGTCTTTTATCAAAGCTAAAGCGGCCACCAAGTCTTGCGGATTAGCGTCATAGAGCGTTTTAAAGCCATTGGGAGAGTTGAATTGAGACTCCACGCTCGCCCTACTCGTATAAGCAGGCATCTCTATCCATGTGCCACTTGAGCCTCTTCTGTACTCCCAAGCATATCGAACGCCATAAATAGTGTCATAACTCAAACCATCCACATTTAGTCTATTACCCTTGATGTGCAACCATTTGGTCTCGTCGATATAACGATCTTCTCCATCAAACTCATAGTCCGCGTCGCTTTGGCAAACTCGTATTTCCCGCTGGGAAAAGCCATCCAATTCGGCTTCTCGGACTACCCTGCACTTAATAGGTTCGGTGGCACAAGTAACACCATCCGAAAGCGTCTTGATGGTACGTGTTACACTATACAAATCACCCTCATGGAGTACACCCGCCGCATCCAATTCGGCATAATCAAAACTCATCCCGCTCACCTCAAACGATCCGTTTTCGACTGTGAAGCGATTCGAGGTCGTCGTCTTGGTTTTCACCAAATTCTCTCCCTTGCTGACACGCCATATCAATGACTGGGATTCCATCGGGAAGTGGCTCGGAGGAACCTTCGAAAGGAGGTTGAAGGCCACTGGGGATCCATTGGGTGTCGGATAAAGCGCCATAATCTCTTCTCCCTCCACATTTTCCAAAAGAGGCATTCTCTCTGAAAAAGAAATCTCTCCCGGCCTACAGACGTACAACGTAACTGTTTGACTCTCTTTGGTACGTACAGGGCATAGGAATTCGCCCCCATTATCCCTCTTTATATGAACAAATACGCCGAAACAAAATTGCAGTTCCACACATCCACCTTGTGACATGTCTATGTCTTTGAGAATAAATTTCACGACATCATCATAAGAGACGGTATATCTCCTTTGGGGTATAGTCGCCGAATATTCATAGTTTTCATTGTCTGTCACATTCATGACGACATTGTTTGACATATCGATCGGAAGATACAATGTCTCCATTCCAGGAACAACAACTCTACAATAAAGAAAATCCTGCGCCAAAATCTCTTTGCAAGGATGACGATGACGAGTCTCTCCCTTTGCTAACATATCATATTCAGATCTCGCTACCGTGATAGACCCGCTCTCCACCAAATAGTTAGATTGGACGATAGTTTGTATGATCTCCCCACCAGACGGGATGAGTATTTTGTCATGGTCGCTATACCTGTATTGTGTATTTTTGAAGACAGAAAAATCGTCAGGTATGAGACTCGGCGTGAGGGACCACGCGCACATAAAGGCTAACCACGCACATAAAGTAACTGCTACTCTTTTCATAGACTGATAAATCGTTATTGTATAATAATGGTTTCACATTTCCAGGTGCTCCAGATGTACATATCGTCCATGCACCTGTAGTATATCTTATGAGTGCCCTTGGTCTGGAACTCATAGTTGATCTCGCTTCTTTCAGTGGCGGTGATGTAATCCCCTCCGTAGGCGGATTGTCCTGCCTTCCATGGGCCATTGTAAAAATCAAAACGGTTATCCCGTGGTCCATAGGTGCGGACATTCCCGTCAATGCAGTACTCGTACTTCACCACCTCGCCATCCTTATCGTGGCTCCTCGACATGGAGAGCCGCTTCTCATATGGGTTGCCCGCGACGTCCACAACATCCAGCACCGATGTCGGCGGGCAAGGCCCCCACAAACGAAAATTGAGATACACCATAAATTCTTCATCCTCAAGGGTGCGCTCACCTGAGAGTCCATAGTGACGAAACTCCTGAAGGTAACCTCCCAAGAGAGCGGAGGAAGTATCCGAATGAAAGACGGAGACCTGGTCAGACATTTTAATTTGAGTATACAATACCATATTACGAAAATTACCAATACCTACGAGGCCACTCACAGCGTCTGTTATAGTATATCCTCGTTTAAGGTTGATATTTCCTGTCACATCACTTGGGTTAAAATTCGGACCTGAGAATTCCAAAGGATATTCCTTCCCTCGAATAAGAGCATACAACTTCACATGCACCGTATCGTACACGAAATCCCCTGATCGGGCAGAAAGTGTCCTGGGATAAAGATCGTACACCACACCATCTTTGCCCTTGCTATAATAACCCGGGACGGTATCCCTATGTCCGTTGATCTCAATGATACATTGTCCATTCCTGATGTCCTCGGTGTACAATTCGTCACGCGTGTCGCATGACGCCAATGCGAGGAGACAGCACACTGTCCCCATAATAGTTCGAAAAATCTTCATATATATTGAACGTTTCTTCTTATTTATGGAAATTGATTCTCACGGCAGCCGAGAAATTGGGCTTCAAGTAGTTCTCCACCTTACTGAAGAGCGCATACTGCTGAGCCTTCAACAGGAACGACACGCGCGTCCAGGGAACAAACTCCACGCCGGTTCCCACCTGCGCCCCGTAACAAAAAGCCTTGTCCACCTGATTGTCCAGCCTTTTAGAAATCCACTTGTCGTAACCCACAACGGCTCCCAAGCCCCATTGCCAATAAAACCACTTGGTCGGATTCAGGATGTTATGCTCGACGCCAGCAGACAGCAGAACAACATTGGACATTTCCGTCTTCTCTTTCGGTCTGCAAATCCATCGCTCGTGGTCCAGTTCGAAGAGCAACGATATCTTGTTGTTGAAGCAGTAGGCATAGGTCAAGCCAACGTCATAAACGCTCTTGGTACCCTTACCGCCACGAATTCCTATGGATTGGCATCCCTTCACATGGGATAAACTCACCACCTGATGCTGATTGACCATCTCCTCCGCCCACATCGGAAAGAGTGTCAATAGAAAACATAGACAAATAAATAACTTTCGTATCATCTTTTTTTTTGTTAAAATTTCCTCGATCAACTAAACACTCGCAACAAGAATGTATCTACTGAAAACTACTCCACCTGCAATCTGATAAATTAACAATGGCTCATCTTCTCCCACTCAGTTTGCGAACAAAAGGCAAATCTTTCAGTCCTCCTTGTTTTCTAACCAGGAAAACTTTGTTTGCAAAATTATATATTTCTTGATTAAATACAAACAAAATTATTAAAATTTTAATTATTTTTTTTACAAATAACAATCAAGCCGCATTTTAGCAGATGTGCCATATAACAAAATTTCCCAAAGAAAAAAATCGGCGCATACGGGAGAAAAATGTAACTTTGGGAAAGAATTATAACGAAAAAAAGTAGAGGAATGAAGGTTTGCATCGCAGAGAAACCGAGCGTGGCGCGCGATATTGCGGCACTGCTTGGCGCCACAACCCGACGAGAGGGATACATAGAAGGGAACGGATACCAAGTAACTTGGGTATTCGGACATCTTTGTACCCTTAAAGAGCCTCACGAATACAATCCGGCATGGAAACGATGGGACATCTATTCCTTACCCATGATCCCGGACAAATTCGGCATCAAACTTATCGACAATGAAGGTTCCATCAAGCAATTTCACATCATCGAAGGGCTCATCAAAAACGCGGAAGAGGTGATCAACTGCGGGGATGCCGGGCAAGAGGGAGAGCTGATCCAACGTTGGGTGATGCAAAAAGCGGGGTGCAAGTGCCCAGTCAAAAGACTATGGACATCATCCCTAACAGAAGAGGCGCTGCGGGAAGGATTCAATTCGCTCAAGCCGCAATCCGACTACGACAAACTCTACGAAGCGGGGGCCATGCGCGCCATCGGCGATTGGCTTTTAGGCATGAACGCCACCCGACTCTACACCACGAAATATGGCGGCAACAAGCAAGTGCTCTCCATCGGAAGGGTACAGACGCCTACCCTTGCCTTGGTGGTGAAAAGGCATTTGGAGATCGCCAATTTCAAGCCAGAGCAATACTGGGAATTGAAGACGGTCTATAGAGACACCACCTTCGCCGCGGCGCAGGGAAAATTCAACACCGAAGAGGAGGGCCGTAAGTTCCTCGAAGAGGTGCAAAGCAGCGAATTCACCGTCACAGACGTAACCACCAAGAAGGGTACCGAGTTCGCCCCTAGGCTCTTCGACCTCACCTCCCTGCAGGTGGAGTGCAACAAGAAATACGCCTTCTCCGCCGAGGAGACACTGAAACTGATCCAATCGCTCTACGAGAAGAAGGTGACCACCTACCCACGTGTGGACAACACCTATCTGAGCGACGACATATACCCGAAAATTCCGAACATTATGCGGGGGATGACGCAATACGCGGCCTTGACACAGCCTGTTCTGGCCAATAAGATTCCCAAAACGAAGCGTGTGTTCGACAACAGCAAAGTGACGGACCACCACGCCATCATTCCGACAGGCGTGAACCCGACCAACCTGACCGCCGACGAGTGGAAGGTGTACGATCTCGTGGCTCGCCGATTCATCGCCAACTTCTACCCGGATTGCCAGATCTCCACCACGACCGTACTCGGCAAGGTGGAGAGCATCGAGTTCAAAGCCAACGGCAAGCAGATCCTCTCACCCGGCTGGCGCACGGTATTCGACAAGGAGAAGAACGACGATTCGAGCGACGACGAAGAGAAAACCTTGCCTACTTTCGAGAAGGGAGAGCATGGACCTCACCAACCAGACTTGGCGGAGAAGTGGACCACCGCACCGAAACCCTATACCGAGGCCACCCTACTCCGCGCCATGGAGACCGCAGGCAAGCAGATAGAGGATGGCGAAATGCGTGACTTGCTGAAGGAGAACGGTATCGGTCGCCCATCCACGCGAGCCAACATCATCGAGACACTCTTCAAACGCAACTACATGCGCAAAGAGAAGAAGAATATCTACGCCACACAAACGGGTATCGACCTTATCAACACCATCCAACAGGAGTTGCTGAAGTCGGCGGAGCTCACCGGCCAATGGGAGAAACGCCTCCGTATGATCGAGAAGAGCACCTACGACAGCGCCACCTTTATGAAAGAGCTGAAGGAGATGGTGACGGAGATCGTGAGAAGCGTGAAGTACGACAACCAACGAACCATCACCCTTGAGGAGAAAAAGGCTGAAGAGGAGAAGAAGGTGAAGAAGCCTCGCACCAAGGTGGAAAAGAGAGAGAAGAAGAGCGAGAAGACTCCTCCTGTCGCAGAACAGCAAACGCCTCAAGCAACCGCAGCCGCTCCTATCAAAATAGAGGGTATGACCTGTCCGCTCTGCGGAAAGGGAAGCGTCATCAAAGGAAGAACCGCTTATGGCTGTTCGGAATGGAAGGCGGGATGCGCCCTGCGTATCCCCTTTGAACAAAACGGGAAGATGTTAAGCGATAGCGAAATATTGGCCATGTTGAAGGGCATTCAGCAACAATAATGTGGTCGGCATTCAACAAAAAAAATCGGAACCTCGTAAGAAGTTCCGATTTTTCTTTTGTATATGTATAATAACTCTTCTTGAATTACTTATGGAATTCTCAAACCGAAACATGCGGAGAACGAACGACCCTTGAAAGCAGGCTCATCCGGACGTGCATTCATGTTTCTACAACCAAGCTCGGCATTCAATCTCAACACCATAAAAGAGAAGATGAAACGAAGGCCTCCACAGACACCCACATCAAAGCGGTTCAATCTAGGATTCTCTCCACCGTATGTTTTGTATTCCAATGTACTAACACCTGACACAGCCTCATACTCCTCCGACGTTTGGGAGTAACTTCCGGCGATACCTACACCAACATAGGGACCAGCGCAAATCTGCATACCAAATTCACGACTGAAAGGAATGTTGAAAGCGAACTCCATCGGAGCCTCGATCGACATGGCCGTCACATCATAGTCCCATACAAATCCGCCCACCTCCGCATCGGTCGCATAAGCGGTATTGGTATATCCCTTACTCTCAAAAGTCAATGACGGACAGAAAGAGACATGGGAGTAGAACAAAGGGAGATCCGCACCGACACCCGCACGGAACAACACCTTGTAGTTGGCAGTTTTGTTACTGATTGAACTGTAAGTCACACCACCATCCACGATGAAATGGTTGCCGTCGAATGGCGAAAACTGCTTGTATGGACTGATTTGAGCATTCGCGACGCAAAAGCTAATCAACGCCGCAATGATTGCGAAAATCTTCTTCATATCTGAGTTACATTAAAATTCGTTAAAAATTGACGTCTGCGAAATTAAATATTTTTATTGAATAGTCCACAACCTTTTATATTATTTTTCAATCTCTTCGCCTATCAGCGTAGCGGAAGTGACACTCAAAACCTTCACTTTCACAAAGTCGCCTACCTTATGGTCGCCCTTCGGGAATACCACCACCTTGTTTTGGGAAGTACGGCCAAACAACTGTTCACGGGAACGTTTGGAGAAGCCCTCCACCAAAACCTCGAAAGTTTTATTGATGTCCCTTTCGTTGCTAACCGCCGACATTTTTGTCTGCAAAGCGATGATCTCGTTGAGACGGGCCACCTTCACCTCCTCTGAAATGTTATCAGGCAAATTCTTGGATGCGAATGTACCAGGACGCTCGGAATATTTGAACATGAAGGCGGAGTCAAACACCACCTCCTCCATCAAACTTAGCGTCATCTGCTGATCCTCCTCCGTCTCGTCGTGGAATCCACAGAAGACATCGGTGGTGATGCCACAATCAGGAATGATGCGACGGATAGCGGCGATACGCTCCAAATACCACTCTCTCGTATATTTACGGTTCATGGATTTCAGAATCTTGTTGCTGCCCGATTGGACAGGGAGGTGGATGTGACGGCAGATATTCGGATAGGCCGCAATCGTCTCCAATATCTCATCGCTCATATCCTTCGGATGTGAAGTGGTGAAACGGACACGCATGGTCGGATAACTCTCAGCCACCAACCTCAACAAGCCAGCGAAAGAGACCTTCTCTCCATCTTCCGCCTCATACAAATAGGAGTTCACATTTTGGCCAATTAAAACGACCTCCTTATAGTTGCGTCTCTTCAAATCATCAATCTCGTTCAAGATGCTGCGCACCTCACGACTACGTTCGCGTCCTCTTGTATAAGGGACGATACAGTAGGAGCAGAAATTGTTGCATCCACGCATAATGGAAACATATCCTGAAATTGAAGGGCCGCACAAACGTTTCGGAATGACATCGGTATAGGTCTCCGTTGTGGAGAGCGCCACATTAATAGCCTTCTCGCCCGCCTCCACCGCGCCGATCAGGCTCGGCAAGTCCAAATAAGCGTCTGGTCCGACCACCAAATCGACCACACCAGTCGCCAACAATTCATCCTTCATGCGCTCCGCCATACAACCCAACACACCAATCAACAAGCCAGTGCGCTTGCGCTTCATCTGTTGGAAGGCCTGCAATCGGCCGTGGATTTTCTGTTCGGCGTTATCACGAATGGAACAAGTGTTGACAAAGATCGCATCCGCCTCATCCATATTCTCTGTCACTTCATATCCAGCGGTATCCATGATAGCAGCCACCACCTCACTGTCAGCCACATTCATCTGGCAACCGTATGTCTCCAAAAAAAGTTTCTTCATCTCTACCTTGTTTTATTAAGGCACAAATATACAAATAAAAAACACTCATTTTTCAAGAATAGTTGTTTTAATCGCCAAGTTGCGTTACTTTTGCGTAACACAAAGTCTTTATAAGGATGTTCAACTTTTTGAGGAAAAACAAATCAGAAGAGGTGTCACTATCCAGTTCCCTTCATGGAAACGATAGAGACAACACCTTTCAAGAGGGATCCATGGTGCTCCGAACCGAAGGTTTGGTGAAGCAATATGGACAACGTATCGTGGCCAACAACGTCTCCATCAATGTGAAGCAAGGAGAGATCGTCGGTCTGCTCGGACCAAACGGCGCCGGCAAGACCACCACTTTCTATATGACAACCGGTCTGATCGTACCCAATGCGGGAAAGGTTTTCCTCAACGAGAAGGAGATTACCAACTACCCCGTTTATAAAAGAGCGAGAGCAGGCATCGGATACTTGGCGCAGGAGAACTCCGTCTTCAGAAAAATGAGCGTGGAGGACAATATCCTCTCCGTACTGGAGATGACCGATTTCTCCAAAGAGTACCAAGAGCAAAAGTTGGAGAGCCTCATCTCTGAGTTCAACCTCGGACATGTAAGGCACAACCTCGGCGACCGTCTCTCCGGAGGTGAGCGCCGACGGACGGAGATCGCCAGATGCCTCGCCATCGAGCCTAAATTCATCATGCTCGACGAGCCTTTCGCCGGCGTAGACCCCATCGCCGTACAAGACATCCAGGACATTGTTTGGAAATTGAAGAGTAAAAACATCGGCATCCTCATCACCGACCACAACGTGGACGAGACACTCTCCATCACCGACCGCGCCTACCTGCTATTCGATGGAAAGATCCTTTTCCAAGGCACCTCCGAAGAGTTGGCGGACAACCCGATCGTAAAAGAGAAGTACCTCGGTAGAGACTTCGAGTTGAAGAAGAGAAAACCCATCGACGTAAACCTATAAGAGTCATGAGTAAAACGCGCTTTATCAACACGCTCTTTCTCCTTCTTGCATTCGCTACGCAATCTTGCAGGACGAGCGTCAACGAACCTTCGACGCAACCCAAGGAGGAACGGAAGGAAACAACGACAAGCATCAACAGGATTCCCACATTCTCCGCAGATTCCGCCCTTCTGTACATCAGCCAACAGTGTGACTTCGGGGCCAGGGTTCCCAATACAGAGGCGCACGAAAAGTGTGCGGACTACCTAAAGAGCAAACTCACCCAATATGGTGCGGAGGTGCAGATGCAAAAATTCGAAGCGACAGCCTTTGACGGCACGAAGATCAAAGGCACTAATATTATCGGCAGCATCCACCCTGAAAAAGGGAGACGTATAGCACTCTTCTCGCATTGGGACTCACGCCCCTTCACTGATCAGGACGACGAGAAATATTTCCGCACCCCTGTCATGGGCGCCAACGACGGAGCCAGCGGTGTAGGAGTCATCCTGGAATTGGCCAGATTGATCCAAACACAAACACCTAACGTAGGTGTGGACATAGTCTTTTTGGATGCGGAAGATTGCGGCGACGCGCATGGCGGCGAAGAAAGTTGGTGCCTCGGTTCGCAATATTGGAGCAAAAACACCCAATTGTCCAGAAAGCCCTCCTACGGTATTCTCCTAGATATGGTGGGTGGGGACAATCCCTTCTTCGGCATCGACAACACCAGCGCTCAATACGCCATGAACGTCGTCAACAAAGTCTGGAGTGTCGCCAACGGACTAGGCTACTCCAAATATTTCTTGAATCGAATGACAACCCAAATGATAGACGACCACGTCTTCATCAACCGTGACGCCAAGATTCCGACCATCGACATCATCGATTTTAGCCCGACAAGAGGCTTCCCACAAGTATGGCACACCCACAACGACACCCCCGAGAACATCAGCAAGAGGACATTGGAGATGGTGGGCAACACGCTTACGAATGTAATATATAGAGAATAAATCATTGATTCATAATTAAATAAGAATCCAATTCGATTTTTAATAAAAAAAATTCCGGCTAAAAAGTTTGGGAATTAAAAATAAAAGCATACCTTTGCATCGCAAAACGAAACGATAACGTTCGTTGAGAAATGGCGGATTCGTCTATCGGCTAGGACGGATGCCTCTCACGCATCAAAGAGGAGTTCGATTCTCCTATCCGCTACAAGTGAGGTTTCAGCGATGAAACCTTTTTTCTTACCAAACAAAAGAGCAAGGGTGCTTGTTCATCAAAAATTATGGCGGATTCGTCTATCGGCTAGGACGGATGCCTCTCACGCATCAAAGAGGAGTTCGATTCTCCTATCCGCTACAAGTAGAGACCTCATCGAGGTCTCTTTTTTTATGCCTATACGGTTCTGCGCACCACGAAGATGCTCACCTCATAAAGAAGGACTATCGGCAAAGCCACCACCATCAACGTAAAGACATCGGAGGTTGGCGTGATAACCGCGGAGAGGATCAAGACCACCACAAAGGCGTGACGACGGTGATCCGCCATCCAAGTGGCATCCAAAATACCAAACTTCGCCAAGAGCCAACAGACAATTGGAATCTCAAACATCACGCCCATCATCAAGCAGAGCATCAGGAGCGTGGAGATATAGGACTCCAAACTAATCATGTTACTCACCTCGGCGCTCACCTGATAGGTGCCCAAAAAGCGGAACGTAAGGGGGAAAATCACAAAGTAGGCGAGCAAAACGCCCATGACGAACAACAGGTAGCCCGACACGACCACGGGCAAAGTATAACGTCTCTCCCGCTCATACAAGGCAGGCGAGACAAAGTCAAATATCTTATAGACAATATAGGGCGAGGCGCATAAAACACCTGCGCAAAACGAGACCTTCATGTGGGTGATGAACTGCTGGGCAAGCCCCGTATTGATCAGTTGGACGGAGAAGCCCTCCATTCCGCCCCCCATCAACTCCGAAAGGCGTCCCAGCAAACGGTAAAAGATGAAACCATTCTCTTTCGGCGCCAAAACGATACCGAAGAGTTCATCCTTGAGCAGAAACGCCACGACCGCAGCCACAACAACCACGACCAGCATACGCACGATCGTGTCGCGGAGTTCGTCCAAATGGTCCCAGAAGGTCATTATTTATCGGAAGATTCGTTCTCTTTCTTCTCCTCTTTTCCAGACTCCTCCTCCACGCCGTTCAAGCCATCCTTGAAACTCTTCACGCCCTTGCCCAAACCGCGCATCAACTCAGGGATTTTCTTTCCTCCGAAAAGAAGCAACACAACCAAGGCGATCACCAAGATCTCCTGAAGACCTAAACTACCTAAAAAAAGCAATGTATTCATATCTTATACTATTAAAGGCACCGGGAACATCCCACGCCCAAGCGTTTCCAAACGGACAACTCTGCCAAGAAACATACCGCGAAGATAAAAACTTTCGACCGAACTTCCTCACAATCCGCACTATATTAAACAGATATAACCATCTTCCACTATCGCCACCCATACGAGCCAAAAATATCCCCGACGTCAGAAGCAAGAACAACTATTTTTTTTATTAAATTTGCACACTAATTTTAATAACACGGGTGGCGTTTGTAGGTCACCCACAAAAGAAAAAGATATGATTAAAGTTACATTCCCAGACGGATCCGTTCGTGAGTATGAAAACGGCACCACTGGTATGCAGATCGCGGAAAGCATCAGCTCAAGATTGGCGCAAGACGTGCTTTCCATTAGTGTAAACGACGAGGTAAGAGATTTGAACCGTCCTATCAACGAGGATTGTTCCATCAAGTTGCACAAGTTTGAGGACGAAGAGGGTAAGCACACCTTCTGGCACACATCCGCCCACTTGATGGCACAAGCCATCCAAATGCTCTACCCTAACGCGAAATTCGGTATCGGTCCAGCCATCGAGAACGGTTTCTACTACGACATCGATTTCGGAACTGAAGTATTAAAAGAGGCTGATTTCGCCGCTATCGAGAAGAAGATGGCTGAAATTGTCGCCACCAAACAAACTTTGACCCGCAAGGAGATCTCCAAGGCAGACGCCATGAAGATGTTCGGCGACAGAGGAGAGGTTTACAAGACTGAGTTGATCAGCGAATTGGAGGATGGCAAGATTACCCTTTACGAGCAAGGCTCCTTCACAGACCTTTGCCGTGGTCCTCACTTGGCTGACGTATCACCAATCAAGGCCATGAAGATCACCTCATTGGCAGGCGCTTACTGGCGCGGCGACGAGAAGAGAAAACAATTGACACGTCTATATGCCATCACCTTCCCTAAGAAGAAGATGTTGGACGAGTACCTGGCCTTGATGGAAGAGGCTAAGAAGCGTGACCACCGCAAGATCGGCAAGGAGCTCGGCTTGTTCATGTTCACCGATATGGTCGGCAAGGGATTGCCAATGTGGTTGCCAAAGGGTACCGCCCTTCGTCTCCGATTGGAGGACTTCTTGAAGAGAATCCAAAAGAAGTTCGGTTACCAACAGGTCATGACTCCGCACATCGGAAACAAAGATTTGTACGTGACATCAGGACACTGGGACCACTACGGAGCGGATAGCTTCCAACCTATCACCACCCCTGAAGAGGGCGAGATCTATTTGTTGAAACCAATGAACTGCCCTCACCACTGTATGATTTACAGACACCAACCTCGCTCATACCGCGATCTTCCATTGCGTTTGGCGGAGTTCGGTACCGTATATCGTTACGAGCAAAGCGGCGAGTTGCACGGATTGACCCGTGTCCGCTCGTTCACCCAAGACGACGCGCACATCTACTGCCGTCCAGACCAGGTGAAGGACGAGTTCATCCGAGTAATGGACATCATCTCCATCATCTTCAAGGCATTGGATTTCCAAAACTTCGAGGCTCAAATCTCTTTGCGCGACCCTAACAACAAGACTAAGTATGTGGGTAGCGACGAGAACTGGGCTAAGGCCGAGGCCGCTATCGTCGAGGCTTGCAAGGAGAAGAACATGCCTGCAAGAGTTGAATACGGAGAGGCTGCCTTCTACGGTCCTAAGTTGGACTTCATGGTGAAGGACGCAATCGGACGTCGTTGGCAATTGGGTACCATCCAGGTGGATTACAACTTGCCTGAGCGCTTCGGACTGGAGTACGTAGGCGAGGACAACCAAAAGCACAGACCAGTCATGATCCACCGTGCGCCATTCGGTTCCATGGAGCGTTTCGTGGCTGTATTGATCGAGCACACTGGCGGTAAGTTCCCATTGTGGTTGACCCCTGAGCAAGTGGTAGTATTGCCTATCAGCGAGAAGTTCAACGACTATGCGCAAAAGGTGGTTGAGTACTTGGACGCTAACGACATCCGCGCGATCGTGGACGACCGCAACGAGAAGATCGGACGTAAGATCCGCGACAATGAGGTGAAGAGAATCCCTTATATGTTGATTGTCGGAGAGAAAGAGGCCGAGAACCAAGAGGTTTCAGTCAGAAAGCAAGGAGGAGAAGACCTCGGATCCGTGAAGTTGACAGATTTTGCGGCCAACGTAACCGCAGAGGTTGAATCCATGATCAATAGCTGGCAGAAGAACTAAAATTCATTAGTTTACATACTAGGAAGGCGATCCAATCGGACCGCCTTCTTTTTTTGCTAATTACTCTCGAAAAAATAGTCTTAATTTGCAATTGATTCAATGAAAATTACTAAATTTGCAGTCGATTTTAAAGAATCGGTGGCGAACAGGCATGCGCAAAACAATGCAACCGCCGCTTAACATTTTGATAGTCAATAAGTTTAACTAAACAATAGGAGGAAATAGTTATCGCAACAAAACCTTTCATAAAGAGAACAGATGCGAAGGTCGCAGGTGCTAACGGAAGCACAGGTAAAGAGGCACACCGCATCAATGATCGAATCCGTGAGAAAGAGGTTCGCCTCGTAGGAGAGAACGTCGAGCAAGGTGTGTATTCAATCGAAGAGGCACTTCGCATCGCCGACGAACAAGAGTTGGATTTGATTGAGATTTCTCCGAATGCAGTTCCTCCTGTATGTAGGATTGCAGACTATCAAAAATTCTTGTATCAACAGAAGAAGAAAGAGAAGGAGATGAAGGCCAAAGCCACTAAGGTGGTGGTGAAGGAGATTCGTTTCGGACCTCAAACTGATGACCACGACTACGATTTCAAATTGAAGCATGCGATTGGATTCCTCCAAGAGGGTGCGAAGTTGAAGGCGTATGTGTTCTTCAAAGGACGTTCCATCCTATTCAAGGAGCAAGGCGAGGTTCTCTTGTTAAGATTCGCCAACGACTTGGAGGAGTACGCTAAGGTGGACCAATTGCCTCAATTGGAGGGTAAGAGAATGATCATCCAACTCTCTCCAAAGAAGAAGAAATAAGAATTTTCTTAATATATTAATTTAATTTCAAAACAATGCCAAAAGTAAAGACTAATTCCGGTGCCAAAAAGAGGTTTGCCCTTACCGGATCAGGAAAGATTAAGAGAAAGCATGCGTTCAAACGTCACATTTTGACTAAGAAGACTAAGAAGCAAAAGTTGGGATTGACTCACAGCACAGTTGTATCATCAGCTGATGTTAAGAGCGTAAAGAGCATGCTTTGCTTGCGTTAAACTAATTATTAATCGATTGCTTAGCATGAAGTTCTCATTCAATTGAGGCGCTAACGGTCACAAAAATTTAAGAAAATGCCAAGATCAGTAAATCACGTTGCTTC
>JAZUDI010000007.1:0-3586 GCA_045639525.1 Paludibacteraceae bacterium | reverse complement strand
CTTGGACGGTGATTTCGACAAGATAACAAGTGTGAAATTCGAAAATGTGGAGGTGCCTCGACCGAGCAAGAACCAGAGGGGCGTCACTTTTGACCTGCTCTGCACAACCCAGACGGGCGACACCATTCTTATCGAGATGCAGAACTCCTCGCAGCTATTTTTCAAAACCCGAGCCAACTATTACATCCAAAGCCTCATACATAAGCAGATTAAAAGAGGACTCAAATGGGAGAAGATGAAGAACGACATTCCACGTGTCATCGGCATCTTCATCATGAGCGAGAAGATGGCGGAGCTGGAGACGGTCATCACCCGAACGGCAGAGTGTAACCTCGACACGGGCAAAGAATTTTGGGATCGACAACGAAAATATTTTGTATCTTTGCCTAAATTCCAATGGGATTGCAACAACAACAACCTAAAGAATCTTTGGCTCGAAACCTTTAAAAACTTAGGCAATATGGAAAATATAGACCCATCTGTATATGAGCGTGCCGACGAGGGATTGCTTCGTTTGATCGACAAGGCGAAGGTCGCCGCCCTCTCGGAAGAGGAGCAAAAACTCTACGACGCCAGCATGAAGTTGCTAGAAGACGAGATCGACATGGAGGAGCACGGATTCAAAAGAGGCAAGGCAGAGGGCAAGGCCGAAGAACGCCAACTAATCATCTCCAACCTTCGCCAAGCGGGACTTTCCAACGAAAAGATCGCCGAGATGACTAAAATCCCATTGGAAGAGATTACAAAACTATAGAAGCAAATTAGCCAAAAGTGAAGGCGTTCGCATCGTATGTGAGCGTCTTCTTTTTTAGTTTATGATAGTACAGGTGGTACAGCCTTCCAGGCTGATAGGTAGGTGTGGTGCGTCTTAGCCGAGGCTGTTGCCCCCGGTTACTCAGATAGTGCCTTACAGGCACTGTACGGAGGCTGATTCGATTCGTAGTAGGGGCTTTACTTTCATAACGTTTAGTCTCTTTTCTACTTCCTTTATCATCTTTCAAAAATCAGTCGTTACATTTCCAAATGTAGGGAAAAAAATTTAAATTCGCGATAGTATAAGGATGTGTGCACATGAATAATTTTAGAAAAGTAATCGTTCTTTTGACCATGGGGCTTTTCACCGCCTCATGTGGCAATGCTCAGAGTGATGGCAAGGGCCAGACCAAGGAGTATAACGCGAAAGCGATCATCAAAAAAATAAACAAAGGGGAGGCGCTCTTGGTCGCCAACGCGATCATCAAAGATGACCTTATCCTCACGGAGATAGACGACGTGGAGCTCTCCACACCAGGCCAATTCACCGCCAATATCCAAGGCAGCATCTACTTCCAAAGCTGTGTCTTTTTGGGTGCTGTGAAAAGCGAAGGATTCAAGGAGGTAAACGGCAGGAAAGTACCTGTAAAAAGCCACTTCGCCAAGGATGTGAACTTCATCGACTGCGACTTCAGGAAGGATGTGGATTTCAGCGAATCGGAGTTCGAGCGCACGGTCAACTTCAACAACTCCATATTCAGAGGGAATACCGAATTCAACAATATGCTCTGCATGGGCAAACAAAACCAATGGTGGGAAATCAGTGCCGACTCCACTTTCATGATGTGCGGCACAATCTTCCGCGGCAACCTCAACATGATGGACGCCAAATTCAAACAAGGCGCCACGCTACAAAACCTTACCGTAGAGAATTTCCAACTCAGCAACTTGGAGTCGGAAGGTGATTTCGACCTCTCCAACGCTAAGGTGAAGGGAGAGATGCTCTTCAACTACGCGAAATGCAATAGCGAAGTTAACCTCTCCAACGGCAGGTTCGACAGCCGCTTCGACTTCATCGGAGCATCCGTGCAAGGAAAATGCGACATGGGCGCCTCCCTTTTCCGAGGCAATGTGAAAACCAACGACTCCCAATTCGCGGGAGGTTGTTCGACAACAGGCGCCACCTTCAGCGGAACTTTCGAGAATAATAACAAATAACAAAAACAAGGGGAATCCCCATAAACTCTATTATTATGTTCAAATTTTTCAGAAAAAAATTCGCCATCGCAACGATGATGTGCGCGGCGCTCTTCATGACATCGTGCGACGAAGAGTTGCTGAACGAAATCCTCAGCATCTTCGTGGAGATGTTAGGTTACGACCCATCCCAAGAGAACTGGGAAGACAAAGACGAGGTACTTGACGGAAACGACATCACCAGCAACAGCGTCAGTTGGGAGAGATATTGTCCGCCAGTAGGAAACCAAGGTCAATACGGCACCTGCGTGGCGTGGGCAACTGCTTACGGCCTCAAAACTACCCTCAACATGAAGGATGGAACTTGGGACCACGCACTCAAGAACCAACCCGCTTATCAATGTAGTCCTGTGGATGTATGGCACTCCATGCGTTCGGGATACGGCAGCGAGGTGAGCAGCGGATGTGGTGGAGCCAGCTTCGATCCCGCCTTCAAGGCAATCCAAGCCAAAGGTGTCGCTACGATGGCCTCAGTTCCTTTCACCAACATGAAGATGACTTGCGACAATGTGGCAGGCAAGGGATTAAGCAGCAACAAGATCGCCAGCTACCGTACCATCGCATACAGCGCGGAGATGAGTTCCAACGGTACCGCATACGGTATGACCGCAGAAAACATTAAGGCTCACTTGCAAGAGGGTCCACTCGTGATCGGTGCGAAATTGGGTGATAACTTCATGGCTTGGAACAGCAGCAATGTCATCAAATCAGACACCAAGACCTACAAAGGCCAACACGCTTACCATGCGATGATGTTGATCGGTTACGATGATTCAAAGAGAGCATTCCGCCTTCAAAACTCATGGGGTGCCTCCGATTGGGGTGACAATGGCTTTATCTGGGTGGACTACAACTTCTTCACCACTCAATTCTGCTTTGGTGTTTGGGGTGCGACCAACGCAGCGAAGGTCAACGCAGCGCCTAGAAGCGCAACTGGAAATGACGTGGCTGTGAAGATCGTCGCCGACAAGGAGTTGACAGAGGGCAACAGAAGCATCGAGTACACCTTCACCAACAAGGGTACATCAGTCGTTTCCACCTCAGATTACGACATCATCTATCTCCTCTTCAAATCAAGAGATTTGTCGGAGAAGTTCATCGTGATGGAGAACAAGACGGCTAAGAGCGTAAACCCAGGCGAGACCGTAACGCTCAAGGCTACTTACCAAATCCCTGCTGACGCTACAGCCGGCAACTACTACACCGCTTTGATCGCCGATCCATACGAGACAGTAGGCGACGACAAGCCAGCCGACAACTTCAGTTACTTAGCAGGTCAAGACCTCGCTCCGCTCTATGTGGCAGCCGGCAGATTGAACAGCAATGGCACATCCATTGTCAACACCATCGTTGACAGCAAACACGCGAACGCTTACCGCAACAGTGAGGTAACCCGTTCTTTGATCAGAATGAAGAACAGAAACAAATAATTCTCTTTTATTACTGTCCGCTAAAAAAAATAGTAAACCCCAAAAAATAGGGCTGATTTCTTGGATGGAATCAGCCCTTTGGTTTATCTTTCCGTTCACCACAAACAAAATGAATAAACCATGGGCAAAAGTACACATTTTATCGG
>JAZUDI010000006.1:0-53016 GCA_045639525.1 Paludibacteraceae bacterium | reverse complement strand
AGCCCAAGAAGATGGTTGCGGCGTTCATGATACCGTTAGAAGCAGCGTTGAACAAACGAGAAGTGTTGTTACCGATCTCCTTGATCAAGTTACCGAACATCAACATACCTACCAAAGACACCGCATCCGGAACGATGATAGCCACAATAGTAGTTACAGCGATAGGGAAGATAATCTTCAACACGCGCATGTTCTTGAACTCCTGCTTTGAAGGGTAAAGCTTATCCTGCTCCTTCATATTGATCTTCAACTCCTTCTCCGAGCAAGTCAATCTGACAACCAACGGAATGATAACAGGAACCAAAGCCATATAAGAGTAAGCAGCGATAGCGATAGGACCCAACATATGAGGAGCCAACTTCAAAGTCGTGAAAATCGCAGTCGGACCATCGGCACCACCGATGATAGCCAAAGAACCAGCCTCTTGCATCGTGAAGAATTGGCTAGCCACGAGCAATACGGCGAAGATACCGAATTGAGCGCCCGCACCGAAGATAGCGAGCTTCAAGTTACGCAACATCGGTCCGAAATCGGTCAACGCACCCACACCCATGAAGATGATTGGTGGAAGCAATCCTGACTTGATCAATGCATAGTAAAGATAGTTCATGATACCTAAATCGTGGGCAATCAATGGCAATCCTACCTCATAGATGTTGTAAGGGATACCATTCGCGTCGCTCCAGATCGTACCATCCGACAAGGTGACCGCATTGTGATACAATACACCGTTCACGGTAGTATCCACAGCCGCATAGACACCCATGCCACCACCAGGGAAGTTGGCGATCAATACACCAAACGCAATTGGAACGAGCAACAATGGCTCATACTCTTTCTTAATACCCAAATAGAGCAAGAAGAAAGCCAATAGAATCATGATGATGTATGAAGGGTTCTCAACAAAATTGCCAAGAGCCGTCATACCATAAATTTTCTCTAATATTTCTCCCATGGTTCCGATTATTTAATTTTCATCAATACATCGTCCTCCGATACGGAAGAACCACTTGTCAAGCAAATTTGAGTAATGACACCGTCACATTCAGCAGCGATGGCATTGAAAGTCTTCATTGCCTCCACGTAGCAAACCACTTGGCCCTTCTTAACGGTATCACCCACCTTGACAGGGGTGTCGCCAGAGTTCTTTACCAAGTAGAATTTACCCTCCAATGGAGAAGTCAAATCGTTACCCTCGCCAGGAGCGGCAGCAGCAGCTGGAGCGCCTGCGGCAGGAGCAGCGGCACTTCCGTCGTTCGCGCCGATGGTAACATTGTACTTCACGCCGTTAACATCCACTGTTACGGTTTGAGGCAATCTAGCACCACCATTTCCAGCGGCCTTCTTTGCCTTACGCTCCTCGAGGTCAGCCAAGAAGTCAGCCTTAGCCTTACCTGATTTGTAAGCGCGGTATTGTTGTGGGTGCATAGCCAACTCAAACAACTCTTCGTCGTCTTGACCCATATCCCAACCTTCTTTCTTCATCTCCTCACGGAAAGTATCCAATGCGTCAGGATAGTTGCTTTGAGGATCCTCGGTATGGAACTCACGACCTTGCTCTTTAGCTCTGTCAACCAACTCCTTTGCCAAAGGACCAGGCAAGTTACCAGACTTACCAAGCATCATATCCCAGATATCATCAGCAATCATTGACCAACGCTCTTTGCCTTTCTCCATTTGCATCACGTTCATCAACGCCATGTTCTTCACATATTGAGAGAATGGAGTCACCAAGCATGGATAACCCATCATAGGCCATACATACTTCACCTCGTCGAACAACTTGATCAAGAGCTCGTCTTGGCTCATCTTAGGCTTACCGTTCTTCTCTTTCCACTTGTTGATTGACTCAAGGTTAGTCTCCAAGTCAGTCATCAATGATCCCATCATACCGCCAGGAAGACCTGGACCGATCAACAATGAGTTCATCTGACGGTTACGAGCTGGAATATAGTATCCCAAGAAATCGTCCATCATCTCTTGAATCAAAGTACGAGCCTCCATGTAGGCTGCCATATTGATCTCTTTTACCTTGAAACCGGCATCCTTCAACATCTCCTGAACAGCGATAATGTCCGCGTGACCTGTACCCCAAGACAATGGCTCCATACCAACATCTACATAGTCGCAACCAGCCTTACATACTTCCAAAATAGAAGCCATGTTGAAACCAGGACCTGCGTGGCTGTGGTATTGGATGGTGATATCCTTGATCTCCTTGATCTTGCGAGTCAACTCACCCAAGAATACAGGACGACCGATACCAGCCATATCCTTCAAACAGATTTCATCACAACCTGCCTCGATGAACTTCTTCGCCAACTCCACATAGTACTCTACCGTGTGGATAGGAGAACTGGTGATACAAAGGGAAGCTTGGGCGATCATGCCAGCCTCTTTTGAATATTTGATAGAAGGAATGACGTTACGTGAATCGTTCAACCCGCAGAAGATACGAGTGATATCGGTACCTTGCGCATGCTTCACCTTGTAGAAAAGCTTACGAACGTCAGCAGGAACTGGGCTCATTCTCAAACCGTTCAACGCGCGGTCCAACATATGGGTTTGAATACCTGCCTCGTGGAAAGGCTTGGTCCATTGGCGAACCGCCTTGTTTGGATTCTCACCGAACAAAAGGTTCACTTGCTCGAAACCTCCACCATTTGTCTCTACACGGTCAAAGCATCCCATCTTAATGATTGCAGGAGCTACTTTTACTAATTGGTCAACGCGTGGTACATACTTACCAGCCGCTTGCCACATGTCTCTGAATACGAGACTGAATTTTACTTCTTTAGCCATTTTTTATATTGTAAAATTATTATATTCTTTCAATCTTTTCTGCTTTGGATTTTCCTCCGGTCAACTTCATGATCGCGGCGTTGATCGCTTGTGCGACATTCGCATCCACGGCGCTAGTGGAAGCAGCGGCGGACGGTGCGGCCTTCTCCTCCTCAGGGAAGAACTTATTCACCAACTTAATCAACACATTTCCGAAGAAAATAATGAATAACAACACGCAGAACACGGTTGCCAATCCGATTCCCATCAACTGTAGGGATTGTCCAAAATTTTCAAAATTCATATTCGTAATTTTAAATATATATTCACTATTTATGCATTAATTCTCCAAATTTAGGAAATTATTCCAAAAAGATAGCCATAAAGACTTTATTTTTTCCATTCAAAATAACAATACTATCATATTGTTAGGAAAATAGAAGAATGAAAAACAATATGTATAAAATCCACGCATTCTATGAAAAAGAATAAAAGTTCGCCTCTTCCATCGGGGCGAACCTCTTTTATCCTATGAACAGGCCGGATTTGTATAAATCGGCTTGGTCGAGAAAAAATATGCATCCAGCCCATTCTCCTTTTCATTGCCGATCGGCATAATATTCAGATCACCCTTCCCTTTCAAAAATGGGGCCACGGTTTTGCCAATCGCCTGGGCAATCTCCGCATTCAGACCGCCATGAACGCCCAACACGTAACGCGGCACATCGTTCGGATCTTCCGCATTCTCCATATAGGCGATGTAAACCTCCTTGACTGAGGGGAACTCCACCAATTTCGCCTTGATCGCATCCACCATCTCCTGCGGACAATACGACGGGATGCTTAACCGTACCCGTTGAGGGAAAGAGCCCGATTTCGAGGCGACATTGACGCTTTCGGCAATCTTACCAGTTATGCAGTGTTCCACTTCACCTTCGGTCAATACCTTGTTGACCTGGGAGAATGGATTCAACCAATACTTCGCCCCTTTCGTGGCAGAAAAGATTTGGGCCAACTTCAAGGAGAGATGTGGTTGATTCTCCGGCACGACACCCTTCTCCAACATCTTCTCTTTGGATGTAAAGAGAGGGATCTCGCCCTCTTTAAAAGTCATAATTTCCCACTTCACCTCATCGCTATTATCCATCTTTTCCCCTTCGGTGGTCAGGATAATCAACTCTTCCACGGCTAAACGTTTATAAAAATCCAGCCGGAGAGCCGGATTCTTGAAGGCTTGCTCAAACAATTCGGACAGCGATATTTGGGAGGTCTCCACCCGCTCTTCCTCATCCGGCGATTCGTCCTTTCGCATATCCGAAACCGTTTCATGTATCTGCGATGTCCGCTCTTTTACGGACAGCGCCTCGGCTGGTTCTTCGGCTGGTTCCGCAACCGCTTTCTTCTCTTTGTTCTCTTTCTTCTTCAAAAAATCAAATAGTCCCATGTTTGTCTATCTTACTTTACGACACACTACATTTATCACAAGAAAATAATTAACAACACAATGTTCACCACGCAGATGACACTGTAACCCAGCAACAAATCCTTGAGCAATTTCTTGCCCGAAAAGAAGGTGCCATACCCCCACTTCACCACGTTGTTGCTGATAATCGCCTGAAACGCCGCCAAGATCAGCAAGGAGGCCTCCACCGAATGGTTGGATTGGAACAGGTTGATAATAAACGGATTGATATCGGTCACACCCACAATAATAGAGAGGATGCGAAGACCGCTGTCTCCGAAATAGATCAAGGCATAGTGGGTAACCAGCGTGAAGGCGATGAAAAGGAAGGCGAACAAAATGGCCACCTTAAACTCCAACGGATTCTTCTCCTCCTCCTCCACTTGATCGACAACACCTGACTCCTTATGCTTCATCTTCTTCATATAGAAGAATATGGCAACCAATGCGGAGACCACAATCATAATGGCGAAAAGGTGCCAGTAACGCTTCATCAAGTCCATATTGAAGATGCCCAACAGCACCATCATCTTAAAGTACATCATCGTTATCGCACAGAAAATCGCGGAGACATATTCGGACAAATCCCCGTTTTTATCTTTCGCCTTCTTCGCTAATATAATACAGGTGGCCGTACTACTATAAATTCCGCCCAAAATACCTGTTACAATCACGCCGGCATCCTTGAAGATATATTTCTTCACCAAATAACTGGCATAAGATATACCAGAAATCACGACGGTAGCCAACCAAATGGAGTAAGGCGTCAAACCCGTTCCCTCAATGATCTCCACCTTCGGCAAGATAGGCAGGATAACGCCCGCAATGATCATGAACTTCGCCAAATTGATGAACTCCTCATCATTCATCGTCTTCGTGAATTGGATGAATTTGTCCTTCATCTCGGTCAATATCAAAACCGCCACAACAATCAAAATAGCCATCCAAGGCTCCTTTTCGTAAACGATAGGCGCCAAGCAATAGGTAATCAACGCTATGACAATAGAGGTAAAACCGTAGGACCCCTCCCTGAAAATTTTATGGACATAATAGACAATCAGCAGCATAGAGAGCGTCGCCCCACCACAAAGGAATGGCACAAGACTACCCGATCCCGCCAAATAGAGGATGTACCCCAAAATACCAATCAAAGTGAAGGTTCGGTCCGAACCAAAGGTGTGGATCGGTTCGTCATCCTTGAAAAAAAGTTTTCTCTGTGAAAGGCCAATTACCAGCGACATCAACGCCACCACCACAAACTTCACCAAATCCGAAGAGAGAATATCCGCTGTTTCCATATCATTTATCGTTTATCAGCAAGATCCCTTGCTTTTGAATACTATATTTTCTTATTCAATAAAGATATGTATAATTTTTGGAAAAACAATGGATTTGGGGCTACATAATGAGCCTAATGCGTCCAGCATCTTTGCAAAAGAGGTCAGGAAACCTACATATAACCGCATAAACCTGCTTGCTGGTGACCGGATTGCCATCTTTTCGTAGATGCAAACTCTTTGAATTGATGTAATCCGCAATTTGATCCGTCGTCATGCCATGCCCGCTATGGGCCAAAGAAAAGACGATTGCCTCCTCGATCTTCATAGTCTCAAAATCGTTTGGCGCAACAAATTATGGTAAATAACACAATAGCCAACACCATCAAAACAGTATGGATATCCTTCACTGAATAGCCACTCTCCGAGAGCCGTTCCCCCGCCAATGGCTTCACATCTACCGGATGGCGGCGAAGGTAAACACGCAACAGATAATAGCACAAAAAACCGAGCAACACCCCCAACAGGGTACCGCAGCAGATATCCAACGGGAAGTGAACCCCTAAATAGATGCGTGAATAGGAGCATAACAGGGCCCAGAACGCCGCACAAACCGTATAAACCCGATTACGGAACAAAAGAGAGGATAAAACCATGAAACCAAACGAGTTAGCCGCATGCGAAGAGGGGAAACCGAACTGTCCACCCCTATATTCGTGCACATAAGAAAGAAGTTGCATCACCATAGGGTCACGGCTAGGTCTCAACCTGGCGATATGGGGCTTCAACAAAGAGGAAGATACTTGGTCGCATAACACAAAGAGCAACACGACCACTAAAAAGATATAAATGGATTCCTTTTTTTTACTTCTGATGACGGCATAGAAAAAGGCAACCAGGACGGGTGCCCAAACCAGAATATCGGATACCATCCAAAAGAAAGAGTCCCAAAACGCAGTGTGGCTACCACTCAAATTGAGGGCAACCATCGCACCTCTATCCCATTCGATTAATGCATCCAACATACGATCAATATGCGTCTTCCGCTTTCAATACGAGACGGAGTCCGACATACTTCAACTTGGAGGTAGGGAGACTCTTCGTACGGAAAGAATTACGGCAATAGAAAGCGGGATCATCGAAACTACCGCCTCTCGCTACTCTTTCAGTCGCAACCGAGTTGTTGATCGCTGGACCTGTAGGGTTGATCTGCATGGTTGTGTCGTAGTCGCCATAGACGTCAACACACCACTCACGGACATTTCCGCTCATATCATATAGGCCCAACTCATTAGGTTTTTTCTTACCTGTCTCGTGCGTCTCCCTTTCGCTGTTGTCGGTACACCAGCCGACAATCTTCATACCATCACCGCCAGAGAACTTATAGGAAAGTGATTTCTTACCTCCCTTAGCGGCAAACTCCCATTGAGCCTCTGTCGGCAATGCGAAGTTACGCTTGGTCATCTCGTTCAATTTGGTGATGAATTTTTGGCAGTCATTCCAAGAGACACTCTCCACCGGATACTTGTCGCTTATCGAACCACCCTTGTAATTGTCGGAAGGAACCGTTCCAACCACCTTTTTCCAAAGAGCTTGGGTAACCTCCAACTCGCCGATGTAATAATCGGACAAGACCACCTTATGGATAGGAATCTCGTCTGTCCAATAATCGGCATCCATCGCCGTGTCGGCGCCCATCGTGAAGGTATCTCCCTCCACCAAAATCATATTGAATTTAACGCCCGACACATCGAACGTCTTTTTTTCTTTGCTGAGCGAATTAGATTCTGGTTCATCCTCCTTGTTACAAGAGAACGCCACGCAGCAAAGCAAAGATAATATGCATGCCAATCTAATCTTCATAAACCCTATATTACTTTAACAATAAAACCAATTATTTACAATATGAATAAAGTGTACTGATCTCCTCTGGCCAACGGCTCTCGTCGGGCGTTTCCAAAATCAATGGAATACCATCCAATCGAGCATCTTCCATCAAAGCCTTGAAAGTCTCATCTCCAATCTCTCCCAAACCAATACTCTCGTGCCTATCGACATGAGAACCAACTCCCTTCTTGGAATCATTCAAGTGCATCGCCCTTAAATAGGAGATTCCAACAATTTCATCAAAGCGGGACAACACGGATGTCACCCCCTCTTTTCCTCGCAAATCGTAACCCGCCGCAATGGCGTGACAGGTATCGATGCAGACTCCCACCCTGCTCTTATCCTCCACTCGGTCGATGATGTAAGCGAGTTCTTCGAATGTGTTACCAACATTGCTTCCCTGTCCGGCCGTATTCTCAATGACCGCGCAAACCCCTTTCGTCTTGTCCAACGTGATGTTGATGGACTCTGCGATGCGGGAGAGGCAAGCCTCTATGGAGATCTCCTTCAACGAACTACCGGGGTGAAAATTCAACATGGTCAAACCCAATTGTTCGCACCGTCTCATCTCGTCCAAAAAGGAAGCCCTTGACTTCTCGATTCCCTCCTCTGTCGGATGTCCGAGATTAATGAGGTAGCTATCGTGCGGAAGAATCTGGTCGGCGGTATAACCCATCTCCGAACAGCGCTGTTTGAAGGAGGCGATACTCGCCTCGCTCAATGGTGCGGATACCCATTGTCTCTGGTTCTTGGTGAAAAGGGCAAAAGCCTTGGCTCCAATCGCCCAAGCGTTTTTCGGAGCGTTTTCCACTCCGCCAGAAGAACTGATATGTGCACCAATATACTTCATACTTGTTTCATCCTCCACACAACAACTTTTTCTGTCGTAAAGGCAAAAATATGTTTTTTTTTCTTAAATCTAAATTTTTCGCCTAAAAAAATCGCGGCGGAATTTGCTAACGCACTGATTATTAACCAATATAAAATCACCTTACACTTTCGCAAGAAACATCAACAGCAACTTTGGTAACAAGACGGCGGGGCAAAGATCAATTCGATGCCCCGCTGAAATGAAAAATTTAAATATAAATAATTGGTGTTTATGGGTTATAGGGAGTAACTTGATTATCGCATCAGAATCTACCTATGACCCCAATGCGAAAGTCGAGTAATTTAGATTTAAGTACTATACGTTTATCCCAATTAATGACAATTCAGAAACTAAATCTTGATAAGCCTCTTCTAATCGATATAGATCAGAAATATAACGACACGTTGCTTCTGTTTCTACAGAGCTAGCCACTTCACTGTGAAATATTAAGGTAACTTCATCACCAGATTCGGTATTATTTATTTCAATCTTGAATAGACGATCATAATCACCAAACTGCAAAGAATCAACCTCCCTGGAGGTATATTTTCGTAATCGCCCCGCAAAACCAATTATATCCTCCAGAGGAATATATAAATCCCTTTTTACAGAAAATACGCCATCATCCATATAAACTGTAAAACACCCCCAAAACGGGTTACTATCAATGGCGAAGGAAAACATACTTACTATCGTTTCATTATCTTGAACAAATTTCACCATAACTACTCTAATAATATTTGATATTTAAAATCAAAAACCCTAAAAAAAGGTCTCATATTCATAAAAACACCTATGATAAATAATACCATATTCCGACCGCATATATTCCGCTTTTCCCGTTTATAGATCCCATTTCAAATGACATATTTGAAGGATTTCTTCGCATACCCCACGGCTCATACGCAAATTTTTCAACTTTACCTGTTGCAACATCCATCACCGCTGTGAGGCTGTTTTGTCGGTCATTCACTGCCGTAAATAGAGTGTCTTTACCACCCGTTCTTACATATATCGCAGCCAATCCCGTAGCACCGTAAAGGTAGTGAATTTCTCGATTAACACCACTATTATTGATTGATTTTTCGTAATTAGAAACTAATTATTTTTATTAAATTAATTTACCAAGCATTGCAATGCCTTTCAAAGCGCAGAACGCCCCTCCCCTAACCAAACTGACAGACAATAATTTAAATATGTTTTAAGAGATTTTCCTTAGGTCTCTCGAATAGATTTCGAATTAAAAACGAACAACTTTTAGTGTAATATTTTAAATATCAACTCCTTCAGCAAATCTCCATCATCGGTGGATCCTTTGCCAATACCCTTGCTCATCGCATCATAAGTCCGCAGCAAAGAGATGATCTCCATGGTCTTCCTCGGTTTGAAATTCATAGCGGCGGCCGTATATTTTTTGACGAAGAATGGATTGATCTTCAACTCAGCCGCCACCTCTTTCTCCGGCTTATAGTTGGTGCCGGGCGCATTAGGAATGTAATGGTACACCATCAAATTAGAAAAGGAGTTGAAGATGGAGGTAATGATCGGAATGATACTGAAGCTCTTTGATTTAGCCATTTGCAACGCTATCAAATTACACTTCTGCACGTTTCTGGCGAACAGGGCATCCACCAACTCAAAAGAGTTGAAGTCTTTGCTGATGCCGACATTGCGCTCCACCATATCACAGGTGATGCTCTTACAATCGGATGGTTTGGCGACCAACAGTTTGTCTATCTCATTGGCCACCTTCTGCAAGTCATTGCCCAAATGCTCGGAAATCATCAACTTCGCCTTAGGCTCTATGGCCATATTCCGCTCCCTTAAATAGGACTCGATAAAATCGGGGACCTGATTGTCATACAATTTATCGAAAGTGAAAAGCGCCTTCTCCTTCTCCAGATCTTTGGTCACCTTCTTGCGGGCATCCAACTTCTTGCCTTTGTAACAAAAGACAATAATGGAACTCGGCATCGGTTTTTGCAAATAGAAGCTCAAATCGTCCATAGAGGCTATCTTTTGCGCCTCTTTCACCACCACTAGGCGATGTTGCGACCCCATCGGGAAAGAACGTGCCAAATCAATCACCTTACGGATATCGGTATCCTGACCGTAAATCACATTCTGGTTAAAATCCCGCTGATCCTCCTCCAACACATGGTCAATCATATAATTGGAAATCAAATCGATATAATAAGGCTCCTCCCCTTGTAGGAAATACACGGGTTTGAACTTCTTATCGGATATTTCGGAAAGAATAGTGCGATAATCGATTGCTGGTTTTGCCATTTTGCTTAATTTTGCAACAATTTAACTTTGCTTCGCAAATATAAGTAAAATGTTTGATTTAAACTTACCCAAATATACTTTCAAGACAAAAAGAGAGAACGACAGCATCTTCATCTTCGATCGTTGCCGACAGAAATTTGTTGCGCTGACGCCAGAGGAATGGGTAAGGCAAAACATGGTGGAGTACATCATCCAAGCGAAGAATTTCCCCCCAGCCCGTATCGCCAACGAAGTGACCGTGGTCATCAACGGGATGAATAAAAGGAGCGATTCAGTAATCTACGACAAAGAGATGCGGCCCCGTGTCATCTTGGAGTATAAGGCCCCCTCTGTGAAGATCACGCAGAAAGTGTTTGACCAAATCGCCACCTACAACTTCGAATTGGATGTGGATCTGCTCATCGTATCAAACGGATTGGAACACTACTGCTGTAAAATGGACAAAGAGAACAAAAAATATTATTTCCTGAAAGAAATCCCCGATTACCAACAACTGGATTGGGCCAAATAATTCAATCATTTTTATGTACAAAAAGATCACCCTTTTTCTATCCTGCCTTCTGCTTTCATACGCTTGCGGTTGGGCCGCGGAGCACAAGCTATACGGTACCGTTTACGAAAAAGAATCAGGCGCCAGACTATCCGATGTCTCCATCATGACCAACACTGGAGAGGGAACCTCCACCGACCAGAATGGTAAATACACACTGATGTTACCTGACGGCGAATATACAATCGAGGCGGAATTCATTGGCTATAAGGTAGTTTACAAGAAAGTCACCATCAATGGCAAGGATGTGAAATTGGATTTTCGTTTGGAGACTGAATTCGAAGAGTTGGAGGAGGTTGTCGTTGCCCGACACAAGGAAGACGAGAACGTGGCCAAAGCGACTATCGGTGTACAACGCATCGACGCGGAAGCCCTGAAAAAGATGCCAAGCCTCATGGGAGAAACGGATGTGATCAAGGTAATACAGATGTTACCGGGCGTGCAAAGCGCCGCGGAAGGAACTTCTGGATTCAGTGTCAGAGGCGGAAAAACGGACCAAAACCTCATCCTTTTGGACAACGCTTCTTTGTACAACGCTTCCCACATGATGGGCTTCTTCTCCATTTTCAACAACGATATTGTCAACGAGGCGACCCTGTTGAAGGGAGATATCCCCGCACAGTACGGCGGGCGACTCGCCTCCGTTTTAAAGGTCGATACCAAGGATGCGTTTCCAAGCCGATTCAACGGAGCGGGTGGCATCGGCCTAATATCAAGCCACTTTATGTTGGACATTCCTATCATCAAGAACCGCACGGGCGTGATGGTGGCGGCAAGACGATCCTATGCGGATCTTTTCCTTCCCCTCGCCAAAAACGATGCACTTAAGGAGACCAAGCTCTTCTTTTACGATATGAACGCCAAGATATCCCATAAAATCAACGAGAAGAACCGTATCTTCTGGAGTGGCTACTTGGGAACGGATAAGATGGGTATGAACGGTAAGATGGACTTGAAGTTCGGAAACACCAACACTACCCTACGCTGGAGCCATGTCAACAACAGCAGCACCTCCAGCAACCTCACACTGATCGGCACTAAATACAACTACGATATCAGCGTCTATCTCTCCCCATACGAGTGCGACATCGACGCTTGGACCAGAGATTGGAGCCTGAAGTACGACTGGAAGCATCTCACGAAGAAAAAGCACACCATCACAGCCGGCGCTTCGACCTCCTTCCACCGATTCAACCAAGGTTCCCTAACCTCCAACCAGGGCTCTGAATATGGATTCAGCCTCTTCGACGAGACAATCATGCCGACGCGCAAAGCCCTCGAGCATGGCATCTACGGCTCCTACGAGGCCGCATTCACCCCACGCTTCACCCTGAAAGCGGGACTTCGCCTATCGATGTTCCAAAACATCGGAGCGGAGACCTTTTACTTGATGGACGAGAAGCACAACTGTATCGACACGCTCGAATATGGGAAGGCTGAGATCTTCCATTCGGAAATCCATCCGGAACCAAGGTTAGGTCTGCTCTACAAATTAAACGCCTCCTCTTCATTGAAGGCGGCCTATACCCGCACCATCCAATACGCGCAAGTGGCCAGCAACTCAACGGGCGGATTACCTTTCGACATTTGGTTTCCAACTAGCCCGAATATCAAGCCACAGAAATGCGACCAATGGTCCGCTGGTTATTTCAAAAACTTCGCCGACAATAAATTCGAGACATCTGTCGAGCTATTCTACAAAAAGATGTACAACATCATAGACTTTAAGGATGAAGCCTCCATCTACGGCAATGAGAAGGTCGATGGGGATGTCAGGACAGGTAAAGGCTACGCTTATGGTCTTGAAATCTTGTTGAAGAAGAGCACCGGCAAACTGACCGGATGGATCAGCTACACCTACTCCCATGCGATGCAACAGGTCGAGGAGATTAACTTCGGCGAAAAATACCGCTCTCCTTTCGATCGTCCACACAACATCACGGCGGTGTTGAGCTACGACTTCGCGAAAAGGTGGAACGCATCCGCCAATTGGGTATTCCTCAGTGGACAACCCTGCACTAATCCTTATGGCAAATACACAGTGGACAACACCTCCTACGCGATCTATACAGGCCACCGTAACCGGAGCAATTACCCCAACTACCACCGTCTCGACCTCTCTGTCAGCTACAAGACAAGACCGAAAAGGAGATGGCAGGGTGAATGGAACCTCTCCGTTTACAACGCCTACGCAAGACATAACACATGGGCGGTCATCTTCTCGCAAGGAGAGAACCACACCATCGAGACGACCAAAGTCTATTTATTCTCCTTCGTCCCATCCATTTCCTATAATTTTAAATTCTGAAAATTCACATACTGATGAAAAAGCTGTTCCACATACAAACGCTGTTGTTTATCACCACGCTTCTCTCCACATCCTGCCAAGAGGATATCATCATCGACACAGAGGAGGGAGAGGCTAAAATAGGTATCTTCGGCGGCATCACAACCGACACCAAACAACACACCATCACCATCAGCAAGACGGCGCCTTTCTACTCCACCGCGGATATCGAAATGGTGAGCAACGCCTCTGTGCGGATCATCGACCAAACATCCCACGACACATTCTTGCTGAAAGAATCCGAGCGAGGCATCTATCTGACCGATCCGATGGCTGCTGTTGTGGGCCACTCCTATTTATTGGAGGCAACCGTACCCGACGACAAAGAGACACTTCACTTCTCATCCCAAAGCCAAGTCGATTACGCTTGTCCGGAGAAGATCGATTCGATTCAGGTGCACGAATTCACCATATTTGAAGAGGTTAACGAAGATATCTATAAGATTTGTCCATTCTTCCAAACAGCCAGACAGAACCTCTACTATCTTTTCGATCTGGAAATCAATGGAAGGATGTACAGCGACACCCTGCACAAGAAATCGAGACTACACTTAGGGGCTTTGAGTGGGTTTTATTACAACGGTTTAGAGATGTCTTTGATCTACAAAGACCTTAACATATACCCTAGCGGCATATTCAACTTAGACCAAACCATCGAAGAGAATCTCCTTCATGTAGGCGACACCATAGCCATTACCATGTATAGTGTTCCCAAGGGTTATTATAACTATTTAGGAGACATCTCAGGCAGCATAGGCAGCAACCCGTTGATGGGAAGTCCAACCAATGTGAGGACCAATATAACGGGCAAAGAAAAAGAGGCTGTCGGGTATTTCTACGCAGCCTCTTGTATTCACTTCGAGCAAACCATCAAATCGCTTCCTCGCACGGAGTAGATTGGTGTTCCGAACGTAGCAAGTCGGTCACCACTTTGACAGGGGAGAAAGTTTCGATCGGCACCTCCACAAAGATGGTGTTCCAGTCCGACATGGCACCATTCCACAAGCCAGGAAGTTCCAACGCCTTCAACGCCTTGCCATTCTTGGATTTCATGGAAATAAAGCCCGTATTAGGATCCACAAACTTTGTCAGGTCATATTTCTCGTTTTTATAATTCTTCACGCCACAAACCAAATCGACGGGATTGAAGTGGGTAGCGCCATTGAAAATAGCCATTTGCTGCTCATTCTCCTTGTCGAACTGCGAACTCTCCAAAATCTGGGAAGAGACCGTTCCATTCGGATTTTGGCACAAGTATGGGCCACCGCCAGGCTCACCCTCATTCTTCACCATACCGCAGATTCGCAAAGGACGGTCCAAAATCATTTTTAAATAGGCGATCTTGTCCGCCTTCGTATCCAAAAGATTGAACTTGTTGGAGACGCACAACTTTTTCTGACAGAAATCCAACATCTTCTGCAACATATCGTCAGAGATGGAGGTACTGTTTTCCAAAGCGTTTTGGTATTCGAAAATAGTCTTTTGGTACTTCACCAACAAACCCGCCAAGACCACTTTGTTCTCAATGGTAGGTTGTTTGTACACGTCCGGAGCGACATTGTCTATGTTCTTAATGAATATGACATCCGCATCGATAGCGTTCAGATTCTCAATCAGCGCACCATGTCCGCCTGGACGGAATAGCAACGAACCATCGCTGTCGCGTAATGGATTGTTCTCCATATCCACAGCCACCGTATCGGTGGAAGGATTCTGTACGGAGAAGGAGACATCGAAATTCGCACCGTATCGATACGACAGCGCCTCCGATTTACTACGCCACAAAGATTCGAAGAAAGGCAAATGTTCAGGAGAAACCGTAAAATGAAGCGTCACATCCCCCTTCTTGTTCTTCGCGTACATCGCACTCTCCACGAAGTGCTCCTCAAAAGGAGTGCGCGCGCCCTCTTCGTAATTATGGAAAAGCAACAAACCCTTCGGAAGAGAGCCATAATTTAGTCCCTTCTTGTCCAAAAGGTTTTTCACAACATCTAAATATCTGCCCTTCTCACGCAACGTGATCGCATCCAACCCCTCGTTTCGTCTGCACTTTGCGTTCAACGCCTCAATGAAGGCAAACTTCTCTAATTGATCAAAAAATTTACGTTCACCATCGTTTTCCAATTCGTTTTTTCCTCTCTCAAGAAACTCAAACAATGATTTGAACATACGGCTGGCAGCACCAGACGCAGGAACAAACTTGACGATTTTCTTGTCGTGGCCCAAATACTCACGCCACACGTCGATACATTCGTTTCGTTCAGAGTCATCCAAAACGGATACGGCATCAGGCACTACTGCGGGTTGCTCCACCTTCATATAAGGAAACCCACTTCTGAAGCGGGAGAGTTGTTCTTCAAACTTCTCTTCGGAAATGCCCTTATCTTGCAATAATTTTACATCTACATCCGTCATCATCTCAAATCAATTTATTTTTCTGCTAATATAACAAAACTAATCTTATTTGTCAAATGTTTTTTGGCTAATTTTGCGGCAGTTCCGTAAAAAGAGAGAATTATGTTTGAAGAAAAAAGATATTCCGATTATTCGACCTATTTAAACACTATTTTTCAACATAAAATGCAGAAGATATCCGTCAATGGCGGCTTTTCGTGCCCCAACCGCGACGGCAAGATTTCCACAGGAGGTTGCACCTTTTGCAACAATCACACCTTCCACCCCGACTACTGCCAACCCAGCAAGTCCATCACCCAACAATTGGAAGAGGGTATCGCCTTTTTCAGCCGAAAATACAAAACGATGCGGTACCTTGCCTATTTCCAGTCCTACACCAATACATACGGCGCGACCAACCACTTAATCGAAAAATACGAAGAGGCGCTCTCCCACCCACTCGTTGACGGACTCATATTGGGCACACGCCCCGACTGCATAGCGGATGATTTGCTGGCCTACCTCTCCGATCGCGCGAAGTCAAAATATATTATGGTGGAATATGGTGTGGAATCGACCAACGACAAGACGCTGCAACTCATCAACAGAGGCCACGACTTCGCCACTGCGCAAGCGACCATCCGAAAAAGCGCGGAGGCCAATATACACACCTGCGCCCACCTCATATTAGGCTTACCATTGGAAGATCGGGCGACGATGCTCTCCCACGCCAAAGCATTGGCGGATCTACCCTTAAAGACCATAAAACTCCACCAATTGCAGATCATCAAAGGAACCGCGATGGAGCGTCAGATTGAGGAGCACCCGCAATGGTTCCACCTCTTCTCGGCCGATGAATACATCGAACTGGTCATTGATTTTTTGGAACTGCTACCACAGGAAATTATCGTGGAGCGCTTTGTCTCCCAATCGCCCAAAGAGTTGCTGATCGCCCCCGACTGGGGCTTGAAGAACTACGAATTCACCGCCAAATTGGAGAAACGGATGAAAGAGCGTGACACCTGGCAAGGAAAACTTTTCAACAGAGTCTAACGAATTTTCAATTTTAGGGGTGGAATTTGAAGGAAAAAGTGTAAATTTGCAAAATTTTCCACAGATAGAAGAAAAGTAACAATAAGATATCGTAGTATGGCCAAGATTCTAAATGACGTGTCAAGAACATTCGGTGAATACCTACTTATTCCCGGTTTGACGACAAAAGAGTGTATCCCGAGCAACGTGTCGCTCAAAACACCGCTTGTAAAGTACAAGAAGGGTGAAAAATCAGCTATCAACCTAAACATCCCATTTGTTTCCGCTATCATGCAGGCGGTTTCAGATTCAGGACTTGCTATCGAGTTGGCTAGAAATGGAGGTCTCTCCTTCATCTTCGGTTCCCAACCAATCGAGTCTCAAGCGGAGATGGTTAGAAAAGTGAAAAACTTCAAGGCAGGTTTCGTCATCAGCGATACCAACGTGAAGCCAGATACCACATTGGCTGAGGCGATTAGATTAATCGGTCAGACTGGCCACTCCACCATCGGCGTAACATCCGACGGTACCCCTAACGGAAAGTTGGAAGGTTTGTTGACAAGCCGCGACTACCGCGCCGACAAAGAGGACCTCTCCTCTCCTGTATGCAAATTCATGACTCCTTTCGAGAAGTTGACTGTAGGAAAGCTCGGTATGACCCTTTCCGAGGCCAACCAAATCATTTGGGAGCACAAATTGAACACATTGCCTATCGTTGACGACAAAGGCAATTTAAAATACTTCGTATTCAGAAAAGATTACAACAGCCACCACGAAAATCCAAACGAGTTGTCCGACTCGGACAAGAAGTTGTTGGTTGGCGCAGGTATCAACTCCCGTGACTACGAACAACGCGTCCCTGCGTTGGTAGAGGCTGGCGTTGATGTACTTTGCATCGACTCTTCCGACGGTTTCTCAGAGTGGCAAAAGGACACCTTGGCATGGATCAAGGCAAAATATGGCGACAAGGTAAAGTGTGGTGCCGGAAATGTGGTTGACGCGGATGGTTTCAACTACCTCGTAGAGGCTGGCGCCGATTTCATCAAGGTAGGTATCGGTGGCGGTTCCATCTGTATCACCCGCGAGCAAAAAGGTATCGGTAGAGGTCAAGCCACTGCCCTTTTGGATGTGGCGAAGGCAAGAGACGAATATTTCCAAAAGACAGGTATTTATGTACCTATTTGTAGTGACGGTGGTCTCGTACAAGACTACCACATGGTGTTGGCCCTTGCGATGGGCGCTGACTTCTTGATGATGGGACGTTACTTCGCACGTTTCGACGAATCTCCTACCAAGAAGTTGACCATCGGCAACCGTATCGTGAAGGAGTACTGGGGCGAGGGTTCAAACAGAGCAAAGAACTGGCAACGTTACGATATGGGCGGCAATGCGGCGCTTAAATTCGAAGAGGGTGTTGATAGCTACGTACCATACGCTGGTAAGTTGAAGGACAACTTGAACCAAACATTGGGTAAGATGATCTCCACCATGTGCAGCTGCGGTTCAACTACCATTCCGGAGTTGCAACAAAAGGCTAAGATCACCATTGTATCATCCACTTCTATTATTGAAGGTGGTGCGCACGACGTCATCTTGAAGGAGCAAGGTTAACCCCCTTCCTCTTTCCAACCATAAAAAAAGGCATGCTTTCAAAAGCACGCCTTTTTTATTTGCCGATAGAGAAGGTTTTCGCCTTCGTCCATTAGGCTTTGATCTTCATCACAATCTTCTTCGTCATTCCCTCTCCGATAATTGGCATATGGCCATCCTGAGGGAAGAAAATAGCGAAGGAACCTACCCGCAGATCCAAAGTGGTCGCCATAGGAGCCTCATACAAAGCGTAATCTTTCGCCTCATTCACCTCTGATGGATCGCCCAACAAGGAACGATCGATATACCCCACCTTCTCATTCGCAGTCAAAGGAATCTGAATATCGATGTACTTATCGTGGGTCTCATAACGAGCACCTTCCGCAGGACGCAACGCCACCTCGTCCACATTGATATACATATCCTCATCCACAATGATCTTTCCCTTGCTCAATTGTGAGAAATCGAGTTTCTTCAAGCAATTAAACGCCTTGGGAAATCGCGGATGGAGCGATACGTACATCGTAAGATTTTCGAGAGAATCTATGACCATCGATTATTTTCCGAAATAGCGGTTAAACAAACCTTGGAATCCCTTACCATGACGAGCCTCGTCCTTGGCCATCTCATGAACTGTATCGTGGATAGCATCCAAATCCAACTTCTTCGCACGAGCGGCGATACGCATCTTATCCGCACAAGCACCTGATTCAGCGTTCATACGCTTCTCCAAATTAGTCTTGGTATCCCAAACGACATCACCCAAAAGTTCAGCGAACTTAGCGGCATGCTCAGCCTCTTCCCAAGCGTATCTCTTGAATGCCTCAGCCACCTCTGGATAACCCTCACGATCAGCTTGACGGCTCATGGCAAGGTACATACCCACCTCAGTACACTCACCCATAAAGTGTGCGTTCAAATCCTTGATCATCTCGTCGTCACACCCCTTTGCGACGCCAAGTTCGTGTTCTGTCACGAAAGACAAAGCGGCATTTTCATCCAATTTCTTAAACTTTTCAGAAGGTTGCTTACATTGAGGACATTTCTCTGGTGCCGCATCACCCTCGTGTACATAACCACATACGGAGCAAATAAATTTAGCCATAATTGTAAAAATATTAAAATTAGATCTTCTCTTCACAAATTTAGGAAAACACGCCGAACTAACCAAAAATTCGAAAAAAAAGATTATCTTCGCAGCTGTATTAATTTAAAGTACAATGTTTCTAAATCATTACATGTATGAAGACAGATGTTAAAGGCAAATGGGCACTTGTGACTGGCGCTAACCGTGGTATCGGATACCGCGTGACAAAGTTCATGGCTTCACAAGGATGCAATTTGATTCTCCACAGCCGTTGCTTGGAGCACACCCAAAAGGTATGCGAAGAGGTAAAGGCAATGGGTGTAGAGGCATATTGCGTAGCCGCTGAGCTCTCCAACCCGCAAGAGGTGGAGAAGATGATCCAAGAGATCAAAGGCAAGGGCACACAAGTTGACCTTTTGTTCAACAACGCTGCTGTGCAAATCGCATACCGCAGCGAGTATTTCAAAACCCCCGTGGAGGATTACGCCACCAGTTTTTACATCAACACCATCGCTCCGATGATGCTGTGCTACGCTTTCGTTCCAGATATGATCAAGCGCGGATTCGGTCGTGTGATCAACACCACCAGCGGTATCAAGAACGAGCCACAACAAGCAGGCTATTCCGCTAGTAAGGCTGCGCTCGACAAGGTGACAACCGACTTGGCTGGTACAGTGGATGGCACAGATGTCATCATCAGTTTGGCAGATCCAGGATGGTGCAGAACCGACTTGGGAGGACCTAAGGCTCCGAACGATCCAGATTCCGCAGTTCCTGGCATGGTATTGGGAGCATTCGTCAACGATAAAAAGAGCGGTCGTTTCTTCTCCGCACAAGATTACGCAGGCTTGACGCTTGACGAAGCTTTGGCCAAGGTCAAATAAGCGCATCTCACAACAAACAAAAAGCAAAAAAGGCAGCCCCGACGGGTTGCCTTTCTTTTATTCCTTGATCGAATAGCTATTCCACGCCAACTACTCCACAATGATAGTCGCCCTACTCTCCTTAAACTGGAAAGCCGTATATAACACAGAGAGTGTCACACCAAACATTTGATTGTTCGATCGTTGGAAAAGATCAGATTTCTTATTGCCATAAATATCGCCAAATCCATACGCATAACGGAATTCAGCCAATAGGTGAAGACGCTTCGCCACCGTGACATCGAAACCGCCACCTCCGCACAATCCATAATCCACACCCTTGTATTCTTCTTTGAAACGCGGATCATCCAATCCGAAAACCGCTTGACGGGGATCACCATCAGGAATGTTCCATTTGACATCATTGTACTTGGTCATCACCCTCACCTCAGGACCTAAATTCACCACAAACTTCAAACGTCTCTTTCCGAAATAGATGTGGGCCAATACAGGGATATCGACATAATCCAATCGACGGCCCAATTTGACATCCTGCATATCGACGCCATTCACGATGTTATACCCCACATTCTCATGGAAATTTTCCTGCCAACCGGCTTGGACATAATTCACCTCTAACTGGATACCGAAATGGTTGCGGTGAATGTAGCGAGTAGTGAATCCTAGGCGCGTCCCCATCACAAATGATTGGTTTCCCAACTCATAGAGTCGGTCGTTCATATTGTGCAAGAAACTCACCTTTGAGAAGTTCAAACCACCATTGACGCCAAAAGAGACCTCCTGCATAAAATCCCTACGTAATTGTTGACCATAGAGATTACAACAGATGAATGCCCACAAGAGGCCGATAATCAATCTTCGCATATCACTTCTTTTTCGATTTTGCGGCCGCTTCCCTATCCGCCTTCTGCTTCTCCAACAAAGGCTTCACAATTTCAGGTTGTGAACCGTCCACCAAAGTGACACCCTCCTTGCGATTGTGCATCAAAAGCAAGAAGTTAGAGTTATAATAGCCACCCTCCTCGAACTTATTGAAAGCGAAGTGGGACTGTACGCCATTTAAACGGATCTTATCCAAACCATGCTCGAAATCGTGTCCATAGTTGGAAATGGCATGGGCGAAATAGAACATCAAGTCATAACCTAACATACCATACTGAGGTTGGCTGTTAACAGGCTCCGCATTGTAATATTTCCTGAATCGCTTCAAATAATCCGTAGTGGCTGGATGTTGGAAATCCGTGAAGAAAGGCGAAATGATGTAGGTATCCAACATAAAGAGATCCTTGGCGATGCCCGGATAATTCTGCCATTCCGAAAATCCGAAGAGCGAAACCACCTTCTTACCATCCGCACTCAACATGTTCACCATTGGAAGCACTTGACTAAGTGAAACTTGGTTGGCAGTCAATGGCACCACAATGTTCTCCTTGTTTGCCACCAACTCTGTTCTGATAGCCGACAGTGTGCTAAAATTCACACTGCTGAACTTGATCCCTTTGGCCGTCATCATAGCCGCTAACGTATCACCAAATGCCTTCTTGTCCTCCTTGGAGTTATTGAATTTCACCAAAATCACATGCTTATTGGAGAAATTCTTGATGAACAACTCCGCCATGTGATAATTCAATTGGTCAAGCGGGGTATTCACCTGGAAGATATTAGGATTCTCCTTCGTGTCGTCTGACTTGGAGGAGAACGGAATCAACATCTTCACATCATTCTCCTTCGCGAATTCGGACATTGCCTTCATTTGGCTCGTATAGGCTGGGCCAATTACGAAATCAAGATTCTCCATATCCTGATTCTTCAACACCTTCGTGATGTCGGCCTCAGTTTTGCCCGAATCAAAGACATTCATATTAAATGACAAGCCCGTCTTACGCAAGGTATCGACCGCCAACAAAGCACCTTGGTAAAACTCCAAGAACTTTTCGGTGTTGCCATCAATCTGACTAACATTCGCGATCTTATTCAACTGATATGGCAATACAATCGCCATATTGATCTCCTTCTTGGGCGTTGTTTCAGGAATGAAGAGTGGTGCAGAAGCGCTATCAACCGACATGGAATCCACAACAGCGTTCGTCCCCTCAACAGGTTTTGCGTAGGAAGGCGGAATCACCAAAACCATATTTACCTTGATGCCATCCTTCGCCAAAGGGTTCAATTTCAAGACCTCCTCTTGGGTAACATTATACTGTTGGCAAATACCGAACAGGGTCTCCTTCTTCTTCACCGTATGGTATGAGAACTTTTTAGGCACCTTATTCTCCACCGACTTTTCTGTAAGAGCCGTATTGGAATGGACAGGCGGAATAATCAATTTTTGTCCGACCTTCACACCATCCTTCACATCTGGATTCAGACGGATGATCTCCTCCGACGTGATACCATTCTCACGACAGATGCCGTAGAGCGTCTCCCCCTTCTTCACCTCATGGATCACGAAAGTGGGTTTCTCCACCTTTTTCACCACCGAAACGGTATCGCTGACAGTCATATTTTGACCGGAGATCGTCTTCTTCGTTGGAATTTTCACCTCTGTTCCGTACTTCAATCCCTCACTCTTCAAAGAAGGATTCAAGGCATAAAGGTCATCATATGTAACATCGTACTTTTTCGAAAGGGAATAGAGTGTCTCCTTTTTATCAACCACATGGGTGGTATAGGAAGCGACCTTTACCGGTACAAGAATGGTCGCGTTGTAGGTCAAGCCATGCTCCGTTCCCGGATTGACGGTCTTGATCTCCTCTTCTGTGACACCAAACTTTTTACAAATGGAGTAAAAGCCTTCACTCTTCTGAACAACATACTCGTAATATTGCTTGCCATTGATCTCCTTTTGCGGATAATTCAAATCCACTGACCATGCGGAAAAGGATATGAACGAACAAGTCAATACACTGAACAATATTTTCTTCATAATAATCATCATTTACCATCTACGCAAAAGTACATAAAAATTTCTAAAATCCCCTGATTATTTGTAATATTGCACTCAATTTGTAAACAGTAAAGCATGAAACGTAGCATTGCACTCTTCATCGGCGCCATTTGTGGGATGGCAAATGTATTGGCGGACAATTTCACCATCACCCAGGGAACCGGTTATGTAGATAAGGAAAGTGGTTGTGTCATCCTCGGTAACATAGATGGTTCATCAATTACATTTAAGACCGAAAATCTACCGCTTAGGGATTTGAAGTGTTATCAGACCACCGTACACGAGGGCATCATCGACTCTTTAGTCATAAGTGCAGCTAATTATACATTATCAGCTGATTCTCAATCAGTAACATTCAACAATATCTCCGCGAATACTGGATACGCAATCTCATACAACAACTATTCGTACGGCGAACCGGTACCCAACAATGGATATACCTACGTTCTCCCATACAAACCGATCGAAAAGGTGACATTTCCAGATACAGTTGAGTGTGAGGACCTCAGATTGACACTTTTCCCCGTGTTGGAATACTACAATGCCAATGGTAGCCTTAAGCAAATCAAGCGCGAGATATCTTGCGGCTATAAAGCATTCGTCATGAAAGAGGATGGTCCGGCAATCGACAGTGCAACCTATGCGACGACCACTGCTGAGAAATTCTTCTTGGATCCCTTCCCCTATACGGATACCAAATTTTATGTAACGGACCTTATCGCAAAAAAAATATTTAATAACAACCAGGCGACGATTGTCAGCGACTCCGTATTCAAGAACCGCGCTCCTATCGCCTTCCCGACCATTGAGACAACAGAAAAACAGCTTCATGAGGTGGACGAGTCCATCGTCAATAATTTCCAATTCTTCACTGACCATAAGGAGGCCATCGAAAAAGCAAGGGAATTCAGACATTCAGCCCCTCTCTTTATTGATTTGAAGAGCAATGCCAACGAGGCCAGCAACCATTTCGTATGGATGTTCGCCACGGAGAATGACGCACGAGAAGATGTGATTGAAAATGGCTACCCTTACTACGACAGCGAGGTTAACGCCTATGAGATCTCAGAGCCAGGCCTACACTGCATTCAATTGACAGTCAGCAATCTTAACGACACATCTTGCGTTCAACGCTCATACGGATGTATCCAAATCACAGCGTCCAAATTAGCTGTTCCAAACGCATTCACGCCTAACGGAGACGGCATAAACGACGAATTCAGGGTAGCTTATCAGTCAATCTCCGATTTCGAAATCTCCATTTATGACCAATGGGGACGTCGCGTATATAAATCAGATGATATCACCAAAGGTTGGGATGGTACTTTCCATGGTGATCCAGCCGCTCCTGGTGCCTATTTCTATGTCATCCAGGCTAACGGTACAGACGGCGAAAATTATATCCGTAAAGGTCAAATCAACCTACTGAGAAGTAAAAACAAGAAATAGAATCGAAATACAATCAACGAAGTAGAAAAAAAAGGAACGGGAACCACACCATGTGTAGTTCCCGTTTTTTATCACAATCCCCTACCCGTCACAACAGTGATAACAGTGTAGATCAGAATCTTCAAATCAACAAGCAAAGAGGTGTTATCCAAATAGATGATATCGTAATGCAAACGACGGACCATCTGGTCAATATCACTCGCATAACCATACTTAACAGTCGCCCATGAGGTGATACCTGGCTTTACGCGATGCACCAAGCCATAATAAGGCGCCTTCTCAGCAATCTTCTCACCGAAGTATTTTCTCTCGGGACGAGGGCCCACAATTGACATATCACCCTTCAACACATTGATAAATTGAGGCAACTCATCGAAACGATATTTACGATAGATGTGTCCGATCTTCGTCACACGGTTATCGCCCTCCTTCGCCAATTGAGGACCAGATGCCTCCGCATCCATACGCATCGTTCTGAATTTTAAAATCTTAAATGGCTTGCCATACAAACCGATACGCTCTTGTTTGTACAATATCGGGCCGTCAGAACTTAGTTTCACCAATAGCGATAGAATCAACAACAATGGAGAAAGGAGGACCAGCATCACACAAGAGAATACCTTGTCAAAGAGGAACTTGACATTCTTCTCAAAATCATTCATAGGTACCTCTAAGGCCGTCACCAATGGCGTGCCATAGATGGAGACGATTCGGATACTACCAATCAAGAAATCATAAACACGAGGGATTAATCTCACAATCACATCATACCGATACAATTTGTGGATAGCAGGGAAGATCGCGTCACGATCCGCTGAATCCATCGCGATGATCACCTCTCGAATCTCCTTCTCCTTGATAATATCATCCAACTGGGTGAAGTCGCCCAAGACATTCAAACCCTCCTCCACTTGCTCACCTTCGCAAGAGATAAAACCTTGAACGAAATGGCCAGAGGACATCTTCATCGACTCCAAATCCTCATAAATAGCCTTGGCATTCTTTCCCGCACCAACTATAAGCGTATTGAAACCAATCTTACGGGCATGTATTTGACGGGTCGCAATAAGCGTAATGGTGTAACGGAACAAATATACTACCGTAAAATAGATGAGGAACAACACCACCAACGACAAATAATAATCGCGGTAATCTACCACAGGATCATCCAACAACAGGATGAAAAAGAGGGCGATCGATCCAAAGAAGGTACTCAAGAATGTTTGAGCGAGCTCCGTCAATCGTGATTTCCGATAGGGTTGGTTGTAGTAACCAGACAGCCAAAAGATGAATAACCAAAAGAATGGTATACCAAACAAAAGTTCCTTGAAGTTATAGACAGGGGAAAACAATTGAATCTCTCGTATCACATTCGACTCAATTTCCATGCGTCTGAACACGAAAAACAATACCCAAGCGATCAAAACCGATATAACATCAGCGATGATGTATTTGATGCGTTGCCTTTTGATGTGCTGTTGATTGATTGATTTTTGGCCCATATGTTTTAACGAATAATTTTTACTATACCTCCCTTTGACAATTTGATGATGGAAGATGGAGAACTCTTCGCAACATCATCCTGACGGTATGAAACGATGTAATCCACACCCTTTTTGATGGCTTCACTAATTTCAGAGAAATTCTGCGGAGAAGGTTCGCCGCTGATATTGGCCGATGTGGAAACGATCGGAATACGGAACTCCTGACACAACTTCTTGGAGAAGGCTTCCTGGGTAATCCGGATGCCTACACTACCATCCTCCGCAATCAAATTCGAGGCCAAATTCTTTGCACCATCATAAATGATTGTCAAAGGTTTGTCAGAACACTCAACCAAATCATACGCCACATCGGGCACCTCATCCACCACCCGCTCCACTTTGGCGATATCGTCAGTCAAGACCAACATGGACTTTGAATCGGAACGACGCTTCAACTCGAAAATCTTCCTTACTGCAGCTTCGTTGGTGGCGTCGCAACCCAATCCCCAAATAGTGTCTGTCGGATAGAGAATAATGCCTCCGGCTTTCAAAACCTTGATGGCTCCTCTAATATCTTCTTTAAAATCCTCCATATCAATTCAACTTTCCTTGTAAGAACTTTGCTGTATGCGAGTTTTCACATTTAATCAAATCTTCCGGTGTTCCCTCAAACACAAGAGATCCACCCTTATCACCACCTTCAGGACCAATATCGATGATATGATCCGCACATTTGATCACATCAAGGTCATGCTCGATGATGATGACCGTATGGCCATTCGCAATCAGAGCGTTAAAGGCCTTCATCAATGTTTTGATGTCATGGAAATGGAGTCCGGTCGTCGGCTCATCAAAGATGAACACCATGGGTTGCGGCTTCTCCATACCCAATATCTCCGCCAATTTCACACGCTGGCTCTCACCGCCAGAAAGCGTATCGGAAGATTGGCCCAACTTCACGTATCCCAGACCGACATCTTGAAGCGTCTTCAGTTTCTTCACGATCTTCTTCTCACTGGTTCCTAACTGTTCAGAGAAGAACTCAACCGCTTGATTAACTGTCATATCCAAAACATCAAAGATGTTTTTTCCTCGATACATCACCTCCAAGACATCCGGCTTGAACCGTTTTCCATGGCAAGATTCGCATTCAAGCACCAAATCGGCCATAAACTGCATCTCGACCGTCACGGTACCCTCACCCTGGCATTCATCGCAACGTCCCCCCTCCACATTGAAAGAAAAGGTGGCTGCGGTGTAGCCCATCTGCTTCGACAATGGTTGATCCGCAAATAGCTTTCGGATCTCATCGTAAGCCTTGATATAGGTAATCGGGTTGGAACGGGAGGATTTTCCGATTGGATTCTGATCCACAAACTCAACATCATGGATCATCCTCAGACTTCCCTCCAAAGAAGAGTGCAATCCTGGTTTATCGGCCACACCATCCATCGCGCGTTTCAAGGCGTTATAGAAGATGTCTTGGACCAAAGAGGATTTTCCAGAACCGCTGACACCCGTCACCACGGTGATCACATTCAATGGGAACTTCACATCGAATCCCTTCAAATTGTTCTGGCGAGCACCCTTCACCTCGATGTAATTACTCCATTTCCGACGTATTTGAGGCACTTCGATCTTATCGGTACCCAACAAATACTTAATGGTATAACTATTCTCCTGTAATTGCTTATCGTTCAGCAACTGATCGGATAATTTTCCTTGGAAAACCACCTCTCCGCCTAAACGACCGGCATGAGGTCCTATGTCAATGATATAATCGGCGGAACGCATAAACTCTTCATCATGTTCCACCACTACGACTGTGTTTCCTAACTGTTGTAATTTTCGTAATACAGAAATTAACCTATGCGTATCCCTCGGGTGTAACCCGATACTTGGCTCATCCAAGATATAAAGCGAACCCACCAAACTACTACTCAATGAGGTCACCAGATTGATACGTTGACTCTCTCCGCCCGATAAAGTGTTGGAAAGGCGATTCATGGTCAAATACCCTAATCCAACGTCAAGTAAACACTGCAATCTATTATTGATCTCCACCAAAAGACGTTTCGCCACATTTTGCTCCGCCTCGCTCAGTTGTAGCGTGTCGAAATAGTTCTTCAACTCGACAACCGACATGGAAACCAACTCCGTAATCGTACGTCCACCCACCTTCACGTAGTTGGCGGACTCCTTCAAGCGAGTTCCGTTGCACGTTGGGCAAGTCGTTTTACCTCTAAAACGAGCCAACATCACTCGATATTGTATTTTATACTGATTTTCTTTTACAAATTCGAAAAAATCATCGATGCCATGGAAATAAGGCGTGCCTCGCCATAGCATCCGCTTCTCCTCCTGCGAAAGATCCGCATAGGGGGTATGAATCGGGAAACGAACCTTTGACGCGTTATAAATCAACTCATTAGTCCATTCCGACATCTTTTCGCCACGCCAACAAACCACCGCACCGTCGTAGACGGAACGAGAAGGATCAGGAATAACAAGATCTTCGTCGATGCCCATCACTTTCCCGAAACCTTCACATGTAGGACAGGCGCCATAGGGGCTATTGAAGCTAAACATCAAGTCGGAAGGCTCCTCAAAGGTGATACCGTCCGCCTCAAATTGTTTGGAAAATCGAGTCTCTGACTCTTTTCCGTCCTCATAAAAACGGATGAAACAGATCTCCCCACCCTCCAAAAAGGCGGTTTGAATGGAGTCCGAAAGACGACTACGGGTGTCCGCATCATCCTTTACGGAGAAACGATCGACAACAAGGTTAACCCTATCTTTGGAGGCTTGATAGTTTTTGACCGCCTCCTCGGCAGCCTCCATCTTCACCATCTCACCATTCACCTCGATTCGGCTATATCCCTGCATGCGGAAGACCTCCAACTGCTGCGTCATGGTCCTACCTTCGGGCAAAGCGATCGGTGCGAAAACGATACCCCGTGTACCATCTGGTTTGGTATAGATATAATCCACCACATCACTCACCGAGTGTTTCTTCACCTCACAGCCGGAAACGGGAGAATAGGTACGACCGATTCGGGCGAAAAGCAACTTCAAATACTCATATATTTCGGTGGATGTTCCGACGGTAGAACGGGGGTTACGGGTATTGACCTTCTGTTCAATGGCTATGGCAGGGGGCAATCCCTTGATATAGTCAACCTCTGGTTTAGACATTCGTCCCAAGAATTGGCGAGCATAGGAAGAGAGGCTCTCGACATACCTCCGCTGTCCCTCCGCATACAATGTATCGAAAGCCAAAGAGGACTTTCCGGATCCGGAAAGTCCTGTAACTACAACGAATTTATTGCGAGGAATAACGACATCCACCCCTTTTAGATTGTGGATGTGCGCATTTTTCACGCTTATTTCACCAGTATCAGACATAATCAACCTATACTATCCTTGCTGTTCCTTGGGTGTTTGTTTATTTCCTTTTCCCAGCAATCCTATTTTCTTCTTCTTGAGATAGAGCGCCTTTTTACGCTCATACTCCTCATATTTCTTTTCTAAATAGTTGTCAGCCATGGCCTACAAACCATTTTCGATTAAATAGTGTTCACAATCGATCGCCGCTCTACAACCACTTGCGGCTGCCGTGATGGCTTGGCGATAACGAGGATCGGCGACATCTCCCGCAGCGAACACACTTGGAATATTGGTCGCTTGTGTTCCATTGTAGGTCTTGATGTAACCTGTCTCATCCAAGTCGATGCTACCCTTGAACAAATTCGTGTTCGGATGGTGACCGATAGCAAGGAACATACCATCCACATCGATTTGATACACCTCCTCATCCTGTTCGCCTCTGTTTTTCTTCAAAACAGCGCCAGAGACGCCATCCTCACCTACCAGACCGATGACCTCATGTTTGAAAAGAATCTCAATCTTCTCATTACGCATCACTCGCTCCTGCATCACCTTCGACGCACGCAAGCAATCCTTGCGAACAGCCAAATAGACCTTGTTACAGATAGCGGAGAGGTACATAGCATCCTCACATGCGGTATCACCACCACCAACGACCACTACCGTTTTTTTACGATAGAAGAAGCCGTCACAAGTGGCGCATGCGGAAACGCCCAATCCAGCATATTTCTTCTCATCAGGCAATCCCAAATATTTAGCGGAAGCGCCTGTGGATATGATCACTGTCGTCGCTTGAATCTCCGTCTCGCCATCTATCGTCACTACACTATTATTAGGGGCGAGAACGGCCTTCGTCGCCAAACCGACGCGGACATCCGCACCGAAACGAATGGCCTGTTTACGAAGATCCTCCATCATTTGAGGACCGGAGATTCCATCTGGATAACCAGGGAAATTCTCGATTTCAGTCGTCGTAGTCAATTGTCCACCTGGCATTGAACCTTCATACAATACGGGAGACAAATTCGCACGGGCGGCGTATATCGCGGCGGTATAACCCGCAGGACCCGATCCAATGATTAAGCAACGTACCTTTTCCATCTTTATTTTATATTTTCTTTTTTATCAATTAATACTCTCTTTATCGTAAATCAACCACCTCCACATCCGGGAACTTCTTGGTGTCGAAGGTGAACTCCGCATCATTCAAATCCGTAGGAGTCGCCTTGACCACTTCGAAATGGGTATGGATACCACCCTTTCCCCGCAAGGTGATGCTCTGCAACATCATGCTCTTTTTCTCAAACATCAAATGGATGATGGAGTAATCACTATTGAGGTCATTGGGATAGAGTTCGACCTCTTCACAAAGTTTTCCCTCATAAGTGTCGGCACCCATATAGCGCATCTTGAAATCAGTCTTGTACGACTTCATCAACAGCAACGGATTTACATCCTTCAGGTCCTCCTTTTCGGGAGCGCTAATTGTCACCTCCTTCTCCTTCACCATGTGGACAGATTGTACCTTTCCGTCGAAATAGGTATTCACGCCTTGCAAAGATAGTTTAAACTTCTCGCCTTTCAATAAAACATCGCCATTAAAACTTTCAGATTTATTGGAACGGGTATTGAGCACATCTATTTTGAACTGCACCACCATACCCTTTTTATTCTCCATAACGGCCACAGCCTTATCGAGCAGAGACTTCGCTTTCGGATCGACGCTTTCACTGTATTGCGAGGACGCGATCATCGGAACAAAGACCGACAGTAAGATAAAAAACAACTTTTTCATATACACAAAATTAAGAAGTTTATCATTTTTTCAAACTTTTTACGATCATATCCAATTGATCCAAATCACTGATCAAGACCTGACGTGGCTTACTACCCTCTTGCGGGCCGACAATACCCGCCACCTCCAATTGATCCATCAATCTTCCCGCGCGGTTGTAGCCCAAGGAGAACTTTCGCTGGATTAGGGAGGTAGAGCCTTGTTGTGTCGCCACGATCATAGCGGAAACCTCCTCAAAGAGAGGATCCAATTTCGACAAATCGACATCTTTAGGACCACCCTCCATATCACCCTCTCTCGGTGGATCTGGAAGGATAAAGGCCGTGCCATAGCTTTGTTGTTCGGAAATGAATTTCGTGATACGCTCCACCTCCGGCGTATCGACAAAGGCACATTGCACACGTTCAAAATCATTGCCTTGGCTGATCAACATATCACCACGACCGATCAATTGGTCTGCTCCGCCATGGTCAAGGATCACACGGGACTCCAAACCTGTAGATACCTTAAACGCGAATCGCGCAGGGAAATTGGCGCGGATCACACCCGTGATGATATCCGCGGATGGACGTTGTGTGGCCAAGATCATATGGATACCCACCGCACGCGCCTTCTGGGCAATACGGGCGATCGGTTGCTCCACCTCTTTACCCACCTGCATGATCAAATCGGCGAACTCATCGATGATCACAACAATGTAAGGCATGAAATGGTGGCCATTATTCGGATTCAATCTACGATTGATGAACTTCTCGTTGTACTCTTTCAATTGACGCACATTCGCCTCTTTGAGCAATGTGTAACGATTATCCATCTCCACACACAACGACTTCAAGGTCTCCACTACCTTGGTGACATCAGTGATGATCGCATCCTCCGAGTCTGACAACTTCGCCAAGAAGTGGTTTTCGATAGGCGCATACATACTGAACTCCACCATCTTCGGATCGACCATGACAAACTTCACCTCAGCAGGGTGTTTCTTGTAGAGGATGGAGGTGATGATCGCATTCAGACCGACCGATTTTCCCTGTCCGGTAGCACCCGCCACCAAGACATGCGGCATCTTGCAAAGATCGACCATATAGACCTCATTGGTAATGGTCTTACCAATGGCGATTGGCAATTCAAATTTAGACTCCTGGAACTTTTTACTATTGATGATATCCGCCATCGGAACCGTTTGAGCTTTATTGTTCGGCACCTCGATACCGATGGTTCCCTTTCCTGGTATCGGTGCGATGATACGAATACCCTTCGCCGCGATGCTCAAAGCGATATCATCCCCCAAATTTCGGATCTTACTGATACGGACACCTGCCGCTGGCGTCACCTCATAGAGGGTGACGGTCGGACCAACCGTAGCGGCGATAGAGGAGATCTCCACACCGAAACTTCTCAATACCTCAACAATCTTATCCTTGTTTTGTTTCTGCTCCTCCATATTGATGACAGGTCCCGTCTGTTCACATTGATCGAACAGATCAGTAGAAGGCTTTTTATAGAAGCTCAACTCTTTGGTCGGATCGTACAATGTGCCACTCTCGTCCTCAGACATGATCGTCTCTCCGGACGAAACGACAAAAGCGCTCTCTTCGCCACCAGTCGCATCATCATGATTTACGACGGTAGAAACCTCCTCCGTAACGCTCTCAGCATATACAGGTTGCGGTTGCGCTCCATTTACGACAAATTCAGGCTCACCTGAAATTTTATCTTCATTTTCAAGCGGCTTAATCTCCTCATACCGGTCCGCGATATTTTCCGGTTCCACGTCACCGGAGTTCACGATCTCGGCCACACCTTCTTGGGATGATTCACCGCCATCAGCCTCTTCTTGCTTCTTTTCGATGGAAACGGCACTATTTTCATCATCCACTTGCTGATTTACATGATCAGCGGCAGAATCCTCTCCTACCACGCCATCCGCAGCGGCAACCACGCCCTGGTCAGACGAATCGTTGAACTTGGACAGTATGAGCGAACCGGCGCTCTTAATCTTTGGAATCGTCGTCTTGTAGGCACAAATGAAGAAGAGCAACAAGGAGATGAACAGCATCAACCCCGTTCCCGCCACACCGACATTGGACCGAAGCCATAAAGACATATAATAGCCATGCTCACCGCCCAAGAAAAGATGGGTGGATTCGTAATTTTTCACAAAGAAAAAGCCCAAGAACAAGGACAACCAGATCAAAAAGAAAGAACAGATCAGAAAGGTCCTGAACATACGAAGCGGACGGATATGCATCATCCACAAGGCTGACAAAAAGTAGTAAAACAGATAGAGCAGACAAGATATACCAAAGGTACGGTTGATAAAGAAATCCGCCAATTTAGCGCCTCTCAAACCAGCCCAATTTCGAACATTTTCGTTGATATAATCAAGGTCATACCCCTTTGTATTCACAACGAGGCTCTGATCTTGCCATCCTGTAAAGAAGAAAGAGATAAAGGCCAATGTCATATAGAGTCCCAATGTCAACAGGACCAATCCAATCGCCATTTGTACCCTTTCATCCTTTATTTTTGAAAGAAAAGCGCCCAAAACGCCAGGCTTCCCACTTTTTCCACTTTCCAAAAATTCTTTTTTTGCCATACTTGTCCATAATTAATTTGCACAAATGCAAAGTTAATTAAAAAGAGATACAAAACACGAAAAGATGGCAAAACCATTCGGTGAAATCTAAAAAAATTTAAATATGAAAACCTTCTGGATAATCGGGGTTGACATCGGACAAAATCATCTATTCATTTCCAACAAATTGACGAATCTGAGGCACCACATAATCCCGGATAGACTCCTCCGGAGGATAATGGCCTCCCGGCATGAAAATACGGTGGCTATAGTGTTGTTTAAACCAATGGGCCGCCATGCGAGTCATAAAATCCATGCGTCCGAACATGCCGATTGTCAACGCATCCTCCTCAGGCGTCAGATGGTCGTATTGGAGACGCTGCATCTCTTTGTATTGGCGGCACATACGCCTCTCCACATGCCAAATTTGATTGCCGTCGGCGCGTTCCTCCTTGTATTTGTTGTCGCCTTGAAACAGATACATGTAGGACATACCCAAACTAGGATTCAACAAAATCTTTTTTCTTCCGCGGAATTTCTGGGCCATAAAACCGCCCAAACTATGGCCAATGATCAGGTCGATGTGATGATCGGCCAGATAGCGCTCGATTTGCGGGAAGGCGATCTGCGGATCAATCGACAAATCAGGCACATGCACCGTTGATTCCGTCATATATTTGCGGATCAAAGCCGCAGTCTCGGAGGCATGGCTGGAGGCCATTCCATGCAAAAAAAGTATATCCATATCTATGAAATTTCTCGTCATCGCAAAGATACACATAATAACAACGGGATGTTGCACATAAGACAAGATTTGACTATATTTGTGGAAATAATCGAATAGAAAACAAGAGAAGATATATGGATTTAATTCTTAAATATTTCCCGAATCTATCGGAGAAACAAAAGGAGCAATTCGCCGCTTTGTACGACCTATACACCGACTGGAACAGCAAGATCAACGTCATCTCCAGAAAGGATATCGAGAACCTGTACGAACACCACGTGCTCCACTCTCTTTCCATTGCTAAAATTTTGAATTTCTCCGATGGCACCACCATCATGGATGTCGGGACAGGAGGTGGATTCCCAGCCATTCCATTGGCCATTCTCTTTCCGAACTGCCAATTCCACTTGGTCGATTCCATCGGTAAAAAAATACGTGTCGCCACCGAGGTCTCCAATGCGATCGGACTTACCAACACCACCTTCGCCCACGAACGTGTGGAGGAAGAGAAGGCAAAATTCGATTTCATCGTCAGCCGTGCGGTCATGCCATTGGGTGACTTGGTCAAATTGGTCAGAAAGAATGTCCAACAAAAACAGCAACACAATGCCCTACCGAACGGATTGATCTGTCTGAAGGGAGGCGAGTTGCAACACGAAGTGAAGGAGTTCCACAAAATCGCCACCCTATACGACATCAACGAAATCTTCGAAGAGGAGTATTTTGAGACGAAGAAGGCTGTATATTTACCTCTATAATGTATCCCAAGATGATAGATACACCCAAACATGCGGCATTGAGGCAACGGCTGGTAGAGGAACTAAAACGGAAAGGCATCAGTAACGAGCAGACGCTAAACGCGCTCAGGCAAGTACCTCGCCACCTTTTCATGAATGTGAGTTTCGAACCATTCGCATACAACGACACCGCCTACCCAATCGGAGCGGACCAAACCATCTCGCAACCCTCAACAGTTGCCTTACAGACGGAATTGTTGAATCCCCAACCTAAGGAGCGAATACTGGAGATAGGCACGGGATCGGGCTATCAAACTGCTATTTTGGTCCAATGTGGCGCTATGGTCTATACCATAGAACGCATCAAAGAACTTTTCCTAAACGCACAAGAGACACTGAAACAACAAGGGTACAAGGCGCTATGCAAATATGGCGACGGACACAACGGATGGAGTGAAATTGCCCCTTTCGATAAAATCATCGTCACAGCAGGTGCGGAGGAGTTGCCTCAAAAGTTGTTGGATCAGTGCAAAATAGGCGGAACCATCGTCATTCCCATCAAACGGGGAGAGTCTTTGACAATGGTCCGACTCACCAAAAAGGGGGAGCAAGAGTTCTCCCAAGAGGATTTCGGCCCATGCGCTTTCGTTCCAATGTTGAAAGGAATTCAATAAATAACTATATGGAAATCAAACGATTCATATTCAATCCATTCCAAGAGAACACCTATGTACTCTCCAACGAAGAGAAGGAGTGCATCGTCATAGATCCTGGTTGTTTATTCGATGAGGAGTGTGATAGATTGGTGGATTATATCCGCCAAAACGGATTACGCCTAACCCATATTTTACTGACGCATCTGCATCTTGACCACATCTTCGGATGCAAAAGATTGTACGATGAATTCGGCGTTTTACCAGAGGCGCACCAAGCGGATGAATTCCTTTTAGGGCTATTCCCCGCACAAATGAAGATGTTCGGTTTGATGGAGGATAAAGAGACGGTCCCTTTAAAAGGATACCTCACCGATAGAGAGACAATCCCATTCGGAACATCCGAATGGCACGTCATCCATACACCGGGTCACTCACCAGGAGGTCTTTGCTTCTACTCACCGCAAGAGAGAGTCCTATTTAGCGGAGACACCCTCTTCCAATGCAGCGTCGGAAGAAGCGATTTGCCCGGTGGAAACGGTCATATATTGGTGCAATCCATCAAGGAAAAACTACTCATTCTTCCAGAGTTCACAACCGTCTATCCGGGCCACGGTCCTGAGACATCCATAGAATTCGAATCGGCCAACAACCCCTTTATCCAAATGTGACAAAATGAGCGGATCCAGACTCTTGGCAAACGACCTCACCATTGGCTATTCAGAAAAAAAAGGCCAATTCAAGGAGGTACAGCGTCATCTTAATTTGTCCTTGGATTCGCACCAAATGACAGCACTCATCGGTCCCAACGGAGCAGGCAAATCTACCCTACTGCGCACCATTTGTGGTCTGCAAAAACAACTTCAAGGAGAGATATTTCTCGATGGGAAATCAATCGATCGTCTATCTCCAACGGAGAAGGCGAAACGCATCAGCGTCGTACTGACCCACTCCGCCGACACCAGTATGCTTACGGTAAGGGAGATCGTCTCCATCGGCAGACAACCCTATACGAATTGGTTAGGTCTGAAAGACATCCACCACGAAGAGGTGATAGAAAAGGCGCTATCCACCGTAAATATCAGCCACCTAGCCGAAAGGCAATTGGCCTCACTATCAGACGGAGAAAAACAGCGGGTATGGATCGCCAAGGCATTGGCGCAAGACACGCCCGTCATTCTATTGGACGAACCGACATCACACCTGGATTACAAAAACAGAATAGAGATATTCAAACTGCTACAAACACTCAGCGCCAACGGGAAATCAATCCTCATATCCACGCACGAATTGGACTTAGCGATCCAATTTGCCGACCAACTTTGGGTAATGGAAGATGGCGTCACACAGGGTGATCCCCAAACAATACTCAATTCGGGAATTTTAGAGCGAACGCTGGGCTATACGAAGGATGCGAGGCAAATCGGCCTTTAATTCTGCCATACTATGATAGAGAAGATCCGCTCCATTGTTCAGCAACTCCTCATCACGCAAAATACCCGTATTCACCGCAATCGTAAAGATACCAGCCGCCACAGCGGAACGAACGCCCAAGGGCGCATTCTCCACCACAATGGCTTGATCAGCTTTGAGACCTCCCTTCGCCAAAGCCATCAAATAGGGTTCGGGATCAGGTTTTCCTTTTTTCACATCATAAGCCGTCACCATCCTCTCCTTTTGGAATACGCCAGGGAAGGCGTGGTTCAGTTTGTCCAACAAAGAGGCTTGACCAGAACCTGTCACCAAAAAGATCTCCTTTCCAGCGGCACCGATGGCGGATAAGACACCATCCACATCGGGAATGACCTTTGCGGCAGGAAGTGATTCAAAATATTGTGATTTAAATTGGTAGATCCTTTGACACTCCTCCTCGGTCGCGCATCTGCCCAACTGAGCGCCAAAAACCTCGTTGATCGTGGAAGAACCCGTCATTCCCTCTCTCATATAGACATCATAGTCCGTGAACTTCAATCCCAAGGAGACAAAAGCATGCACCCACGCCTTCGCATGATTAGGCATTGAATCAAACAACACGCCATCCATATCGAAAAGGAAAGCCCTTACATCCACATCCTCTAATCTCTTATTCATCTTTTCGTTCAATATAATTCCAAACCAACGAGCAACAAACAAAAGGAGGCGATCCGTTGCAGACCGCCTCCCTATCCTATTTTATTATTTAAACTTGTAAGAGACGCCAATTGAGGTAGTCTCCCAGAATTGAAGCTTAGCCCTCTGCAAACCATCAATTTCTGTCTTCTCCGCATTATCATACTTTAGTTGTGTCTTGAAAGTGACATCCACATACTTGGAAACCTTCAAAAGCAACTCCAACTTCCACTTCAAATACCATCCGTGGACAGTTCTGTTTACCTTCACATCCTCTCCATTAGACTTGTACAAATCCACAAAGCCTTGTGGATCAGCATTCAAATTTTCAGGTAATTCACACCACTCGATATACTCTTTTGTATAATCCCAAACATGCTTTCTATAAGCGTAGAATCCCTCCAATGAACTGAAGAAGTGGAAATTCTTGGTAATATCGAAGTCTGAACGCAAAATCGCATAAGCACCAAGTTCAGAGCGGCAGTGGTCATAAAGCGCTTCTGAAATCAAAGAACCATCCTCCGCATACTTAGCGGCCTCCAACATCTCCATGCCATAGTTCTCGCCCAACGCATCTACGCGGCAGATGGAGAAACGGACAGTCAACGGAGACAAGAACATATTGAAATACTTGTTGGGAACAAAATCAGCTCCCAAAGACAACTTAACCGATCCTGGCGCAAAGAAAGCAGAGCTCATCACCGCGGAATCCTGATTCATCACATTCTCCACATAGGTGTAACCCTTCGTGAATTGCGACTCCACATTCGCCATTGCGGTAGCATACCAATATTTTCCAACCTTATAACCGAACCTAGAACCAAGGTTAAACTCATCCACATTCTTGCGGATCAAATCCTCACCAGAAAATGCGGAGGAATAGATGAAACCGTATTTTGCGGCGAATGCATTCTCCCACTTCACTCTATTCTTTTGATAATTCGCATTCAAATTAATGTAAGCGTCCAACGAAACACTCGCACCAGAACCATCGGTACAATAGTCGTTAAAATAGGCTTGGTTGGCGTTCAAACCCATTGCTCCTGGGAACTTCCAATAAACGGAATCCTTAGAGATCTCGCCGCTTGACTTTGTCGAAATGGAAGAAGCGGTCTCTACCAAATCCTTCTCATCAGCAAATGCTGAAACGAATAGCATGGACATCAAGCCCAACGCAAAACATTTTTTCTTCATAACTCAATCAAAATTACATATATATTTAATTCATAATAAACGGATTAATCCAATTTCAGCACCTCCAAGAAGGCTTTTTGAGGCACCTCTACCGTACCAATTTGCTTCATACGCTTCTTACCCTCCTTCTGCTTTTCGAGCAATTTACGTTTACGGGAGATATCACCACCATAACATTTAGCGGTCACATCCTTACGAACCGCCTTCACCGTCTCACGGGCGATCACTTTGGTACCGATAGCGGCTTGGATGGCCACATCAAACTGTTGGCGAGGAATCAAATCCTTCAACTTCTCGCACATACGCTTGCCCAACGTGTAGGCATTGTCGAAGTGTGTCAAGGTGGAGAGCGCGTCCACCGGTTCACCATTCAACAAGACATCCAACTTCACCAATTTAGACTCTCGCATACCATTCATATGGTAATCGAAAGAGGCGTATCCTTTGGAAATACTCTTCAATTTATCGTAGAAATCAAACACGATTTCACCCAAAGGCATATCATAAACCAACTCCACACGATTGCCGGAGACATAGTCTTGACGAACCAATTCGCCGCGCTTGCCCAAACAAAGCGTCATGATCGGACCGATGTAATCGGCAGCCGTAATGATCGAGGCGCGGATATAAGGCTCCTCTATCTTCTCGATCAAGGTAGGATCAGGCAATCCCGAAGGGTTGTGCACCTCGATTTTATCGCCCTTTTTGGTATATACGTCATACTCCACATTCGGAACAGTGGTGATGACATTCATGTTAAACTCACGGTCCAAACGCTCTTGGATGATCTCCATGTGCAACATGCCCAAGAATCCACAACGGAATCCGAATCCCAAAGCCAAGGAGGACTCAGCCTGGAAGGTCAAAGAGGCGTCATTCAACTGCAACTTCTCGATGGAAGAGCGCAAATCCTCAAAATCCTCTGTCTCAATCGGATAGACACCGGCGAAGACCATCGGTTTCACCTCTTGGAATCCATCGATGGCACTATCACATTGACGGGAAACCTGGGTGATGGTATCACCTACCTTCACCTCTTTAGAGGTTTTAATACCAGAAATGATATAGCCCACATTTCCCGCGGATAGTTGCTTCTTAGGCTCCATGTCCAAACGGAGAATACCGATTTCATCGGCCAAATACTCCTTTTCCGTCGCCACAAACTTCACCAAATCACCGCTATTGATTGTTCCATTCACAATCTTGAAATAGGCGATGATGCCTCTGAACGGATTAAATACGGAGTCGAAAATCAAACATTGAAGCGGTGCGTTAGGATCGCCTACAGGCGGCTGGATACGCTCCACAATCGCCTCCAAAATCTTATCGACACCCTCGCCCGTCTTTCCACTGGCGCGGATGATCTCTTCCCGATCGCATCCCAACAGATCAACAATTTGATCCTCCACCTCATCCGGCATCGCTCCCGGCAAATCGATCTTATTCATCACAGGAATGATGGTCAAATCATGTTCAAGCGCCATATAGAGGTTGGAGATAGTCTGAGCCTGAATTCCTTGCGAAGCGTCCACAATCAAAAGGGCGCCCTCACAAGCCGCAATGGAGCGTGAAACCTCATAGGAGAAGTCCACGTGTCCGGGAGTATCAATCAAGTTCAAGACATACTTCTCGCCTTTATACATGTAATCCATCTGAATCGCATGGCTCTTGATGGTGATACCTCTCTCTCGCTCCAAATCCATATCATCCAAGACTTGCTCCTGCAAATCCTTACCAGTCACGGTCTTTGTCATTTCCAACAGACGGTCAGCCAAAGTACTCTTTCCATGGTCGATATGGGCGATGATACAGAAATTACGGATATTCTTCATCATTTAGAACTTATATGTTTTTTAATCTAATTTTCCGACTACAAAATTAGTAAAAAAGCCGTTAAAACACAACAAACAAGCCACGGCTCTTTCTTTTATCTTTTCTGAATCATATTTCACAAAAAAAATGCCCGAATTTTACTTCGGGCATTCTCCATTATTTAGTAGAAGATTTAAATCTATCGTTAATCATTCATAGAGGCCAAGAACTCCTCGTTAGAGCTGGTCTTCTCGAGGCGATCCTTCAAGAACTCCATCGCCTCGACTGGCGTCATATCAGACAAGTAGCGGCGAAGGATCCACATGCGTTGAATGGTCTCCTTGTTATGCAACAAGTCATCACGACGCGTGCTGGAAGCCATGATATCCACAGCAGGATAGATACGCTTGTTGGCCAATTGGCGAGAGAGCTGCAACTCCATGTTACCAGTTCCCTTGAACTCCTCGAAGATCACATCATCCATCTTAGAACCAGTATCGGTCAAAGCGGTGGCGATGATCGTCAAGCTACCTCCGTTCTCGATGTTACGGGCAGCTCCAAAGAAACGCTTTGGCTTGTGAAGCGCATTGGCGTCCACACCACCGGAAAGCACCTTACCGGATGCTGGAGATACCGTATTGTAAGCACGAGCCAAACGGGTGATGGAATCGAGCAATATGACAACATCATGTCCACACTCCACCATTCTCTTCGCCTTCTCCAAAACGATGCTGGCGATCTTCACGTGACGCTCGGCCGGTTCATCAAAGGTGGACGAAATCACCTCCGCATTTACGCTACGGGCCATATCCGTCACCTCCTCAGGACGCTCATCGATCAAGAGAATGATCATATAGACCTCCGGATGGTTCTCCGCAATGGCATTTGCGATATCCTTCAACAAGACGGTCTTACCGGTCTTAGGTTGAGCGACAATCAGACCACGTTGTCCCTTACCGATTGGCGAGAACAAATCGACCGTACGAACGGACAAATTACAAGTGGTGCGGCCACCGGTCAAATTGAACTTCTCGTCTGGGAACAAAGGAGTCAAATGGTCAAAAGGCACACGGTCCCTGATAAATTCAGGAGAACGGGCATTAATCATGTCGATGCCCATCAAAGGGAAATACTTCTCCCCCTCTTTGGGCGGACGGATAGTACCCTCAATCACATCACCTGTCTTCAAACCAAACATTTTGATCTGAGATTGGGAGACATAGATATCGTCCGGTGAATTCAAATAGTTATAATCGGAAGAACGGATGAAACCAAAACCATCTGGCATCACCTCCAATACGCCTTGTCCCTTGATGATATTATCGAAATCGTAAGAGCGAGTTTTTGGCGCAGGTGGCTCAGGCTGAGCCTGTGCATTGTTTTGTCCGTTACCGTTATAGGCAGGACCATTGTTAGTCTGTTTGAAAGATGGCGCATTATTGTTTGGCTGAGGTTGCTTCACCTCCTCCTTTTCTTGCGGCTCCACCTCATTGTTATTCATTTGATTTTGTTGCGATACAGCCTCTGTGGCAGAGAGAACCTCCTCAATTGGAGGCGTTTTGATGCCCTTCTTTTTATCTAGGATCAAACGAGCGATGGCAGCAGCCTTGTTGCCGGACGCGATCGCGTCAAATCCGCCACGCGGACGCATATGGACCTGCTTTTGCTCTTGCTTACGATTGTCGAACGACTGGTAATCACCCCGCTGATTATCATAAGAATTTTGCTCGTCGTTTATGCTGTTACGGGACTGCCCATCATCAGTGGTGTCACTCTCGCCCATAACCTCTTCGCCACCAAAGGTCTCCTCTTCGGATGATCCTCTGTTAGCAGAGACCGTCTCAACATTTTCAGGAGAGGCAACGCTATCCGAACTACCGTTTTGTTGGGCAGCCATCACGTCCACGATCTCAAAAATTAACTCATCCTTACGAAATGACTCAACACGTCTGATACCAAGACCCTTCGCTATGGTTCTCAGTTCAGCAAGGTTTTTACCTTTCAACTCTATTACATCCATATTATCGCAAAAAACTAAATATCTTTTTTATCAACGCGTATACCATGAAACGCATCATATCACATTCCCAAGACAACAACAAGTCTTAAAGGGTAAATAAACTAATGAAAAAAGGATTGATGATAACAAAAATCGTAATCTGGCTTTTCCAAGTCAACATCCACCTAAATGTGACAATAAATAAAAATATGAAAATTGATTTTTCAAAATTGGAGCGGAAAACGGGGTTCGAACCCGCGACCCTCAGCTTGGAAGGCTGATGCTCTACCAACTGAGCTACTTCCGCATGAGATAAATATTGTGGGCGTGGGTGGACTCGAACCACCGAAGACCGAAGTCGAGAGATTTACAGTCTCTTGCCATTGCCGCTAGGCGACACGCCCTTCCTTAAATCGAGTGCAAAGGTAGGATTTAATTTTTAATCCACAAAATATTTTATCAAATATTTCTCTTAAAATCCACCATTTTTATAGCGGTCACAGCCGCTTCCGTTCCCTTATTACCCAAACAACCTCCGGCACGATCTGCCGCTTGTTGCATATCGTCGGTCGTAAGAAGACCAAAAATGAAAGGAACATCATACTCCGCATTCAACTTTGCCAATCCGTAGGTGGTACCTTGACACACATACTCGAAGTGAGGAGTGCCTCCCCTAACCACACAGCCTAAGGCAATCACAGCATCCACATCAGCAGCGTCCGCCAATTGCTGGGAACCAAAGATCAACTCGAAACTACCAGGAACATGGGCAACCGTAATATTCTTCTCTTTGGCACCATGTTTCTTCAAGGTTTCGTACGCACCTTCCAATAATTTAAAAGTGACATCGTGGTTCCAATCTGAAACCACGATACCAAATTTCATATCCGCCGCACTAGGCACGGAGTTCAAGTCGTATTCCGACAAATTCTTTGTAGCCATTTATTTTGCAGCTTTTGCTATTTCAAGACACTTACGGATCTCTTGCATCTCGTAATCAGCGCAGTATGGATAATCTACCTTTACTTGCTCCAACAACTTAACAGCCTCTGCGTTCTTGCCCAAAGACATATAACACATTGCGGCACGTCTGGTATAAAGCGGAGTCAACATCTCGTTATCAGCCTCCTTAGCTGCCTCCAAATAGAGCTTCGCAGCCTTTGCGGTCTCTTCCATATCCCAGTAGCAATCCGCAACGGCACCCTTCACAGAAGGAGCGACCATTTCGTCCTTGCCAGAGAACTTGTTCAAAAACTTAATCGCCTCGTCATATTGGCCCAATTGCTTGTAACAGATACCTGCGTAAGCCTTTGCCAAATTACCTGATGAAGTGGAACCATAGCTATCGATAATCTCAAGGAATCCCATGAAATCATCCTCTTTACCATCCAAAGCGACTTGGAAAGAATCGATGGCGAACATTTGTTGAGCCTTATAGATTTCAGTCTTCGCAGCCTCCTCTTTTGGCTTCCAAACCAATGTATCCACCACGAAATACAAAACGAGTGCGGCAATAACAGCGGCGAAACCAATCAAAATTTGTTTTTGATGATTCTCCACGAAACTCTCCGCACCATTCATCGTACTCTCGATTTTCTCGAAGCCGTCTACAACAGGCTCCATCTCTTTTTTATCTGCCATTTTATTTAATTATTATTATTTTTTTCCTTTTAAGCGCACAAATTTAGTGTATTTCTGCCAACCCCCCAAATTTTACTGCAATTTTTCCTTCACTTCCTTGGAAACATCATGCCAGATCTGCATCGGCAAAAAGAACCGCACATCTTTATCCGCCAAAATGGAGTCTCGGATAAAGGTGGAAGAGACCTCCAAACGAGGGGCCTGGGCCAATAGCGTCATGCGACTACCCCACTCCGCAGGTATTTCCGTAGGTCCATCCAGACGAGGATATACCAATATACGGTAATTCTCCAAGATCCACTCATATCTACGCCATCCACTAAACGCCACCAAATTATCGCCTCCCATCACCAAAAGGAACTCCGTATCGGGTTCCATGGCTGAGAGTCTCTCCAATGTATCACTGGTATATGATGGTTTAGGCATGGAAAGTTCTATGTCGGTCACACTGAACCTTGGGTAGTCTCCGATCGCCCGTCTCACCCACTCCACACGCAGAACGTCATCCATCAGGTTTTTATTCTGCTTGAAGGGGTTTTGCGGAGATACGACAAAACGCACCTCATCCACGCCACCGAACTCGGCGATATGATTCGCCAAAGCCAAGTGTCCGATGTGAATTGGGTTAAACGAACCGAAAAAAAGGGCGACTCTCCGCTTCATTATCTCTCCACGAACTCTTTCACAACTTGGTAGATATCGGCTTTCGCCTGCTCCAAATCGTCGTTAATGACCACCTTATCGTACTTGTCGGAGAATGTCATCTCATAAGCGGCTTTCTGCACACGGTCGTTGATCACCTCCATGGTATCGGTTCCACGGCCGATCAGACGAGCCTTCAGCGTCTCGACCGAAGGCGGCATGATGAATACCGACATCGCGTTGTCGCCGAACATCTTCTTCATGTTGCAGCCACCTGCCACATCAACGTCCAAGACTACGATGTTGCCCTTTCCGTTGATACGCTCCACCTCACTCTTCAAAGTGCCGTAGAACTTGTTGGTATAGACCTCCTCGTACTCCAAGAAGGCGCCCTCGGCGATCTTCGCGCGGAACTCGTCCGGCGTCAAGAAATAGTACTCGACACCGTGCTTCTCCTCTCCTCTTGGGCTACGGCTGGTAGCTGAGATGGAGAATTCCAAGCAGTCGAAACGGGTCATCAAATAGTTGATCAACGTTGACTTTCCAGAACCTGAGGGTGCTGAGAATATGATTACCTTTTCCATTTTCAATCATTAAAGTACGTTCAACACTTGTTCCTTGATCTGCTCCAACTCATCCTTCATCTTCACCACGATCTTCTGCATCTCGCTGTGGTTGGATTTAGAGCCCAAGGTATTGATCTCACGGCCGATCTCTTGTGCGATGAAGCCTAGCTTCTTACCGCAACTTCCCTCGACATCCATGGTCTCCTCGAAGTACTTCAAGTGTTGCGCCAAACGGTTCTTCTCCTCATTGACATCCAACTTCTCGATGTAGTAGATCAACTCTTGTTCGAATCTGTTTTTATCGAAATTAACGTCCTCCAAAGAGGATATGTTCTCCATGATGCGAGCCTTCACCTTCTCGATGCGCTCCTTCTCGTAAGGATCGATCTCCACCAACAAAGCGCGAATATTGGCGATCTTCTCCTCGAAGACACGACGCAAAGAGGCACCCTCCTTCACACGGAAATCAACCAAGGCCTCGACAGCCTGCTTGAAAGCGGCGTAGACCTGATCCCACTCCAAATCGCCCAACTCTTGTGTCTCGCTTTTCGTAGCCTCTGGCAAACGGAGCAAAATGGAGAACCAATCGGTAGGCATAGGGATATTTAGATTCTTGGAAATCTCTGTGATTTGTTTGCAATAAGCCGCGATAATGGGCTCGTTCAACTGCAAGGAACTTTCGGAACCGATGTTCTCCACATAGAGGCAGAAATCCACCTTACCACGCTCCAAGCGTTGGCTCACGAGGTTTCTGAGTTCCAAATCCTTCTCCCTATACATGCTTGGCACACGGGAGGAGAGATCCAACTGTTTGCTGTTCAAAGATTTAATCTCAATCGTAATTTTCTTGGTTCCAACGGTGCAAGTTGACTTGCCGAACCCTGTCATTGATATTACCATAATTTGTTTTTAAGTTGAAAATTAACGATACAAATATATTGATTTTTTTATAATGTGAAACCATTTACGCCTTCCCCTTGTTGATAATATATATACCTAATGTGGCAAGTGCGCCCGCAATGGCATATTTCCAGGAGAAAGGCTCTCTCAGGCAGAGGCACGAGGTGACGGCGCCGACGACAGGGATAAGGGAATTATAAATCGCCACCTTACCAATCGGATTACAGGTAAGGAGTTTGTTGTATAGGGTAAAACCGGTTGTGGATATACCAATGAGAAGCAGAAGGATCACGATGCCCCAGACGGTGATATGCGGTAGTGTTCCTCCGGCCATCAGCCCAGGGATAAGGAGCAACGCACCACCCAAAGCCAGGCTATAACCTGTTCCCACAAAGACATCCACCCTTTTGTTCAGCCCCCTTGTCAACAATCCCGCAAAGGCGCTACAGAGTGCATTGAGGATAATCATGCCATCTCCCATGAAGGAGAAGGATCCACTCTCCTCGCCTCCGACGTTGAGGGTGAGTATGCCGATGAAACCGATGACACAGCCGACCGCTTTGCGCAGCGTCATCTTGTCGCTCCTGAAAAAGAGACAGGCCAGGATAACAAGTGTGAATGTACTGGTGGAGTTCAGAATCGCGGCTCTGGCGCCCTGACTGAACGAGAGGCCAATGTAGAAGGCCGCATAGTGAAATGTAGTGTTGAGCAGGGCAAAGAGAAGGATATACCAGAAGTCGCTCCCCTTTCGGAGGGCAAAATCACGGTGCGTCGTCTTTGCTATCGCGAGAATAATCAATCCAGAGAGGCAGAATCGGATGCCTGCAAAGAAGATTTTGCTACTGGTCATATCGGAGGTGATGCCAAACTCCTCAAATCCAAGTTTGATGAGGGGATAAGCCCAGCCCTTTCTAGCAAATTAGACTCCTCTATCAGTATATCAATACAAGTATCATTAAATACCTCTATTCTATATACTTCATCTTTTGTTCCATAACTATGTACGAAATGAGGAAAATCAAAACCTGCAATCGAACGAAACAACAAGATATTGCGTTCGTCATACGTAAACCTCATGTAATTAGCTAAATATACTTGCATAAGCACGCATATAAGCAAAGATAAAATGAAAAAGATCCGTTTTGTCATAATTTGAATTATTTAAGGATTAATATCAGGCGTAGAAGTAACATTTTCAACCCGATAGAATTTTAATTCACCATGAGATGTGCGAGTGACTTGATCTGTAGGAACCTCCCCCGTTTTATGGACAGTTTCTTGTTCATCGAACATAATATTCTGTTTTTCTTCCTCAGAGCCATAAGCAACTTCTGTTCTCTTGATAATTTTATAATATTCATCTAATACTTCTTGATGAGCTCTTCATGGGGCTAAGATAGGGATAATTCTGTTAAGTTAGCTACTGGGTCGGAGGGTTGACAGTTATTATTAAATTATTTAAATGGAATTCTTACATATACTATGCTTTTTACCTTCTTTCCATTCTGTATAGCTGATTCACAAATTGTTATATCTTTCATTAAATCCCAAGCTTGGGTTACACATTTTTCACATAATTGTGATGTGTATGAGGGAACAACTCTGTATTCTACAATTTTATCATTTTCATCCACATAGATAGCTAGCAAGATAAATCCATGAATATCAGCAGTTTCTTCACGATTAAGATGGGAAGAAATGTATTGTTGATTTGACAACTCTGGAACAATTGCCTTTACTTCAGGCTTTACGCATACTTTAATATTCTTACCCGTGCTATCAAGAAAGTAAAGACGATTCAACTTTTTCTTTTCTAATCGATATGCATAAGTGTTACCATTTACATCCTTTAATTCCATCTTCTCACACCCTATACATTGGTATGAAAAAAATATCATGGAACTAATGAGAATTAAAATTTTGTTCAGCTTCATTTGATCTGTTTTCTATTGTTTACAATATCAAATTCCTGTTTGCTTCTAGGCTTTACCATTCTTCCATCCGGATCCCAGCACCCCACCGGATTTCCCCCCGCAATAACCATACGCCCCCATATCAGGATACTTCCCAAACAGCGGATCGACGCTCATCCACCGTCCAATACGCATGTCCAGCAGACGGTACTGGGTGGTATAGACACCCTCGGCAAGGTCCCCCTCCTTCTCGTGGCCCGTGTAACCGAAACGGTAGTCGGAGACGTTGTAGCTTCTCCCCGGCATCGCCATGCCGAACGGATAGTAGTCCGTGAGGCTCTCGACGGTGGGCTGCGCCCCGTCGCTCGGAGCGTCGGATATCACCGCCATGACGTTGCCCTGCGGGTCGCGGACGTAGTAGGTCGTGGCGTATTGGGTGGTGGCAGTATGGGTTACGATGCTCCTCATGGGGGCTAAGATAGGGAATATTTTGTTAAGTTAGCAACTGGGTCGGGGAAGTGGCAGTATTATATCCCTTGCACATTCCCATAAATTCTTCATGTCTGTTTGGTGACGGATTTGCTTGTATTGTCAGTCAATAGGAATATAGGAAATGAGCTCCATAATGCTCTGACATATTTCGGATTCACTTGGAATAGGATTATATGCTAATCCAGGAAGTTCGCTACGATAGGTAGGGGCAAGTTGCTTCCATGTGCTTGATAAGTCGGCAATCAGATGTGATTCTGCCACTATCCTTTTTTGCCAGCCATCTGGCTTGCTGAATCTTTGCTGATCCTCCTTTAGAAGAGACGTAAAGTCACTTTTGAAGTCGTTGCTTTGAAGATATATTGAACAATCTGCATTTTTGAGCAAAAAATGTAGGTCATAAAAATGTCTAATCTTACGTTGCATTTGAGGCAGATAGTCATCTGCCATAGAACATCTAACAAGTGAGACCATTTTCTCGGTCAGCGTACGCTTTTTGTCAAGTACGTTCAACTGAAATGGTAACATGCCGTATTGCTCTATCAAGTCTGATAGATCTCGCTCACGCATGAATGCACCAATGAAACTCTCAATCGTTACCTTCTCAAAAGGATATGGGTTAGCAAAAGAATTCAGCTCAAGGGTTAACCACTGGGTTATTATGCTATCTGCACTGTTGTATAGTGACGGATAAGCAAAGAGTTCCTTGCGGTATCGTGATCCTTTGCTTGTCAGACCTTCAATAACCTTCTCTTCCAATCCATTTGAAATGTCATTTGCAACACTAGACATAATTGTCTTGATTTGATTGCCACTCAGGCCTTCTGCCAAAATAGCTAAATCAATGTCTTCGGAGAATCGGGCTATTAAGCGGAACGCTTTTGACAGGGAAGTTCCTCCTTTGAATACAACTCGTTCAGCAAAACGATTATTGGAAAGATTACAAAGCATCTTTGTGATCCAATAGTCTTTCTCGACGAAGGCAGGTAGGATACCCATAGCTTCAGCTGTTGCACGAACAGCATCCTCTAGTAATTGGGGATTCTTGTCAAGTGTCATTAAATGATTCTCCATTTTTTTTTATTGAGCAATATTGAATCTGAGATTCCGATATTATATGTTGTAAGGTTGTTAAGCGAAGAAAAAAGCCTGTCTGCACATTCTTTTTCTTCGATATATTCCATTATTGCCCCTAACAAAGCTCTTGTTGAAGGAGAATACCTAACAGCGAGCTGAGTCATCGTTCGGCGTTCATCAGCAGATAAATCCTTAATCCTATCTATAAGAAGAGAACAACTTTGTGTTGTATTGCTATCGGGAATGTTCTTAATCATTCTGAGGCAATCGAGGAGCTGTAGGAGCTTGATGTTACTTCTCTCAATGGAGTTTGGTTGTTCCACAAATTTGATTGTGTATGCACCTCGATGTTTGGAATTTTTTTTGGAATTAGTGCCAATCTGTATAATGCTGGCAACTTGTGTGGTTAATCCAAGGCCATTGAATATGGATAAACCTGTAAGATAACCTATAGGTTTTCCTCCTTTTTCTAGAAGATCCTTCACTATTTCTTCTGGTCGAGGTTTGAGTTCACCAAAGACGGTTTTTCGAGTTTTAAAGAATTTGCCCTTGGATAATTTGCAAATCTCGCCACAGGAAACCATACGGTTTAGTGTCTTCAATATAGAACCATTGCATTCCGTTGGAAGTCCAAAGTCCTGATAATTGAAGACAACTTCAGTAGGCATATCTGCTACTATTTTGCGTATGATGCTGCTTGTAGTCATTATATTATTATTATGTTACATTTCATGAGCAAATTTAAGAGAATTTTTTTTGGAATGTCCAGTTTTTAAGCTAAAAAACAAGACAAAATATTGAATTACTCATTTTTGATTGTAAATTTTACCCATATCTGTCTACGCGTGTCCAGCAGACGGTACTGGGTGGTATAGACGCCCTCGGCAAGGTCGCCCTCCTTCTCGTGGCCCGTGTAGCCGAAACGGTAGTCGGAGGCGTTGTAGCTTCTCCCCGGCATCGCCATGCCGAAGGGATAGTAGTCGGTCAGGCTCTCGACGGTGGGTTGGGTTACGAAGCTCTTCATGAGGGCTAAGATAGGGATAATTTTGTTAAGTTAGCACTGGTTCGGGGAAGTGGCAGTATTATAACGGTATAGGAGAATGGCTCTTCATATTGTTTTGACCAATTTATCGAGTGGTTCAGAAGTGTTATAATCATTCGATCCATTCACCAAACGACTCAATCTTTGCCCCTTCGTCATTAGGGAAAAAAACACAATACCCTGAACTTTTTTGTTCAACATAGAAAAGAACTCCATCCGAGTATGAACAAATGTTCGTGATGATTGGATAGGAATTCGGTTCGATATGTATATGGTTTTCATAACTGGAAATAGACACATTAAATAATCTAGATATTTTTTTATAATTTCTCTCCGACTCTTTAGCATACGTGCCTAACAGATTCTTAATGTATGTATCCAATAGGAAAAAACGTGGGCCTCCATTCCCTTTTGAAACTCTCTTTGAGCTAAAATCTACCAAATATGGAACAATAACAACTTGACTGTCAACTCTACACTGACAACAATTTCCTGGGATTATCGGTTCTATCTCATAGATTTCCTTAATTTTTGGAAAAGAATCGGTAGTATAACATACATCTATTGTTCGAGGAAATAGATACACATCATTCCTCATACCATCAATATACTCTTTTATTTGGTCTTCTATAATAGCGATTCTATCTCTGTACTTTCTTTTGCTCAAATTACAAAGGCTATCCCTTTCAGAGCAATTTGTCACATATGTCTCATATCCACGATGTTCTATCCATCGATAAAAATCATGGACCTTTTCATTAATAGGATGAACTTTGTCTCTTATCATTAGAAGCGAAGAATAATTCGACCAATTCTCAACAAAAGCACTAAAATTAGTATCATTTAAGACAAATGAATCATTGATAAACACCGGGACTTCAAATTTCTGTTTTAGAGGCTTATACATCGGGTTTTCATTTTCCTCATAGACATCGAGAAAACTCTTGACTACAGATGAATAGCACTTTGCTCTATCAATTTCATAAGAAATGCAACCATAAGACCACACATCATTGTATGACATTAATGCCTTAACACACATTTTTTGTAGAGTATCATTTGGATTCTCATTGAATATCGACTTCGTAATTTCGGATAGTGCCGGTTTGCATTCTTCCCTCGGAAATTGTTGAATAGCAATTAGAAAGGAATCTATACTACTTCCTTCCTTGTGATCGAAATCAAACAATGCATCATCTACTCTCTGCGCAAAAATTGAATCTGATAATACAATTTGCACAGAAAAAAAACACCAAAGAAAGAGATTTATATATTTCATTGATTAAGAAGCTGTTTAAATTTTTCTAAAAAATTTTGTTAAGCATCAGAAAACAGAAGGCTAATTGAATCATAGTCACTGCGGTTTCCGCATGAAACTCGTAGTCGATGGTCAGTCTTCTGAAGTTTTCCAACCAAGCGAAAGA
>JAZUDI010000005.1:0-127884 GCA_045639525.1 Paludibacteraceae bacterium | reverse complement strand
GAAAACGTACAAAATGTGAAGTTCACAAACTGTCCGCACGCTTTTCCTTTTCTGTCCGTCGCACCCCTGAAGCTTGCCCTACCTTTGCATTGTCAACGGGAACGAACAACAACCCCGACGACAGCAAAAAAGATTATTAACAATTAAATTTTAAAGATATGAAAACAAGATTCTTTTTTCCAGTAGTAGCAATGATCGCATTCGCGACAGTAACTAACGCAGCAGCATTTAAGTTAGGTGTAAACGAACCAGGAGTAGAGGTTGCAAGTGTTGAAAAGGTAGATGCCAGGGCAGGCGTAGAGACCAGTGTGTTGGGAACAAGTCTAAGTGGTCTTACGTCTGGATATGCATGCGGTGCGGAAGTGGCTAAGCGCATGGATGTAGACGCTAAGGCGATCGCAAAAGTCAGTGTGTGTGGCGCAGGACAAAAGGGTCTTACGTCTGGATTTGAATGCGGCGCGGAGACAAGCATCCATGAGACTGCGGGAATGGACGGCCGTGCTGCTATCTAACCACGCTTTTTGACACCAGTTTGAGAGATAGTTATAACACATAAAAAGCGAGATTACCCATTGGATAATCTCGCTTTCTTGTCAGTATTACATTAAAGCGCCCGATGAGCCTATTTAGAGGCGAAATTTCAGACTTTCTCCTTTCGTTGGTATTCTCTACCGTCTAACCGTTGAAAAATCGAAATAGGGGCTAATTTTGGTTTAGTAATTACTTGATGGCCTTTTGTGTACAAACAATCACCTCTTGGTTGTCCGCATTCTTCATGCTAAGCGTGCTGTCAGCAATCGAATAGGTGACAACTTGTTGGATTGCCTTCAACAAAGAATCCTCAACAGCCATATCAGGGCACATCATCTTGGTTGACGCTACATCACCGAATGACAAGCTATCACCTGCCAACTTGTAAGCACCAAAGAATCTGTTGCATCCAGTTCCACCGTTTACAGTGTCGTTAGCGTTGAACATGAAGAGCGGCATAGCGTCCGTATTCACCTTCACCTCGTTTCCTAAAACAGAAACAACTGTCCATTCACCACCTACCAATGAAACGTTCACTTGAGCGCTATCAGCAGTCTCAGCCTCCCCATTGCAAGTAGGCGCATCACTCTTAGGAGCGGTACAACTCATCATAGCTCCCAAAACCATCATAGAGTAAAATAACTTCTTCATTTTTATAAATATTTAAGATTCACAAATATACAAAAAACTTTCATGCGGTAAAAATTCTGACAACAAAAGGGAGGGCATCAATGATCACATCGATACCCTCCACCTCATTCAAGGATGAATCATCCTACTCTCTAACCATTATCTACACCGACATTCCTTTGCGTTTTTTTGGTTTCATATGATGCTTCACGACAGTAGGTGCCACACACATATTGACCGCACATCCCACCATAGGACCACGAGGGGCCGGAACGATCGCATTCAGTTCGCCATCGATCTTCATCAGCATATTCTTGCACGTGATAGTGCCACCGGCAAGGAGCAACTTTTTATCGGTCTCCTCAATCGGGAGACGTTTCACCTGTTGCTCCACCTCTTCCCTATCCCTGGACAAAAAGAGCTGAGCCCTGTTGCCCTCCATATAGAGTTTGGCCATCCTACCATCCTTCATCTCCAATGCCTCCGTCATCTCGCCATTTACGCCTTTATGAATTTTCTGGATAGAGGCCTCCGTGAAATGGGCGGTGAGCGCACACTCCACCATTTTACCGTCCGAGCCTTGGAGAGCGATGGTCTCCACCTGGGAGAAATCACGAATTCTCAACTCCGTGGCCTGCATCAACGTCTTACTCTGTTGATTAATGTGGTTGATGTTCATCACCTCCCCCAATCCCTGTGACTTCACATCAATATCATTCCACTCTTTCTCAGGTTTGTAACCATCCATCTTATTGAATAGATTCTCGGAAATCTCCTTCACTTTATTCTGCCCAGGATCAATTACCACATTAAGATTGTTTTTCTCAAAAACCTCTTGGATAGTACGAGACTCCTCACCCTTTAACCTCACATTGCTTAACATCAGCGTATCAGGATGCATTTCACGGTACTTAATCTCACCTGCCAACTGCTTATTAAGGGAATCATAGAGCGGGGATCGAACAGGACCTATTTTCTTCACAGACTCGCTCAATTTTTTCTTAAGCCGTAAAATATTACCATTCAATTTCTCCAAGTTCTCTACCGCTTTCACCACATCAGTCGAATTCGGGGAATTTTGGATAATATCCATGGCATCTAACTTGGCCTTTTGATGGCAAAAGAGGTTACGACGCATCAGGAGTTGATTCTGTTTAGAGACAATCTCCTTACATTGTTTTTCGGAAAGAGATAGATGATCCAACAGTAAAACTTCGGAAGATTCACCAAACTTAGCACGTTTTAAAGTTCCATCCTCTAAGTAGTTAGAAAATTTAGTAGCAGGGATATAATACTGCGTGAGACCACCTTCACCATAGGAAGTATTTTCAGCAATTGTACCTCCCTCTACCACCAAATCTCTCTTTAACTCAAACATGGCTACCTCACTACGATAAGAACCACTTTTCAGCATTGAATCAATGAAAGGTCTAACTTGCAACTTCTCACTCAGTTGAGTAGCATCGTTACCAACCTGATCCAACTGTTCTTTGGGAAAAAGATATTCACAAGGTTTCATTTTCTCTTCCTTATCGTATGAAATAAGCGCACATATTTGTGTACCTGCCTTTAACTCAATTTTCTCATAAGAATCTATTCCCGCATATCTATCTGTACCCTGCCACTCGGCAGCGCTCTTTAACTTTTCGGTATCTTTTTTCATAAGTTGCAAACTAAATCACATCAAAAAAAGCATCTCCTAACTCCTCAATCTCCTTGTCTAATTGGGCATTATCCTCTTCGGTCAAATTATCATAGTCTATCACTATCTCCGCATACGGATCATCATACCTTAAATCAAAACTGGAACGGATTGACCCCCAAGAGACATCGTACCAATTCTCCTTCTCTCTATCAAGGCTTGTTTGATTCAACGTAGTCTCCTTCAACAGAAAATCATCGTGAATACGCTTAATCTCATAGGCGATCTCTTTCCAATTGTCAGGCATGCACTTGTAATTATTGATTTCATCGAAACGTTTGGATATCAAACTAATTTGCTCCACACAATTATGTCTACCGCCAGTCATTATGCGCATATACATTTCGTAACCATCAATATTGACTAAAAAACAGAAAACATCATCATCCTCTGTGAATTCCTTCTTGTTAAGGACCGTCTGAAACATCTCAGACTGCATAAACTCCTCCCTTGTCATGAAAGGATGAATCTCCCACCCCTTCTCCGCGTCGATGACAAATCGACCTGTCTTTAAATCTATCATATTCAAATTAAATTTTAGTTTAATATTATTGATATATGCAAATATAGAAACTATTTTCGGAATAATAAAATATTTTGTGTATTTTTTACATTATAATAATTAGATTTTTTCGAATGATTTAATTTTCAAACAGATAGATACAAAAAAAGCCCGATCTTGTGATCGGGCTTTCTCAGTATAAAGAACTAATATTAGTCTTTCAATTTTGCGCAGATGAACTCACGGTTCATACGAGCGATGTTGCTGATAGAGATGCACTTAGGACACTCTGCCTCGCAAGCGCGGGTGTTGGTACAGTTACCGAATCCGAGCTCATCCATCTTAGCAACCATAGCCTTCACACGAGCGGTAGCCTCTACGCGTCCTTGTGGAAGAAGCGCGAATTGAGAAACCTTCGCGGAAACGAACAACATGGCTGAACCATTCTTACATGCAGCTACGCAAGCACCACAACCGATACATGTAGCAGAGTCCATAGCCTCGTCAGCGTCAACCTTCGAGATAGGAAGCGCGTTAGCGTCTTGTGCACCGCCACAGTTGAATGATACATAACCACCAGCTTGTTGGATCTTGTCGAATGCGTTACGATCAACCATCAAGTCCTTGATTACAGGGAACGCAGCTGAACGCCAAGGCTCAACGGTGATAGTCTCACCATCCTTGAAACGACGCATATACAACTGGCAAGTAGTAGCGCCAGTAGCAGGTCCGTGTGGATGACCATTGACGAACAAAGAACACATACCGCAGATACCCTCACGACAGTCATGGTCGAATACGATAGGCTCCTCACCCTTCGCAACCAATGTCTCGTTCAAGATATCCAAAGTTTCCAAAAATGAGGTATCAGGTGTTGTCTCAACGTTCTCGTAAGTAACAAAATCACCCTTCTCATTAGGGCCAGCTTGACGCCATACCTTCAAGTTGACTTTCATATTATCTAATGCCATTGCTTTAACTTTTTTAGTTGATTATGATTTATAGTTACGAGTTTGAACCTTGATAGCCTCATATTGAAGAGGTTCCTTGATCAACTCAGGCTCCTTGTTGTCGTCACCAGCGTAGTTCCAGCAACCTACATAGAAGAAGTTCTCGTCATCACGCTTAGCCTCACCCTCATCTGTAGCGTACTCCTCACGGAAGTGACCACCACAGCTCTCATTACGGTGCAAAGCATCACGAGCAATCAACTCACCCATGGTGATGAAGTCTCTCAAACGGAACGCCTTGTCAAGTTCAACGTTCATGCACTCATCCGCAGATCCTGGTACGAACAAGTTAGTCTCAAACTCCTTGCGGATAGCCTTCAACTCAACAAGCGCCTTCTCAAGATCAGCCTTGTTACGACCCATACCTACATATTCCCACATGATGTTACCCAACTTCTTGTGGATAGTATCAACAGAAGTCTTACCACCAATCTTCAACAAAGCCTCTTGTTCTTTCTCGCACTTAGCTTGAACATCCATGAACTCCTTGCTATCTGGATTGAAACGAGGAACAGTGATTTGATCTGACAAATAGTTTTGGATAGTGTAAGGCAAAACGAAGTATCCGTCTGCCAAACCTTGCATCAAAGCGGATGCACCCAAACGGTTAGCACCGTGGTCAGAGAAGTTACACTCACCGATCGCAAACAAACCAGGAACGGATGTTTGCAACTCGTAATCTACCCAAAGACCACCCATTGTATAGTGGATAGCAGGGTAAATTTGCATTGGGTTATAGTACTTAACACCGTCGATCTCATTAGCGAACTCACCTGGGTTCACGTCAGTGATCTCCTCGTACATATCGAACAAGTTACCATAACGTTGACGAACCACGTCGATACCCAAACGGTTGATAGCCTCAGAGAAATCCAAGAATACACCACGTTTTGTAGCGTTTACGCCATAACCAGCATCGCAACGCTCCTTAGCGGCACGAGACGCAACGTCACGTGGAACCAAGTTACCGAATGCAGGGTAACGACGCTCCAAATAGTAGTCACGCTTCTCCTCAGGAATATCAGATCCCTTAATCTCACCCTTTTGCAATTTCTTAGCATCCTCAATATCCTTTGGAACCCAGATACGACCATCGTTACGCAATGACTCGGACATCAAAGTCAACTTTGATTGCTTGTCACCGTGAACTGGGATACAAGTAGGGTGGATTTGAACGTATGAAGGGTTAGCGAAGTAAGCGCCCTTACGATATGCGGCGATAGCAGCTGAACAGTTACATCCCATCGCATTGGTTGACAAGAAGTAAGTGTTTCCGTAACCACCAGTTGCCAAAACAACAGCGTGTGCAGCGAAACGCTCGAACTTACCAGTTACCAAGTTCTTAGCGACGATACCACGAGCACGGCCATCGACCATAACGATATCATGCATCTCATAACGGTTGAAGCTCTTTACCTTACCAGCCTTGATTTGACGGTTCAAAGAAGAGTATGCGCCCAACAACAATTGTTGTCCGGTTTGACCCTTAGCGTAGAATGTACGGGAAACTTGCGCACCACCGAAAGAACGGTTAGCCAAAGTACCTCCATATTCACGTGCGAAAGGAACACCTTGAGCGACACATTGGTCGATGATATTTGCCGATACCTCAGCCAAACGGTAAACGTTAGCCTCACGAGCACGGTAGTCACCTCCCTTTACTGTATCGTAGAACAAACGGTAAACAGAGTCACCGTCGTTTTGATAGTTCTTAGCGGCGTTGATACCACCTTGAGCGGCGATAGAGTGCGCACGACGTGGAGAGTCTTGGATACAGAAGTTAAGGATATTGAATCCCATCTCAGCCAAAGTTGATGCTGCAGATGCACCTGCCAAACCTGTTCCAACTACGATGATATCCAACTTACGCTTGTTAGCAGGGTTCACGAGTTTTTGATGAGCCTTATAATTGGTCCACTTTTCGGACACTGGGCCCTCAGGAATTTTTGAATTAATTTCAGCCATAATATTTAGTATTTCTTTTTATTTATTTACTGATTAAAGACTTTGAATGTATCCAGCAACCACTACTGCAGTAAATCCAAGGAAGATAACAGTAGCGAAAACATTAGCGATACACTTCAAACGAGGGAACCAAGTCTTGCCATTCAATCCCACTGTTTGGAATGCGCTCCAGAAACCGTGAGTCAAGTGGAACCACAAAGCGCAGAACCATGCAATATATAACAAACAAATAGGCAATGAAGAGAAAGTAACTCTAATCAATTCAGATCCGCTGGCAGGCTCACCACCCATCACCTCAGGCAATTGCATCTTTGCCCAAAAGTGGGTCAAGTGCATGATCAACAATCCCAAAACTACAATACCCAAAATCATCATATTAAGAGATGATTTCTCAACCTTAGGTTGGTTGACTTGCTTAGAGTAAGCGATAGGGCGCGCCTTTTGATTGCGCAATGTAAGGATCGCTGCGAAAACAATGTGCAAGATAAAACCACCAGCCAATACAGCAGTACCGACCAAGGCATACCAGTTAGCACCTAAAAATTCACAAATCGCATCATAACCCTCTGAGCTAAAAATAGCCACAAGGTTCATTGACATGTGAAAAGTTAGAAACAAAATTAGAAAAAGACCGGTGATACTCATGACCAGTTTTCTTCCGATTGACGAATCAATTAGCCACATAAGTTTGAAATTTTAATTAGTTATTTTTGTTAATGAAATTTTACGATAATTCACGCAAAAGTAAGCGAAAAACCTAGAATAAACAATAACTCCAGTTAAAATTCTAGCCAATTTTTTATATTTATGCAAACAGAATATCTTTCATCTCAAATTTACCCCAAACAAATATGTTAATAAACATTGTTAATAACTGTTGATAACATCTATATACTTTTCCATAAAAATTGAAAACTAAATTTTCATATTTCAAAAATCTGTCTATACGAAGGACTCTTTTTCCTCTCCAAATTAGTTAACCAAAAATGATGATCTATTTACTGACACCAATTTTGTTTAGAAAGTTGATATTTCTGCCATTAAAAATTTGTAGATTTGTGCAAATGTTAAGATGGTTAATAAAGTTGCGATTTGATTTATTATCAGCGTTTTAATTTGAACAATAATGGAATCAAATAGGTGATGCTTTTTTAATATCGGATTTTACAAGAACTATTTTAAAAAAGTATTAACCATATTAACAGGCTATCATAACCATTACTTTAAAATTTATTTAAAGGAAAATATAATAATGATAGAATCTAATGGCGAAAAGTAAAGTCGGAAAGTTCGTTTTTTCAAAAATAGGAAATTTTTATGAAAGATGAAGTGACTCTTCAAGAATTGCAAAATTCGGTGGATGAATGGATCAAGACTTTTGGCGTGCGATATTTCAACGAGTTGACCAATATGGCGTTGCTTACCGAGGAGGTAGGAGAGTTGGCGAGGGTTGTCGCAAGGAAGTATGGCGAACAATCTTCCAAAATTTCTGATTTGGATGCCTCTTTGGAGGAGGAGATGGCTGATGTCCTTTGGGTACTAGTTTGTATGGCGAATCAAACAGGTGTGGATTTGACTCAAGCCATTCAAAAAAGTTTTGAGAAAAAGACCAAAAGAGATGCGGAAAGGCATAAGAATAATTTAAAATTAAAATAATAATATGGATCGTTTTGACGCTTTGTTTGAAAAGTATGACATGAATTTGGATGCGTGCCAGATTCAGGAGGAAGTGAAGAAAATTTTGTTGGACCAATATGACAAATACAACCAAAAGGCTATTTATAGCCAGATTCTAAGTATGGTTGATATTACCTCTTTGAATCCTACCGATTCAGTGAAGAGTATTACTGAATTTGTGGATAAGATTAATAAATTCGATACGAAATTCGAGATTCTTCCGCATCCAGCCGCTATTTGCATTTATCCTAAGTTCGTTCAAACTGTTAAGGATAATTTGATGGAAGATATGGAGATTGCCTCTGTTGCGGGCGGTTTTCCAGATGCCAACACTTTTATTGAGGTGAAAGTTGCCGAAGTAGCTATGGCCGTGATGGAAGGTGCGACCGAAATTGATGTTGTTATTCCTTCTGGAATGGTTATTTCGGGCGAATTTGAGGAAATATACGAAGATCTTCAGGAGATTAAGGCCGCTTGTCGCGACGCTAAGTTAAAAGTTATTTTGGAAACAGGTGTTTTGATGGATCCAGTGTTGATCAAGAAGGCCGCTTTAGTGTCGATGAACGCTGGTGCCGATTTTATCAAAACCTCTACTGGCAAAGTTTCCATTGGTGCAACATACGAAGCTGTCTATGTGATGGCCAAAGCCGCTGCGGAATACAACGCTTTGAATAATACCAAGGTGGGCATTAAAGTAGCTGGCGGTGTTTCGACTACTGAACAAGCAGTCTCTTATTATGCTATCGTCGCATCTGTTTTGGGAGAAGATTGGTTGAATCCTAATTTGTTCAGGTTTGGCGCAAGCCGTTTGGTCAATGCGTTGATCTCTTCTCTTTCAGGTAGTGAGGTGAAATATTTCTAATAGATTGTATAGTAAAATAGTCTGATCTAAATTGTTGAAGATCAGACTATTTTTTTCTTTGAATGGTGTGTTCCAGTAAGTTGTACAATGAGTCTGCCACCTCTTTATTTTTGATGTTTTCTATCAGTTTAGCAGCTTCATTTTTATATGATTCCATTTTTCTTTCGGCGTACGATATTCCTCCATTTTGAATGGCGAAATCGGCAATTTTTTTGATGTTGTCGTCAGTCGTTTTCCTACTTCTGATTATCTCTAAAATTGACTCTTTTTCAGTTGATTCACAATTATTTAGAGCAAAAATTAGCGGAAGTGTAATTTTTCCTTCCTTTATGTCGTTTCCGACCGGTTTACCTATTTCGTCGTGAGAACTGATGTAGTCGAAAATATCATCTTTGATTTGAAAACAGATACCGTAAATTTCACCGTACTGTCTCATTTTTTCTATCAACTCTTTATCCGCTTTTACCGATATGGCGCCTGTTACTGTACAAGCGGAGAGTAGGGCAGCAGTTTTCATTTTGATTACTTGCAAATATTTGTTTTCATCGTATGAGCTGCTCTGCATGTTGCTCAATTGTAGAATTTCACCCTTTGAGATAATCTTTCCCAATTGTGTGATCTCCTCAATTATATCGACGTCTTTTGTTTCATTAGCGGTATGCAGTGATTCTGAAAGAATGTAGTCACCTGCTAATACTGATATCTTGTTGTTCCACAGTGCATTAACAGATTTTTGACCTCTTCTCTCCATTGCTTCGTCCACCACATCGTCGTGTACCAAGCTGGCTGTATGGAGCATTTCCATGGCTATCGCCGCGCGGATTGTGTTGAGATTGATATCTCCGCAGGCTTTTGCGGATAAAAGGGTAAGAATCGGTCTGATCTGTTTTCCCTTTTTTTGTAAAATGTGTTGGTGGACCTGTTTTAATATGATGTTTTCCGTCTCGAATCTTTTTTCATATTCCTCGACGAATTTTGCAAATTCTTCCTGAATGGGTTGTTTTATTTGCTCTAATGTTATCATATTAATTTTTATTACACGCGAATTTAGTAAAAACATCGTGAATTCTTTTCGATTTCAATAGACATTAGTTTATTTTAAGTCCATTTTGTAACTTTGTTTGTTCATTATATTCTAATTTATGGAAAAAAAACTTTTTCTTATTGATGCTTATGCATTGATATACCGTTCTTATTATGCATTTATTAAGAATCCTCGTATCAATTCAAAAGGTTTCAATACCTCTGCGATTTTGGGTTTCATCAATGTGTTGAATGATGTGATCAAAAGTGAGCAGCCTACTCATATTGCGGTAGCGTTTGATCCTGCTGGACCTACTTTTCGACATGAGGCTTATCCAGAATATAAAGCGCAACGAGAAGCTACTCCGGAGGATATAAAACTCTCTGTACCAGTTATTAAGGAAATTATATCCGCATTTAATATCCCTATTTTGGAGGTTCCTGGTTTTGAGGCGGATGATGTGATTGGAACAGTTTCCAAGCTTGCTGAACAAGCGGGTTTTACTGTGTATATGCTAACTCCCGATAAAGATTATGCCCAACTTGTTTCTGATCATATCTTTTTGTATCGTCCCCGTCATGGTGGTGGTTATGAAACGCTTGGCGAAAAAGAGGCTTGCGAAAAGTGGCAACTTACCTCTACCAATCAAATCATTGATTATCTCGGTTTGATGGGAGATAGTTCAGATAATATTCCTGGTTGTCCGGGAGTGGGAGAGAAGACCGCTGTAAAAATTCTTCAGGATTTTGGTTCCATTGAAAATTTGTTGAACAATACAGATCAGTTGAAGGGTGCGTTGAAAAAGAAGGTGGAAGAGAATGTTGATCAAATAAAGTTCTCTCAATTTTTAGCAACCATTCGGTTGGATGTGCCAATTGTTTTTGATGAAACTAATTTAATTTATCAAGAACCCAATGTTGAAAAATTAAAAGTTCTCTATACAGAACTTGAGTTTAAAAATTTACTCACGAAGTTAGATCCAGTTGAAACCAAAAAATCAACTAAACAAACCGCAGTTCAACTCTCTCTCTTTGAAGAATATGTTGACACCACTACGGGAAAAATTAAATATTCAAATCTCAGCGACTTAACTTCAACGCCTCATACCTATCAACTTATTGATAATGAAGAACTTATTAGTCAATTTTTAGCTAAATTATCCGATCAGGAATTTTTCTGTTTTGACACAGAAACCACCGGAACCAATGTTATTTCAGATGATTTGGTCGGTTTTTCATTTTCATGGAAAGAATTTGAGGCATTTTATATTCCTGTGCCGAAGGATAGGGGAGAGGCTGAAAAATTTGTTCAGCGATTCAAACCAATTTTTGAAAATGAGTCAGTTTTGAAAATCGGACAGAATATCAAGTTCGATCTTTTGATGTTGCGTCAATATGGTGTAACATTAAAGGGTAAGATGTTTGATACGATGATTGCCCATTATCTTTTACAGCCGGATCTGCGTCACGGTATGGATTATTTGGCTGAGGTTTACCTCAACTATAAAACCATTACGTACGAAGAGTTGTGTGAGGGTAAAAATACCAAGACTACTGATATTAGAACATTGAATATCAATAAGTTATGTGATTATGCAGCCGAAGATGCAGATGTAACTCTTCGTTTAAAGAATATCTTTGAGAAAGAGTTGATCGACAATAAACTAGAAAAGTTATTCTATGATATAGAAATGCCGTTGATGCCTGTGTTGGCTGATATGGAATTTACAGGCGTTTCTATTAATGTTGAAGACTTAAAGAATTTTTCTAAAACTTTAAGCGAACGAATTGCTGAAAAGGAGAAACAAATTTATGCACTTGCTGGTTATGAATTCAACATTTCATCCCCTCGTCAGGTAGGAGAGTTGATTTATGATCGCTTGAAAATTGTAGAAAAACCAAGAAAGACCAAAACTGGTCTATACTCTACATCCGAAGAGGTGCTTGTATCTTTAAAAGGCAAACATGATGTTATCAATCTTATATTAGAACATCGTGGATTAAAGAAATTGTTGACTACTTATGTCGATACTTTACCAGAACTTATCAATAAAAAAACTGGAAAAATTCACTCTTCCTATAATCAGACTGTTGCTGCGACAGGTCGTTTGAGTTCCAGCAATCCTAACTTACAAAATATTCCTATCCGTGATGAAGATGGAAAAGAGATTCGAAAAGCTTTTGTACCCGATCAGGATTGTCTGTTTTTCTCAGCCGATTATTCTCAAATCGAATTACGTTTAATGGCTCATTTAAGTGGTGATGAGAACTTGATTGAAGCATTTAATAATGGTTATGATATTCATACCGCAACTGCGGCAAAGGTATTTAAAAAGAATATTGATGAGGTAGATAAGGATATGCGTAGAAAAGCAAAGACTGCCAACTTCGGTATCATTTATGGAATCTCAGCTTTTGGATTAGCGGAACGATTGGATATTTCCAGAGGGGAAGCAAAACAGTTGATTGATGACTATTTTGAATCTTATCCGGCTATTAAGTCTTATACTGAAAATGTGATTCAGAGCGCTAGAGAAAATGGTTATGTGGAAACGCTTTTAGGTAGACGTCGTTATTTATCTGATATCAATTCTCATAACAGTGTTGTCCGTGGATATGCCGAACGAAATGCTGTTAATGCGCCGATTCAAGGTACAGCCGCCGATATCATAAAAATTGCGATGATAAATATATTTCATAGATTTAATGAAGCGAACCTCAAATCTAAAATGATTCTCCAAGTTCATGACGAGTTGAACTTTAATGTTTATAAAGATGAGTTGGAACAGGTAAAACAAATTGTTTTAGAGGAGATGCAAAATGCAGTGAAGTTGCAGGTTCCTTTAATTGCCGAATTTGGTTTGGGTGATAATTGGTTAGAGGCACATTAATAAAATGTTCCACGTGGAACACTCACGAAGTGAGTCGAAAATTTTAAAAATGTTCCACGTGGAACATCTATTATAAATTAAACTTTGAAGGTATTTCGTCCAAGATAGAAAATAATTCTTCCCTGGTGTTTGCACGTAACATTGCAATTCTTGTTTGTTTGAAATTATCAATTCCCTTGAAGAGTGGGGAAGAGGCAAGATGTCTTCTCGAGTGAGTGATTCCTCTCATTTCATCCAACCATTCTATGTTTTTGTCGATGTATTCCTTTAGAATATTTAGGTAATATTCGAAAGGTTTTTTCTCCATTTCTTCGCCATTTTTTAGGTAATATTTGATTTCTTCAAATAGCCATGGCTTACCAAATGTTGCTCTACCGATCATGATAGCATCTACTCCATATTTATCAAAATTTTCCTTTGCTATTTGAGGCGAAGTAACGTCTCCATTACCAATGATAGGTATTTTAATCCTAGGGTTATTTTTGACTTCACCGATGAGTGTCCAGTCCGCATTTCCTGTATACATTTGAGCCCTTGTTCTTCCGTGAATGGCCAATGCTTGAGCACCACAATCTTGAATTTGTTCCGCAAGTGTTGTGATGATTTTATTATCGTTATCCCAACCTAAACGAGTTTTCACTGTAACTGGTGTATTCACAGCTTTTACTACTGCTTTAATGATTTCAAGCATTTTGGGTATATCTTTCAATAATCCTGCACCACCTCCTTTTCCTGCTACTTTTTTTACGGGACAACCAAAATTCAAATCGATAATATCGGGCTTTGCCTCTTCAGCAATTTTAGCAGCCTCCGCAATTGGTTCAGGATCCCTTCCGTAAAGTTGAATTACTACTGGTCTCTCTTCATCGTTTATATCCAGTTTTCTCTCTGTGCTTTCAATACTACGAATTAGTGCATCCGCTGAAATGAATTCCGAATAGACCATATCCGCACCGAATCTTTTACACATCATTCTGAATGTAGGATCTGTAACATCCTCCATAGGTGCTAAAAATAGTGGGTATTCTCCAAATTCTATATTTCCTATTTTCATATCATTTCATCTTCTTAGTAAAATGTTCCACGTGGAACATTTCTGTTTTTTTGATTAGTTCTGTGTGTCTGGAACCTCTGAGGCATCCACCATTTTGTATAGTTTATCCGAAGGTCTTACCTTTGAAGGAACTGCTATTGAAAACAATTCACCTCTTTCACACTTCTCTGCTGTAGCACAATCTACGTGCAGTTCATCAATTTTTAATTCAATCACGCCAGTGGTTGGGCCTGTGATAATCACTTCGTCTCCTTTTTTAATACCGTATTTGGTTTCTACTAAGAATTCCGCAACACCTAGTTTCGAGTAATACTTCATACCCTTTCCAATGTATACTTTTTTCTTCGTAGCTTCTGATCCGTAGGTTGAACTCCATTCACCCAGTCTTTGCCCCAAGTAATAACCATTCCAAAAACCTCTGTTGAATACAGTCTTTAATCTGTTGTCCCAACCCTCTATTTTTTCTTCACTGTAACTTCCGTCTAGATATGAGTTGATTGCCTCATTGTAACATGAAACCACAGTCTTTACATATTCCGGTCCTCTTGCGCGTCCTTCAATTTTCATCACGCGTACGCCTGAATCGATCAGTTTATTCAAGAAGTGAATGGTCTTCAAATCTTTTGGCGACATCAAATATTGATTCTCCACTTTGATTTCAATGTCTCGTTCATCGTCTACCAATCTATAGCCGTGTCTGCAAACTTGGTAACAAGCACCGCGGTTTGCCGAGGCATTCAATTCGTGAAGACTCATGTAACATTTTCCCGAAACAGCCATACAAAGGGCACCGTGGCAGAACATCTCTATTTTGATCAAATCACCCTTAGGACCTCTGATCTCCTCGTTTTGAATCGCCTCAAAAATGGTACGCACTTGATCCATATTACATTCACGTGCCAGGACCACAACATCCGCGTATTTAGCATAGAATTTAAGTGCCTCTACATTTGCGATATTCAATTGGGTGGAGAGGTGAACCTCCACACCTTTGCTGTAGGCGTACATCATAACGGCGACATCGGCTGCGATAATGGCGGAAACTTCCACCTCTTTTGCCGTGTCGACGATTTCTCGCATCAAATCCAAATCGTTGTTATAGATGACAGTATTGACTGTCAAGTAACTTTTGATCTTATTTTCTTTGCATATTTTGACTATGTTGCGAAGATCTTCGGTGCTAAAATTGCTAGCGGATCTGGAACGCATATTGAGTTTGTCAATGCCAAAATAGACGGAATTAGCGCCTGCTTGGATGGCAGCTTGTAGGCTTTCATAAGAACCTACCGGCGCCATAATTTCAAAATCATCTCTTTTAAGTGCCATATCTATTCTCCTTTATTCTCTATTTTTTGAGTCAATCCAGATGGTGGTTGGTCCATCATTCAGTAATTCAACCTTCATATCGGCCCCGAATTCACCTGTTCCAATCGCTTTTCCAATCTCTTTTTCCACGCTTGCACAGAATTTTTCATACATCGGAATGGCGAAATCGGCTTTGCTTGCTCTAATATATGAGGGTCTATTTCCCTTTTTGGTCATCGCTTGAAGCGTGAATTGACTCACCACCAATATCTCACCATCAATATCTTTCACGGATTTATTCATCACTCCATTTTCATCATTGAATATTCTGATGTTGCCAATCTTACCGCTCAGCCATTCTATATCTTCATCTGTGTCGCGATCTTCAATGCCCACCAACACTAGCAATCCTTCGCCTATTTTAGACTTGACTTTGCCTTCGATGGTGACCGAAGCGTGTGTGACTCTTTGTAATAATACTCTCATATTGTTAATATCTTTTTAAATCAAATTTTTAATTAGATGATTTATCTTTTGAATTATTATTGAAATATTCTACAATAATCATTGCCTTTTTTAGTCCTATTTCGGCTGATAAATCCTCCAGTGAAGCCTCTTTTATTCGTTTGACACTCTTGAATTTTTTGATCAACGCCTCTTGCGTCTTCTCCCCGATTCCTTTGATGTCCAACTCTGTTTTGGTCATATTTTTGCTTCGTTTTTCCCGGTGGAATTTTATGGCGAAGCGGTGTACTTCATCTTGTATCGAAGCGAAGAAACGGAAGGTTTCATCGGTCGGATCGAGATTGACAATTCTCGGTGGAAAGCCGAAAAGTAACTCTTTGGTGCGGTGTTTTTCGTTTTTAGCCAAACCTGCTATCGGAATGTCCAGGTGAAGTTCATCTTCCACCACTTCACGAATCACCTCCATTTGTCCGATACCTCCGTCGGCGATGATCAGTTGGGGTAGGGGTTGTTCCTCCTCCATGAGTCGGGTGTATCTTCTTCTCACCACCTCTTTCATTGAAGCGTAATCATCTGGACCGACCACCGTTTTGATGTTGTATTTGCGATAATCGTTCTTCGATGGTTTCGCCATTTTATATACGACGCAAGCTGCTACCGCATCGCTTCCTTGAATGTTGGAGTTATCAAAACACTCGATTTGAACGGGTAATTTATCCAGTTGCAGCAAGTTTTGAATTGATTTCATCAACTTGGTCGCCCGCTGTTCCGGATTGAATTTCTCCATCTGTTTCATACGGTCAAATCGGTATTGCTTCACATTTTGGATGGAGAGATCGAGTAGTTTTCGCTTATCACCCTTTTGCGGAACGGTGACTACGGCGTTTTTAAATTCATAGCCGATTTCGAATGGAACAATGATTTCGCGGGAGTAGCTCTTGAAACGTTCCCGCATTTCGGTAATGGCGGTGGCCAAAATCTCCTCTTTTTCTTCGTCGGTACGAATTTTGTATTCAAGTGTGTAGGCTTGCGAAATGGTTCCGTTTGTTACCTTCAAGAAATTCACAAAAGCATCGTTTTCATCGATTTCTATGGCGAATGTGTCGATGTTGGTGAGTGATGGATTGACGATGGTCGATTTCGCTTTGTAGCGTGCCAAGGTATCCAATTTTTCTTTGATGGTTTGGGCCTCCTCAAATTTGAGTTCCTCCGCCAAGAGCATCATCTTCTCTTCCAACATTTTTTCTAGTTCGCCTAGATCGCCCTTCAATAAAAGTTTGATTTCACCGATATTTTTGTTGTATTCTTCCAGTGTTTGCAACCCTTCACAGCATCCTTTACACTTCTTGATGTGGTATTGGAGACAAACCTTGTGTTTGCCTTCGCGTATGCTGTCGGGGGTAAGGTTCAGTTTGCAGTTTCGAATGGGGTATAGTTCCGAAATGAGGTCGAGCATGGTGTAAACCGCCGGAAGATAGGTGTAGGGACCGTAGTAGGTGGATCCATCCTTCACCATATTTCTTGTCTTGTAGATACGGGGAAAATATTCGTTTTTAACGACAATCCACGGATAGGTTTTGCCATCCTTCAACAAAATGTTGTAGCGTGGTTGATGTTTTTTGATCAGGCTATTTTCTAAAAGTAGCGCATCTTGTTCGCTGCCCACCACGATGTATTTGATATCCGCGATCTGTTTTACCAGGACTTTGGTCTTGACGCTTTGCTGCTCTTTGTTAAAATAGGAGGAGACTCTTCGTTTTAGATTTTTAGCCTTTCCAACGTAAATTATCTCGTTTTTATCGTTCAAATATTGATAGATGCCCGGACTTTCGGGCAACGACAAAACGATCTGCTTTACGTGTGAAACCTCCTGCTCCATTTTATCTTCCCATCAGAATTAGTAGAATATTGATGTCGCTTGGTGAAATGCCAGGAATACGGCTGGCTTGACCGATGGTTTCCGGATTGATTCGTTCCAATTTTTGGCGAGCCTCCGTAGAGAGCGATTGGAGGGTGGAGTAGTCGAACTTACCCTTGATGTTGATGTTCTCCAAACGTTTCAATTTATCGGCAATCATGGTCTCTCTTTCGATGTAACCTTTGTATTTGATTTGGATTTCTGCCGCTTCGGTGATCTCCTCTTTTCTGTTCGGAATTTTATCCAATGCGGATTTGAGCGGAGCGATTCCTTCTGCCAAAATGTCGATGGTCAATTGAGGTCGGTTCACCAAATCCACAAGTTTGCAGCCATTCTTGAGGGCACTGGTTCCATTCTTCTCCAAGAAGTCGTTGATGAGGTTCGCTTTGATGGAAAAATTATCGATGAAATCTACAATTCTATCAATTTCCCTCTTCTTTTCCATGTAGAGGTCGTAACGCTCCTTAGTAGCCAATCCCAATTCGTATGCCTTCGGAGTCAACCTTGCGTCGGCATCGTCTTGGCGCAGCAGAATTCTATATTCCGCGCGGGAGGTAAACATTCTGTAAGGTTCATCCACGCCTTTGGTGACAAGGTCGTCGATCAATACGCCGATGTATGCCTCGTTTCTACTAAGTGTGAATGGCTTGCCACCGTGACAGTTGATGTGTGCGTTGATACCGGCGATGATTCCTTGTCCGGCTGCCTCCTCGTATCCTGTTGTTCCGTTCACTTGTCCGGCGAAGAAGAGGTTTTTCACCACCTTCGATTCGAGGGTATGGTGGAGTTGGGTAGGATCGAAGTAGTCATATTCAATGGCGTAACCTGGACGGTAAACGACCGCATTTTCCAAACCTCGAATGGTTTTTAACGCATTTAATTGAATATCCAATGGAAGCGACGATGAGAATCCGTTGAGGTAATACTCTTGAGTTGTTTCGCCCTCTGGTTCAAGGAAGAGTTGGTGTTGCGTCTTGTCGGCGAAGGTGACGATTTTGGTCTCGATACTTGGACAATAACGTGGTCCGATACTCTTGATTTGTCCGTTGAAAAGGGGAGAATCTGGCAGACCGGCGCGTAGGATCTCGTGAGTCTGTTCGTTGGTGTGTGTAATGAAGCAGTCGCGTTGCTTCAATGGTCTTGGTTTGAAATCCAAGAAGGAAAATTTATGGAAATCATCTTCACCGCCTTGTACGCTCATGACCGAGAAATCGATGGTTCTACCGTCGATTCGGACAGGTGTTCCTGTTTTCATTCTGTCGGTACGGATGCCGAGTGATTTCAACTGCTCGGTTAGTCCGTAAGAGGCGGGTTCGGAGATTCTTCCAGCGGCGATCTGCGTTCTACCGCAGTGGATCAATCCGGTGAGGAATGTACCGGCGGTGAGCACCACGCTCTTTGCGCGGAAGGTAGCGCCCATGCTGGTGACGACCCCTTGAATCTCATTGTTGTCAATGATGAATTGGATAGCGGAATCTTGCCAGATGTGTAGGTTTTCGCAATTTTCGAGAATGTTTCGCCACTTCTCGCTAAATTTCTGTCGATCCGCTTGGGAGCGGGGACTCCACATGGCAGGTCCCTTGGATTGGTTGAGTAATCTGTATTGGATCGCGGTAAGGTCGGTGACGATACCCATTTGTCCACCCAAGGCATCGATCTCTCTGACGATTTGACCTTTGGCGATACCACCCACGGCAGGATTGCAACTCATCTGCGCGATTTTATGCATATCCATCGTGATAAGCAACGTTTTTGAACCGAGATTAGCGGCTGCGGCCGCAGCTTCACAACCGGCGTGACCGGCACCAATGACAATTACTTCGTAATGAAATTCCATTTTTCCAATCTATTTGGAATGCAAAGTACGCATTTTTTTGGTTAAGAGCCTTATTATTAGGCTAACAATTTTATGAAAAAGGCGTATTTGGATGCGATCTTCTCCCTATGTTTTTATTTTTATGAAGGGAAAAGGTGAAAGTTCCCCGTTTTTTTCCGAAATTGCGAATGAAATAACATTTGTGTTTATATGAGCTTACTTCACGTTTATAAGGCATCGGCTGGATCGGGAAAGACATACAGATTGTCGTTGGAGTTCCTAAAATATGTGATTCAGGATCCTACCAGTTTTGAGAGAATTTTGGCTGTTACCTTTACCAACAAGGCGACATCGGAGATGAAGACTCGAATAATCACTACTTTGTACGGTGTGGCAAAGGATTTTCAGGGATCTCAAAATGACATAGAGGCTTTGATGCGTGAGTTGACTCCCTTAGACAAAATATACTCTTCCCATACCTACATTGTCTCGCAGGCACGTAAGGCCCTCTCCTTGATGTTGCACAACTACAGCCATTTTCATATCGAGACCATTGATTCATTCTTCCAAACGGTATTGAGAACTTTGGAGAAGGAGTTGGGTTTGGGCACTCACTTAAACATTGAATTGGACGGCGATTCAATCCTGAGTGAATCGGCGGAGGCATTGATGGATGATATCCCCAATGATAATAGGCTTAAGGTCTGGATCCAACAATATTTGAAAGACAAGTTGGACAACGACAGCAGTTGGAATATTGCTGGTGAAATCGCCAATTTTGGCAAAATTATCTTCTCTGAAGATTTTAAGAAACATGCCGATGAACTGTTTGAATTTTTGGAGAAAAAGGATGCTTTGAGCCAATACAAACAATCTTTGGAAGATTATAAGAAGCGATGTATCGATGATTTAAAAAGTTCCGCACAGCGATTTTTTGACCTCAATACCAGAAATGGATTTACAGAGGATCAATACTTCCAGAAGAAAAAGGGCGTGTGGGGCTATTTCACCAATATTACGGAAGAGGACTTCTCCAAGGGGATGAATTCGTATGTAACCGGTTTCTACGAAGGAAGTGACGATAAGTTATCCAAAGACCAATCGATAAGATCTTATCGTGATGATATATATGCTATTCTCGATGAAACCGAACAAAAACGACAGAAATATCTGTTCGAAATCAATACGGTGGACCTCGTTAACAAGAACCTGTTTAATGTGGGTTTGCTCCACTATTTGGATAAAAAACTGAAAGCGATCAATGCGGAGAAAAACCAATTTATTCTATCCGACACGCAGGCGTTGCTGAATGCGATGATCCAGGATAACGACACCCCGTTCATCTACGAGAAGATCGGAACCTATTTGGATCATATAATGATCGATGAGTTCCAAGATACCAGTGAGACGCAGTGGCACAATTTCAAACCGCTCATCTCGGAATGTCTCTCCCGTAGCATGGGGAGTTTGGTGGTTGGAGACCCTAAACAGTCCATTTATCGTTTCAGAAACGGTAAGTGGGAGTTGTTAGGCAATTTGAAAAATGAATTCTCTTCGGGGGAGACGAAGGAGGTTTCGTTGGATACGAATTGGCGAAGCGAACTGAACATTGTCCGTTTCAATAACAAGGTCTTTTCCTTTTTACCGCAAATGTACAATCAGTTTGATGTGGTGGATAAGGAATATCCTCTGCTGAAAAGTATGGTGGAGGCCTATGAGGATGCGCCGCAAAAATGTAATAAAGCCTCAAAAGGGAAGGGATTTGTCAGGGTAAATTTATTCGATGAAAAGGAGTCGGATTTATACAAAGAGAGAACTTTGGAGGAGTTGGCCGATGCAGTGAAGGAGGTACAACTCCGTGGTGTGCAGGCCGAACAAATCGCTATTTTGATCCGTAGCAATAGTATGGTGACCGATATCGCCAACTATTTTTCCGAGTATAAGGAGCGGGAGGAAAACCAGGGATTGAATCTTACTTTTGATATCATCTCCGAAGAGGCCTATATGTTGGAGTCCTCGGAGGTGGTTCAGGCCATTATCAGCGCGCTTCGATATATCTCGGCACTCAATTTAGATCAAAGTGGAAAGCACCGTGGCGAGGTGAATCGTATGGCAAAGGTACAATTGCTCCATGCTTTTCAAAAAGTGAAGCGGAGGAGCGAACAAAATATCCTTCCGCCTAATCCTGATAATCTGGATGTGGATCAACAAAAACTTGTGGATTCCATCGAAGAATTACGCCTTCTGCCTCTCTATGAGATGGTGGAGGAAATTTACAGGATCATGGCGTTGGAATTGATCATTGGACAGGAAAACTATTATTGCTTCTTCTTAGACCGATTGAACGATTTCCTTACCAAAAAGTCTTCTAACCTTCGTCTTTTTCTCCGTTATTGGGATGAAAACCTTCACAAGATGACCATTCCAAGTGGTGAGTCCAATGGTATCAAGGTAATGACCATCCATAAGTCGAAAGGTTTGGAGTTCCATACCGTTTTTATTCCCTTCTGTGATTGGGAAATCGGTATTGACGCTAAAAAGGCGAAACATCTATGGGAAAGCATGGCGGATCTGCCGAAAGAGTTTAATTCTCTCCCTTTCACGGCGGTAAAAAGTACGAGAACGATGTTGGATTCCCATTTCAGGCAGGCGTATATGAAAGAGTTGGTGGAGACCTATATGGATAACTTAAATGTTTTATATGTCGCCTTGACTCGGGCGGAAAAGAATATGTTCATTTTTGGAAAAAAGATTGGTGAAAACGGCAATTTGGATTCAGTCAGCCATTTGTTGCAGGTAATGTTCCAAACTGATTATCACACTTTCTCGGCGGAAGATGCAAGGAGTTCTCTATGGGAAGAGATGTCCAAGAGCGAGCGCTTGGCGGAGGAGTCGGAGTGTATCTCATATGAATTTGGCTGTTTGGAAAATGAGCATGAGAAAAGTGACGAGGAGAAAAAACAGCAAAAGGAGGAGAAACAAGAGAAGCAACAAGAGGTAAATCCGTTCAGCCAAAGTCCTGAGAAAGAGGAGTTTCAGGTAAAGGTCTATAGTCAAAAGGGAAGGTTCCGCCAATCAAATAAATCTAACGATTTCATCGACGATATGGGTGGTGGGGAAACCAATGCTGAAAGTGAATTCATCAAGCGAGGCAATAAGTTACACTATATCTTCTCGCAAATCGGTTCTGGTGAGGATGTAGAGCGCGTCATCAACCAGCTGGAGTTCGAAGGTGTGATTCAGTCGGGCGAAAAGCCTGCCTTGATCTCGGGTATTCAGAGAGCTTTGGATTCCGAGAAGGGACGGAAATGGTTCGCTCCAGGACATCAGCTTTACAATGAGTGTTCCATCATCTTCCGTAATAGTGAAGGAAAAATTGAGACGAGACGTCCGGATAGAGTTATCAGAACAGGTAACCACATGACGGTCATTGATTTTAAATTTGGAAAGCCGTCGGATGGATACGTCGATCAAATCAGCTTATATGTCCAGTTGTTGAAACAAATGGGATTTGAGGCAGAGGGTCATTTGTGGTATTTGGATGAATACTTTCCGAATAAGAGCCATTGACTTTTACCATACACAAATCGTTGAAGATGAAAAAAATCTTGATATCAGTTAGTTTTTGACACTATTTTCTATAAAGTTGGAGTTTTCTTCTATTTGGAAATATGATTAAATAGTTTTAAATTTGCCAATGAAAAACATTGTATAACGGGCGTTCTTCGCGTCCTTAGGATTAGTAATCGTTGATGTCGAAATAATTCAGTAGAATTATGTCTGATAAAAAAAAGATAGCATTTGTGGGAAACACATCGTTTTCGATGTATAATTTTCGCTTAGGTGTACTGCGAAAGTTGGCGGAGAAACATGATGTGGTCGTGATTGCTCCTGAGGACGAGTATTCCGAGCTCCTTAAACAGGAGGGCATCGGCCATATTCCCATTACTATTGATAGCAAAGGGACAAACGTATTCAACGATTTACGTTTGATCAAGACGCTCTATCAGATTTATAAGGCAGAAAAGTTCGACCTTATTTTCCATTTCACCATTAAGATCCTCATCTATGGATCTTTGATATGTTCCATCAAGAAAATTAAAAGCATCGCCTTCACAACGGGGTTGGGAATTGTTTTCACGAAGGATAATCTCCGCAGCAAAATTGTGAAGATGATGTATAAAACCGCTCTCCGCGGCGTGTGTGAGGTGTGGTTTTTGAACCATGATGATTGGAGCCTTTTTGTGGATGGCAACATTGTTCCAAAGGAGAAGACCTGTATCATTCCGAGTGAGGGTGTAAATTCAGACTATTATTGTCCGATGGAATCGTCTAAAAAAGACGGTAAGTTCCGATTCCTCTTGTGCTCCCGTCTATTTGGCGAGAAGGGTGTCCGTGAATTTGTAAGTGCGGCAAGAGAATTGAAGCGTAAATATCCAGATATGCTCTTCACCCTATTGGGAAAATGCGATAAGGGTACCGGTAGCGATATTACCACTGAGGAGATCGAAGGTTGGGTCAACGAAGGAGTCATAGAACATATGGGTTATTCCATAGAGGTTCGCCAATTCATCGCTGATTCTGATTGTGTCGTACTTCCTTCTTACTATCGTGAGGGAGTTCCTCGTTGTCTGATGGAGGCGATGAGTATGGAGAAACCGATTGTCACTACCAACAATGTGGGATGTGTCGAGTTGATCGAAGATGGTGTCAACGGATATATGTGTGAACCAAGATCGGCCGATAATTTGAGGGATAAGATGGAACGTTTGTATCTGTTGAGCGAGGAGGATCGGTTGGCTATGGGTAAGGCTGGTCGCAACATCATAAAAGAGAAATTTGATGAGAAGATCATCATTGCCAAATACGAAGAGAGAATTTCGAAGTACATCTAAGTTCGCATGAATCTTTTCTCCTCTCCACGGATGATTTCACTGGTGCTGGCTTTTTCCCGCTTCGTGAAGATGTTTCTGGGTTTGGTTGTTTTGTATCTATCTGTTGAGTATTTCGGCACATCATTCGAACGTGATTCCTGGGTGTTATCCATTGCCTTGTATGGCGTAATCGTCTGTTTTCTCTACAATCCCATTAATGAGACGTTCAGAACCAAGTATATTTTCTTGAAAGAGGATAAGGGGGAAGAATATGCGATGAAATCGGTGAATTCGTTGATGAACTTCTTCAACCTTACCTATCTCGCCATCGCTTTGATACTATTTGTCGCCGTATCTCCCATCACGCAGGTTTTGGCTCCTGGATTTGATCCAGCCAAAAGGGAGTTTCTCTCCCTTATGATCTTTTCATTGATTCCCTATTTTATTTTCCAGCAGCAGGGAAATATATTGGTTGCGCTCTTAAATACCTATGATTCCTATTTTTATCCCGAATTGGTCTCTCTGTTAGCCAGTCTGATCAATATCCTCTCGATTTTGTTCCTGTCCGAGCATATTGGTATCTATTCGTTGGTGGTGGCCACCACCTTGAATGGTTTTATTCTTGTATCCGTTTTGTCCCATATGTTGCGCAAGCGGGTTCCCTCGTTTAGGCTGATTTCATTGGAAAAACTGGAGCGTTCCAAATCGTTTGTCATCTTCTCTCTTCCCATGTATCTTAGTGCCTTTTGCGTCCAGTTATATCTTTTTGTAGAGAAATCCACATGTACCAATTTTGGAGAGGGCGCCGTTTCCATCTATGATTATGCGCGTCAGATCACCAATTTGCCCCACATTGTCTTTTCCTCGATTGTGCCCATTGTGATGACACCGCTGTTGTCCAAGTGTTTCGTAGCGGGAGATGAGAATTCATTTTCCGATGAAATGAGGCGTTTTATCAGGCTTCTCCTCTATTTTACCCTTTTCATCGTCATTCTTTTCCTATTGAACGGAACGCAAATATCCTATCTGCTCTTCTCTGATGCGAATACGGATTTTATCCACATTCTTGCCTATTTGGGCTTGGCGGTATTTTGTCTTGTCTTTTCCATGATATGTGGTCAGTCACTGATCGCAAGGGGAAAAGTTACCTCGTATGTGGGTGCCGTTATCATCGGAAATGCCGTTTCCATCGTGTTATGTTTTCTCTTCTCCCGTCGTGTTCCGCTGGAGATGCTTTCGCTGTTTTACCTCATAGGCCAGGCTATCTCCTCCTTCATTCTTCTTTTCAAGATTGAGTTGATGCGAAAGGGATTATTACTGAAAGATCTTTTATTGATTTTGATGACTGCCTTCCTTGCTTATGGAGTCGTTTATCTGGTTCAGACCGCATTATCGGATACGTCACTCATGTCTGCTGATAAAATATCAGCCACTTTAGATCTGGTTTTATGTTCTCTTGTCTTAATTTTTGTAATTTTGTCATCGTTGATGCTTTTTGGAGGCGAAGAGAGAAAAATGATTATTAATTTCATTTCTAAGTTGAGAAAGAGGTAAAACCATTTAAGTATTCTAATATGCTATGATTACAGTATTCACACCCACATATAATCGATCCAAAACCTTACCCCGTCTTTATCAATCGTTGGTAGATCAGACCGATAAACGTTTCGAATGGCTGCTTATCGATGATGGTAGCACAGACAATACCGAAGAGATAGTTCGTTCATATATAGCGGAAGGAAAGGTCTCAATCAATTATGTGAAACGTGAAAATTGGGGTCTCTCCCAAACGATCAACCAAGGTGCGGAGTTGGCCAACGGCAACATAATTTTTAGAATAGACAGTGATGACTACGCCACCAAGGATGCGGTAGAGACCATTTATAAGAACTGGCATATTGTTGAGGCGGATGATAAGTTGTGTGGTCTCGTCTTTTTAAGAGAGGCGTTAGTTGCCAGTCAATCACCTTTCTGCCCTTTCACCGAGAATTTTAGGACCAATTTCTTCGATTATCATAATGTTTATGGTGGATATGGAGATATGGCCGAGGTGATAAAAACAGAGGTTTTTAGAAAGTATAAATTGCCTAAATTCGGTAATGAGAAGTTTTGTCCGGAAGGGGTTATGTGGAATAGAATGGCTTTAGATTATGATGCGGTCTATATTCCCCAGGCGATTTATCTCTTCGAATACATCGAAGATGGTATGACCAAACATGTGCGCAGTAATTTGAGATGTAACGCCAATGGCGCATCCACCTATTTTGCTGAGATTTTTCACCATAAAACTCGCTTACCATATTATTTGAAAAATTCCATATCATTTTGGCGATATGCCTTTTTGAATGGAAAAGGGATATGCGAGAACATGAAGACAGTGCCGTTTTTCGCAACGTTCTTTGGACTGGTGCCAGGCTATATGCTGAATGTGATTGATGGTTGGAAGGTGAAGTAATATTGTTATTTTTGTCAAACAGAATGAATAATAATTAAGATTCATGGCACTCTATATTCTCTTGATCCTATTGGCATTGCTATGTGCTTCTACTGATGTGAAGCCCGTAAAAAATCGCATTGTCGTCACTTTACCCTTCATATTGCTGCTGTTTTCAATGTCGGCTTTCCGGGATCATATGGGTGGTTATGACTATGATATGTACGCAGCCTACTATGGTCGTATTGTGAATATCGTAGATTATTTTAGGGGTTTATATGAGCCTTATTATCGTTCCAAAACTTTTGAGGAGGGTTTCGTATTCCTCTCTTCGCTTATTCGCACCATTGACTTTACGAGTGGCCCTTACTTCTTCTTTTTCATGATGGCGTTAGTAACATTTGGCATATTTATCCCATCATTAAAGGAGTATACGCCGTATGTCTTTATCGCTATTCTTTTTTATCTGTACAAAGGATACTTTTGGCATAACTTCACATTAATTCGACAGGCGGTTTCGATTGCCTTTTTTGTATTTTCGATACGGTATGTTAAGTCAAAGGAGTATTGGAAGTATATTCTATTTAATCTGATAGCCTTCTCTCTACATCATGCGGCCGTTATCTTAATCCCATTATGTTTTATACTGAATTATAAGTTGAGTATAAAAACGATTTTGATAATGTTTTCTGTCGCTTTTGTACTGTGTCTATCCGGCCCGCTCTTGCGAGATATATGTGTGCAAATTGCCTCGACATTCGGTATGGGCAGTCGTTTTGCTAGTTATATCTCGGATAAGGGAACTATTAACCCACTTAACTTCTTTGAGATATTTGTGATTCTGTTTGTCGCATTATTCTATCGTAACTACTATGAGAAGAAGGAACCATATTTTAATATTTTCCTGAATCTCTTTATCATATCTTCCTTAATACTTATCGCATTCTCGTCATTTGAGATTTTTGCTCGATTTAAGGAGTTCTTTGTGGTTGCTTATATGATTCTGATATCCTATATGGTTGGACATATAGAGAGAAATAGGAACCGATGGGTGGTCTTTGCGTTCTTGTCTATATATGTGATGATCGGTTATTTCCGTTATCTGGTTTACTTCAGGGAGATTCCATATAAGTGGCTGTTATGGTAAATTGTGGTACAAATATTACCCTTAGGGACATTACGGATGAATTATTGGTTCTGGCCTTTTTCTTCATTCCGTTTCTGAAGTTTTCTCCTGTCGCCTCGGGAGTCATTGTATTAATATCCCTTATTTCCATCCTTACCCATTTCTATAAGAGCAAGGCTCTGAATGGAGTGCAGTTCAATCCTGTATCTCTATTGATTTTAGCCTATATGCTCTATACTATCATTTCCTCCCTTTTTGTTGTCCAGGAGATGCGACCGTTTGTTCGATTGGTACTCGAAATCCGGTTGCCTATGTTGTTGCTGGCAATCGCGTTTATCTTCCGTGATGTTGTTCCTCTTCAATCGAAACGTATATTGAGGGCATTCGCCTTGGGAGCCTTTGCTGCGGCAACGGTCATCTCTATCATCTTTATTATCTCGCTGTTTACCGCCTTCGACAATATCTCCTATTCGTTTCTTAACCTACAATTGTGTTTCATGGGCGTAGTGTCGTTGGTTTCACATCGCACCTACTTTTGTTTCAATCTTATCACGGCGCTCATCGTATTCTATTACATCTATTCCGAAGGGTGGACTAAGAGAAAGATCCTTTGTTTTCTCATGATAACCCTTCTTGTATCGTCCGTCGTCTTTTTGTCAGATGCCCGAATATCTTTGATATCCCTTTTAATGGTGATGTTCTTTATCATTTCTAGAGAAATGAAACGACATCTGAAACGACACATATTTCTTTTACTCGTCGGTCTGGTTTTCGCACTCTTTGTTTTTGCCATATATCAGAATGATAGAATCAACAATCTTCTTCTTTCCCTTTTTCGAGATTCAGTTTCACTAAAGGATCTGGATCCCCGTTTTGTTATTTGGGACTGCGGTTTAAATTGCTATAACGCCTCCTCTCATCCGTGGATTGGCGTAGGAGCGGGCGGTTCTGTCGATCTTCTGACGGCTGAGTATCAACGAATAGATTATATGCATGCGAGTGAATCCCGCTGGGGAATGCATAATCAGTTTTTGGAGATATTGTTGGAGAATGGTGTCATCGGTCTGTTGCTCTTTGTGGCGGCGTTGGTGTCACCTCTTTTCATAAAGAGTCCATTGCGACTCTTCTATTTGATCTGGATTCCCACATTGTGCGTGAACCTATTTTTCGAATCCATGATGTCGCGTTCCATCGGCACTTATCCCATCACCACCATTTGGATTTTGGCTGGAATTGTCGATGAAAAGGCGCGGGAACGTTGTTTTTTGCCATTTAGGAAGATAATCTTGTTAGTGATTGTCGGTATTGTGATTTTGATCACCTCCATTGTCTATAACGGCAAGGATAAGAGAGAGTTGTTCAGTGGATTCCAACGAGGTTTTGAGCGAGTGGATGATCTGCCCGGCACATTACCTGATGAGATAGTAGGTTGTCACGGACTTAAAATTGATAGCACAACTATGAGTGATACCTGGCGGACTTGGGCCATGATGTATCATCGTATTGATCAAAAACAGATGGAGGAGAGTGATAGTCTCTCTTATTCCCTCTATTTTTATGCCTCTGAGGATTTTGACGCGGACGAACTCTCGATCCGAATAGAGGAGAGAAAACAGAATTCCCGTGAAGTTTATTACGATTTCGATAAAAAGGGAACATGGCAGAAGTTGACCATCTCCCAAAGGGGATTGTATGGGAATATTATGTTTCTGATATATTGCAGAAAAAAGGACTCAAAGGATTTCTCTAATATGAAGGGCTTTGCGATCTTTACTAAACCGGAAATATTGATCCAAAAATGACATTTACGGGTCGTTCCTGACGATTCCCCCTTTCTTAGTTATTTATTCGATTCACTATCGAAGACAATGTGTGAGTGTTCTTTCACATACGCATCATAGTCTATCGAGTGCATGACAATTCTTTTACGATTCGTGTTGTACTGTTCGCTGATAAAGCTTCTTGATTCGACAAAATCCTTGCATCTAATACCTGCCGCGTCGATAATAGTGTGTCCTATATCATCCATGGATATCGGATAGTGAATGGCCCGTTCAAATTTCTCTTTGTAATCTTTGCTGAATTCCTCCGACATCCATACCAATAGCGGAACATTCGTTTGATATCGAATGTCCGGAGAGGTTTCGCCATCGCCATGTCCCATAAAGTTGCGCAATTCATATACCTCTTCTCCGTGATCTGAAAAATAGAAAAGGCAACAATACTGATCCTTGAATTTCTCTATGATGGAGTGGATAACATAGTCGTTGTATAGGCAGGCGTTGTCATATTCCGCCATTGTTTGTCTCTCTGCTTCCGTGTATTTGTTGTTGTATTGGGAAGCCTCGAATTTCTCGAAAGAGGCGGGATATCTGTCCGTATAGGTATAGTGTTGACCATATAGGTGAATCATATACAAGGAGGGTCCATTCTCGACTTTAATGTCGTTCACCATATCTCCATCGTATTTGTATGAATCCTTGTTTCTTACGTCAAACAACTCCTCCGATAATTCCTTATTGGATATGATGTTTACGCCTTGTCCCACGAAATATTGGTTGTCAAATAGTTCTGTGTGGTATCCCGCCTTTTTGAAACAAGCGGGGAAAAGAACTATCTCGTCGTAATTAACGCCCAGTGAATCCAAGGAGTAGTCTGCCTTCAACGATGCGGTTGTGAATGTTTCCACACAGGTCGCATTGTCGTATGCGAGAAGGGAACCCTCTTTTTGTAGTTCTCCTAGAAGTGGATTGGTGGATTTGGCGTATCCGTATAGTGACGAGTGTTGCAAGGAGTGAGACTCTCCCACAATCACGATGATGGTTGGTTTCTTTTGTATATCTTGAGTGACAGTGAGCTCTTTGCATGCGGCGTAGACGCGGTCTATCTGTTTCATGTTGTTACGCATCGTAAAGAGCGCGTGCGCGCTTCTCGTCAGAGAGGTGAGCTGAGGTATGCTTTTACCATCTCGAAATAGGATAAAGCTATATGCGCTATACCCCAATGTCAGCACTCCACCCAAGACAAGCAATAGTGCGATAGGTGTATACTTAACTCTCTTGTAAATGTTTTTTGTTACGAAATATAAGAGCGCTAAAACCAGGATGGTAATGATGATATAAGCTAAAATTGATGAGAAGGAGAAGTAGGTTTGCAGGAACTCCGAAGATTCTTCGGGATTGGTTTCTCCTACAATGTCGATGACATCCTGGTTTATATTCTTACGGAAATTTATTAAAATGAAATATTCGATAACTGCTAATGCCGTGTGTAACAGTATGATAAATCCTCCATATATCTTTTTCAGCGCGTTAGTGGGAATCAGGCTGTATATAACGCTCTCAGCGTAGGCTATTAAGGCGGAAAGGGAGATGATTTCTATGGTATAGACCAATCCGTTTTGATATCTCAGGGAGGATAGATTGGAAATGATATTCAAGAGAAATACAAGAATAAAAAAGTGAGAACGGATAGGAGTGGTCAGTAATTTTCCTATTCGATTTATGATTGTCTCTTTTTCCATGGTGGAGATATGGTTCTTAAATGGTTACTAGTGTCAAATGTGTTTGCAAAGTTAATATTTTTTGATATTAAACATTCACTAATCAATTTTGAGCGGCAAGTGTGAACTATTGGGGTTCAAAACTCTTCTCTTAATAGAACCGAATTAATTATTAATTATTATCTTTCCGCCATAAATTAAATGAGTATTCATAAGTTGCGCCGACAACTGAATTAAGGGGAAGTGAAAATGAAAGGATTTTGGGGTATATTGTTGATGTTGATGACCTCCTTCAATCTATCATCGCAAAGGGCTTATGAGAACCTACCAGCTCTCATAGCCCACGGTGCGGGCGGATATGATGGGGAGGTATATACCAATAGTGTTGAGGCATTGGAATCATCGTTACAGTCGGGATACGTCTATGTGGAACTTGACCTTTCGTTGACTTCGGATAGTTGCCTGGTAGCTGTACATGATTGGCAGTTGTTCAATGATTATACGGGCTTCCCGGAGTTGGGTAGTTCTGTATTAACGCAAGCGGAGTTTGAGAGTAGAAGACTTTTTTCCAAATATACTCCTATCACCTATAAAACCATTATCGAATATTTGGAGAAATATCCTGATTGGGTGTTGGTGACAGACAAATTGGATGATGTTTCGATCTTAGATAAGATTTTCTCTTCGTACAAGGATAGGATCATTGTTGAGGCGTTTTCCCTGGATGCCTTTTATAGTTTGATCGAGCATGGATTTAACGCTATGTTGTCCTCCAAAGAGAGTGAGTTGCAAACACTTATTGGCAAGAGTGTGGAAGCAATGATAATGGGTAAAGCTCCTATCGATTTTATTACCATTTACTATACTGCCGATACAGAGGAAATTGGAAGATTTCAATGCCTTTTCCCCCTCAATGTTGCCGCTTATACGGTAAACGAAGAGGACTTTGTCGTCGAACATTTAGGCAAGGAGTTTGTACTGATATATACCGATTTTTTAAAGTAGTGGAGTCATGAAGAAGTTGATATATATATTATCGCTTGTTGTACTACCCTTTAGTGCGATAGCATCGTCTATGAAGGGAGATGGAACTTCGGACAATCCTTATCTCATATCCTCTAGTTCACATTTATCCGAGGTGGCTCAATGGGTAAGTAAAGGAAATAGTTGCGAAGGTCTTTATTTCGTATTGGAACAGGATTTAAAGATGCCTTCCAAGAAATGGACGCCGATAGGTGATCTTATGCATCCGTTTGCTGGCCATTTTGATGGTGCGAATTATTGTCTGAACAATTTAGCATTGGATGGAGGAAACTTCGCGGGACTTTTTGGATGCCTAAGCCCAAAGGCGGTAGTCGAGAATTTATACATAACCACTGTTTCTGCACGGACCAATTACTATTTGGGTGCCATCTGTGGAATAAATGAGGGTCAAGTGTTGAATTGTCACATTGGGGATGGCGCATTGAGGTGTTCCAGTATCGTTGGTGGAATAGCGGGCGTGAATATGGGAATTGTGAAGGATTGCTCGAATAACGCTTTGGTATCCAGTTGCGCTGCGACAGGTGGAATTGTAGGCTTCAATTATGGAGAGGTGGTGAACTGCACCAATACCGCAAATTCTGATGGAGAGAAAGGTAACGGAGGAATTGTCGGATATAATGGCGGATATAATCATATCCCTTGTGAGCAGTATGGCCATGAGCAGGCTTTTGTGGATAGATGTGTAAATCTTGGATTGGTGGAGGGCGACTCTTACACGGGTGGTATTTGTGGAAGAAATGATGGATATATTTCCAATTGTAAGAATGGTGGTGAAGTGAAGAGTATCACATTGGGTGGAGGAATCGCTGGTGTAAATGGCAGTATGGTCAATGCCGACGGATATATCTATAACTCTTTCAATGAGGGAAGCGTCAGTGCCGAGGATAGTGTTGCGGGTGCGATATGTGCGGTAAATACGGCACACGGTACGATTGACAATGTCTTCAACTTGGCAAAACTGACATCTGTGGAGCCTTTAGATTCAACATCTACGATAGATACGTTATCTGCCTTGCTTATCTTCCAAAATGAGGGCCAAGCGGACCATTTGCGTGAAGTGAAGTTGAATCCGCAAGATAGTACCTACTTAGAGGCTTTAGACAGTGTCATCACTTTGTTGAACAAGTGGGTTGATGCTAGCGATCTCTATCCTGTCTATTCATGGGTATTGGCGGATTCCGTCCTTTCATTCGGAGAGGTTCATATACTGCCAACGGAGGTGGAGGATGTCGTTACGGAAAGCCAATTTGAACTGTCGGCGGGTGGTGTATGGTTGTCTCCAGAGGCTTCCGTTTATACCGTGAAGGGAGAGTTGATTCAATACAACAGAAGCAGGGTGCGTCGGTTTGTCTATCTGAAACCAGGCCTTTACATAATGAATCAAAAGAGGGTATTGGTGGTGAGTGATTAGGTTAGTCACATTGCCCCTTTATGTAAACAGCGTCATCTGCAAACCTTTTCTCCAGTCGGTAGGATGGGGAGGTGAAGTCCAATGTCGGATCATACATCTGATACTTGATATCCGAGATACCCAAGAGGAAGTCCGGAAGGTTCTCGATTGAGATGGGATCATCGATGGATTGGGTGATTTCTTTGTATTTCTCCCCTAATTGAAGGCGAGTCGCCTCGTTGGTCCATATGATAAAAGGAATGTCCACGTACCCGTTGGAATGGCCTGCGAAATCTCTCTTCTCGTACAACTCCTCTCCATGGTCGGAGAAGTAGATCATCATTGTCTTTTGTTGATTGTGCTGCTTGAGCGTATCAATGATATTGGAGACGATGTAATCGCTGTAAAGGATGGAATTCTCATATTCAGCAATGGTCTTTTTCTTGGAACGGGTTAAGTAATCTCTTCCTCTGTCCGCTATCTCTTCTTCGGTGAAACGGGCGAATTCCTTTGGATATCTTCTGTAATATTCGCCGTGTGATCCCATCAGGTGAAGCACAACCAGTTTCTTTCCCGGATTTTTCATGATTTTGGACAATTCAGGCAGCAATGCCTCATCATATTTCTCTTGCAGATTATCTCCCGAGAAGAGCATTCCCACAAAAGCGCTGCTATCGCATTTGCTGGAGAAGTAATCCTCGCATCCCCCGAAATGGCCCATCTTCTCTTGGTTGGAAATCCAATAGGTTTTGAAGCCTAAATGGGAGAAGATGGAAGGGACCGATGGGTATTCGTACCACTCCCCCTTATGAGTGGAGTAGTTTTTGTACGAAAAGAACATCTTCATGGATTCGCTGGTGGTGGAGTAGGAGGATATCGCATCGTTAAAAATCACGAGTTCATCGCTTTTTTCCTGTAATTTTGGGGTGGTGTTCAAGTCATATCCATAGATGGAATGGTGGTTTCTTGAGGCCGATTCGCCAATGACGATTACCACATTGTCGATGACGTAATCCCCGTTTAGACTTTCCAATAATTTGTTCTCATCCACTCCCCAGTTATTGTCGGATGTGCTATTCAAGTTTTGATGGGTCCGTCTGTAGTCGATGAGGCTTCTGAGAAGGATGTTGACATTCTTTTTCTCTGTGGTGTTTTGCAGTTGTAGTCCTGAAGCGACAACGCCGATGAGACCGATTATGCCCACCAAAATGAGATAAGGTCTCTCTTTACACAATTTTTTCACGCTCCAGATAAGGAGTGCCGCAATCGCTAAAAAGATCGCCAAATTGGTGATGAAATCGATGGAGGCAAAGTTTCCGATGGTGTGATTAATAAATTCGCCGCTCTCTCTCTCGTTGCTCTCCATTATGATGGTGAACATTCTGCAACTGATGCCGAACCCCCAGAATTGATAGGATATGGCATTGATGATAGCGAGTGAGGTGTAGAGGGTTGAGACGAGGATGCCTATTACCTTAATGGCCTTGTTTTTACAACTGGTCAGGATAGTTAGTAGCAGTGCGAACAGTAATGAGATGGAAACCCATTTGATGGTCTGTAGGGGCATCGAGTGGCCCTCTTGCAAAAGTTTGTGGTAGATATCGATGCTTCCCAGCCATCCAAGCATGGTGAGTAGTATGGTGGTAACTCTATGCTGATATAGTCGTGAACCGATCTCCTTCAACAAATTTTTTATCCTTTCCATCGTTATTTATTCATGTGTTTATCCTTCCATGTGCGCAATCCCAACATGTCGATGAGATAGTTAATCCTATCTACTCCGATGAGGCGGGATAATATCTTTTTCAGTCGGGAGGCGAATTTCATATTGGTCGGCATCCAGGAACCAGCAAAATGGTGGATGCAGTAACTGTTTTCGGTTGTGCGAATCTCTCCGGTATTTTGGTTGACCGGACAAAAGTATTCTGAGGGATATATGGTTGCGATGCCTTCAATCTCTTGGTAACTATTGTTCAGCAGTGCCCCCTTTCTTGTCATGTAATCAGAGATGAAGGTGGTGTTAGGCGTCAAGTCGAATGTCTTATCCTCCTTGACGAATCTGCGCTCACTGTATTCATCTAATAACTCCTTTACGCATGTTCCCCCTTTTTCACTGGCGATCATACATGATTGAACAGGTCCATTGCCTTCAAAACCAAAAATGGCGATGTTGGAGAGGAGTGAGTCGAATTTCTTTAAAACTTCAACATCGGTATCCATGTAGATGCCACCTTCTGTATAGAGCGCGTATAGCCTGGCGTAGTCGGAGACAAAGGCATATTTTTTATTCTCGTAAGCCTCCTTCACGTATGGAAGGCAATTCACGTCGAAATTCTCTTCGTTCCATACTTTTATCTCGTAGTCTGGCATTACGCTCTTCCAAGATTCAAGGCATTTCTTCTCCAAGGAGGGCATCTCCCCCCTACCGAACCAGCAATAATGTAATTTTTTTGGAATCATATCTCCAATAGTATTAGACCCTCGTGATAAGTGTTGCGAAAAATAACGCCATAATTGACAACAAAGATAATTCTTTTTCCAAATAATGAGTATGCTCTTCCCCTATAATTGGGTTTTAGTATTTCCCAACCTACCATGTACCATCCCTCCACGTCCGTAGGACGTTACTTTATCATAACCCCGTACATCAGAGCGAAGCGAGATGTGCGGGGGAGGTGCGAAGTGGAACAATCGGTCAGATGGATGACTGGGTGAGTGGGGCGGATGGAGACTGACCTCACGATCTATGTGTGCCTGGTGTGCTCTTTCCCACCACGCACGTCTCCGCTGTCGCTACGACGTACATGGTTACAGAGGTATCGTCCTACGGACGAAGGGTCAAATCATGGGGGGTATTGCAATTCCGCAAAGAAATTGTTGGTACTTTTTTTCCGCATTCACGAAAAAACGCTACCTTTGCCGAAATTTGAAATCTAATAAAGGAAAAGGGCGAAGTGAGTAAAGTTAGTGTACACATAAACATTGATTTCGGAGTGACAGCGAAAGCTGCCGGAACATTTCGTTTTTTGTTATTGCGTTGAATTTTTATTCAACGCATTTTTTTTGCTTGAAAATTACAAATAACTAAAAGAGGAGAATATGAGTCAGAAGTTTAAGAAGGTCATTTTGCTTGGATCCGGCGCATTGAAGATCGGACAAGCCGGTGAGTTTGACTATTCCGGATCACAAGCCTTGAAGGCGATGCGTGAGGAAGGAATTTCAACTGTGTTGATTAACCCGAATATCGCGACCATCCAAACGTCGGAGGGTGTTGCGGACAAGGTTTATTTCTTGCCAATCACTCCCTATTTCGTGGAGGAGGTGATCAAGAAGGAGCAACCAGATGGTATTTTGTTGGCATTCGGTGGTCAGACCGCTTTGAACTGCGGAACTGAACTTTACACTTCTGGCACTTTGAAGAAATATGGTGTCGAGGTACTTGGTACTTCCGTAGATGCCATCATGATCACGGAAGACCGTGACCTCTTCGTGAAGAAGTTGAACGAGATCGAGGCGAAGACACCGGTTTCACAGGCTGTGGAGACCATGGAGGATGCGTTGACAGTCGCTCGTCGCATCGGTTATCCTGTCATGGTTCGTTCCGCTTACGCATTAGGTGGTCTTGGTTCAGGTATCTGTGCCAACGAGCAGGAGTTCATCGAACTTTGCGACAGCGCTTTGGCGCACTCGAAGCAAATCTTGGTGGAGGAGTCTTTGAAGGGTTGGAAAGAGATCGAGTTCGAGGTAATCCGCGATAAGAACGACCACTGCTTCACAGTCGTTCCAATGGAGAACTTTGACCCACTTGGCATCCACACAGGTGAGAGTATCGTGGTCGCTCCAATCATCTCTTTGAATCAAGATCAAATCAATATGTTGCAGGAGATCGCGAAACAGGTGGTTCGCCACATCGGTATCGTCGGTGAGTGCAACATTCAATACGCTTTCAACGCTGAGACAAACGATTACCGTATCATTGAGATCAACGCTCGTTTGAGCCGTTCTTCCGCTTTGGCTTCTAAGGCTTCCGGTTATCCGTTGGCATTCGTTGCCGCTAAGTTGGCGTTGGGCTACTCTTTGGATCAAATCGGTGAGATGGGCACACCAAATTCGGCTTATGTGGCACCATCCGTAGATTATATTATTGTTAAGATCCCTCGTTGGGACTTGTCTAAGTTCGTAGGCGTTGACCGTGAGATCAACTCATCCATGAAGTCTGTCGGTGAGATCATGTCCATCGGTAAGTCTTTCGAGGAGATTATGCAGAAGGGTCTTCGTATGATCGGCCAAGGCATGCATGGATTCGTCGGCAACCACGACATCGAGTTCGGTGACCTCGACAAGGAGTTGTCTCACCCTACCGATATGCGTATCTTCGCTATCGCCGCCGCTTTGGAAAAGGGCTACTCCATCGAGAAAATCGTGGATTTGACGAAGATTGATAAGTGGTTCATCGGTAAGTTGAAGAACATAGTGGATTACACCAAGGTCTTGGGTCAATACAAGAAGATCGAAGATATCCCAGCCGATGTGATGAAAGAGGCTAAACGACTTGGATTCTCCGATTTCCAAATCGCCCGTTTCTCCGAGAATCCTTCCGGTAATATGGAGAAGGAGATCCTCCGTGTCCGCTCACTCCGTAAGAAACAAAATGTATTGCCAGCCGTTCGTCGTATCAACACAGTCGCTTCCGAGCATCCTGAGTTGACCAACTACTTGTATATGACTTATGGCGTGCAAGAGCACAGCATCGACTATTCATACAGAAATGACAAGAATATCGTGGTACTCGGTTCGGGTGCTTACCGCATCGGTTCATCCGTAGAGTTTGACTGGTGTTCTGTGAACGCTGTGAAGACTGCCCGTCAATTGGGTTACAAGTCTATCATGATCAATTACAACCCAGAGACCGTTTCCACCGACTACGATATGTGCGACAGACTCTACTTCGACGAGTTGAGCTATGAGCGTGTGTTGGATGTGATCGATTTGGAGAACCCTAAGGGTGTGATTGTCTCTGTGGGTGGCCAGATTCCGAACAACTTGGCTATGAAGTTGCATCGCCAAAATGTACCTATCTTGGGTACCTCGCCAGTCTCTATCGACCGTGCCGAGAACCGTCACAAGTTCTCCGCTATGTTGGATCAATTGGGTATCGACCAACCACGTTGGGGCGAGTTGACCAGCTCGGAGGATATCGACAACTTCATCAAGGAGGTTGGCTTCCCTGTGTTGATCCGTCCTTCTTACGTGTTGTCCGGTGCGGCTATGAATGTTTGCTACAACAGAGAGCAAATGGAGACATTCTTAAAGATGGCCGCTAAGGTCTCAAAGGAGTTCCCAGTCGTTGTGTCATCCTTCTTGCAGGGTGCGAAGGAGATCGAGTTCGATGCGGTGGCAAAGAATGGAGAGATCATCGAATACGCTATTTCCGAGCATGTGGAGTTCGCTGGTGTCCACTCAGGTGACGCGACCCTCGTATTCCCTGCGCAAAAGATCTATTTGGCGACGGTACGCCAGATCAAGAAGGTCAGCAAGAAGATCGCTAAAGAGTTGAACATCAGTGGTCCATTCAATATCCAGTTCCTCGCGAAAGACAATGCGGTGAAAGTAATTGAGTGTAACTTGCGTTCTTCCAGAAGTTTCCCATTCGTTTCCAAGGTGTTGAAGAGAAACTTCATCGAGACGGCCACCAAGATTATGTTGGATGTGCCAGTCGAGAAGCCGGATTCATCAACTTTCGACATCGACTATGTAGGTGTGAAGGCATCCCAATTCTCATTCGCCCGTTTGCACCGCGCAGACCCAGTCTTGGGCGTGGATATGTCATCCACTGGTGAGGTCGGATGTATCGGTAAGGATTTCGACAGCGCCATTATGACTTCGCTTCTTTCCGTAGGTTACAATGTTCCTAAGAAGGGTGTTTTGGTCTCTTCGGGAGATATCCGCGGTAAGGTGGATTTGTTGGATGCATGTAAGTCGCTCGCCGCTGGTGGTTACAAGATTTACGCTACCGCTGGAACGCAGAAATTCCTCGGTGAAAACGGCGTTGAGGCTACTACCGTAAGTTGGCCGGATGAGCAAAACAACAACACCAATATCATCTCATTGCTTCAAGATCACCAGGTGGATTTGGTTGTCAATATTCCTAAGGATCAAACCAAGCGTGAGTTGACCAATGGTTATAAGATCCGTCGTTCGGCGATCGACCACAACATTCCGTTGATCACCAACGCCCGTTTGGCAAGCGCCTTCATCAAGGCCTTCTGCGCCATGAAGGAAACGGATATCGAGATCAAGACTTGGCAAGAGTATTAATCGGTCCGAATATAGTGGAAAGGGGAGATGCGCACATCTCCCCTTTTTGTTTTTTAATGTGCCCACATCGCAAATATTCTAAGCTCAAATTCTAAATACTGACTAAATTTTTTTATCTTTGTCTGCGAAATCACTCAATTGGTTTCTCCATAATTTTATCTGAGATATAATTCATTTATTCTTAGGTGTTTAGGTGCAAAATGGGTAATATAAGTCATTTTGTCAAGTGACAACGAAATTGATGATCGAGCGGTAATTGTTGGATGAGAGGCTGATGTCTAAAGGAAAAGTATTACATATATCGAAATTTTATCCACCTTACAAGGGTGGTATAGAGGACGTATGTTATAGCATCGTCAGCTCTATGGATGGATACGAGCACCGCGTGTTGTGTTTCAACACAGGGAAGGAGACCATCGAGGAGCAGTATGATGGTGTGCCTGTGCATCGTGTTGGCGTCCAATTCCAACGGTACAGCCAACCTATCGCTTTCTCTTACCATAAGGCTTTGAAAAAAGAACTTGAAACATTCCGACCTGACATCATTCATCTACATACCCCCAATCCATTCGCCTCTTTCCTTGTATGTCATTATATCAAAGATGATGTGAAGTTGGTGGTGCATTGGCATTCCGATATTGTCAAGCAGCAATTTACCTATAAGCTATATCAACCCTTTGAGCGTAATTTGTTGGAGCGCGCGAATACCATATTCGCCACAAGTCCCAATTATGCGGAACACTCTTTGCCGTTGAGGCCCTATTCCTCGAAAGTGAGGATCGTGCCAAATGGTATCAATGAAGAGAAGATCAGCGAAAGGGAGGGTGATCAAGCCAAGATTGATGCAATCTGCCAAAAGTATCAAGGCAAGGATATCATCTTTTTTATGGGTAGACATGTCTCTTACAAAGGTATTGACCGTTTGATTGAAGCCGAAAAGAAGATTAAGTCTGACTGTGTTATCCTCATTGCGGGTGATGGTGTGCTAACGAACGAACTGAAAGCAAGTTCCACCTCCGAAAGAATCCATTTTATCGGAAAAATCAGTGATGAGGATATTCGATTGTATATGAGAGCGGCCTCTATTTTCGCATTTCCGTCCATTACCAAGAATGAAGCGTTCGGCATTGTGCTCGCTGAGGCGATGTATTGCGCTACACCTCCTGTTCTCTTTACCATTGAGGGGTCGGGCGTGAATTGGTTGAACCAGAATGGCGTGACTGGAATTGAGGTGGCGAATAGTGATACGACCGCCTTTGCGGAGGCGATAGATCAGTTGTTGCTGAATGAGGATAATATCCGTGTGAAATTGGGTGAGAATGCCCATAATCGTATCGTGGAGAATTTCACGATGGCCCGTATCAAGACAATTATTGATAAAGAATACAAAGCGTTAATTTAATTATTGTCCATGAAAAGAATAGCATATCTTTTATGGTTGCTTTCTTTCTCCTTTTGTGTACAAGCTGCTCAGTATGAGGTGGTGAAGCTTTGGGATAATCATCCAACTCATAAAGAAAAGCGTCCGGAGTTGAGAATTTTCCAACCTGCAGACTCACTCAGAAACGGTACTTGTATATTGATCTGTCCGGGAGGAAGTTACCATCATCTAGGTTTGACCAACGAGGGTTCCGAGGTTGCTGAGACCTTCATCAAGTGGGGTGTCACAGCGGTTGTTTTGCGTTACCGTGTCGCTATGCGCGGAAATCACCATCCAGCGATGATCGAGGATTTTCAGCGTGCGATGCAACTTTTACGCGAGCATGCGGACAAGTATAAGATTGATCCCGAAAAAATCGGATGTATCGGCTTCTCGGCAGGTGGTCACTTGGTGACAATGGGTGGCGCTTTCGCCTCGCACAATTATTTGGCGGATCGTGGCGTGAATACCTCTGTGAGTTTGAAGCCTACCTTTGTGGCTCCGATTTATCCGGTGGTCTCTATGCAGGATAGTATCGCGCATTTGAAATCAAGGGATAATTTGTTAGGAAAGAATTGGACCCGCAAGATGGCGGATGCTTTCTCTATGGAGAAGGTGATTCCGAGCGATATGCCTCCTGTATTCTTGCTGGCATGCAAGGATGATGATGTGGTGGATTATCGCAACAGTGTTGTTCTTTCGGAGGCGTTGATCATGAAAGGCGTTCCTACTCGCTACAATCTGTTTGAGAAGGGTGGTCATGGATTTGGCGCCATTCGAACGAGGTCTGAGGAGACGCGTAATTGGTGCAATCTGTTGAGAGATTGGCTCGGTGAAATCGGTTTTTTCAAAAAATGATAAAAGGGAGGGTGTGTCAATGAATCAATTTGTTCCAGAAATTGAGTTTCAACCACGTGCGGTGATCAAAGCTTTCCAAGAGGAGAAGTTGCGTAAGGATTTGGCCTATTTATCGGCGAAATCGAAGTTTTATCAGGATATGTTCCAATCGAACCATATCGATGTCGCCAAGATAAAAAGCCTTGAAGATTTGTGCTGTATTCCCTTTACCAGTAAGGAGGATCTCCAAACCAGAAATAAGGACTTCTTCTGTGTGGAACCTTCCGAAATCCGCGATTACATCACGACTTCCGGAACGTTGAGTGATCCCACCACCTTTGCGATGACTGAGAAGGATTTGGTACGTTTGGCCTATAATGAGGCGATCTCATTTACGGGAACGGGTGCCAAGTCAGGCGATATTTTCCAATTGATGACCACCATCGATAAACGCTTCATGGCGGGTTACGCCTATTGTATGGGTATCCGTATGTTGGGTGGCGGTTTGGTGCGTGTGGGAAATGGTATTCCGCAGTTGCAATGGGACACCATTCGACGAATTAAGCCTGATACGATCATTTGCGTTCCTTCGTTTATTTTGCGAATCATTCGTTATGCCGAGGAACATGGCATCGATTATAAGAACAGCAGCGTGAAAAAGGCCGTTTGCATCGGTGAAAATCTTCGTAACGATGATTTCTCTCTCAATCTGCTTGGCTCTAAAATCAAGGAGAAATGGGATATCGATTTGTATTCGACTTATGCCTCCACCGAGATGGCGACCTCATTTTGCGAGTGTCCTGCTGGCAAGGGTGGACACCACCATCCTGAATTGATTATTTGCGAATTGATCGATGAAGAGGGTAATCCTGTGCAGGAAGGAGAAGCGGGTGAGTTGGTGGTGACAACACTTGGCGTAGAGGGTATGCCTTTGCTCAGATTCCGTACGGGTGATGTGGCACGTTTCCATTATGAACCTTGTTCATGCGGTCGTACCTCCATGAGAATCAGTCCAATTATCGGACGTAAGAAGCAGATGATTAAGTTCAAAGGCACCACCCTTTATCCGGCAGCTATTTTTGATGTTTTGGACAATGTGGATTACGTGGAGAATTACTTGGTGGAACTCTCCTCAAATGAGATAGGAATGGACCATTTGACGGTCTATGTCGGAGTGAAAAACCCCGATGAAAACATGATAAAGCAGTTGAAGGATAATTTCAGGGCGAAGCTTCGTGTGGCACCGGATGTGAAGTTCAAACCTATTGATGAGATTCATGCCATTCAGTTCCCTGAGATGAACAGAAAACCTACGAAGTTTATCGATAAAAGATAGTGAATATGGAGCAAGCATTCGACTTTGAGCCGGTGCGTCCCTACAATGACGCTGAGGTTCCCGCCGCTATTGAGGCCATCACGAAGGATATCTTCTTTCCAATGGTGGTGAAGTATTGTATGCCTGAGGCTAATGTCGAAGAGGTGATCCGTATGTTTTCTCAGATTAAGACGGTCGACGAGTTCCAGGCGAAGGTGATGCATCCCGCTATCCATGCGGTGATGAGCAAAACGACGGATGGTGTGACTTCCGAGGGTGTCGAGAAGTTGGATAATAGCAAGCGTCATATGTTTATCGCCAACCACCGTGATATCGTGCTCGATTCTGCCTTTCTTGATGTGATTCTTTACGAAAAGGGGATAGATACTTGCCAGATTACCTTCGGTAGCAATCTGATGAAGGGAAATTTGGTGATCAATATCGGTAAGCTGAACAAGATGTTCCGCATCATCCGTGGAGGTAATATCAAGGACTTCTATAAGAATTCGGTGGAGGTATCCGCCTATATGCGTTACGCTATTACTGAATTGAACGATTCGGTTTGGATTGCCCAAAGAAATGGACGTACCAAGGATGGAAACGATAAGACTGAGGTGGGTGTTTTGAAGATGTTCTCGCTTAGTAGCGACAAACCATTTGTCGATAACTTGGATGAGTTGAGCATTACCCCTGTCGCCGTGTCGTACGAGTATGAGCCTTGCGATTTCTTGAAGACGGCAGAACTCTATATATCGAAGTTCCAAAAGTATATCAAGGGGGAAAATGAGGATCTGAATAGTATCCTGACGGGTATTAAGCAGCCAAAGGGTAGGGTACACCTCGCCATTACGGATCCTATTACCCGTGAGGAGTTGGAACAATGTGATCGTTTGGAGAAGAACGATAAGATTGTGGCGTTGGCCGCTCTGATCGATCAGCGCATCTACCGCCATTTTAAGCTCTTTAAAACACATTTCATCGCCTATGACCTCTTATTTGGACAACGCTATTCGGATCGTTATACGGAGCAGGAAAAGGACGATTTCATCGCATATACGAATGGTGGCTTGGACCAATTGGGTAAGGAGATGGATCGTAGTGAATTGGAGCAAATATTCTTGCGTATCTATGCGAATCCGGTGATTAACTGTTTGCCTGATGAAAAGTAGTATTCCCTATCAGAAACAGCTCGATCAGATTATAGTCGATTTGGAACGGGAAGGAAGGGTTCCCACACTTCTGTTGCACAGCTGCTGTGCGCCGTGTAGCAGTTATACGTTGGAGTATCTCTCGCAATATTTCCGCATCACTGTTTTTTATTATAACCCCAATATCTATCCTGCGGAGGAGTTTGCCAAGCGTGTGGAGGAGCAGCAACGTCTGATCGGAGAGCTGCCTGCCAAGTATCCCATCTCATTTATTGAGGGCTATTATGATCCGAAGGAGTTCTATGCAGTCGCCAAGGGGCTTGAGAAGGAGCCTGAGGGCGGTTTGCGGTGCTTTGAGTGCTTTCGGTTGCGATTGGAAAAATCCGCGATTCTATCGAAGGAAAATGGCTTTGATTACTTTACCACAACGCTTACGATAAGTCCATTGAAGAATGCGGATAAGCTCAACGAGATCGGTGAGGAGTTGGCGGAAAAGTATGGTGTGAAATTTTTGCCATCCGATTTCAAGAAGCGCGGTGGTTATCAGCGCTCCATCCAACTCTCCAAGGAGTATAACTTGTACAGGCAAAATTATTGCGGATGTATTTTTTCGCAAAGAGAAATCTAATCTGTTAGCCCTATTGGGATTCAAGTAGCGAATTCAATTCGCCTCTACATTTCTAATACACAACAACTTACAAAATTGTACAATTCGTGAAAACGAACAAAATGTGAAGTTCACAAACTGTCCGCACGCTTTTCCTTTTCTGTCCGTCGCACCCCTGAAGCTTGCCCTACCTTTGCATTGTCAACGGGAACAAACAACAACCCCAGCGACAACAAAAAAGATTATTAACAATTAAATTTTAAAGATATGAAAACAAGATTCTTTTTTCCAGTAGTAGCAATGATCGCATTCGCGACAGTAACTAACGCAGCAGCATTTAAGTTAGGTGTAAACGAATCAGGAGTAGAGGTTGCAAGTGTTGAAAAGGTAGATGCCAGGGCAGGCGTAGAGACCTCTGTGTTTGGAACAAGATTTAGTGGTCTTACGTCTGGATTAGCATGTGGCGCGGAAGTGGCTAAGCGCATGGATGTGGGCGTCAAGGCGGGTGCAGAAACCAGTGTGTGTGGAGCAGGACAAAAGGGTCTTACGTCTGGATTTGAATGCGGTGCAAAGACAAGTCTCCAAGTGGCTGCGGGAATGGATGGTCGCATCGAAATCTAACCACGCTTTACAAACAAAAGAAATTGGCGAGCCCCGAGAGTAGAAATACTTTCGGGGCTCGCCTAATTTTATCATTCCCAAGAAGTAGATCCCTACTCCAACGTCTTAGGTACATAAAAACGGCAATAAATATTAATTACCGTTTTTATATCGCTCTTATATCGACAGAAGCATATTGGGTAAGATTTTGTCGATCATTTTTTGAGGAACATCGCATTCCTTGGCAATTTGAGCCCATCCTGCGCATGTGTCACCTATTTCATTGATGATTTGACCGGCATTGCGGATGTTATTGCGAGCAGCAAGTTCCATTAAATCAGTTCGAGTAATGTCGTCATATTTGCCATTCACAGACATTTGGTGCGCAGAAGTCCATGCTCCAGCAGGATTGTATGCATACCCCATGTCATAGGAAGGCGATAGTCTCCACTTCCCTTGCTTGTCCATCAGAAACGATATGTTTTTTGTGTGGTCATCCTGGTTTCTGACAATTACATTGAATACAACCCTTCGAAACATCTCTTGTGCTTCTTGGTATGACAATCTCAATCCGCGCATAACATTGAACGCCTGTTCGTAGGAATAGCCCCTCAGTACCCGATAATCGTAATGGGCAATACCACAAAGGGTTTGCATGTGAACCTTTTCTCCCGCCACTCGGTCAAATCTCTTGGTAAGAAAGTGTGCCCTCCCATTTTCCTCAATAAGCGAGCATTCGGTCATATCTATTCCACATGCTCGTACCAATTGGGCGAAAGAGTACTCAAGCCTTCCATAATTATCTGTTTCCTTAAGTCCAGCGGTGGCAGAAACTCCATCAAGTTTGATCAGGTAGTAATCGTAACCTTTGGGGGCATCTACCTGACCAGACCTGACATCTCCCGTCTCCTGATTGTAGGCGATAATTGCTTTTGCTCTCTGCCCTCCGGCAGAGGTTCCTAAACGGAGGATTTCTGCGATAGCGGATTTCTGGTCGTCACTTATATTTGTCTGAAAACTTTCTTTCTCGGAAAGTGCCTCTCTTGCTACAGAAACAAGGCTGTCCAGCTCTATTTTCTGTTCGGGTTGGTTAGCTCCTTCTATGGCTGGCTCGAATTCGAGAGCACCCATACAGCGTTTGCCCATGTAGCAAAGCGATTCTATGGTGTTTCCGCTCGTTCTGCCTGTCAATGAAAGCCACTTGTCAAACAAAGCCCGTCCATAAGTGTCTGGCAAAGAGTCTGCAAGCATACCTGGGAGCCCCTTAAACGTGTCTTGGCTGAGATCTCTAAAACTGTAAATCCTACCTTCTCTCGCAGGCATAAGGATTGGCGACGGCTGAATGCCACTCCTTACGAATTCCGAATCATATTCAAATCTGGCCACACCATATTGTGGGTCCCAATTGACATACCCAACGGTCTTGCCAAACATCTTTACCTGTGCTACATCTACCATTCAGAACCCTCCTGCTTGTTAATGTTGTTATTGTTACTCTTTGATGCCCGCTTACGTTTCTTTTTCGTATTGCCTTGCACCATTTTGAAATATTCATTCGGGCTTATCTGCTCTTCCTCTATCAGCGGCAACAGCACGTCAATTTTGCCCAATGTCCTTAAAATCCTGATGAACGAGTCGAATGATTTTATATCGCCATCCTCCATTCGTACTATGGAAGAGAGTGAAAGTCCCGAACTCACAGCCATATCTTGACGGGTTATGTTTTGCTTTAGCCTGAGTTCTTTAATTTTTGCGGAAATCCTATTTGTTATTTCCGTATCTGAAAGCATATAGATATTCTCCATAATATCAAAATTGACATTCTACTGTACAAAAATAAGAATAAAATATCAAATCTGACATCTCAAAATGATTTTATTTAAAGAATTATGTAGGGTTTGACTCTGCCTGATAAAGGCGATGGGACAAGTTCTGTATCATTGATATTTTTATATCTACCTCATAACCAGCAATTTAACATAATGTACAATTCGTGAAAACGAACAAAATGTGAAGTTCACAAACTGTCCGCACGCTTTTCCTTTTCTGTCCGTCGCACCCCTGAAGCTTGCCCTACCTTTGCATTGTCAACGGGAACGAACAACAACCCCGGCGACAGCAAAAAAGATTATTAACAATTAAATTTTAAAGATATGAAAACAAGATTCTTTTTTCCAGTAGTAGCAATGATCGCAATGACAACAACAGTAGCTAACGCAGCAGCATTTAAGTTAGGTGGAAACACTCCAAGAGTAGAGGTTGCAAGTGTTGAAAAGGTAGATGCCAGGGCAGGCGTAGAGACCTCTGTGTTGGGAACAAGTCTAAGTGGTCTTACGTCTGGATTAGCATGCGGTGCGGAAGTAGCACGCCGTATGGATGCGGGTGCAGAAACCAGTGTGTGTGGAGAAAAGCAAAGTGGTCTTACATCTATCATTAGGCTTGCAAGCGGCGCAGAGAAGGGAGTCCAATTTGTTGCCGGAATGTATGGCCGCATCGATATCTAACCACGCTTTACAAACAAAAGAAATTGGCGAGCCCGGAAAGTAGAAATACTCTCTGGGCTCGCTTTCTGTTTTGGAACCGTAGTGGAACACAAAAAAGTTGAAGGTCTATTCCTCCACCTTCCACTCCACGATGTTTCTCTCTTTTGTGCTGAAATTGGCACCAATCTTCACCACCGGTCCGTGGGTGTCGTCAAAGAACTTGACGGAGTTGAAGTGTATGCCCGACTGCGGAAGGCTGACCGGTGCCCAAGTCATGCCGCCGTCTCGGCTCTCCGCTATCACGCCGTTCTCCGTCACCGAATAGTAGGTGCCCGAAGGCGTGGTTGTCGTTGCCGTAACCACACCTAAGCGGATGGCTTCGCCTCCGCGGTCTTCCCAGGTGATGGCGTGGGATGGACAGCAAAGCAGGAGCAGCAGGAATGATAAGATCATTCTGATTGTCTTACATTCCAACCACGTCCTATGTCTTTTTTTACTATCAATTCTGTTTTCTTTTTATCGTGACCAAATTGCAGAACATATAAAACACATTCACCCTGTTCAGTGTAAATTTCAGTGACTCTTAGTTCCTAATTTTTCCCCTCATACTACCGTCTTTTACTTTCAAACTTATCAATCATCTCATTCAGTTTTTTCTTACAGTTTATCCTCCTGACCGGATTTCATACCACGAAGATCACAGTTGTAATCCTTGCGGAACTCCTGCTTCGCTTTTTCCATCGTGGGATTCGATTTGTTTGAGGGGAATGATTGTGCCACAATACGGGCACGTACGTCGTCATTCGAAGGATGTTTGAAAATCGCCTTCTTTAAAGTCTGTCGCAACTGATCAATGGCATGATTCGTATCCACACCTTTCAGTTCCACAAAGGCCTCCGTCCATTGCTCTGGCTTCATATCTTTTGCAGAGCGCTTCACCAGAACCAGTTTGTCGCATTTCAAACCTTCTTTCACGATGTCGCCATCCACAGCATACACCACCGATTCTTCCTTGCCATTAGTTGCCAGAAGATAACGCTTGCCATTTTCGCTCACGCTAACCTTCGCTCGGATCTGCAAGACTTGCTCAGGAGTATGCCTTTCTGCCAATAGTTGCTCATGAGTAGAGTCGTATGTTTTCTTATCCTCCTTCATGCCTATGCAAACAGAATCTCGTTCAACTTACTGATGCTCTCATCCACCCATTCCGACACACCATCTAGATCGTTGCCGCTAAGCATAGGTATTTCGCTATCCATGATATTTTGGAACACACCACTCTCATTGATATAGTATCCGGAGATGCTCTTTGAAGGAAGAATGCAATCTCTGCTGACAACATTCTGTTCCAAGCCTTTTCCCTCCACAATAGCAGCAGACAGCAATACATTTGTCACCGACATCACATACGGACTATGAGTAGTCACTACAGTCATACTCTGTTCCGAGCCAGTCGCCATGGCCTTCTTCAGCGAACGTACCAGACTCATCACTACAAGCTTCTGTGATTCGGGAAACAGATTCTGTTCAGGTTCCTCAATAAATAACTGAGCCGACTGATACTCAAGTCTCCTGTACGAATGTCCATTATCTGCCTTGTTTATTTCGTTACGCTCATGCATCGATAACGAAGCATTCTGGCCAACACGTTCAGTGATATAGTTCGCCATCACATCCATGGGCATCACACTCTGCATACCACTCGAAGCATAGAAGGCAGGAGTCTCTGTTCCATCCTCACGAACCAGTACGTCAAAACCCGACTTGTTCACATAGCTAAAACCTCCAGTTGCCGCCAATCTAAACGGATGTTCGCTGGTATAAGGACCCTTCGCCTCATCCCACTCGTAGATGAAATTAAACAAGACATCCTTTTCTGTAGCCTTATAGGTCTTGTCCACATTTTGGATTGCCGATATCAAATTCCTTTCAGCAGGAATATAGCTCAACTTCGTATTGTATCTCTTCTCGGCAAATGACTTCTTACGCAAAATCTTTGCATTACCGTTCGCACCCTTGTAATCTATGGTGATGTTGTCTCCATCATACATCATTTCGGTATTCTCTGTGAAGTACTCATCATTCAGACGATGGAATTGCTTCAATTCCTTCACAAAGCGATTATAGTGGGTGTACTGGTTTACCATGTCGTCAGTAGAGACCATTATCTTCTTCTCTATCCAACGACAAAAGCAGAGCGCTTTCATAAAAGTACTCTTCCCTGCACTCTGACGACCAATGAGAACCATTAATGGCGTCAATTCAATTTTGGTAGAGTCCACAATCGGACCGAAATTTTTTATATGCAACGAAGCCATATTTTCACTTGAGATGGTATTTCATTGAAAATTGATATTCACTTTACAAAGTTAATAAATTAACTTCAGATATAAAAAGCGCCGTCAAGGCTATCGCAACTATAAAACGCACATTCCTCTATAGTTGTTATCGTTGGGGGAAGTTCAACCTGTAAAAGATATTTTTGGCACCCATAATTAGCTAACGAACGGTTCCCTATCGTTGTCAGTTTATAGGTCTTTCCTGATATAACAGCCGTTTCGGGTACGACAACCTTCATCGGTCTGTTAAGCACACATTTCTTTAACCGACAAGTCTTGTTTTACTCATCAAGGATTTCAAAATCTAAAAATGATTCATTATCTGATAATTTTATTTCTTCTCCAAAAGAAGACAATACATTGAGTGCTAACAATAAAACGACACACCCGATATTCTTCACCTGTTTCATACCCAAAAGTATTTTAGAAATCAACTTTTCCGATTCAGCTTAATGTGGTTGCTATTAAGAGGCGTAAGTTCGTTGAGGTATTGAAGATATAATTTCTTCAAATCGGCAGCAGGGCATATTACCTTGAACGAGGTTCCGGAACCAGTGCCCTTATATAGTATCACAAATCCTTTGTTTGTATTGGCAACTAAAGAAAGCAAAACTATTAAAGGGGAAACCTGTTCAGTCTTCAAATCAAGGAAAAAGCCTTCAAAAAAATCCTTGTTCTCGCCTTTTGCATTTGTTTCGATAAAAGACAAAAATGGTTCATCTTCAGTGTCTTTAACCTCATAAACCATATAGACATCTTCTTTATTTTCAAAACCGACAAGAGTTGACAGTTCGTCTTCTTGTTGTGGACACAATTTGTTTAAATTATTGATATAATTGTCTAAAGCCATATCAAAAGATTCTTTTTTACTTACTGAACCTTTGCCCTTGATTGTTTTCAACTCATCGTTACAGATAATGATGTCGATATGTTTGTTTTTTTTACAAAAGCGGAAAATAAAATTATAGCCATTATCTGCCATTTCACTTAATATTCCGGAATAACTTTCTGTGCGCAATAAGACCTCAGCATAACTTTTCATCTCTTCTTGAAACACATTTTGGTCAATATCTTCTATCAAAAATTCATTCAGCTCTACTTCGTGAACCACATTATTGCCCTCAATCGCGGTTTTGGTGATTTGACCTATTTGCCCAACACTGAGCGGTAAATAATTATTAAATTCCGCAACCAGTTGTGAGAGCATGGGCGACGGAGTAAAGTGGTTATTGCTTTTACTGTCGCAACATTGCAACGCCATGCAGAATAAAAACGCAAAAAAAAGATTAAGATATTTTTTAGGACTATTGTCCTTTTGAGAGCACAGAAGCGATATCAACTGAGAGAAATTAGTCATATACACAAATCTATTTGAACAGCAAATATAACGCAGAATTTGTTAAGGGAATATATTACAAGCTGGCACTTACAATGGTCTTTAGCTAACTTGTATATAGACACCTAAAAATGAATACAAAATTATAAATATTATATGCAAATATATACCGAGTTTTATGAAATTGCAGCATAAAGCCTATTTTCAATCGTAATATTCTTCAAACGGTAGTTCTCCAAAACGGTCTGTGACCTCGCTGATAAACTTTTCTGAAAATGCCTCGCTTCCGAAAAAGGCAGATTCGCCAATGCTTTCAACTCCTTGAGGTATATTGAAATCGCCCAATGACGCGCAATTAAGGAAGGCATAATCGCCTATGCTTTTCAGTGTGGTTGGCAGAACAACCTTATCTAAATACTGGCAGTCTTCAAAGGCATTGTCTCCAATAGTTTCCAGACCTTCGTTCAAGACAATCTCTTCCAAAGAGATACAATAGGCAAAGGCATGCGCGGCAATCTTCTTTACATTCTTTGGCAAGACGATTCTTTTCAACGACTTGCAACTGCTGATTAGGTTGTCCGGAATCTCTTCCATTCCTTCTGGCAGACGAACCGTTTCCAGCATATCGCACCCTATAAAAGCGTAATCACCTATCCGTTTCACACTGTCGGGAAGGACCAACTCGCGCAGATGGCGACTGCAGCAACGAAATGCGCTCGACCCAATTTCCTCAATTCCTTCAGGAACTACCACCCTTTCCGCATCTTCACATCTGACGTATTCCAAAACGCCGTTGGCACATGGCGGCACCTCATACGTTTTCAGTTCTTTCTTCGGAGCCATGACCTTGCTTTCGGTTTGCGACACAATCACCTTTGGCATATCTTCAACAGGCTTTATTTCGTCTTCGTTGGCAAACAGGTCTGGCAATGGTACGATGTGCATTCCCGTAAGGCCGTTTGCCTCTATGGCGTTTTTTAGACGCTCGGAAATGATGATGCCCCCATTCGCCGTTATAAGATTCAGTCCCAAGACATCTATATTCATATCAAAATTTTTTGATGCATAAACTTGTTTTGCTTGTATAAAATGATTTGTCTCAGGACATGTTCTTTCTTTGCTTTTTATATCTTCCACCGAGCTCACCTCAACTGTGCCATAGGTCTCTGTAAGATAAAGATCTGACCAATAAAAGGTTGTCTTTTGAAAATCAATGCTTTTATTAACAAAATCTTTGTTTATCAGTTGCAGATAATAATAGGAGAATACACCCGCTTTTGAAGATACCTCTATTGGGTAGTATTTGTGCTGAGGAATAATGTTGAATTGGTCGAAAAGTTGCTTCATCCTTTCGCTTATCACCAATCCACAAGCACATATACATCCACCTTGCATAACATCTGTCATTTTAGCCCGTCTACATAGTTTTGCTTTCAATAATGGGATTGACGCAAATTCATATGATTTTATTTTAAATGCATACTCGCTATTAATATAATCTATCTGGAACAGCACGTGGCCGACAACGTCATCGTCGCATCTTGTTGTAAGTGTATAATACATAACTATTTGAATTTTCTATTAAAAATCATAAACCTAAGATGATTAAGACATAAAGCCATCTTTCTCACAAAAACATCCTCAGTAATTAACGTATCGCTACAAAATTACACCAAAAATTCCAACATACCTTGCTGATAAAAACTGATACGTATTTATGTCACACCCCCGTCTCGGCTCTCGGCAATCACACCGTTCTCTGTCACCGTATAGTAGGTGCCCGAAGGCGTGGTTGTCGTTGCCGTAACCACACCTAAGCGGATGGCTTCGCCTCCGCGGTCTTCCCAGGTGATGGCGTAGGATGGACAGCAAAGCAGGAGTAGCAAGAATGATAGAATCATTCTGAGTGTCCTACCTGGGTGTGTATGATGTATTTTTTCTAATATTTTCAATTTTATTCTATCTTCAAAATTTTTTCAAGTGCCAGGCAGTCTTTCGCCCGCTCATAATCATAAAACTTCTCAGCATGGTTCAGGTAAATCAAACTTCCTCCGGTTTCATCTTGCTCAACAATATACTTTTCACCTAAATTCAAGCCCTTTTTATGTGTATAAGATATCCAACCGAAGTGGTTACCACTTTTTAAGTTTTCAAAATTTGTCGTTTGAACACAACCATAATCTGGTACGAAATATTTTAATATATACCTCAAAAGCTTCAATAAAGTGTCTTTGTCAAACAGATCTGTGGACTCATAGTCAAAAAAACAATGAGCAGTGAACAAACCTTGTAAATCATTAGTATAAATATCTAAAGACATTGGTTTCTCCTCTTTATCTTCATTATATAGGCTTATCCTATAGCCGAGTCCACTATATCCTCCTTCATCCATTTCCCTTTTATAACCACGTAACAGTTTCTTTTTGATATACGGTTGGGAAACCTCGAATTTCTTACTCAAAGCATCCTTTCTACTCTTTCCCAAATTATACCATCCTCTCAAAAAAGGAAATTTTGTTTCTAGTTCCATTAAGAAATTATATACTAAATCCGTCATTTGGTCAATCGTCAGCGGATTGTTCCAATAGAATCGAATACTTACCTGATCATGTTCACACTGTTCCATTCCCTTTTATTCTATTATTTTTTGAAATACTACCTCAATGTTTATTTTTTCCGTAAAGCATCTTGAAAAATGTGTAGCCTTCCGTTTTAATAAGTATTGGATGGTTACTCACTTTTCTTTCGCATAGCGAAATTTTCCGCTGTAGACGGGATTGCAGTTACCATTTTGTATTTAAACGCCTAAACTTTCCCGCTGAATTTCAGCGGATTCTCATAATGGGCGTTATATGCATATTATTTCAGAAGTACTATTTATGAATTTGTCAAGTACAACAAGAAGAGACGTCCTACTCACATTATTCTTACCTGTAACGAGGGAAAGTTCCTTTTGGAGGTCGATGCTGAAATTCTTAAGCAAACGAAAATTATCTGCTGTGATGCGTTTTACAAACATACTTATTCTATTTGGTGGCAAATTGAAACTCCATACATTTTTAGCAAACATGTATTATCCACACGCCGGCATTATCCTTACCTTCACGTTTCAAGACACCTTTCTCTTTCAATACAGAAAGATCTCGTTCTATTGTGCGTGGACCCACCGACAAAGTCACCGACATTTGTTTGGCGGTGATTGAAGGAGACTCCTTGATAATATTGAGGATTACTTGCTGACGTTCAGTGAGTTTTGTCTCCGATATATCACCGACATGGTCTCTGACATTTATGTCTGTCGGAGAGGCAAAGATGATGGTTTGGAATTGGGTCGGTGTGGACTTGAACATTGGCATCAACTCGTCTGTATATCCTTCGAGAGCTTTGGTCTCATTGCAGATACGAGTGAGACCACTGCCTCGCTTCTCCATATAGTTGAGTTGCGCCATAACGTTGGCGAGTATTGGATTACGCCTTTCTGAAGATACGTCGTCAATATCAAGATTCTGTATTAACATACCATTGTACATACCTCCTGGCGAGGTGACAGTAAGTCTATCATCATAAATATCAAGATGAACCTCCCCACCCATTACTGTGTAGTCTCTATGAATGAAGTGGTTTACCATAGCCTCAAGAACTGCACGCTCAGCATACTCAGGTTTATTCTTACGTCCATTAGGTAACTTCTCCCAGCCTTTTCGCGTGTTGGCTTTTACGAAGTTCATTGCTTCGCGAAGGAGCATGAGAATATTACCCGTAAACTCGACATCGTTGATAGCATCACTCTTGTCTTTACCATCCCAACGTGTGCAATATAAACGTGATTGCCAAAGAGGACAGTCATCAGCAAATAAGGCTCCTGCATTTGTTAGCGTATCAGCACCCGTAACGAGCCCAAAAGAAACAAGGAATTTCTTATTCCAATCCTGAGTTGTACGTTTTTTGAACTCATTTGCAAGAATAATGAAGGTATTGTCTTCTGCCTTGTAATCAGTAGCCAAGGAATCGTATGTCTTATTGGAACCTTTCAGTACAAGCCTTACCATCTGTTCTGCCGTTGCAGGGATGCTCTCGTCACCAACACGAACAAATGCAACACGTTGTCCATCACCAATGTAGTAGTATGGTGTGTAATTGCCAGAAGAGACCTTCACTTGTAGCAGATCAAGACTGTCAATAGTTAGTGGAATCATCTCCACCTCTGGCAGGGGATCCATGTAATCACGAATCTTGCTGCTGATAGTATCGCATACATGCTGTACATCAGAGAGACCTTTTACAACGCCATCGTTGTCCACACCAAAGAATAAAGAACCTCCTAAGCCATTGGCAAAAGCACTTATGCTCTTCAGCCAACTCTTTGGTTTCTTTTCTTCAAGCATTACCTTGAAATCGTATGCGGTACATTCGCTTATAAGACTATCTATCTTCATCAGTCTTTGTGTTTTGTTGATTTGTGTTTTGTTGTGGAAACGCCATCTGTAAGAATCTATTGGTGAGATTAGAACCTTGCATTAGATTATCATAGGCTTCTTGAGCCCAGAACAAGTAATTGTCCCACAATCCTGTAGACACTTCGGTTTTTAGTTCTTCCAGTTTATCTTTGTCAGGAGTGCCGTCATTATGGAAATACATGTTTGATGTTACCTGATACTTAAATACACAAATAGCTTTCTTATGGCATGGCGAGCAGGAGGATACATTTGGACCTCGTCAAAAACAATAACCGAATCACGCTCGTGCAAAACAACTGATTTCAAGAGTTTCAGCCTAGTAAAGAACATGTCGATGTTGGATATGTCCTCAAACAGTTCCAACTCTGCTTTAGAAGCATTGGCAAAATCAATGCTAAGAAACTCTTGTATTCGTTTTCGGCAAATTGCTGAACAACTGTGGATTTTCCAACACGGCGCGCCCCTTCGATTAAGAGAGCTGTTTCACCGTTAGATTGCTTCTTCCAAAGGAGCATTTTATCGTAAATTTTTCTCTTGAAATACATATTACCATAATTAACTATAAATCAGACAATAAACATAAAAACAGCAAATTTCCGCAAGTTTTACAATACAAAAATAGCAAATTCCCGCAAGTTTCATACTGCAAAAATGGCAAATTTCCGCAAGTTTCAATGCACAAGTTCAGAAAAATCGGCTCTTATTCTCAAACATTAGCCAAGTCAATCATCAACCTATTGGTTTTGCGAACCTATCGTTTGTTTTGTTCGCTATCATTTTCCCAAGGCGACGCTGCGCTTGCCATTGGCTATGTGATTTTGCCCTTTCAGTGCGTAGCTTTTCATCCTTATTGATATGCTCTGTGTCATTCCATCATTTCGCCCTGAAGGGGCAAAAACGAAGAAGTCAGATGGGTAGAGGTGTTTTAAAGTCCTATCATTTCCTATATGTTAAATCCTATGCTAATCTTACATATTTTCCAATTAATGAATTCTCGGCAATATATTTTATATTGCTAAACTCGGTTGTCGCTAAAATATGATTTAAAAATTCACTGACAAGACTTTTATCCCAACCTGCACAAGCAGCAATCAAGCCATACCGTGGATCACCATATCCTTTTTCTTCATTAATGCCAAAATTCCAGGCAAAATCAATTATGGTTTTAATATCCGAAGCACAAGGCTGCATCTTATCATAGCCTAAAGCATTAAACATACCATATACCAATGAAAATCTGGCAGAGCTTAGTCTTGTAAGAATCTCAGACACGTCGGAAAGATCTTTCCTTTTTAGCCTAATTAAAGCAAGCCCAGCCTCAAAGGTAATTGCATCATGTTCTTCATTTGCGTCCGCTATACCCTCTATCAAAGGAAGAGCCGCCTTATATTGATTAAGACCGATACATTTAATCAATACGCATATAGTTTCCCAGGATCTTTGACCTTTATTCAATTGATTTTTAAATGATTCCACAACCAAGTCTTCCAATTCTGGCATCAAATCTTTTTGTAAGAGACGGGCAGCCTTTCTTACATCTGTTGTTTTCTTACTTGATAAAAGTTCCTTTATATTATTCATTTCCTTTTTGTTTATTGATTATGCTCTATTAAAGAGGCATAACTAGATTCTTATGATTCCATTGCTCCAGCACGATTCTCGCATTCGACGAAACAAAAGGAACATTCTCTTTTTGTAAATCTTCTAATGTTTTCACACATTCAACTTCCTCCGATTTTGAAAAAATCAAATAGGTTGCAGACCAACATCTTACACAACTATATGGAGATTGTAACAATGGTTTAAGTTCCAGAATGAGATCATGATCCTACGTTAGATATTTCAGGGATGGTAAATAAAAAACTAAAGGTATTGGGTTTGATAAGTGATAGTATTGCCAAGATACTTTTCATACATCGCATCCATTATTAGCCTAAGTTCTTTTACAAACTCTTCGAGACGTTCCTCATCGTATTTTAGTTCAAAAACATCATCAGCTTGATCATGTCCCTTTTGTCCTAAACGGTATTTCCATACACATATATGAACAATCGTCTCTTTTTTTACTTAAAAAAGTCAACTCGTTTATTTTCCCAACTCAGTGTAAAACCAATGGTAAATCGATAAAATCTGTCAAGCGATTTTAATTTGTAAATTGATTTCTTCCAATTCGTTACATTCATAAAATTCCCAGCCACCGATCTTTTTGATTAATGGCGGAATTGTAATCGATTTCAGTTTGGCTTTAAATAGTGTAATCCAGCATAGTCATCATACTATTGAAAACATTTCCTTGGCATAATCGTAACTTAAGCTATAGATTTCGACCGACCAATCATGTTTTTCTGCGATGGTTTGACAGAGTTTTTCCAAATTATACTTTTGCTTGTTCATGTCAATGAATTGCTTGAAAAGAACAAAGGCCTCTTCCTTCGTGAATGTTTCTTTTGGAACAAAATCGTAATATTCCTTCGCAAGTTCGCTGTTTTTTAACTTCTTATTCATCAAAGCAGAAGTGGCGATCTTCATGTCTTCTTTAAATGCCTGTGCGCATTCGTCAGTTTCCTCTGAGGTATATCTGTTCAAAAAAAAGACAATCGAGAAGAACAACGATTCATATGTGAAAAATGTCTCCAGCAAAATTGCGTCTTCTTCTGCGTCCGTGTAATCAAATTCACACACTTTACGGTAATAAACGACGCCATTTTTAATGTCGTCTAAGTTAAACTTTAACGTGAACGATATTTGATTGTCAAATGCTTGATAATCCTCTACACATGTTGTCATGTCAATGTCTGCCTGAGAAACCTTTTCCTCAAGTTCGTTAAAAGAGAAAAGGCACGGTAATTGTTTGCATATTTTCTTGAATTGTTTCAAAATGTTGGCTCCTTCTTTCGGCTTCACTTCCACCGAGAAATAGGATTCAAACTCTTTCGTTTTTGCGTTGACTTCTTTGCTTTCCCACTCTGCAAACTTTTCACTTTTTTCTTTTTTGATTTTTTCTAACACCTGTAAATTCTCTTCTTCAAGAGATTCAAAAAAAATATCGGTAAACACTATGTAGGGTTTCACAGAAACAAATTTACCCCCCATGGTGCATAAATCCCGTAGAAGATAATATTTGCATTTGCGCTTTCCGTAGTTGGCCTCATCCTCTTTTACTACGGAGTCAAATTTCTCGTAATTAATGGAATAGGCATCAATGATTTGTGAAATTTTTTCATCGTATAATACCCAGTCTCCTTTTTTGAATTCCATATTACTGCTGTTTAAAGTGAATCGTCTTTTGTTAACTTAGTACTGCAAATATAGCTTAATCATCACATATTTTTAAGCGACAATGCCAGATAGTTTGACTTGTAATGTTTCAACGAAGGATTCTTGGAAAAGAAGTCGTTTGCCTTTTTCGACAAGATGTCCAAATCAATATTATTCTCTTGGCGTTTTATCTCACAAAAGTCTATCACCTCATCTATTTCATTGACGGCAATCAAATCAATCTCATTTTCTCCAGAACGGTCCCAATATCCGCCTATTGAAGTGTATATCTGCTTTTCCATAAACAACTTATGGAAATAACGTTCCAAAATGATTCCTGAAAATACGGGAAAATCACGTGTAACCACATTTTTCAGCAAAGCAATCGACCCTGATTCAATGTAACGTTGGTATTTGTGAACGAAACGGAACCAGAAGTAAAGGAAATTATCCTGAATATAATATCGGGTTTGCTTACTGTTAGGTTTGGAGAAAATAGGCTGTTTCATCTTAATGATGTCATAGTCTCTATCCAACTTAACCAAATAACCTCCTGTCTCCACATTTCCCAAATAGGACTCTATTTCACCTCTCGAACAAAGACCTCGAGCTATACATTCAAGAATAGAGAAATAGACGGTGTATTCTTTGCCGAACTCCTCAATAAGCACATTCTTTCCTTCCAGTAGGAAAAGCGAGTCTTCCTTGAACACCAAATCAAGCATGGTATCTATTGTGAAGCATCTATTCTTCATCATTAGCTCCACATACCAGGCAACACCTCCCGTAAGCGCATAAAGAGCAAGGAGATCATCTTTCTCATATTTGGAATAATGATCCGATAGGATTTCTTTCAACACATTCACACCGAATGGTTTCAATCGAAGGATATTTCCAGCTCTTCCAAAGAGAGGTTCCTTGCTGTTTTCAAAAATCTTATGCATCAGAGCGTTAACCGAACCACTTATTAGGAGGTTCATTTTACCCTTCTTATGATGCAAGTCCCAATATTTCTGCATATCCCCATACACAGAAGGGTTCACTCTAAGGAATTCTTGAAACTCATCTATTATCAGATTAAAGTGGTGCTCTTTAGATATCAGCAACAGCGACTCAAACAATTTGCCGAACGACGAAAAATCGCCAATCATCAAACCCAACTTCTCACGAACCTCTTCAACAAAATCTTTACAAAGCAATGACTCTGATTTACGAGAAACGAAAAAATAGAGCGTTGTCTGACCTTCACAAGCTTTGAGCAAAAGTTGCGTCTTGCCAATACGTCTTCTGCCAGTGACTACAGTCATCTGACTTTCTTCGTTTGACATTCTCTCCACTTCGGAGAGAAGTTTCATCTCTTTATCTCTGTTATAAAATTTCATAATATACAATTATCGTAACCTACATTACCGTAACCCACGTTACGATAATGCAAATATACGAATTTTCGGCAAATGCCACATGACCTACAGAACCAGTTTTTCGTTTTAAAGTTATATAATTTCTTGTATGTTAATTTAGGAACAAATGTAATTTTGTTATTTAAAAATTACGGAATAAATGTATATTTGTAGTGTGTAAAATATGGAATAAATGTAAATTCAGCATAAATGAGGCGTAGAATAGAAAGAAAATTAGAGAGTTACCTCAACGGTGATTCAAATAAGATGCTTGTGGTCGATGGCGCAAGGCAGATTGGAAAGTCTTTCATCATAAGGCAGGTTGGAAAACGAATGTTTCCCAACTATATCGAGTTGAATATGGAGGAAGACAAACAGCATGATAGACTCTTTGCTGAAGCCAAGACTGTAGAGTCTTTTTATCTTGCTCTAAGTTCTATTGCTGGAGACAAAATGGGAAATGCAAAGGACACTCTTGTTTTCATTGACGAGATACAGGCGTACGACCATCTGCTTACATTGTCTAAATTTCTGATGGAAGATCATCGTTTCACCTATATAGCAAGCGGTTCTTTGCTTGGTGTGACATTGCGGAAGACTCAGTCCGTACCTGTCGGCAGTATCGAACAAATCCACATGAGTCAATTGGATTTTGAGGAGTTTCTTTGGGCGAACAATGTTGGGGAAGATGCGATAAACGAAATGCGCAGATGTTTTGAGCAAAAGAAGACGCTGTCAGATGCCATTCATGAAAAAATAATGGGTTTGTTCAGAGTCTATCTTCTTGTCGGTGGTATGCCTGACGCCGTTAACACATATATCAAGGAGCATAATATTGCAAAGGTGCGCAAGGTGCAGGAAGATATCATGAACCTCTATTTAGCTGATGCCTCCAAGTATGAAAAAGACTCGAATAAAAAACTTAAGATTCAGCGTATTTATCAGATGATTCCGTCGAATATGGAAAATAAGAAGAAGCGCATCAAGGTAAAGGATATAGAGGGGTTGGAAGGGAAAAGGACAAGTGACTATCAAGATGAATTTGAGTATCTTATTTCATCTGGTATCGCTCTGGAAACTTTTGCCATAAGCCAACCTACTTATCCGCTCTCACAAAACGCGGGAAAAAATTTGCTAAAACTATATCTTAATGATGTTGGTATCTTTACTGGAATCTTGTATCGCAACAACATAAAACCTGTGTTGGAGGATATTCGAAGCATAAATCTTGGGGCTGTCTATGAGACCGTCGTGGCGCAAGAACTGAAGTCGAAGGGCTTCCGTCTCTATTACTACGATAATAAGAGAATCGGGGAGGTGGACTATTTGATAGACGATTGTGACTCTTTTTCCGCTCTGCCACTTGAGATAAAATCAGGCAAGGACTATACGGTCCATAGTGCGTTGGATAAATTTCTTGCTGTTCCGGATTATAATGTAAAGCAAGCTTATGTATTGTCTAATGAGCATAAATGCTTTACAAAGGACAATGTGACCTATATGCCAATATATAACATTATCTTTTTCAATCCAGATGGCGCGTCCCAAGAAGAGGATTTGTACTTTTAGACAAATAAACATGAAGGGAAATGATATAGGAAGGTCCCAAGGGGAACCTTCCTAATCGATCCTACTCATCCTTTAAGTTTTAAAGTTATATAATTTCTTGTATGTTAAATCGAATAGTCTAAAAATCATGCGTCTTTTCTTCTCTTCTTATATCATTCAATAAATCTCTATAATATTTCGCTAATACTGAATCAGGGGCAATATTAGCACCACCTATTTCATATAAAGGAATAATATTTTCTATACAAAATGTATCACGCAAATCAGCAGCTTTTTTTAAATAGCCTAATGCTATAGCCTCTGACATGCTATCTATTTCGATATTATTTTTTTCGAATATGGCATGTATGTATTCATACATATCCCAACATGCATTGGCGGAATTGTATTTATTGGCCATGACAAAAGTATAGGGGATAATATCAATAGGTGCAAATGCTAACTGAGAATAAGAGTTTTCATTTCCTGTAATCATTACATTTTTAGCCAAATCCAGTCCTTCGATCTCCGTATATTTAGGAGACACATAAAGTTTATCTGACTTCCTTTCAATTAATAAATATGTAATAGCTGAAATAATAACTATTCCTATTAAAGGAAAATACTTTACTTTAAAACGATCCATACTACTTATCTTTTGAACTGATTTCTCCCATTTCCTTAACGAACCTTTCAACGTTTAAGTTCTTGATAAAAGACGAAATGTCTATAGCATCCTTACCATATCCCCTCAAGTTTTAAAGTTATATAATTTCTTGTATGTTAAATCTCTACTTATTTCAATTTCCTACGAAATCGCGCATGCTCAATAACATCCATATTCAAAAAAGATTTTCGTGTTTCTATTTCGTATACAAAAGAACTAGTATTCTCAGCAACCTCCGATGGAATTTTCATCGATATTACCTGACGTTCTCCTTTATAAAGAAACACAAATGTGGCCCCCCTTTTATTACTATAAAAAGTATCAATAGGACACTCAACTGTTTCAATAGGATCATTACTAGTATATACAATCGCAAACGAGCACATTAGAGAATCAACCAAGAAAAAGCCGACAACCAAAGAGAAAAAAACCTTCAACCCCAAAACCCATTTGTCTTCTAATGCATATTGTAACCATTTGTTTTTGTAATCATTCAAGCAAAAAAAAGTAATCCAGAAGAAAAACATTAAGACAACTGTAATTATCACGGTTGGCAAAAACACTTCAAGTGTCATACTATTGAGAATCCATTTTGAAGAAATGTATTCCGATATAATCCACACAATAACAGCACATCCAAAAAAATAATTTAGTTTTTTTTCACTTTGATCAGGGGTCTTTAACTTATTCCCATTCTTTTTTTTTTCGTAATTATTCTTTCTCTTTTTGCTCATTGTATAAAACATTATCGTGTTTTAAAGTTATATAATTTCTTGTATATTAAACCTATAAGTCATATTTGACTGATTTACAACAATTTCCACCTGTTTTCTTCTAAAAAAATTCAATATTTTCCAATGGAAATAAAGATTTTTCCTCATTTTTTTTGCAAGACAAATGATGCAGAGAATACTCATTCTGCTTATCTCCTACAAATATAACACTTATCTTCGCTTTCGATACATCAATCTGCTAAATTTCCATATCTACCTTATATCCAACGATTTAATTCAATGTACAATTCATGAAAACGGACAAAATGTGAAGTTCACAAACTGTCCGCACGCTTTTCCTCATCTGTCCGTCACACCCCTGAAGCTTGCCCTACCTTTGCATTGTCAACGGGAACGAACAACTCCGACGACGACAAAAAAGATTATTAATAACAATTAAAAATTAAGTGATATGAAAAAGACATTTTTAATGATTGCAGCCGCAGTCGCATTCGTAATGGCGTTTACAAATTGTAACAAGGAAGAGGAGCACGAATTAGTAGATCCGTTGGAGGGAAATCACATGGTGGAAGCTACCATCCATGCGGAGGTTTCTGGGGCGTTCACGAAGGCTCTCGCCATTGAGTTAAACTATACGGACTTCGAGGGTAACGCGGAGACAGTGCTTGTCAACGGAAATTATGACGGAACAAACACCGTATTCGACAAGACCATTTGGACCAAAGTGGATGACAAGGAGAAGGAGGCAACTGTTAGAATCAAGACTACGTTGGGTGATATCGATACATACAAGGCAGAGGTGGCTCCTTGGGCTCTTAAGTGCAATGTGGTTGTAAAGTGTGATGGCAATGTCATCCAGAATTATGGTGATACGGAGACTGAAACAATGGCAGGAATTCCTATCTATGATCCGAATCTTATACGTGCCAATTGGGCTGATTGGGCCCACAAGATAGTCAATGACATGTTCGGTGGAGATGGAAGCAAGCAATTTGTGATCACTGTGAATCCGCAGGAGATTATCTGCGAGCTTAAATAATGTCCACCTGAATCGACATCGAAACAAGAATATTAACAATAAAGATATAAATGATATGGGAACAATTAATAGAATTTTAGGAAGCCTTATAGTGATGGCGGCACACCTTTTTCCAACCAAGATTTATGCACAGATTTACGATCATCCAGCAGAGAAACCGAACAACCAAATCGAAACGTCAGCTTTACAGGTAAGCATGCCTGAAAAGAAAGTTCGTCCGTGCATCTACAACGACGGTGAGATGCTTTATGTCGGAAATTGCGGGGGTAATGCTGATTTCAATATCTATGACATAGCTGGTAAAGTTGTGACTCACACAACAACCGCTCCTATTGAGATTTCAAACTTAGAGAGAGGCGTATATGTCTTGGAAATAAACGGGAAAGGATATAAGTTTTTCGTGTAGTAACATTAAAATGAGGAAGTAAGGTTAGATGTGAAGTTGGTATTGATCGCTGAAAGAAATTTCCCGATGAAATCGACAAATAGTTTGTATAGTCTCCTTTTCGCCAGACGAAATCATACATATAATTGGGAAAATCGTCAATATGGATTCGGGTAGGGTCCGCTATCTTTGCATCGGTTGTTAATTAATGAGGAACTATTGCTACCTGATAATAAAAAGGAGAGTCCATCGGGCTCTCCTTCAATTTTATTGGAGTCGTTTAGTGTAAATACTATTTTATCTCTATTTCCTCCCCTAAGAACTTAGGTTTTTTCCCAATCAATAAATCAACAAAGAGTTTGACGCGGGCTAACTTCTCACGGCACTGCGTTTTGAATCCCCAAAATGCAGAAGCATCCCTCGCGTTCATCGCAACTGCCTCAATGCCGTAGTGTTTGGCCAAGTAGAGGGCCCTTTCGTTGTGGAATTTTTGTGAGATAATGGTGAAGGTGTTCTGACCGAAAACCTTGTTGGCTCTCACCACTGAATCGAGTGTCCTGAATCCGGCATAGTCCAGAAAGATACGCTCTGCGGGAATGCCTTGCGCCATAAGCGCGTTTTTCATCTCCTCTGGCTCGTTGTACTCTTTTTTGCAGTTGTCGCCACTTACCAGTACGAAATCTATCTTCCCCGCTTTGTAGAGGGCTACTGTGGTGTTGATGCGGTAAATAAAGTAAACGTTGTCCCGACCATTCCTCAATTTAGGAGAGGTTCCTAATAAGAGTCCCACTTTGTTGTGGGGGATTGCCGACACTTCATCAAAGCATCGTCCCTTCGCATAATTCACCACCAAGAGGTTGCAAACCAGTAAGGTTCCTACTATGACGGTCAGTGTGGCGACTATAACCGCCAATATCCTCTTTTTTGTCGATTTCATCGTTATTTGCAAACGCCGCAATTGCTGCAGCGGGAGAGTTCTCCGCGGAAGCGTTGTTCCACCATCATTCTGATCTTGTCTCGAACCGCTTCGATGCGGATGTTCTCCAATACATCGCTCACAAAAGCGAACATCAGCAGCATACGGGCCTCCGATTCACTGATTCCCCTTGAACGAAGATAGAAAAGCGCCGTTTCATCGATTCTTCCCGTTGAGGCTCCGTGGCTACACTTCACGTCATCGGCGTATATCTCCAAGTGAGGCTTGGTGTACATTCTCGCCTTAGGCGACATACAGACGTTTCGGTCGGTCTGGTAAGCCTCTGTCTTGATGGCTCCCTTCGCCACCTTCACTTTGCCGGAGAAGGCTCCCACCGCTTCGTCGTTCAAGACATATTTGTAGAGCTCGCGGCTCTTGCAGTTCGGGAAGTTGTGGTTGATCTGCGTCGCGTTGTCGATGTGCTGTTTCGCGTCGCCGATCGCCATACCGCTGAGAGTGGTTTGGCAGTGCTCTCCGTCGATATCGATCTGGATATTGTTGCGGGTAAGACCGTTGTGGAGCGTAATGTCGTTGACCAATAACTCCGAACCCGTATATTGCTTCGCATAAAGTTTAGCGATGCTGACCGATTTGGCGTGGGTATTTTCCAATTTGTAGTGGTCGTAAACTGCGTTTTCACCGACAAAAACCTCCGTTACACGATTGGAGAGTTGCTCCAATTCTCCTTTGGTGTGGGCGCAGAGCAGGAGTTTTGCCTGGGCGGCTCTCTCCAAAACGATGAGGTTTCTTTGAGTACCGAGCATTGGGACGCTACCCGACATCACACAAATCAATTGAATGGGTTTCTCAATGACCACATTTTCTGGAATGTGAAGGAAGAATCCGTCTTGCGCGAAGGCGGTATTGAAATCGGTCAATGCGTCTGATCCGCATCCTGCGGCCTTGCCGTAATATTTGGAAACCAATGATGGATTGCTTTGGGCATATTCTCTGATACTTCCGATGGAAACGCCCTTTGCGCGCAGCTCCAACAGTGCCTTTTCGCTTTCAGCTGGGCAATAGAAGGTGTCGTTGACGATGTAGAATAGATGGGCGTTGATGCCCGGTACATCGCAGCGGAAATCCTCTTTGAGCGCGACGCGGTTCAAATTCATTCCGTAGTTCACGCCGAAGAGATCCTTCAAGTCGGTGTATTGGTAAGCCTCCAGACGTCGGGTAGGGAATCCCAGTCTTTCGAAAGATTCGAATGCCTTTTCCCGCAACTCATTCATTGGAGCGGCGCTGTTCTTTTTCAGCACCTCGCCGTATTGCTTGTATATATCTATGTATGATTGTTCTACAGACATATCCTATCTAATTATTCGCCTAACTCCTTTTTGATCCAGTCGTATCCCTTCTCTTCCAACTCCAAAGCCAACTCCTTACCAGCTGTCTTTACGATTTGGCCTTTGTAAAGCACATGGACGATGTCTGGCACGATGTAGTCGAGCAAGCGTTGGTAGTGGGTGATGACGATGCTGGCGTTATCCGCCTTTTTCAGTTTGTTCACGCCTGTCGCGACGATGCGGAGGGCATCGATATCCAAGCCGCTGTCGGTCTCGTCCAAAATGGATAATTTTGGCTCCAACATGGCCATCTGGAAGATTTCGTTACGCTTCTTCTCTCCGCCTGAGAAGCCTTCGTTCACCGATCGGTTCGCCAATTTGTTGTCCAACTCCACCAACTCCTTCTTCTCGCGCATGAGTTTCAAGAAATCGGAAGCGGACATCGGATCCAATCCTTTGTATTTTCTATGTTCGTTCACAGCGGTACGCATGAAGTTCACCATGCTTACGCCCGGAATCTCCACTGGATATTGGAAACTGAGGAAGATACCCTCTCTGGAACGGTCCTCAGGAGAGAGTTCCAATAGATTTTTGCCGTTGAAGATCACCTCACCCTCTGTGACGGTGAAGGTTGGGTCGCCTGCCAACACAGAAGAAAGCGTACTCTTTCCGGAACCGTTAGGTCCCATAATGGCGTGAACCTCACCTGCTTTGACGGTCAAGTTAATTCCTCTCAAAATTTCTTTGCCATTGATGTTGGCATGTAAATTCTTTATCTCTAACATCGCTTTGTTAATTTTGAATGATGAGTTTTGAGTGATAGAAATACAAAACTCAAAACTCTTAATTCTTAATAATCTTATCCTACTGAGCCTTCAAGAGAGACTTGCAGCAGTTTTTGCGCTTCCACCGCAAATTCCATCGGCAGCTTGTTGATCACCTCCTTGGCATATCCGTTCACGATCAACCCCACCGCATCCTCTGTGCTGATACCGCGCTGGTTGCAGTAGAATACTTGGTCTTCACTGATTTTGGAAGTGGTCGCCTCGTGTTCCACTATGGCGGACTCGTTGTTGATGTCCATATATGGGAAGGTGTGCGCGCCGCACTTGTCGCCCAAAAGCAAACTGTCGCACTGCGAGAAATTTCTCGCGCCGTCGGCGTTTTTAGAGACGCGGACCAATCCGCGGTAACTATTTTGGCTGAATCCAGCGGAGATTCCCTTGGATACGATATGGCTTCTGGTGTTTTTGCCCAAGTGGATCATCTTGGTTCCTGTATCGGCTTGCTGGTAGTTGTTGGTGACCGCCACGGAGTAGAACTCGCCAACGGAATTGTCGCCGAGCAGTATGCAACTTGGGTATTTCCAAGTAATGGCGGAACCGGTCTCCACCTGTGTCCAAGAGACTTTGGAGGAGATGCCCTTACAAAGCGCGCGTTTGGTCACGAAGTTGTAGATACCACCCTTACCCTCTTTGTCGCCTGGGTACCAGTTTTGTACGGTAGAGTATTTGATCTCCGCTCTGTCGTGCGCCACCAACTCTACGATGGCGGCGTGCAATTGGCTCTCGTCACGCATCGGAGCGGTGCAACCCTCTAAGTAGGAGACGTAGCTGTCGTCGTCCGCCACGATCAAGGTACGCTCAAACTGTCCGGTTTGGGCGGCGTTGATACGGAAGTAGGTGGAGAGCTCCATTGGGCAACGGACACCCTTTGGAATATAGACGAATGAACCGTCGCTGAATACCGCTGAATTGAGTGCGGCAAAGTAGTTATCTGTGTAAGGAACGACTGTTCCGAGGTATTTTTTCACCAAATCAGGGTAGTTCTTCACCGCCTCGTTGAAGGAGCAGAAGATGATACCCAACTCCGCCAAATTCTCGCGGTAGGTGGTCTTCACGGAGATACTATCCATGACCGCATCCACAGCCATTCCCGCAAGGTGCTTTTGCTCCTCCAATGGAATACCTAATTTGTCGAAGGTCTTGAGCAATTCAGGATCGATCTCCTCCTCGCTCTTGGGCGCGTTCTTTTTAGGAGCGGCGTAGTAGTATATATCTTGGTAGTCGATCTCCGGAATGGAGAGGTGAGCCCAATGCGGCTCTTTTAGTGTCAACCAGTGGTGATAAGCCTTCAGGCGGTACTCCAAGAGCCATTCAGGTTCCTCCTTCTTTTGGGAGATGAGGCGTACCACCTCTTCGTTCAAACCTTTGCGGATCACTTCGGTTTCGATGTCTGTGACGAAACCATATTTGTAATCCCCTTTGGTGATTTTATCTACGATGTTATTATTGTCGTTCATACTCTTTCACACATTTCGAATGCGTCTAGCCATAAAAGGAAAATAGGAGTCTGGCATGCCATTCTCCCATCGTCCCGGCAGGAAATCAACTCTCCTGTTGAAAATAATATTTTGGTTTAGAGGGAAATTGGCAACTCTCTCTTGATACTTTGTTCCAAGCAAATCAATGTTTCGGTTGCGGAAACACCTTTGATGCTTTGAATCTTACCATTCAAAAGTTGCATCAAGTGCTCATTGTCCTTGGCATATAATTTCACCATCATGGTGTAAGGACCTGTGGTGAAGTGGCACTCAACGATTTCAGGAATCTTTTCGAGCTCAGGTACCACCTCTGAATACATGGAACCTTTCTCCAATTTAACTCCGATGTAGGTGCAAGTTTGATAACCCAAAATCTTTGGGTTGACGTGATAGCCAGATCCGATAATTACACCAAGATCAGCCAAGTGTTGAACACGTTGGTGGATAGCGGCACGTGATACGCCACATTCTGCTGCCACATCCTTGAACGGGATACGAGCATTTCTTGTGATGATCTTTAAGATGTCTTTGTCTAAGTCGTCTATCTTTTCCATTATTTATATAAAATTATTTGCCAATTAAAATATTTTGCCAAAGATAGCGATTTTTTATCTAAGGTACGAAATTTGAACGTAACAATTTTTGTCTGGACTTCTGCAAGAAGGGTATTATTGTGGTAAGTTATTCACATACTCTATTAATTCTTTTATTGCAACTTGTAGCGGGGTCAACTCTTCATTGACTACTTGCCATATCACTTCTACATCAATGTCAAAATATCCGTGTGCTATGTGATCACGCATCCCTTTTATTTCTTTCCAAGGGATTTCAGGTTTTATCAGAAACAATTCACCATCTGTTAGTTTATCTATCTTCTTTATTCCTTCTCCAATGGATTCCAACATCATACTGGTAGCGGCCAAATTTCTACCTCCATCCGAAGATAAAAGGTAGTCATCCACACAACTGACATCTGTGTTCCATACTATGATATCATTGATTGCCAAATCAATCTGGGAAAGCAAACCAACAACAAGATCACGCACATTCGAAGATATTGATTCCATCTCTTTGAATCTCCTTTAAAAGCATTTCGTTTAAACCACGGTGGTCTCGGATCAAATCAACACTCAACCCTATTAAATTTTCGATATATTGCTTTACAGCCACTATCAAAAACATTTTGGCAGGCATTGTAACGAAAACATCAATGTCACTTTCGGATGTTTGCTGTTCTCTTGCGTACGACCCGAAAAGCACCATCTTTTTCACTCCGAACTCCTGATGCAGTTCTTCTTGGCTATTTTTAAGTGCTAGTATGATATCATTTCTTGTTAACATAGTCAATCCATTTTTTCGCAAACATAGTGAATAATACGGGAAATTGCAAACTTACTCAATCAGCTCATCCTAGCTGTTTTTTCGTGGTACTCGGACTTATGTTCAGCCATGACAACAGCGGCGAATAAAAATACTATTCCTTTTCTCATGAGATAGTTCTTTCTTGTTTCGTCTCGCGAATTTAATATTATAATATCGTTTTAATGATATTTGAACATATGTTAGAATTTATATCTATAATCACCTGAAAAATTTCCCCACCACCGGAATAGCCCTCAACGGCAAATCCCGCTTCACAATCAGCGCCACGAAGAGTATCAAGAGCAGCGTGTCTTGCGCGTAACGTAAAATACCTGTCGCGGGTGAGAAGGTGTGGATGGCGAAAAAGATAGCCGTCACGCCGGCGTAAAGGAAAATGGATTTAAAGTCGTACTGGATAGGGTAATACTTTTGCCCGATGAAATAGGAGAGGAGTGTGATGGCGAAGAAGCAGCTCAGGGAGGCTGCCGCCGAAGCCATGTACCCGAATCGAGGAACAAATATTACATTAACCAATATCGTGATAATCAATCCTATAATAGAGAAGTAGGCGCCATATTGCGTCCTGTCGGTCAGTTTATACCACAAGGAGAGGTTGAAGAAAATACCTTGGAACAAATAGGATATCAGGATGATGGGCACCACACGGAGCCCCTCCCAGTAATCGCTGCGAATGAGGTGTTTGAGGATGTCCAAATAGAATACCATTCCCAAGAAGATCAGGAGTGAAAAGATGATGAAGAACTTCATCGCGTCGGCGTACTCCCCTTTCTTGTCACCGCCCTTATTCTGCGCGAAAATGAAGGGCTCGTAGGCGTATCGGAAGGCTTGCGTGAACATCATCATCACCATGGCCACTTTGAAGCAGGCGCCATAGATTCCAAGTTGTGCATCCGCGAAGGCTCTGTCCGGAATGAGGTAGGGGAAGATGATCTTGTCGAGACTCTGGTTCATGATACCCGCCACGCCTAATATGAGAAGAGGCAGTGAATATTTAAGAATCGATTTGAGTGTTGCCACATCCACCTTCAGCTTCGCCTTTAGGATTTCGGGTAGAAGCATAAGCGTCACAAAGAGCGTCGAGATGACATTGGAGACGAAGACGTAGCCTACTCCGTAGTTAGGATTGTAAAACCAGGAGATCCACTCCGGGTGTGTCTCGTTGATTTTCGGACAGAGAATCAAAAAGAAGAGGTTGGCGAGGATGTTCACCAGAATCATCGCCAATTTCAGGATGGCGAAACGCCCTGGTCGATTTTGGAATCTGAGGAAAGCGAACGGGATGCAACCGAAGGCGTCCATCGCCACAATGACGCAGAGCATCGAGATGAACTCGGGATGGTTGGCGTAACCCAACAGGTTGGCAATCGGTTGGCTGAAAGCGACGGCGAGTAGGGCGAATAGCGCCGAGGTGCCACCGACGCAGCAGAGTACGCTGCTGTAAACTGAGATGGCGCTCTCCTTGTCCTTGTTCGCGAAACGGAAGAAGCCTGTCTCCATACCATAGGTAAGGAGCACCAGAAGAAGTGCCGTCCAAGCGTAGAGGTTGGTCACGATACCATATTCCGCGGAGTTGGTGAGCACATACGTGTAAAGCGGCACCAGACACCAGTTCAAAAATTTCCCTACAATACTGCTAAGTCCGTAGATGGCGGTTTGCTTAGCGAGGTTTTTCATTTCTGCCATTTTAGCTCTCTTTTTGCCCCTTGTGGAGCGGGGGTGTTGTTTTATGTTATAATTTCAACAATATGAGCGCATAGAACTCACATTATGAATGTTTCGCGAAGAAATCTTATTTTTCGCATATGTCAAAGTATTTATTTTCGCCTTCTTGTGATTTTTAGGAAAAAGAGGGGACGCACCGTCAAAAGAAGTTTGTATCATTGCTAATAATCAAGCGAATAAATAACTCTTTTTTTTGAAAATAAAAAAATTTTCCTATATTCGTAATCGAGTTTACAATACAAGGGTGAGGAATTGGGTGAGTACCATGAAAACGCAAATCAAAATAACTCACATCCTCTGGTACCTTATTTAGGTGTTATTAAAATGAATTGCTTATGAGAACATTTATTCGATTCGGACTGGCGTCTGCGGCTTTTTTGGCTGCGAGTATGTCGAATGGCTACGCGAAGGATGATGTTAAGGTGAGTGAGGTGATGCCGTGCAATATTTCAACTTATATGGTCGACCAAAACTATACTGGTTGGCTTGAACTTCAAAATAGCGCTAGTTCTAGTGTCGATTTAAATGGCTACAAAATAGATCATTATAAATTTAATAAGAGCAATGAGGCTAAATTCGAATGGTCTTGGACCGTTAAGGATTTGACCATCTCCGAGGACGGTTACAAAGTAATATGCTTCGATGGCTCTGATATGGATAGCAAGAATGCCCGCAAGTTGGATTCAAACGGCGGTGTCGTCGTTTTGAAGGATAAATCGGGCGCAGTAGTCGATTCATTCGTTTACTTGGCTACCCAAACCCATATTTCTTACGGAATTTACGATGGAGTGGCAGGATATATGGAGCCAACTCCAAAGAAAGCCAATACACAGTCTTACCCAAGTTTGAACAACCGTTGCGTGTTGCCATATTTTGACGGCGCTCAACCGGGAGTTCAGCAGAACGGAGGCGTTACAGTCAGAATTAAAACCAAAACACAAGGTGCCACCATTTACTATACGACAAATGGTTCGGAACCAACCAAGGCTTCCTCTGTTTATGATGCCAATAAAGGTATCTCAGTAGGATCCTCTAACGCGGTGATCCGCGCAAGAGCCTATAAGGATGGGATGATTTCCAGCCCAATCCTTACAGGCTCTTTTATTTTCTTGGATGATAAGCACAAGCGTTGCGGCGGCGACCGTTTCACTTTGCCGATTGTTTCCATTGTTACCGACAAGGCAAATTTCTATGATGAAAAGACCGGTATTTATGTGGATGGAGACGGTACATATAGCAATCATGCGGAGACCTCTTGTTTGCCTGACAAGAAGTTGAACTACATCATGGATTGGACCCGTCCGGGTAACTTCGAGTACATCGTGAACGACCAAGAGGTATTGAACCATGAGGTGGATTTGGCGATTATGGGAGGTTGTTCCCGTCAATATGAGGTGAAATCGTTGAAGATCAAGGCGGGTAACCGTATGGGTGCGGGCAATACCAAATTGAAATATGATTTCTTCGCCGATAAGCTTGGAAACGAGTATAAGTCTTTGCAACTCCGTAACGGTGGAAATGGTTACATGGCCAGCAACATCAGATTCCGTGACGGTTTCATGCAATCCATCGCAAAACCGATGAATATCGATTACCAAGCCTATCAGCCAGTCGCATACTACATCAACGGATCGTATGCGGGTATGATGGGACTCCGCGAGCGTACCAACAAGGCTTTTGTTGAGTCCAACTATGGTTTGGATGAGGATAAGATCGATGTGTTGGAGATTACCAATAAGGGTGGTGTTCAAGCCACTTGCGGTGATAAGGAGGCATACGACAAGATGGTCTCATTCTTGGAGAAGAATGATCCTAAGAGCGAAGGTTATTATGAGCAAGCCGCTAAGATGATTGATATGGATGAGTATATCGATTACCAAATTTTCCAACAATTCATCGTGAATACCGACTGGCCAGGCAACAACTCCAAAATCTGGAGAAGCCGTAACAACGGTAAGTTCCGTTGGATCACCTTCGATACCGATTTCGGTTTGGGACTTTATGGTGAGGGCAATAATAACAACTGTGTGGTCAGCAACAATATGATCGAGTGGGCTGCCGGAACAGGAAGCCGCTACAATTGGGCGAATGGAACCAATAACGGTTTTACGGATGATACCAAGTGGAAGACCACAATTTTCAGCCATTTGATCGAGAACCCGACCTTTAAGGAGCGCTTCATCAACAGATACTTGATTCACTTGTCCACTACCTTCAAGTACGAGAACATCGTGGCAACTTGGGATAGCATCGTGGATTTGGTTGACAAGGAGTATTGCGCGTTCTCAGGCAAGTCTGTGGAGGACTACTATGTAGGCAACGAAATGTTGAAGTTTGCGAAGCAACGTCCGGACTACATTTATAGCCATTTGAAGAAGTTGGGACAATATGAGGATTATGTGAATTTGAGTGTGAAGTCTTCCACCAAGGATGCCCACATTATGATGAACAACGAGTTGTTGCCAGGTTCCGCCCTCACTTCAAAGTATTTTAAGGGTAAGACGGTGAAGTTGGAAGCAATCGCCCCTGCAGGTTATAGATTCTTGGGCTGGAAGTCGGGTGATGAGCAAAGCACCACCACCCCAAGTCAGAATCCTGTGTCGGTTGACACCGCGCATTTGAGCTACACCAACACAAGAGAGTGGAAATATTTCACCTCCGAGGAGGGTATCTCCACCAAAGATTGGAGAAAGTTGGACACTGGTTTCGATGATTCGGACTGGTTGGTGGGATCTGGTAAGATGGGTTACAATGATAAGGATAATTCCTCTTATAATACTGTTATTGAGAGTGGCGAGAAGGGCAACCACTACGCTACTGTTTATTTCAGAAGCACATTCAACATCAAGGATCTTTCCGATATTCAAGCCATTGTGGCCCGCATCACATTCGATGATGGTTACGCATTGTATGTGAATGGCACCAAACTCGAAACGGGTAACTTGACCGATACGGATCCTCAATCTTATATCGGATCTTATGCGAACGATTCCACCGTTAGGGTAATTATCCCGAAGGAGAACTTGAAGGAGGGTACCAACCTCTTTGCGGTGGAGGTACACCAACATGAGGCGAAGAGCTCAGATGTTACCTTTATTTTCGAGGAGTCTGTGGTGAAGGTGGCTAAGGAGAATACCAATGTGAATCCAAGTGAGTATCTTTCCACCCGTCCTATTCTTACCACTACTGTGAAGGGTGATATGGTTTTGAGAGCTGTCTTTGAGAGAACGACTGACTGCGTGACACCGGACATCTACATCAACGAGATCTGTTCTTCCAACAACTCAAACGGTGGTACACCTGATGATTACGGCAACTATCCGGATTGGTTCGAGGTTTACAACGCCTCATCAGACACAATCAACTTGGCTGGAATGTATTTTACCGACAAGCCTGCTAAGCAGACGAAGTATATGATCCCTTACGGATATGAGGAGACCAAGATCGCGCCAAAGAGCCGTATGGTGTTCTGGGCGGACGGTATGCCTTTCCTTGGCCCTACGCACATCGGGTTCAAGTTGGAGAATGTGGATAACGCCTCTATCGGTTTGAATATGGATTGTGGCGATGATATCGTATCCGTGGATTATGTCAACTACATGGAGATGGTAAGCAACAAATCTTATGGCCACGACGCCGACGGATCTGGCAACTGGATCGTATTCGGTGATTGTGAGAATGGTAAGGTTTATTTGCCGACTCCGGGTAAGGCCAACAGTTCCAATGTATGCAACAGCAATGAGTGCTTCGCCACTGATGTCGAGGAAGAAATCATCGGTGAAATCGAGCAATTGGCTGTGACTGTTTATCCAATTCCAACAAAGGATAATGTGAACGTGATGGTGAAAAACGCGGAGAGCGTTAATCTCTTCATCTATGATAATTTGGGTCGCCTATTACAAGTATATGAGAAGTTGAATGCCTCGTCTGTCGTGAACATGGAGGCGTACGCTGCTGGCGTGTACCATTTCGAAATCATCGCTGGTGGTGAGGTATACAAGCAGACGGTTATCAAGGAGTAATTTTAAGAATAAGTGGTTAGGGGGATGTCCGTTATGGGCATCCCCTTTTTGTTTTTGCGGTGTGATGTGGCGCCTGTCGCAAATCTCCGGTCGGAAGGCGTTTTTTCAGCGTATATTTTGAAAGTTGATAAAAATGCTGTAATTTTGAGCGTCAATGAGCCTATTTTAAAGTAACGATATATATGTATTTCAATAGAAGAAAGGCGCTGTCCTGTGTGGCGGCGATGATTGGTGTGTTCCCTTTCAATTCCCTATTTGCAGGAACTTGTAAAGAGCATGCGATTATGACTGACCCTGTCACCATGACCGCCTCTGTCAACTTGGATCCCTATAATCGTAAGGAGGATGCCAATTCGGCTCTGTGGAGTTGCTCCCAAGAGGTTTATATGGAGCAAAGCAGCAATGGTAATATGCTCTACGAACAGGTTCCGGAGGGAAAGTATCTCTTCGAGTACAATGGTGATGTTTGCAGTGTGGATGTCGTATTGGATGTCTATGTTGTGGCGGTCGCGGATGATACGACCATAGTGCTTCCATGTGAGGGAGAGTCGTTTCAACCGCAGTTTTTCAATGTAGTCGCCAATGATTATTTCACTTGCCGAAATGCCTATCGGAACTCCCCCGTTATGGTTGGTGATATGACGGTTGAGGTGCTGGATGCCCCCTATTTCGTCTCCTCCAATGGTGATGGACTGGTGGTGGATTGTCCTGCCGACACTGCTCCGGGAACGTTTGTCGTCACCTATCGTTTGACTGATAAATTGGGCAGAACTTCCGAAGAAATGGCGGCAACTATCCATTTGCAACGTAATTGTCCGGAAAAACCGGTTCTTCAGCAAGCGATTGAGCGTGTGTTGTTGGATGTATCCGATTATTTCACTCCTAATGGAGATGGCGTGAATGATGAGTGGTTGATTCCTGGATTGGATACCCTAGGCAGATTCCAGTTAGATTTGTATGACCGCACGGGAAGGTGGATATGGTCTTCCCAGGAGGCCTTGCGCCCGTGGGATGGAACATCGAATGGTTCTCCTATGCCTTCGCAAGACTATTGGTATGTGATTTACTTATTTGATGCTGATGCCACTTTTAGGGGTCATGTTACTTTGCTAAGATGATAATTTGCTAACTTTGTCCCAAAAGAGTTTTAAAACGATGGGAAAAGCGTGGCAAGAGAGAACAAGATTACTATTGGGTGATCAAGCGGTTGACGGATTATCCAATAAACATGTATTGGTGGTCGGTGTCGGTGGCGTCGGTGCCTATGCGGCGGAAATGATTGTCCGAGGTGGTGTCGGTGAGCTTTCGATCGTGGATGCCGATCAAGTGAACGAGAGCAATATCAACCGTCAGTTGGTGGCCCTTCACTCTACCCTTGGTATGAATAAGACAGAGGTCTTGGCGAAACGCTTGTTAGACATTAATCCGGATTTAAAACTTCATATCCATACCTGTTTTTTGAAGGATGAGTTAATCCCGCAATTGCTGGATGGGGCTCATTTCGACTTTGTGGTGGATGCCATCGATACCCTCAGCCCGAAAGTTCATCTGATACAAAACACGATGGAAAGGCAGATTCCTTTGATCTCCTCCATGGGTGCGGGGGCGAAAAGCGACATTACAAAGATCCAGCTGGCAGATATCTCCAAATCCTATAATTGTGCGTTGGCCAAGGCGGTGCGCAAACGTCTGGGCAAGCTCGGCATCCGCAAAGGTTTTAAGGTGGTGTTTAGTGCGGAATTACCCGATGAAAACGCCGTTATGATGGTGGAGGAGATGAATAAAGTATCGACTGTCGGCACGATCTCTTATATGCCAGCCACCTTTGGTAACTACATTGCCTGTCATGTGCTGCGTACGCTGACCGCTTATGAGAATCGTTCTGAAAAAAGCGGTGAAAAGGATGCTGAGTCCGAATGAAATCGTATATTTGTAATTGAACAATAAATATTTTTCACGTAACAATATTTCACATAATTTTATTTAATAATGGGAATGACTGAGTTATTTACCGCCGTTAGAAACGCCTCCCGTACATTGAGCGGATTGGGCGATGAGAGGATCAACGCGGTGCTGTTGGCGGTGGCCGATGAGGCTGAGAGACAAGCGGATTTCATTTTGTCGGAGAATCAGAAGGATTTGGATAAGATGGATCGTTCCAACCCGATGTATGATCGCTTGTTGTTGACAAAGGAGCGTATCGCGGGAATTGCCGCGGATATAAGAAATGTAGCCAGTCTGCCCTCCCCATTGGGTAAGGTCCTGAAACACATTGAGCGCCCTAATGGCTTGGTTTTGAAAAGAATCAGTGTCCCTTTTGGCGTGATTGGTGTGATTTACGAGGCCCGTCCGAATGTTAGCTTTGATGTTTTCTCCATTTGCTTGAAGTCGGGTAACGCCTGTGTCTTGAAGGGTGGAACCGATGCGTACAATTCCAATAAGGCGATTGTGGATACGATTCACGCTGTTTTGCGTCAACAAGGTATTTGTGAGGATATTGTGGCGTTGCTGCCAGCTGGCCGCGAGTCAACAGCTGATTTGTTGAATGCGGTCGGATATGTCGATATGATTATCCCAAGAGGTAGCGCCGGTCTGATCAATTATGTCCGTGACAACGCGCGTATCCCTGTCATCGAGACGGGAGCAGGTGTATGCCATGTTTATTTCGATGAAAGCGGTGATCTAAAGACGGGAGCGGATGTTGTTTTCAATGCGAAGACACGTCGTGTGAGCGTCTGCAACTCTTTGGATTGCTTGATCATAAACGAAAAGCGTTTACAGGATCTTCCCGCTATCTGCGAAAAGTTGGCTACCAAGAATGTGACGATCTATGCGGACGAACGTGCTTACGCTTCGTTGGCAGGAAAGTATCCTCTCTTGGAACATGCGGCGGAAGACTCTTTCGGTAAGGAGTTCTTGGATTATAAGATGTCTATTAAGACGGTGTCCGATATGGATGGTGCGTTGGATCACATCGCGCAGTATAGCTCCAAACATAGTGAGGCGATCATCAGTAAGGATGAGGCTGCTATCCAGAAATTCGATTTGATGGTGGATGCTGCTTGTGTCTATACCAATACCTCCACCGCTTGGACCGACGGCGCTCAGTTCGGTTTGGGAGCTGAGATTGGTATCTCTACCCAAAAGATGCATGCGAGAGGACCGATGGCGCTTGAAGAGCTTACCACTTACAAGTGGATCATCAAGGGCAACGGACAAGTGAGAAGCTAATCGATAATAAAAAATAACAGCAAAGAGGGACCGTAAAGTCCCTCTTTTAATTTGTCTCTTTATGGTGCCATTCCTAAAACTTGTGGTGGAGGATTTGAAACGGAAAAATGAAAATTTAGCCGGTTTCACCGTTATATTCCCCAATAATCGAGCTCGTCTCTTCTTTAATGAATACCTGATGGGAGAGGCAGATACGCCGATGTGGTCGCCCTCCTATATGACGATTCAAGACCTGTTTCAGTCTTGTTCGACGATGCAAGTGGCGGATGACACGAAGTTGATTTGTGATCTTTTTAAGGTTTATACCCAACATATTGATTGGGAAGCCTTGGGTACTGAACCCGAGACAATGGATGATTTCTACTTTTGGGGGGAGATTATCCTCAGCGATTTCCAGGATGTGGACAACAATTTGGTGGATGCGGAACAACTCTTCCGCAATATCTCCGAATTGGCCAGCTATGAAGACAATTGGGATGAAATCCTTACGCCGGAGCAGAAAGAGGCGCTGAAGCGCTTCTTTGCCCATTTTACGCCTGGCAATGAGTCGCTTCTCAAACGCAAATTCGCCGCATTGTGGAATGCCCTTTACCCTATTTACAAAGATTTTCGTGATCTGTTGCGAAGCCAGGACATCGCCTATGGGGGTATGTTGCACCGAGAGGTGGTGGAACATTTGGATATGGCTCATTTCCCTTCAAAAAAATATGTTTTTGTAGGTTTTAATGTCTTGAATAAGTGTGAGATAGAACTCTTCAAACGCTTGAACGAAGCAAAGAAGGCTTGTTTCTATTGGGATACGGATGACTTCTATATGGAGATGCAGGGTGTCCAGCACGAGGCGGCCACCTTTATGAAGCGCAATGTGGAGATGTTCAAAAACGAGTTGGATAGAGACCTTTTGAACGAATTCACCGCAAATCCCAAGCAGTTTACTGTCATTAGTTCGGCCACCAATAATGCGCAGGCGAAGTACCTGAGCAAATATTTAACTAGCTTGAAAGAGGGCGGTGCGAGTGATTCGGATATGGCTGTGGTGCTCTGCGATGAATCGTTGTTGTTGCCCTCTCTGCACGCCATTCCTGAAGAGGTGGAACAGTTGAACGTCACCATGGGTATGCCATTGATACAGACGCCTGTCTTTGCCCTACTCAAGACATTGATAGAGATGCGCTCCATTTTGGCCGTATATGATAGTCGTACCACTACGGTGCCTCTGCGTTTTATCAAAGACACCTTGGTGAATCCTTATATCCGGATTGTTTTTTCGGGAGCAAATGAATTTTTCGATGAAATCGTCAAAAACAACTCCTTCTATCCTAAAATAGAAGATTTGGTGGCGATGAGCGAGGATATGAAATTATTATTCTCCTTCTTGAAGGAGGAGGCGCAGTCGGATACGTTGCCGATGCTCGAGTGGTTGGCTGATATCCTAAGGCGTGTCGGTATTCAGTACAAGGATACCCAGTCCAATCCGAAAGAGACATATAGTGTGGCCATCTACAATCCGCTCTACAAAGAGGCGATATTCCGTTCCTACACGATTGTCAATCGTCTCATTTCTCTGGTGAAATCGGAAGATTTGGTGGTGAATATACAGACCATGTGTAAGTTGTTGGAGCGTATGCTATCGGCTACCTCCGTGCCTTTCTCCGGAGAACCGGTCATGGGAATGCAGATCATGGGATTCCTTGAGACTCGAAACTTGGATTTTAAGCATGTGGTGATGCTCTCTGTCAATGAGGGTGTGTTGCCGAAGGGAAGCGGTGAATCTTCGTTTATCCCGTATAGTTTAAAGAAGGGATTTGGCCTCACTACCCTTGAGCATAAGAATTCACTCTACGCTTACTATTTCTATCGACTCCTTCATCGAGCCGAGGAGGTCACCTTCCTTTATAGCTCCTCCACCACAGGTGGTAGCAAGGGGCAGATGAGCCGTTTCTTGTTGCAATTGATGGTTGAGGCGGAGAAGAATGTGACCTTTGTCAAAAAGGATTTACGCTCCGAAATCAAAGTGGCGCAAGAGATTAACTTCGAGGTGGTCAAGTCGCAGGAGATGATCGACTATCTGAAAAATAAGTATGACCTTAACAGGGGTGGAAAAAGTATGATCTCCCCTTCTATGCTCAATACATATCTTTTGTGTCCGATGAAGTTCTATTTCTCCTATGTGGAGGGGTTGAAAGAGCCGGAAGATATCGAAGATAGTGTGGATCATCGGATCTTAGGCCTCGTTGTCCATAAAGTAATGGAGAATATCTATAACGCATGCGGGAAAAGAGTCGTTGAAAAGGGCGTTATTGAAGCGTGGTTGAAGGATGAAGTGATGTTGGAGCGGGAGGTGGACAAGGCCTTTGCCAGTGAGTTCTTCCACCATGACGATTGTGTCTATACGGGTCAACAACTCTTGATGAAGATGACAGCTCTGGCCTATGTCAAACATGCGTTGACAATGGATGTGCGGATGGCGCCATTCACCGTTGAAGGCGGTGAGCAGACGAAAAAGATGGCGTTTGATGTCGATGGATCACTTTTTGAGTTAGGTGGTGTGATAGACCGTCTGCAAAAATCCGATTGGGGATTTCAGGTGGTCGATTATAAGACAGGCTCTCTGCCTAAAGGTAAGTATATCATTAAGGGTGGCGGAAAATCCAAGGATAAAGGCGGGGAAGATGGCAGTGGTTTTGAACAGCTCTTCCAGCCCTCCTCCGACCGGAAGTACTTGGCTTATGCCATGCAGGTATGGCTCTACTCCTATATCTGCTACAAGGAGACCGGAGAGTCGGTCATTCCCTATCTGATGTTTGTCAGCAGTAAGAATGGTTTGGTCAATCCTCGGAAAGAGGGTGATGAGCTTCGACTCACCTCTTCGAATGCGACGGAATTGTGCGGTGAAATCGAGGAGAATTTAAAGAACTTGTTGCGGGAGATATTCTCGGTGGAGCAACCTTTCCGGAAGTGTGAGGATCAGGGTGCTTGTGTTTATTGTCCCTTCTCGGAAATCTGTAAGGGTAAAAAAATCTCTAAAAAATCATAGATAGCGGAGTAGGGTGGCAGGATTTAACCATTCGATCAGCACCACGCATAGCATACCGTAGATAAAGCCGACAAGCAACTGCTCGCTGGTGTGGCGGTTCAAGAACATTCTGGCGCTGCTTACGATGCCAGCGATGAGTAAAACTATACAGAATGGGGTACAGACGTTGGTGTAGGTGGCGTAGCCCGATACGAGGATGGTGCCTGCCCATAAGCCCATGCTGGAGGCGTGTCCGCTGATTCTCCAGAATCTTGATATGATCGATTCCGTGAAGATGACGAATGCGACGCTGATATTCATATTGACAACCCATGTCGGCATGGCGTTGCGGAAAAGCAGATATGCGCAGCATAGGTAGCAGAAGGAGATGCAGATATAGGGGATGATCCGCTCCTCTTTCCGAGGAACGTGAAGATCGGAAATCGCCTTTACCACCTTGAGGAAGATGAATGAGACGCAAGGGATGATGATGCCGAAAATGAATATGGTTGTCTTCGCCGCGGAGACATAGGGTGTCGGATAGTAGGTGAAGATATGCATATCAAAGAGCATGAGCGTAGCGTAGATGGGAATCAGCAACGGGAAGAAGATAAAGGAGATGATTCTGGCGATCCATCTCGTATTTTTCCTTTTCCGTTTTAATTCCGCACGCGACTCATTGCCCTCTTCACAATCTGTGGCGACGGAAGTCAATTCTACGTTATCTTCGTTAGGGAATGCCATATTCTATTCTTATAATTCTTTCCTCAATCTCGCCACAGGATAATTCAGTTGCTCACGGTACTTGGCGACGGTACGTCGTGCGATCGGGAATCCCTTCTCTATGAGAATCTCCATTAATCTATCGTCGGTCAACGGATTCTTCTTATCTTCGTTCTTTATGCACTCTTCCAATACGGTTTTGATGCCTTGGGTGGCGATTACTTCGCCGTCATTGGTCTGCAAAGCGTCGGTGAAAAGGAACTTTACAGGGAAAATGCCAAATTCTGTCTGAATATATTTGCTGTTGCTCACACGGGAAATGGTGGAGACGTCGTAACCTGTCTTGTCAGCGATGTCTTTCAGGATCAAAGGTTTCAGTTTTGTCTCATCTCCCGTCATGAAGTACTCCTTTTGTGCCTCGACCAGTGCGTTGATTACGCTGTTTAGCGTGTCGTGACGCTGCTTGATGGCGCCGATAAACCATTTCGCCGAATCCAATTTCTGTTTGACGAATTGGGCCGCCTCCTTCATGCTTTTGCTCTGATTGTTACGGTTATTGGTGTATTCATCGAGCATTTCAGCGAAATTTCGGTTGATGTTCAGTTCCGGAATGGCGCGTTGGTTGAGCGTGATGATGAGTTCGCCGTTCTCGTTTTCTATGATGAAATCGGGAATTATTTGGGTGCTGTTGCCGCTCATCGAGGTGTCCCACGAGTTGCCGGGTTTTGGATTCAACTTCACGATTTCCGAGAGCGCCTCTTTGATCTCCTCTTCGGATAGTCCTAAATCCTTTATGATACGGTCGTAACGTTTTTGGGATAGGTCTTGGAAGGATTTTTGGATGATCAGTTTCGCCTTTTCAATCTTCGGTGTCGGATTTTTTCTCTCCAATTGAAGCAGAAGGCACTCTTCCAACGTGGCAGCCGCTACACCGGCCGGATCGAATGATTTGATGATGTTAATCGCCTTTTCAACGAAGATTTCGTGAATGATCTTTCCTGTCTGGAAGGAGTAGTCGTCCACCATTGATTCGGCGGATCTTCTCAAATAGCCGTCTTCATCGATGTTTCCGATGACATATTCGGTCACCTCTTTCAGTTCAGGTTTGACCGAACGCAGGCTCAGTTGGTTGGTGAGATGCTCTTGGAGTGTCTCTCCATTGAGGTAGGAGACGCCTTCGCGTTGAGCCTCTTGGCGAGATTGCGCTTCGATGGCGTAGTCTGGGGCGTCGTCTTCGCTTTTATAGTCGTTGAGATAGTTATCCTCGTCGTATTCCGCCCCATCGTAGTCGTTGTCAAGGTCGTTTTCGCCCGATTCCTCTTTTTCTTGTTTATCATTCTCGCCCGATTCCATCGGGTTATCGCTGATTTCCAAAGCGGGATTTTCCTCTACCTCCTGCCTGATACGCTCCTCCAGTTCCAACATAGGAATCTCGAGCAACTTGATCGTCTGGATCTGTTGCGGGGATAGCTTTAGTTGAAGTTTCTGTTGGAGTTTCTGTTGTAACATATGGTTTTAGCGATTTTAATGGTAGCAAAGTTAAGAAAACAATGAAATTTCGACAAATGAAAGAGCGTGATTTTTACCAATATATCTCTTTCCTCACATTTAGCTTTAGATACTTTACACCTTAATTTTCCTGCATTTCATCTGCTTAATAATGGTTATTGTATTATTTTATAGACAAATAGCAATTTGAATCATCGTTTTGATTTGTATCTTTGCATACCATTCGTGTTTGGCTTATGTTTGGCACGATGGCGGGTTTTATTGTTAATTATTGCACTTATTATTTATGAAACGTATTTTCGTTGTGATGACGATGGCTTTTGTGTCGTTGTTATTTTTCGCTTCGTGTGAAAAGGCACCGGAAGATGCCTTAAAGGAGAATGAGTCTACGGATTTTATTTTTGTGAATGGTGTGAAGTATATACTACGCAGCACGGCGCTTACTGTTGACCATGGACTCTATTTCAAGGCATATTTCAACTCCTCCTCTTATCAGGGTGAAGAAGATGAGCTGATGGTATATCTCTCGATGGATGGCTGTGATTTGAATCAGGAGTATGATTTAAATTCCAGTGAAAATGGCGGGAAAAAGTATCTTCAAGTATTGTTCTCCAATTACGAAAAGGATAGCTACTCGGTGGCTATGTTGGGCCCGAATGTGTTGAACGTCATGCGTTCGGCCGGCAAGTCGGAAACGCGCGATGTGGTCTCTGCGGTAGCGAGTATCAATAAGGATGAAGATGGACGTTTTTATGCCAATATCTTGGTGGACAGCGATGGATTGACCTTAAAGTTGGATTGGGACGGTTGGATCGATGATTTGAACGATTGATTCCATTCTGTTAAAGGATATGAGGAGACGTGAAGGTTAGCGTCTCCTTTTTTGTTTCATAAGCCTGGATGGTAGTTTTGCATCTCTTTCCGGAATAGTTCGTGTGGCTTGCCCGTGCAGCCATCGACGAGCGCCCAGAAACGAGGCCCGTGGTTGAGTTCCACGGTGTGGCATAGTTCGTGGATCAGCACATAATCGATCAGATGTTCCGGTAGGCACATCAGGAAGAGGTTGAGGTTGATGTCTCCCTTCCCGTTGCAACTTCCCCAGCGAGTTCGCGTGTCGCGGATGGTACAGCTACTGTATTTGAATCCGTGTCGATCCGCCAGTTCTTTCAGTCGGGCGGGGAGTATCCGTTGCGCTTCACGTCTTATAACGTTTGTGATGCTCTTTTTGATGAGTTCCTGGACGTTTTCCGCCTCGATTTTGACCTCTTTGGGGCAAAGGATGTGTAAGATGTCGTCTTTGAGTGAGATGATGAATTTCTGCCCCTCGGAACGGCTGATACGGAGCGAGAAGGTTAGTGTCTTGAATTCACGGTTTTCGTCGAATAGATTTCTCCCCTTGCTTTGCGACCGCTCTCTTGATTTGCGCAGCGTTTGTTGGACCCAAGCTCTCTTTTTTTCTAAAAATGAAAGCGCGTCGGATACCCTCCCGAAGCGTGGTATGACGAGGATCACCTCCCCATTTCTGATCCGAATGGAGATGTGTCTGGCTCTGTCGCTATGGGAAATGGTTACCTTCCCGATGCCTTCCACCTCGATTTCCTGTGATCCGTTCGCCATTCTTTTCTTGCTTTTACGCTTGATTTTCACGCAAAGATAATTGATAACCAGTCGAATGTGAAATATTTTAAAAAAAAGAGCTGAAAAAGTTTGTATCTTCGGCAAAAGTACCTACCTTTGCAGAGCAAAAGCAAAACGATGGTGCCATAGCTCAGTTGGTAGAGCAAAGGACTGAAAATCCTTGTGTCCCCGGTTCGATTCCTGGTGGCACCACACAAAAGAAGCTGACTTATTCAAGTCGGCTTTTTTTATTTTTGTTTGTTAACGAATTATATGCATTTTGTAAATGCGAAAGTCGAATAAATTACTCTTCAGCGAGTAGGTAGTTTGTGCTTCTGCCACCACCGTCGGGTCAGAGATCAAATAGTTTGGTCTGATAAGTGATGGTATTGCCAAGATACTTTTCATACATCTCGTCCATTATTAGCCTAAGTTCTTTTACAAACTCTTCGAGACGTTCCTCGTCGTATTTTAGTTCAAAAACATCATCAGCTTGATCGTGTCCCTTTTGTCCTAAACGGTATTTCCATACACATATATGAACAATCGTCTCTTTTTTTAACTTAAAAAAGCCAACTCGTTTATTTTCCCATGTCAGTGTGAAACCAACGGTAAATCGATAAAATCTGTCAAGCGATTTTAATTTGTAAGTTTTTCTACACGAATCAAAACCACCAAGATTATCGTATTCATTATTAGATATCGTTCCGCTACTATTGTAACACAACATGATGTGACTTGTCAATTCATCATTGCTACAGCCCCTAGGTAAAAGGAAAGCAGGAGTAGAACTGCATACCTGATGCCCCCAATCATACAATTCGTATGTTGTACTCATCATATATGAATTCAAACTGACATTAATAGATACTTCTTTAAAATCATTTCTTGCCATAGTTTGCTTTGTGATGAACTGTGAAAAAGAAAGCCACCCGAATGGATGGCTTCTCTTTTTTAAAAAACGCAAATTAGAACTAAACTACAAATTTATAAGGAAAGCATTTCACAATGCCTCTAAGTGTAATGCAAAAACCGTGCCAAACCATCCTGCTTGGCAAATATTTTTACTTTTTTACTTCAATTTTCTTGCAATAAACACCTACTGGGTAGGATGCGTCTTGCAATTTAGAGGCATCTGCTTTGTCAAAATATTTCATCACTTGGCGAAGATCGTAAGGAACTTCGGTAGCGATGAGGATCAAGTTATCTGTACCGACTGGCTCGGAGAACTCTACTGGGTAGGTGGTCAAGTCGATCGTACAGTTGCCTGGAATGAGCAAGTGGGACATGGTGGTAGCGTCGTCGATTGGCAAGCAATCGTACTTCTCACCATCCTTGTTGATGTCGAGGATATTGACATACAATGGTGTCTCGCTGCTGTTCTTGATTCTGAACACAGCTTGGCTGTCCAATGCTACGACACCCTCCAACTCAGCTCTTGTTCTGCGGTCGAGGATAGAGAATGAGATAGCGTAGTCTGTGTTGGCGTTGTTCATAGAACCTAACTCATTGCCTTTGTGTTTTGCCAAAATAGCCTTGGCGATATCGTTCTCAACGATGTCTCCGCGGTAGGTACAACCGGCAGCCTCGTGGCTGATTCGGTCCGATCCACCGTTGAAGAGTGATTTAGAGGCGTGAGATACGAAGTTAGCTGCGTAACTTTGCTTGCCCTTGTAGTTGGCAATTAGTTCGCTCACCTTTTGTCCGTTGTTTTGGGAGATAGAGTAGATCTTCTCCGCCTTGCGGTCGATGAAGGATAGCGCTGAATTGTTTCCCACGCGTACCACGTCGTTCAATTGGAGCGGATTTCTCTTTTGGAGGGCCACCCATTGTCCATTCTCTTGCTTCTCCGCCTGGCCGATGATGGCATAGACGTAGATATCTTGTGCGCTTACGAGGCTAACCAGCATCGTGAATAGCGCGATAAAGAAACCTTTTTTCATAATGAACTCCTTTCTAATTGGTTTATATAAGATATAGTACAAAAATTGTGCCTAAATATTTATGGTAGAGACGCGGCAGCGCCACGTCTCCACTGTGAATCCATCTATTATTTCTTTTCAAACAAGATGAAATTACCTTGTCTGTTCTCGAAGATAGGCATTTGTCTTCCGTTTGTCGCTTGTCTTACCTGGTTGCGGATATAAAGCTCCAAAGCGTCGAGGGTGATATTGCCCTCCTCGTCAACTGCCTTGCCCTTGATACCCTCCAACAATGCCTTGGTGAAGATACCGTTCTCCCATTGCTCGGACTCGTTGGATTTCTGAGCCTCTGTGCTGGAGTAGAATCCGATGATGTCAGGCTCAGCCATAGAGAAGGTCTCCGCGCTTCCCTTAACACCGTACATGGAACCGGAGTGGCAAGCATCCATGAAGATGATGATGCGGCACTTCTTGTCTTTCAATCTCTTGAGGGCGCTTCGGATGATATCGAAGTCCACTGCGGAGGCGAAGAGGTCGTTGCTTTCGGCGTTGCATGAGAGGAAGTAGGTCTCAGCACCCTCCTTCGCACCGTGTCCGGAGAAGAAGAGAAGGATGACGTCGCCTTGGTTGGCTGAGTTCACCAATGAAGAGAGACCCTTCTTGATGTTCTTATCAGTGGCAGCCTTGTCTTGTACCAAATTCTCTGTCTTCAAAGATTGGTATTGAGAGAGGTTGCAAGTCTTAACCGTATTCATAAAGTCCGCGGCATCCTTGGCGGCGTGCTGCAACTTCAAGTCTGCTTGGTCATAGTCGCTGACACCGACTGCAAAGACGTGCAATGCTGGTTTTGGACGGTCGCCTCGATAGTGGAGCAATACGACAGCGGGATCGCTGTTTTGTCCCCTGTTGTCCTTCGCGATGAGTTGCACGCGGCAATCGTTCACGCGAGGCAAGGTGAGCGTGATCTGCTTTCCGACACGTTTTACCCCCTTGGTACGAGGCATCAATTCACCATTGATGTAGGCGATGATCTCTGGCTCGCTTCCGTCATGGGTTGAGGTCTCATAGGTGAAGGTAACCTCTGGGGAGGAGTATTGCGCACCGTTCTTTGGTGACAAAATCTTGATCGTAGGGGCACCCTCCACCTTGTGGGTGATGGATGGTGTCTCAGGCGTAGTGACTGGCTTGGTGTCAGGTTGGCTTGGTGTTACCGGTGTTGGATCCGGTTTCTTGAGTGGCTCCTGTGCGGCCAAGTTAGGTGTCTTGTAGGTGAATGACTCCAAGTTTGGAACCAAAGAGGCGGCAACGCGTCCCTTCGGATTGTTGTTTTGCCATTTTTGAGCGGCTGCCTTGGCACCTGCCATGTCGGCGAAGGTTGGTTTCACCACGAAGTTTCCGGCACGGTCGATAGCGGCCCACTTGCCCTTGTACTTCACTACGGCGAAGTTGTTGGTGGCGCTGAAGAGAGCTGTCTTGTCCACATTTTCGAATACTGGTTTCATGGCCCAGTTACCGAGGTAGTTGACGAAACCGATTTTCTTTACGCCGGCCTTCAAACCGATGTAGAGGTTCTCGCCCAATACAGCTTGGGTTTCCCACTCTTTTACAGCGTTGCGGACCTCCTCTTTGGAGACGAAATATGGGTTGATGAACATCACACCCTCACGGTCCACAGCACCCCATTGCTTGTCTAACTTCACGATGGTGTAGCTCTTTCCTCTTGAGAAGCAGAATTCCTTGTCCACATCCTCATAGATTGGTCGGAAGTACATCTCTCCCGTATAGTCCACAAATCCCCATTTGTTGTAGGCAGGATCGTAGAGCGGGTAGAGGAAGACGCTTCTGTCGCCACCCTTAATCGCCAATTTCACGGCTTGGAAAGCCATAGCCTTGGTCTCAAACACTGGCTTTGTATAGTATTTTCCCGTCGCGTCTATCGCGCCCCATTTGCCTTGATATTGGACCACAGCGAATTTACGACCAGGACCGAAAGCGTTTTGTTGGTCGTAGTTCTCATAAATAGGTTGGACAACCCAGGTGGATCCAACCATAAATCCCCATTTACCGGTCTTCACACTTCTCTCAGCCTTCTGTGCGGAGACTGATGCGATGGCGAAAGCCAATAAGCAAAGTGTCATTAAATACTTTTTCATGATCTATCTATTTTCTGTATATTCTACAATTTGTTGTTCAAAAGTCTTTTCTCCCGGATTCTTTTTCGCTCTGATTTTCTGTATTTTAAATAATACGTAATAGAATATCTCCGCTGCGTAGGCCGCCAATCCTGTGCCTACTAACGCATAAGCGAGGGAGAGGTTGTATTGTTTTTCCAAGAATAGATATCCACCCAAGAAGACCAATGCTAACATCATGAATATCTGCAACGAAGTGGAAAGGAATCCCGACACGTCGTTGTATTTTTCGTTGATGAAACAATAGATGATGCAGTAGAGGAGGGTATAGAGGATACCCAACCAAAGTGCGGAGCTTTCAGGCATCTGAGTGATCAATCTGCCTGGCGTGGTGAGGGTGGCGATCGCGTAACCATGGATGGTGGTTCCGCAGATCCTTCTGGCTCCATTCACAGCGATGGGAATGTCGTGGAAATCGCGGAGGTCCTGGAAGTCTCCTACCAACACCACCTTATCCTTGAAATCCTCCTCGAATAATTCGTCGTATATGTGAATCTTGTTGAAGAATGTTTGCTTGTAGTGGATCAACTCTTCGTCGCCCGCTCTCTTCTCCCACATCTCGTAAATTTCAGGGTAGGACATCTTCACGATTTCGTGAACGAATGTGCTGAGCGTCGTGTCGCCGATGGTCAAGGTCTTGTTGAAGTGTCGGATGGTCTCATTCTCCACGTTTACGCAAGCCTCCACGCAACCCGTCTTCTTGACGAAGAAGGACTCCTCCTTGATGAATTCGTCGTAGTTAGGCACCATTCTGCATGCGGCGATGACATTCTTGCATCGGGAAATGACACGGACCAAACTGTCGTTGGCGAGTGTGTCGCTGTTGTTCGGACCGAAGATGCAGTCAAGGGCGATGCATCGGGCACCCGCATCGTGCATGGCTTGGATGCCGGCGGCGATCTCCGCACGGGAGTAGCAGGTGGATAAATCGTATAAAATAATGTCTGGATTGAAATCCGCCACCTCCTCCGCATTGGTGTTCTCAATTTGGAAATAGGAGTCGGTCATGGTGAAATTACCCAAAGTTTGGCCGACCGGATCAAGGAAAGCGGAACTGTACCTGAGCGTGTTGACCAGATAACAAATACCCGCGATAATCGCCATAATAGCGAGCGAGTGGGGGATATATGTCGTAAAAAGTCGTTTCATTTTAATACACTTTGCGACAAAGATATAAAAATTTATCGTATCAATGTGTTTATTGGCAACGAGTTAGAGCCGAAGCGTTAACAAATCTGAATATTAAGGCCCGACATGGCAATGGTATTGCTATTTCAAAGGAATAACATTATATTTGTCTTAAAAGTGAAATCCATGAAAATAGCGTTAGATGTACATACCCATACCATTGTGAGTGGACATGCGTACAGCACCATGCAGGAGATGGCGAAGGCGGCCTCCGAAAAGGGGTTGCAGATACTTGGTATGGCCGAGCATGGCCCTACCATCAAGGGAGCGTGTGATGACGCCTATTTCAACAACTTGAGTGTGATTCCCGAGGAGATGTATGGTGTGAAGATCCTGACGGGCGCGGAGATCAATATCCTCGACACAACAGGTAAGTTGGATTTGCCGGAGAAGACTATTCGAAAATTGAAAATCAGAATCGCGGGTATCCACCACTCTTGCTACAAGCCGGGTATCAGGGAGGAGAATACCGATGCGGTGATAAAGGTGATGCGCAATCCCATGATCGACATCATCAGCCACCCGGCGGACGGAACGGCGCAGTTGGATTTCGAACGTTTGGTACAGACGGCGAAGGAGACGCGCGCCTTGTTGGAGATCAACAACAGTTCGTTGAGCCCCAGCCGAGGTAAGGAGCATGCGTGGGATTGCCACAGGGAGATGATTCGTCTGTGTAAGAAATATGAGTTGATGGTGATTATGGGAAGTGACGCCCATATCTCCTTCGATGTGGCCCGATACGACCATGTCTACCGGTTGCTTCAGGAGGAGGAGTTCCCGGAGGCGCTCGTCATCAACGATAAACCGGATCTGTTTTGGAAACGCCTCGAAGGTAGGGCGTATTGAATACGCCCTCATGATGCATACATTTCTTATCTTCCCGCCCGTAATTTTAGTTCGTGCGGAGAATTCACCTTTCAATTCATAAAATGTCTCATCCAGATGTAGGGAAGGTCACCCTCGCAGGCTGACCGGTAATCGGCTTCGTTGCAAGCATATATCTTATCCCCTGATTTAGTCGGAATTTTAATCCACCACCTTCCGTTGCTTCTGTTCACGAAGAAGTGGATATTCTCCTCTTGTTCGGCGGGGAAAATGGCTACCCTCTCTTGGTATTTCTTGATATCCTTGACAGGATAATCACCGTAACGGTTGTCCACGCCCTCGATGAAGTGCCAGATGATCTGTGCCGCGAGGGAGGCGGTTTGGTCGCTGTTGTCGAAGGTGGGATTGGCTTCGAAAAGACCGAAGGCGGATATGCTGTCGCTTAATCCCGCGTAATGGGCGATTTGGCAGATCTCCTCTCCGCTCAGTCCGTTGGATATGGCTCTCGCGTAACCAGGAGAGTCGGCGTGTCGGATGGCGGACATATCGATGCTGAGCAGATCCGTATCCCTCAGAAGAGGCTCTACCGACATGATGTTCCTGAAAAGCGATCCGGCGCGGACCAACAGACATCGGTGTCCCTCCAACTTATCGATATAGGGTTGTGGACAGAAGTAGCCTTGGTATCCCAATAGTTTGAACTCTTCGGTCTGATTGTCGTCGATGATCCTCTTCGCGAAGGTGTTTCCCTCGAAGACGTCGGTGGTGCTGTAGGGATAGTCCATTTTGCAATCGACCATTGTGGTGCGGATATGTTGGATCTTCTCTTTCATCCCCTCGAAGATGGGATAGGTGAGTTCGTGACTTCCGCCGATGACGATCGGAATGATCTTTTGGTCAAGAAGATCTCCCACGACACATTTCAGTGCGGAGTAGGTGTCGGAGAGGCTTTTCCCTAATTTGAGATTGCCCAAATCGGCGATCTTTGTCTGCTTGAAACCACCGCGTAGCGCATAGAGTTGTTGGCGGATGGCGTCTGGAGCCGATTCGCTGCCTGGGTTACCTGCGTTCATTTCGCTCTTTACGCCGATGAGGGCGATGTTGTATCCCTCTTCCACCAATTGATTCCCCAGGGAGTATTGGGCCGGAAAGAAACTATAGGCGAGTGGCGCCCCGATGTATTTGTCGAAATATAGATTTACCATCTTCATCATTTTACATGATACAAATTTAGGCAAACAAAACAGATTATCCCAAGTGGTGGGGAGATTTTGAGATTTGTTCGTATCTTTGTGGTATGTAATAGTCATCAAATGAAGCGCTTATCAAATGAAATTACTATCAATGAAACAATTATATTTTATTCTAACGCTCTCTCTATTATCGGTGATCTCCTTCTCATGTAGGGATGACGAGTCGTTGATTCCCAACAGCGAAGTCTATGTGAAGACCTATACGAGTGAGTATACTGAACTGATGGTGTCGAACCACGCCATTACCTACACCTATTCCCAAATCTATCCCTCCAACTATAAATTGGGTTATGGCGGCATCGCCATCTTCCGGGATTTGGATGGAAAGTTGGGATGTTGCGATTTGGCTTGTCCATACGATCGGTCGAGGACTAATCCCATGGTGGTCTCCATGCCTTTCGTCGTCTGTCCGATGTGTAAGTCTAAATTCGATCTCTCCTATGGCATCGGTAACCGTGTGGAGGGACCTGCGATGTCGGGTCTCAGGATGTATCGGAACATCCGTGATAATGGCGATTATATTGTTGTGGCGGAGTGATGAAGGGGTTGGGTAGAGGCGTTTGGCGTCTATTGGCCATTCTGACGGTGACTTTTTGGGGAACGAGTTTTGTCTCCACTAAGGTGCTGTTGTCCTACGGTTTCTCCGCGATCTTCATCTTTTTTGTCCGTTTTGTGACCACCTATTTGCTTCTGTTGTTGTGTAGCCATCAACGAATGAGAGCGGATAGTTGGCGGGATGAGTTGAGGCTTTTGGTCGGTGGAATGGCGGGTGGAACTCTCTATTTCTGGCTGGAAAACACGGCGCTCACCATCTCTCCCTCCTCCAATGTCTCCTTGATTGTCTGCACCAATCCTTTGATGATCCTTATCGTGGTCAGCCTATTATACAAGAAAGAGCGTTTGGGTGTACGCCAAGTCATTGGGTCTCTGGTCACTTTTGTCGGTATGGTGCTGGTGGTTTTGAATGGTCAGTTGCTGGGGCTCTCTCCTGTGGGGGATTTGATGGCTCTGGGTGCCGCTGTGGTCTGGACGATCTACTCCGTGATTATCAGGAAACTATATGACCATTATTCCACGCTGTTCATCACCCGTAAAGTCTTTTTTTACAGTTGCCTGACTACTATTCCGATCCTTCTGTTCGACGGCTCCGCCATCCCTTGGACAAGTTTCTCGGAACCAGCGGTGATTGTCAATTTCCTATTGCTGCTCTTCTTCTCCTCTCTGTTCGGTTATTTGGTCTGGAATAAGGTATTGAAGCAATTGGGAACTGTTTTGGCCTCGAATTATATCTATGTTGTCCCATTGGTCACGATGATTACCGCCGTGATTGTGTTGGATGAGAGGATAACAGGAGTTGCTGTTGCGGGTGCGGCGGCCATTGTGGTGGGTATGGTGATGGCGGAGTACAAGGTGTGAGTCTGATGCGCGACGATGTTCTGCGGTTTGCGGTAATCTATTTCATGTATCTCTTATCATAAAGCAAAAAAGGGTTGCCCTAAGACAACCCTCTCATCCGTAATTTTCTATTCTAATTTTACATATCTCCGTAAGGCAATGCCGCTAACATCTCAGCGGCCTTATCCAAGCCCTGCTTCAATGGCTTCTCCACCATCATTTTGATCATCATATTGAGCTCTGCCTTGATGGTCACCTTCATTCTGGTGTCATTCTCCCCAACGGATTTTAGTTGAATCCATACATTGAATGGAATCGGTGATTGGTCGGAACCGAACTTTATGGTCTTGTTAGGCTCACGCTCAACGATTCGGATTGTCACAGGACCAAGGGGTGCGTTGGCGATCTCGAATGTGCATGAGTCTCTGTCGAAACTCATGTTTTTCACCTTGTCTTGGGGTATTCTATCCTTGATGCGCTCCAAATTGGAGAGATCGGAAAGAATGCTGAAAATCTTTTCGTCGCTATAGATCGACTTGGTGATGTTGCTCTCGATTGTCGTCATACTCTCTTGTATTATTTCTGTATTATTTGCCCCAAGTGTCTGGGCTCTTACGCCACTCCTTCAATGTCGCCAATTCGCTCTCTCCGATGACCTTTTTCTCCAAAAGGTGTTGAAGAACTGCCTCGTAGTTGGAAAGGGTAGTTAAATTCACCTTTGCTGCGGCGAATTGCTCCGCTGCCAAAGGGAATCCGTAAGTGAAGATGGCTACCATGCCCATCACCTCAGCGCCAGCCTCGCGAAGTGCGTTGACCGCCTTCAAGCTACTACCGCCGGTAGAGATCAAATCCTCTACCACCACTACCTTCTGTCCTGCCTTCAACTCGCCCTCGATCAAGTTACCCATACCGTGGTCCTTCGCTGCTGAACGTACATAGACGAATGGTTTGCCAAGCAAATCCGCTACAAGCGCACCTTGTGCGATCGCTCCTGTCGCAACACCTGCCACAACGTCCGCGTCGTTGTACTTCTCACGGATAATATTTGCCAACTCCTCCTTGATGAGGGTACGAATCTCTGGATAAGCCAATGTCTTGCGGTTGTCGCAATAGATTGGAGATTTCCAACCTGATGCCCAAGTGAATGGGTTCGATGGTTGAAGCTTTACGGCTTGGATGCTGAGTAATTTTTCAGCTACTTGATTTTGAACATTGCTCATAATCGTATCTTTTAATTTATTGTTTTTATTTCTTCAAATATTCTTGTGCGAACTCTGGTGAGATGTAGTTGTCTACAGTTGTGCAGACAAAGGCTGAGAAGTCGATCGCGCAGCGTGCGATGTTGTTCCATTTCTCTTCGGAGACACCCTCTTTGAGTTCATCCAAAGTGACATTCTCTTTGATCAAACCATAAATTACACCCGCGTTGAAATTGTCCCCCGCGCCTACGGTGCTGACTGGGGTGATGACATTGCCTTGGTATTGCTTGCTGAACTTGTTGCCGAATACGTGGGCTCCCTTTGCGCCTTCGGTGTAGATGAAGTTCTTGGAGTAGAAACTGATGTGGTCGTGGTAAATCTGCTCGGCACCCTCCTCACCATAGATGTTTAAGAAATCCTCGTCTGAACCTTTGATAATATCCGCGTACTCGAAGTTATCCAAAATGGTTGGCATCAAGTGGCGCACATCGTTGATGTGTGATTTGCGGAAATTCACATCGTAGTAGATGATCGCCTTCTTCTCTTGCGCGTAATCCAAAAGGTCGACCAACTTATCGTGAAGCACTGGATTCAAGGCGTAGTATGATCCGATCACCAAGATGTCATCCGCCTTGATCTCTGGCATGATATAGTCCAATCGGTCGGATGGATAATCTTTGTAGAAGAGATAATCCGCATTTTGTTTCTCATCCAAAAAGGCTAATGCCAATGGGGTCTTCCCTTTGTCGAAAGAGTAGATGTAATCTGTCTTCACATGGTTGGCGTCCAAGAAATCCTTGATGATGGTGCCAATCTTGTCATTTCCGATTTCGCTGATGAAGGCGGGCTCCAAACCCAATCTGCCCAAAGAGATCAATGCGTTGTAGACAGATCCTCCCGGTTTTGCTCCTATGGGTTGGTTCTCCTTAAAAAGAATGTCGAAGACAGTCTCGCCAATGCCTAAAATCCTTCTCATTGTCATTAGTTTTGATAGTTCAAATCATCTGCGGTCAACTTGTTGAGCACACCCTTCCAGACGATGTTGGAGGTGCCGCTTTCCGTATTTCCACCGACAAATATAACTTCCCCCTCTTGTGAGAGGACGAATGTTCCTGGATGGGTGATGGTAGCGCTCTCTCCGTTCAGGTCTTTGTGCCAATCGTGGCTCCAAGTGGCGCCGCAATCTTGAGAAGAGTAGCATTTCGTTGATCGGCTGCCGTCCGTCAATTCGCCGCCGACGATTCCCAATAGGTTCTCGTATTGGAACAAAATAGGGTTCTTCAAGGCAGGAATAGTGCCGTTAGGCTGTTGGAGCACACGGGCGTGTCCCTTGCTGTCGATTGTCCAAACAGTACCATATCCGTTTTGGGTGGCGTAGATGTAACCGAGTGAAGTATAACCTGACGCGGAGGTGAAGGTCACCAAATTCTCGGAAGGGAAATCCGAAGAGAGTGTGGATTTCAATTGGAAATCGCCAGTGGTTCGTTCGTAAAGGGCGTAACCCTCTCCTTCTTGCGCGATGGCCCAAATCTTATTGCCGATGGCGAAGAGGATCTTGTCTAGTTTCATGCTGGAGGAGAGCTGGCTGAATGTAAGTGTGTTGATCTCAGCGGCGTAGATCTCTCCTGTCGTGTTTTGTACGAAAATGGAGTCGCCCACCAAAGCGGAAGAGAACCAGTTGGCGTTTTCGACAGAGATGGTCCGGTCGCTCCACTGCTTTCCGTCGATGGAGGTAGCAAGGTGGCTGGCTCCTGTCTCATCCGAGTAGAACCAATACTTTTGTTTGCCTTTGCTGTACGACTGTTGGGTAGCTACCTTCGCCTTGAGGTCGATGGTGCCGAATGGGTGCCATGTGATGGCTGAGATGTCGTAGTTGTGGGTGCGAAGGGCGATGGTATATCTCTTCTGGTTTTTACCGTCTTGTGATGTGCTGATGATCTCGACTGGTTCGGTCAAGTTCAGTTGCGAACCGTTTTTGAAGGCGACCCACTCGTTTCCTATCTTCACTTGTACGGTAGGTTGTGATGTGTATCCGTAGAAGTAGGTGAAGATATTGCTCACATTGGTTCCGACATTCAATGAGTCGTAGTTGAAGATCAGTTGGTCCAAATCATTCACCACGAAGTCGACAGTGATGTTGCTCAACTTCATGCTGCGAATGCGGGGATCGCTTAAGTTCTTATAATCCAATGATGTATCCTCGTCATCTCCACAGGATGCGAACAACGCTGTCATAGCGAATAGGACGAATACTATCGGTCTGAATATTTTGTGTCTCATACTAATCTTCTTTTGAATGCAAATTTAAAAAAAATATGCGAAAAAATTATCCTACAATGTAATTGTGAGCGGTCATCCAGATGAAGTATCTGCAGAATTTTCCCATTATCATGAAGAGGCATACCAGCCATGGATTGCTTCTTAAGTAGCCCAAGGTGACCACGATGACGCTGCCGATGATGGGCACGAAAGCGAAAAACGCGAAGATGGAGCCCTTGTGGCGAAGTTTCTCACTCCATAGCATGACCTTCTCCTGTTTGATGTTGAAGCGTCGTTCCAACAGATCCATTTTGCCCATTCTGCCCAACCAGTAGCAAGTCATGCCACCTAACACATTCCCGAGTGTGGCCGCTATCAGACATTGCAATGGATTGGCTCCCGCCACCAGCAATCCGGATAGGACAGCCTCTGAGCTGAAGGGTATGATAGATCCTGCCAGGAATGCCATTAAGAACATTCCCCAATAGCCGTAATCGACGAGAAAGTTAACGAGTGTCTCTACCATCGTTATACGAAATTGGGTTGCACGAAAAATAGGATGGAGGTCAAAGTGAATATGATGAGAAGAATCTTGGATAGTCTAGACCATTCCAAGGTGAAATATTGTCCGATGATGAACGATACGAAGAAAATGCAAGTGGGCAGTATGATGTGCGCCTCGCTTAGGTTCATCAGCATGATGACGATCGTTGTGAAGAAACAGGAGATCAGGAATACGACCTCCTCGCGGCTTCGGATGTTTTGACTGGAACGCGTGTGGAGGAAGTGCTGGAAAGCGATAATGAAGAGCAGACAGATGATGCCCATATAGATTATGACGTCTAATCCGTTGGCCGTGATCAGTGTGCCGTCGAATTGGAACCACTCTCTCCAATAGTTGGTCCATGGCTCTATGTCGCCTATGCCGAGGGAGATCAGAATGCAGTAGAAATAGGGGAGTACCCAACCTGTGAGAAACGCAAAGAACAATTTGATGTTCAGCGTGTTGCATCGGTATTGAAGGATGAAGAACGGAATCGCCAAGATGATGGTGTGCATGGCGAATAGGGTGGACAACGAGAGCACCAAACCTGCGTCGAAAGCCCTAAGGATAAATTTTTCGGGATTACCCTCGACCAGTTTGAAGGTACTGTTCACAAAGAGTACGGTGCAGAGGGTGGTGATCCAAGCCGTCGAGAAAACGTGTGGCCGCATCAAAAGCGAGACGATGACGATAAAGACCAATCCGGGAAGAACTGTTCGGACATTGATGAAGCCGAAGGTATCGTTCAAACTGGTGATACAGTAGGCTGTGATGATGAGGCATAGTAGCGCGACGATGCGCCCCCAAAGGCTATCAAAGGGGAGGTACCCGTTCAATAAATGAGCGAGTGGGGAGTCTCCCACAATGGGAGCCCCTCCACTCGCTGTAAAGTCTGGTAGGAAAATATCGTACCACAATACAAGCGTGACAAGGAGGGAGATCAAGAAGGTTGACACTCCTGGTAGAATATTGTCTTTGTATTGTAGGTATTGCATCTCCTATCTTATTTTAAGTCTTTTCCGATATCGGAACGGAAATATTTCTTGTCGAACGCGATCTTTTGCGCATTCTTGAAAGAGACTGCCAAAGCATCCTCTTTGGTCTTTCCGTAAGAGCTGATGGACATCACACGACCGCCGCTGGTGAGCAATTGGCCATCCTTCATGGTGGTTCCGGCGTGGAATACGATGCTATCCTCCACAGCGTCCAAACCAGTGATTACTTTGCCCTTCTCGTATGCCTCAGGATATCCGCCTGATACAAGCATGACGGTTACAGCGGCACGCTCGTCCTCCTCCAAGGTCTTGCTGGCAAGGTTGCCTGCGGCTACGCCCTCGAATAGATCAACAAGGTCGGATTTGATACGGAGCATCACAGCCTCTGTCTCTGGGTCGCCCATACGGACGTTGTATTCGATCACCATAGGCTCGTTCTTCACGTTGATCAAGCCAAGGAAGATAAAACCTTTGTAGGTGATGTTCTCTTTCTTCAATCCTTCGATGGTAGGGATGACGATTCTCTTCTCCACCTTCTCCATGAATACCTTATCAGCGAATGGCACTGGTGAAACGGCACCCATACCGCCTGTGTTGAGGCCTGTATCGCCCTCGCCGATTCTCTTGTAGTCTTTCGCTACCGGAAGGATCTTGTAACCGCCGTTTCCATCTGACAAAACGAATACGGAACATTCGATTCCGGAGAGGAACTCCTCAATGACTACCGTTGAGCTCGCCTCACCGAACTTACCGTCCAACATATTGCGCAACTCTTGCTTGGCCTCCGCCAAATCAGGGATGATCAACACTCCCTTACCGGCAGCCAAACCGTCTGCTTTCAATACGTATGGTGCCTCCAACTCCTCCAAGAATTTACAACCCTCCTCGAGTGTTTGGGAGGTGAAGCTCTTGTAGCGTGCGGTTGGAATGTTGTGACGCATCATGAATGCCTTCGCGAAGTCTTTGCTACCCTCCAGTTGGGCACCCTCTTTGGATGGGCCGATGACTGGAATTTGTTTCAACTCAGGATCATTAACGAAGAAATCGTAAACACCCTTCACCAATGGGTCTTCGGGTCCTACAACCACCATGTTCACACCGTTGTTCAAAACGAATTGCTTGAGGGCAGGGAAGTCTGTCGCCGCGATGTTCACGTTCTCACCAACGGTAAGTGTTCCACCATTACCTGGCGCGATGAAAAGTTTCTCCACCTTTTTGCTTTGAGCGATCTTCCACGCCAATGCGTGCTCTCTACCGCCTGATCCTAACAATAGTACATTCATATTCCGTCTTTTATATTTTCTTCGGTTAATACTTCAAATTTATATCCTTCCGCCCTGAGGTACGCTATCGCCCTGGGCAAAGCGTAACGGATATTCTTTTCCGCTTTCAGTGAGTCGTGGAAGACGATGATCGAACCATTTCTGGTATATTTCTTAACGATATCCATCACCTCTTCTCCGGATAACTTTTGATTGTAGTCCCTGGTGACCACATCCCAGAAAACGATTTTGAATTTTCTGCGGAGCGTCACGAACTGCAAATATCTGAGGATGCCGTGTGGCGGTCTGAATAGTTTGCTGTGTATCAGTTCGTCCGCCTTTCCGACATTTTTGATGTAGTTCCTCGACCAGGTATATAGCCCTTGAAGGTGGTTGAAGGTGTGGTTGCCCACAAGGTGCCCCTCGTCCAATACCTGTTGGAACACATCGGGATGTTTTCTCACATTGTCACCTACGCAGAAGAATGTGGCTTTGATGCCCTCTTTCCGTAATAGCTCAAGGACAAACGGCGTCACTTCCGGAATGGGACCGTCGTCAAAGGTGAGATATACGGTTTTCTCTTTGCGAGGTATTCGCCAAATTGTGCCAGGAAATAGTTTCCTGTACACAATTGGCAATTGTTCGATAAACATTTTAATTCATCATTTTTTGGTAAATCGGATAGTATTTATCCAACAAACTATCATCCTCCTCGGCGTATGGCTCCTTGTGGGCCTTCTCGATCGAAACGATCTCGTGGAGGATTCTGAAATGCTCTGTGAATACTTCCGACTCGCTTGTTTTGCGTTGGCGTTGCGGATCCATGCCGCTGATCCAAGCCAAGTGTTGGAGTGCGCTCTTCTTCATCGCCTCAAGCGTTGGCTTAGCCTTCTCGTATTGGCCAAGTTCATCATATTGTTTAGCCATCATCAAAGAGATGGTGGTCAATGGAACTTGTGGCGCTGGCAATACCTTGTGCGCGTAGTCCAATACCTCGATGGCGCGTTGCTTACGCTCGTTGGCGAATGCTCTCGCCTCGCTGGTGTCGATGGCGTTTCCATAATTTCTGATAGCTACCGCCAACTCCTCGTTGCTCTTGGATCTGCTTTCCTGTCCAAGGATCTCGATGGCGCTTGTTCTCGCGTTGCTGATCAACGTGGAGTCTGAATATCGTTGAGCACTTGCGATCATGCTGTTGTTGAAATACATGGCTGAATAGTTCCTGAAGGTATTCATGTATCTGTTGTCGCGGTTCTCGCGCAATGCCCATGACAACAACTCACAGTAGTCGCGCTTGGTGGTGGCTTGTGTAGCCTCCAAGAGGAGTCCATCCACCAATCTGAGGAACATCAATCTAAGTGTGGAGGTCATACGAAGGTTGTTCTCCTCCAAATAGATATCAGGATTCTCCGCGATGCCACCCCATTTGAACTTGTGGAGCATATTGTCGTACATCTTCTCCGTGTTGACGACCTCACCGCTGATCAATGGGTTTTTCTTCACTGGAACGATGCGGTATGCCATACCCTCCAATTGGAGGTAATCGTTCAAACCGGTGAAGCTCTCTTTGCCGACGGTTGTCGCGAAGTAGAGTGGTCTCTCCCAGTTGTTGTTGGCGAGAAGGTCGAGAATGAAGATCTCTTGCTTGCCAAGGTATCTCTTGCTGGAAGGGAATCCGATGTGCATGGTAGGAACGATGTTCGGAATATCCTTTGGTTCTACCACATTGTATCCGATGACATCTTTCGCGTTGACATCCAATGTCAAGTTTCTAGTTGGATAGAACCAGAACTTTTGGTCTGGATTCCTTAGGATTTTCTTTCTAAGGTTGATATCGTTGTCCACCAAAATCTGGTTGGCCTTCTTCAAATCGATGGCCTCTCCGCCGACGAGGTCGACGATCTCGGCGTAATCCATCCTACCGTTCATATAGTCTTTCGGATGAAGCGAGATTGGCAAAGCCTTGGAAGCGTAAGCGTCACGCTTCATTTGATCCACATACCAGCCCATTTGGAGGTAGCTGAGGTTCGCTACGCGTTGATCCTCTCCTACGCCTTCCACCTCTTGGTTGTACCACAATGGGAAGGTGTCGTTATCTCCGTTGGTGAAGATCACACCGTTAGGAGCCATGGTGAGCAGATAGTTTTGCCCGAAATCACGGCAAGTGTATCTGCCTGAACGGTCGTGGTCGTCCCAGTTTTGGGAAGCCATCAATGTCGGTGCGCCCAAAAGTCCGATGACTGTGGCGATGGCTGCCCCTACGGTAGGGTTTAACTTGCGCAAACACAACTCCACGATGGCAGGGACGCTGAGTCCGATCCAGATACAGAACGCGTAGAATGATCCCGCATAAGCGTAGTCACGTTCACGAGGCTGAAGCGGAGTTTGGTTCAGGTACAATACAATGGCGAGACCTGTCATGAAGAAGAGGGTGAAGGTCACGGTGAAGCTTTGGATACCCGCCGAACGGTTATCCTTTTTCTTTCTGCTGTATTGGTAAACCAATCCCAAGATACCCAACAAAAGTGGAATGCCATAATAAGTGTTACGTCCCTTGTTGTTCTTCATGTCGTCCGGCAAGTTGTCTTGGTTGCCCAACATGAGGGAGTCGATGAAGTTGATACCGGTGATCCAGTTACCGTAAACATCACCACCGTCCGCTTGTATGTCGTTCTGACGACCCACGAAGTTCCACAAGAAGTAACGCCAGTACATGAAGTTGACCTGATAGTTGAAGAAGTAGGTCAAGTTCTCTCCGAAGGTAGGTGTGATTTTGGTCTTTCTCTCACCCTCTCGGTTGATGTAGGTGGCCTTCTTTCCTTTGATCTTACCCCACATTTTGTATCCTGCGATATGGTGCGCTTGGGTACTGTACATACGAGGGAAGAGCATATTAAGCTGGTGCTTGTAGTTCTTCTTTGTGTCGTAATCCTCGTATTCATCCTTTTGATCTGGGCTGGTCTTCACCTTCTTGGCGTATTGGGTTTCGCCCTCAGTGTATTCTGGGTTTCCGTTTTTGTCCCACTTATACTCCGAAGCGTAACTCTCACCATAAAGGAGAGGCGTATCACCATATTGCTCACGGTTCAAGTAGCTCTTCAACGCGAATACATCATCTGGAGAGTTTTGGTCCATTGGTGTATTGGCTGCCGAACGGATGATGATGGCCGCATACGACGAGTAACCCAAAAGGATCACTGTGCAGCAAATCAAAATCGTGTTGAGCACTGATTTGTCGTAAAGTTTCTTGCCGTATATCAGGAAGAGGGCCACAGCCGCTGTGATCAACAATCCGACGAAGGTGTTGATACGGCCACCTAGGAATGGAATACCCAACAAAAGAATGGATAGGGTAAAGGCGATGATGAAGAATGCGTCACGGCTCTTCCATACGTATGGTCTGTACATGGTCTCCCAGATACCCCAAACAAGGCATCCGATCAATAGGATCGCATAGATGATGGTTCCAGTGTTGAAACTGAATCCCAATACATTGACGAAGAATAATTCGAACCATCCTGCCACCTCCACGAATCCTGGGATGACGCCATATAGCACCATCACCAAAATGACGACTGAAATAATCAAAGCGTAAAAACTACCCGTGAGGTTCGCTTTGTATTTCTTGAAGTAGTAAACGAATACCAACGCCGGAATGGTCAACAAGTTCAACAAGTGAACACCGATGGACAATCCCATTAGGTAGGCGATCAGTACCAACCAGCGGTTGGCGAATGGCTTATCCGCGACATCCTCCCATTTCAAAATGGCCCAGAATACAACGGCCGTGAAGAGGGAAGAGTAGGCGTAAACCTCACCCTCCACTGCGGAGAACCAGAAGGTGTCCGAGAAGGTGTAGGCAAGCGCGCCTACGGCACCAGCACCCAAGATCGTGATGAGTTGAGCGATCGATACCTCTTGGTCATCACTCTCCAACACCAATTTGCGCGCTATGTGTGTGATAGTCCAGAAAAGGAACAAAATACAAAAGGCGCTACACAATGCGGAGAACGCGTTCACCATCATGGCGACGTGTTGCTGGTCGGAAGCGAACAAGGTGAATATTCTTGCCGTCAACATGAAGAAAGGTGCGCCCGGTGGGTGTCCTACCTCCAATTTGTTGGCTGTTGAGATAAACTCGCCGCAGTCCCAAAAACTGGCTGTTGGCTCTATCGTCATCAAGTACGTTACCGCTGCGATGGCGAAGACCACCCATCCGGCAATGTTGTTATACAACTTGAATCGCTTCATTTTTATTGAATTGAATTAATTTTTACTGTTAGTCGTTAGGGGTGTTAGTTTGGGGCATATCCGATATGCCCAACGCTCCCTATGTTATTTGGCGATCTTCGCCCAGCTGTCCTTCAAAGCGACGGTGCGGTTGAACACCAAATGGTCTGGTGTGGAATCCGGATCGACGTTGAAATATCCGATTCTTTGGAATTGGAAGTTCTGCAAAGTCTTCACATCCTTCAACCAAGGCTCCACGAAGGCGTTGGCGATGGTGAGTGAATTTGGATTCAGCAACTCGCGGAAATCCTTCTCCTTCTCATCGCCAGGATTCTCCACATTGAACAATCTGTCGTAGAGACGTACCTCGGCAGGAACCGCGTGCGCCACAGATACCCAGTGGATGGTTCCCTTCACCTTACGGTCGCTGCCTGGCATACCGCTGCGTGTCTCTGGGTCGTACTCGGCGTAAACCTCAACCACCTTACCGTTCTCGTCCTTCTTGCAGCCAGTACATTTCACGATGTAGGCGCTCTTCAAACGAACTTCGTTGCCTGGCGTCATACGGAAATATTTCTTTGGTGCATCCTCCATGAAGTCGTCGCTCTCGATGTAGAGCTCCTTGGTGAATGGCACCTCGTGGCTACCCATCGACTCGTCTTCCGGATTGTTGATGGCTACTAGGTTCTCCACTTGTCCCTCAGGATAGTTGGTGATGATCAATTTGATAGGGTTGATGACCGCGCTCGCGCGCATCGCTGTGGTGTTCAACTCCTCGCGGATGGTCGCCTCCAACAATGAAACGTCGATCACGCCGTCATATTTTGTGTAACCGATACGGTTGACGAAGTTGCGGATAGAAGATGGGGTGTAACCTCTACGACGCAAACCACAGATGGTCGGCATACGTGGATCGTCCCATCCGCGTACCAATCCCTCTTGTACGAGTTGCAACATCTTACGCTTACTCATCACGGTGTAGGTGATGTTCAAACGGTTGAACTCACGCTGCTTTGGACGGTAATCGCTGTCGGCGAATTGGTCGATGAAATAGTCGTATAGTGGACGGTGTACCTCAAACTCCAATGTGCAGAGCGAGTGGGTCACACCCTCGAAATAGTCTGATTGGCCGTGTGCGAAGTCGTACATCGGATAAACCTTCCACTTGTTACCGGTGCGGTGGTGTGGATGGGTGGTGATGATACGGTAGATGATCGGATCACGGAAGTGCATGTTAGGGTTGGCCATATCGATCTTGGCGCGGAGCACCATCTTTCCATCCTCGATCTTCCCTTCCGACATCTCCATGAAGAGGCGAAGGTTCTCCTCGATAGGACGGTTGCGGTATGGGCTCTCGGTTCCAGGAGTGGTAGGGGTACCCTTTTGCTTGGCGATCTCCTCGGCGGTTTGCTCATCTACGTAAGCCTTACCCTCCTTGATGAAACGGACAGCCAAGTCCCAAAGTTGCTGAAAATAGTCGGACGCATAGTAAACATTCGCCCATTGGAATCCCAACCATTGGATATCCTCTTGGATGGAATCAACATACTCCACATCCTCCTTGACAGGGTTGGTGTCGTCGAAACGCAAGTTGCAAGTTCCGTTGTATTTCTTTGCGATACCGAAGTCCATGCAAATTGCTTTCGCATGACCGATATGGAGATATCCGTTAGGCTCTGGCGGGAAACGAGTTTGAATTCTTCCCCCGTTGCGACCCTCTTTCAAATCCTCTTCTACGATTTCCTCAATGAAGTTCAAATTTTTTTTCTCTTCATTCTCCTGAATATTCTCAGCCATTGAATTAAAAATTTTTAGACATTTTAGGTCGCAAAGTTAATTCTTTCATATGAGATTTTCAATTTTAGGCAATTAATAAGTGTGAATAAAAGGAAAAAATCGACTCTTTATTTGGATGATTGTGAGGGATTGACTAATTTAATGGAACAAAAACATTGGGGAGTTTGATGAATTGTTGAATCTAAATGGTGGGTGTATGAAATCAGTATGGAGAATAATGGGTGGCATCGCGTTGGCCTTGCCGTTTTTCTCGGCCTCGTCAGTTTGGGCCGAGAAGGTGGAGATAGCGGGAATCTATTACCATTTGAATGGAGATGGATCCGCCGAGGTGACTTGTCGTGGAGACGAGGAGGATGGGTGGATGTATTATCCAGCCGATGAATTGTATGTGGGGGATCTTACCGTACCCGGTGAAGTGGAATATGAAGGGAAAACCTATGTGGTGAAGGCCTTGGGTGATGATGCCTTTGCGGGAAGTAAATATCTGACATCCATATTGTTACCATCTTCCCTGACCTCTGTCGGATCGGGTGTGTTCACGCTTTGCAATGGGCTGGAATATATCTCGGTGGATGATATGAATCCCACCTTCATCAGCCAAGATGGTATCTTATACAAACGCAATCCCCTTACCCTCAACTTTGTTCCCAGAAACATAGGGGGCGATGTGTCGCTTTTGGATGGTATCACCACCATTCCGAGCAGCGCGTTCCAAAATTGTTCCCGTTTGACTACGATTGAACTACCGGATGAGGTGACCACCATATCGGATGGCGCATTCAATAGCTGCACCCAACTCTCCGAGATCTTTATGGGTGAAAAGGTGGAGAGCATCGGTGAGTATGCCTTCTCCAAGTGTTCCTCGCTGACGATTGTTAACTTTCCCACCAGCGTGAAGAGCATCAAGGCGGCCGCCTTCGCGGATTGTAAAAATTTATCCTACGCGCTCTTCCATGAGGGGGTGGAGTCTATCGGGAAGATGGCCTTTTATAATTGTGGCAATCTTTTGGGCGTGCAGCTGCCCAGCACCCTTAGGTCGATCGGCGAGAATGCGTTTAAGGAGTGTGTCAGCCTCGATGTGGTGAAGAACGATAGCCCGTTGGCGGTCGAGTTGGGATCCACTGACCATGGTTATGTCGCCTATTACGCGACACAGATTATTCCCGATCCGCAAAATTCAGCTTGCACGAAGAATCTATCCGACCAACTCGCGCTGTTGCGGGAGGAGGGCCGTTGGATGGTTTTAAATGCGGCGGGCCAGTGGGTTTCCATTTATACGCTTAACGGACAACTCCTTTGTCACCTCTTCTGTACCAAAGAAAAAGAGGAGATCCCAGTGGAATCTCCTCGTGTGATAGCCGTCTTGAAAGAACGGTAGTTGGTTCAGGATTGAACCATTACTTTACCCATTTATTTTACTAATATCATTTTTTGATAACGCTCTTCTCCTACTTTGACGAGGAGAAGGTATGCACCTCCCTCCAGTGTCGAACGATCCAATGTGAATTGGGTGGTTCCGTTGGAAGCGGCGGTGAATGTGGCGCTTGCCTTTACAACGCCTGTCAAATCTGTCATCTCCCACTGAACCGTTGTTCCCGCGTTAGCCTTCACGCTGACGGTCGCGCTCTCTTCCATTGGGTTAGGGAAGATCAAGACGTGCTCCGCCTCGCTCATCTCCAAGCCTGTGTCATCCACTTTGTTGATGGTAATCTTTCCTGATTTGGTGGCATCTCCTCCTTCGCTTCTGACAAGGACGTGGAACTCATATTCACCAGGCTCGTCATCTGCCGTTCCGCTGATGTAGATGTTGTTGTTATCTACTTTGTAGGTGATGCCGTTAGGCAATCCCGTAATGGAGGCGCTGTATCCGTTCTCAAATGAGTAGGAGAAATCCACGATGGCCTCGCCTGGGTTCACCTCCTGTACGCTTGGTCCAGCGCCATGTTTGGTGATGGAGGCAGGCTCTTGCATCTTCTCCAAATCCTTGTAGTATTGGACTGCGCTGAAACCAATGTGAGGTGGTTGGTTGTAACCGCAGTTTTGCCAAGCGATCGCCATGTCGTAGACGTGGTCGTCTCGCAACCAAGGCAATTTGTATTGGCTCTCCATGGTGGTGGAGTAGATGGTCAGATAGTAGTGTCCGTTGACGCTTGTCCAGAAGATGGACTCCTCACGCCAGTCACCCAAGAGGTCGGATTGCAAGCAAGGGTTGTACTTGGTCGCATTGTTTTGATTGGCTCCCCATTGCAATTTCTGTCCCTCCACTATGATATTGTTACCGAAGGTATGGACACGCTCCCAAGTCTTGCTGGAACTGTTCCATTTATCGACGTGCGCGCGGTCGGTGTACTCCTCTAACAGGTCGCCGTCCCAGAATATACGTCCGTTGATGGAACTACTGTTGGTGGAACCCACGTGCCATGGGGCGATTTCGTAGCCTTTGCAGGTAAAGAGGTTGGCGTTGCTCCATTCGAAACACTCGGCACCCTCGTACTTGTCGTCGCAGTCCAAAATCAAACCACGGCCTGTGTCACCGCCAGTTTGCGCTTTGGACATCAACACCTTGCCCGTCTTGGCGTCGAGCAATGCACAGTCATATTTTGCTGAGTTCTCCTCTGTGATCATGAAGTACTCCAAACCAGGGTTGGAAGGGTCGAATTCGCCCAAGTGGGTGGCGTCTCCATGGCCTAAACCGGTGCTCCATAGTAGGGAACCGTTGTGGTCAAGGCAGGCGGCGCCCACGATGATCTCATCGAAACCGTCGTTATCCACGTCTCCACAGGTGATGCTATGCGCTCCTTGTCCGTAGATGCCTTGTCCAGGACGGTCGGAGGTGTGTTTCCATATGTTAGAGAGTGTATGTCCATCCCAACTGTAGGCTGCTGCGTAAGAGTAGGTATAGATACCGCGGGTGGTCACTGCGCAAGGCTTGGCTTGGCCATTGACTGGAAGGAATGCCACGCACCCCTTCATCCAGTTACCGCGGTGTCCGTAAGTGTTGCCGTCGCTCTTTCCGCTACGGTCGTCCCAATTGCTCCTGATGTTGAAGTAAGGCCAATAGTCGATGGTGGCCAACTCCTTACCGTCTCTACCGCTGAAGCAGGTGATCCACTCTTTACCGCCGTCGGTGATCACACCTGAACCGTTGATGGATGAGGCGTAGTGGTTGGCGCCAGCCGCAGCACCTTTAGAGAGGAAGTTACCGGTGGCGTCTTTCGAACCTTGTGCCGTTTTGACGATCAGCTCACCATAACCGTCGCCATCGAAATCATAGCAGAGGAAGGTGAAACGGCATCCAGCCAAAACATTGGGTCCTAAGTTGATACGCCACAAAAGGGTACCATCCAATTTCAAGCAATCCAAGATGGGAGGAGCTGTGGGGGTTGCATTAGGTCCTGTGCCACCTTCCCAGCACATGATGATCTCCTCTTCGCCGTCGCCATCCATATCGTAGGCGGAACAGTCGTAAGGTGAATAGGTCACGTTTGTTCCATCAGGAAGTCTGTAAGTTCCTGGGTGTTTCAACAAAAGGTTGCGGTAAGGTGTCTCGTCGCACTTTACGCCCTCTTGGGTATCGATTACTTCGCCATCTTTGTTGAGTACCTCCAAAGAGAAGGTTGCGCTGGCGTTGTTGCCGGGGATTACGACGTTGGTCTTCGTGGTAGTAGTCTGTACGAGGTTTCCGTTCGCGTACAACTTGTAGGTGGTGCTCTTCGGAGCGTCACTCTTTCTCATTCGCCAACTGACATAGACATTGTTGCCCGATTTGCATGCCCACAATCCTCTGGAGCCATCTGCCCATAGCTCAAAGCAGGAGAGGAGCATGGCTATGCCTAATAATAATAGTGATAATGTGTTTCTCATATTTTGAGTGTAATATTTCTTATGTCGCAAATATAGACATTATCTATTACGTTGGAATATGATTTTATGCTAATTACTATGAATATTGTGTCAAAGTAATGATGCAACCCTCTTTTTCGTCCGAAGGACGATGCCTCTGTAACCATGTACGTCGTAGCGACAGCGGAGACGTGCGTGGTGGATAGGAGTGATATGCACGGTGGAGTATGAGGTGAGATGTGGATAGTGTGGTGTACTGCGTGATAGATATATAGCAGACTATACGTCAACACCCCCGCACATCTCGCTTTGCTCTGATGTACGGGGTTATGGATGTAGCGTCCTTTGGACGCAGGGATTAAGGTAGTATGGGGATTTATATACATCCTTGTTGTTTTTTCTCTATTTTTGCATAAACATAAGATATTTATATATGGTAAAGCGAATGCTTCTTATGGGATGCGTCTCATCCCTTTTGCTCTCATCCTGTGGGGATAAGTGCGGTAGTGCCGATGGTGTGGCACATTTCAATGAGTTTGATACAACGATGGCGCCAGGTGCCGATTTCTTCCAGTACGCCAACTGCGGATGGTTGCAGAGCCACCCGATTCCAGGTGAGAAATCCCGGTACAATACCTTCGATGTATTGAATGATGAAAATTTGGAACGCTTGAAGGGAATTGTCGAGACCTCTATGCAGCGCAAATCCAAGGCGGGAAGCAACGCCCAAAAGATTGGTGACTACTATGCCTTGGCGATGGATACGCTTCGCCGCGATAGGGAGGGCATCCAACCAATCCAACCTATTATCGACCAAATCAAATCAATGCGTTTCGATGTGAAGGACTCCGCCTTTGCGGCTGACTTGGCCTACATCCATATGCATTTGGGCAATCCATTTTTCGCCTTCGGATCCACACCAGATTCGAAGAACAGCACCATGAACATCGCCATTCTCTGGCAAGACGGTATCGGACTACCTAACCGCGACTACTATTTCGACGAGTCTGAGAAGGGCAAAGAGATCATACAAGGCTATAAAAAAATGGTGGCTGGATTCCTTCTGCTTTTAGGGGAGGAGAATTGTGAACAACGTGCCGAGGAGATCTATAACTTCGAAAAGAAGATGGCGGAGGTCATGAATACCAAAGTGCAAAACCGTGATCCGCAAGCTACTTATAATAAGGTCTCCTGTGAAGAGTTGAAAAACAAATATCCTGACTTTAATTGGGATGCCTATTTCGCGGGGATTACAGTCGTTCCTGCGGAGATAAATGTGGGACAGCCCCGCTTCTTTGACAACATCTTCGCGTTGATCTCTAAGACCTCTGCCAGTACGTTGCGTGATTATATGATGGTGAACTGTGTCAATCACCTCTCTTCTTACCTCTCCAGCGAATTCATGATGAATCATTTTGACTTTTACTCCAAGCAGTTGAGCGGAGTGGAGGAGATCAAACCTTTGTGGAAACGATCGTTGGATATGGTGCAATCTCGTTTGGGCCAACCGTTGGGCCAATTGTTTGTGGAGAAATACTTCACATCGTCTGCGAAGAGCAGGATGGAGGCGCTCATAGAGAATCTTCGCAACGCTTTCGGCCAACGAATCGAGCAACTCTCTTGGATGTCTGATAGCACCAAATGTTCCGCGAAGGATAAGCTCTCCGCCATCACGGTCAAGGTGGGTTATCCAGACAAGTGGGAGGACTATTCGGAGGCGAAGGTGGACCCATCTTTGAGCCTTGTGGAGAACTATATCAACCTCACTTACTTCGATGCGCTCAGGGATGTGCGTGAAATCGGACAACCTGTTGATCTCGACAAATGGTATATGACGCCACAGACGGTGAATGCCTACTACAATCCATCCGCCAATGAGATTGTTTTCCCTGCGGGAATCCTTCAACCGCCATTCTTCTATGCGGAGGGCGACGATGCGGTGAACTATGGCGCCATCGGTGTGGTGATTGGCCATGAGATGACGCATGGATTTGATGACCAAGGCCGTCAATTCGACAAGACAGGTAACTTGGCCGACTGGTGGACCGAGAGCGACGCGGCCGCATTCAAGCAGGCAGCTGAAAAAATGGAGAACCGTTTCTCAAATGTGGTGGTGATTGACGACATCAAGTGTAATGGCGCCTTGACGTTGGGAGAGAACATTGCCGACCTTGGTGGATTGAACATCGCCCATCAAGCATTCCTTAATACGCTGAAAGATAATCAGGTAGATCCAATGATGGATGGTCAATCCTTCGATCAGCGTTTCTTGTTCGCCTATGCGAGAATATGGGCTGGAAATTATCGGGAGGAGTATCTTCGCCAACAAGTGATCACCGACCCTCACGCCAACGGAAAGTACCGTGTAAACGTGCAATTGCCTATGCTGGACTTCTTCTACGAGGCCTTCGGCGTGGCTGAAAGTGACTCGATGTATGTCCGTCCGGAGGAGCGTATCGTCATCTGGTAGTTGACGCCGAATGGGCATTTTGAGAAAAATTGTGGCTAAATCGTTGTTTTTCCGTTATTTTTGCTTACAAAATGCTTTAAAATAACGAGTATATTTTCTAATTTTGCAAAAGGAATATTAATATTTTTCATAAATGGCTGATAGTAAGAAAATTAAGACGGCGTTGGTCTCAGTTTTCCATAAGGACAAATTGGACGAGATCATCCGCGCTTTGCACGCAGACGGTGTACAATTCATTTCAACAGGTGGAACACAAACATTTATCGAGTCTCTTGGCATCCCTTGCCAAGCGGTTGAGTCGCTTACAACCTATCCTTCCATTTTGGGTGGTCGCGTAAAGACCTTGCACCCGAAAATCTTCGGAGGTATCTTGGGCCGTCGCGGTTTGGCTGAGGACATCGCGCAAATGGAGCAATTCCAAATTCCTGAGATCGACTTGGTGATTGTTGACCTTTATCCGTTCGAGGATACTGTCGCTTCTGGTGCTGAGGAGTCTGCTATCATCGAGAAGATCGATATCGGTGGTATCTCATTGATCCGTGCTGCCGCAAAGAACTACAAGGATGTCGTGATCGTTGCCTCACAAGCGCAATACGAGCCATTCTTGAACCACTTGAAGGAGCAAGGCGCAACTACCACTTTGGAGACTCGCCGTTGGTTCGCGAAGGAGGCGTTCGGCGTATCTTCCCACTACGATTCCGCCATTTTCAACTATTTCGACGAGGAGGCAAATTCGGCGTTCCGTTACACAGCTAACAGCGCGAAGATGCTTCGTTACGGCGAGAACCCTCACCAAAAGGGTGTATTCTACGGAAACTTCGAGCAACTTTTCGAGCAATTGCAAGGAAAGGAGATCTCATACAACAACTTGCTTGACATCGACGCAGCCGTTAATTTGATGGCTGATTTCGATGATGTCACTTTCGCTATCTTGAAGCACAACAACGCTTGTGGCGTCGCTTCCCGTCCAACTGTCTTGGAGGCTTGGAAGGATGCGCTCGCAGGTGATCCTGTTTCCGCTTTCGGTGGCGTGCTCATCACCAACGCTATTGTCGATAAGGCTACCGCTGAGGAGATCAACAAGATCTTCTTCGAGGTGATCATCGCCCCAGATTACGATACCGATGCGTTGGAGATTCTTACCCAAAAGAAGAACCGCATCATCTTGGTTCAAAAAGATACGAAGTTGCCTAAGAAGCAAGTGCGTTCCGTTTTGAACGGTGTATTGGTGCAAGACAAAGATACCAAGGTTGAGAGCGCTGAGGATATGAAGGTAGTCACTACCAAGGCTCCTTCCGAGAGCGAAATCGCCGATATGATTTTTGCGAACAAGATCGTTAAGCACTCAAAGTCCAACTCAATCGTTTTGGCGAAGAACAGACAATTGTGCGCTAGCGGTGTGGGACAAACCTCCCGCGTGGACGCTTTGAAGCAGGCTGTCGAGAAGGCTGGAAATTTCAATTTCGATTTGAATGGAGCTGTGATGGCTTCGGATGCGTTCTTCCCATTCCCTGATTGTGTGGAGATCGCGAAGAAGGCTGGTGTCACTGCGGTGGTTCAACCTGGCGGATCTATCAAGGACCAAGAGTCAGTCGACTATTGCAACAACAATGGTGTAGCCATGGTGATGACCGGTATCAGACACTTCAAACACTAATTCGGAAATTAGTAAACCTAAAAAGATATAGAGAAACATGGGATTGTTTTCTTTCACACAGGAAATTGCGATTGACCTCGGAACGGCCAATACGATTATCATCCACAATGGAAAGATAGTCGTTGACGAGCCCTCTATCGTGGCTTTGGATCGCAAGACAGACAAATTGATGGCGATTGGAGAGAAGGCGCGCCAAATGCATGGAAAGACTCACGAGAACATCTATACGGTTCGTCCATTGCGTGATGGTGTGATCGCTAACTTTAACGCTGCGGAGCAGATGATCCGCGGTATGATTAAGATGGCCTTCCCTAACAATCGTTTCTTCGATCCTTCTTTGAAGATGGTGGTTTGTATCCCTTCAGGAAGTACCGAGGTGGAGATGCGTGCGGTGCGTGACTCTTCCGAGCATGCGCAAGGACGCGAGGTGTACATGATCTATGAGCCTATGGCTGCCGCTATCGGTATCGGTATCGATGTCGAGGCGCCGGAGGGTAACATGATCGTCGATATCGGTGGTGGTACTACCGAGATCGCGGTGATCTCATTGGGTGGTATCGTGACCAACAAGTCTATCCGTATCGCCGGTGATGATTTGACAGAGGATGTGATCGACTATATGCGTCGTCAACACAATATCAAGGTGGGTGAGCCTACTGCCGAGCAAATTAAGATCAACGTGGGTTCCGCGTTGACCAGCTTGGATGAGCCACCTGAGGATTTCTTGGTGAAGGGTCCTAACCAAATGACCGCGTTGCCAATGGAGGTGCCTGTCTCTTACCAAGAGATCGCGCACTGTATGGAGAAGTCCATCTCTAAGATCGAGGCTGCTGTCTTGAACGCTTTGGAGCAAACGCCTCCTGAGTTGTATGCCGATATTGTGAACAACGGTATTTGGTTGACTGGTGGTGGCGCTTTGTTGCGTGGTTTGAACAAGCGTTTGACCGCTAAGATCGGTATTCCTTTCCATGTGGCTGAGGATCCATTGCATGCAGTGGCTCGTGGTACGGGTAAGGCCTTGAAGAATGCGGGTAAACTCCCATTCTTGATGAGATAATTAGGACTGTTGGTCCTTTCTGATATAGCAAGCCACTAGGCGTCTTTTCGCCTAGTGTGCTTTGTGTTTTTAAATCCATGATGCTCCGTTTTTATGAGGACGCTGATTCTCTTTCTGCTTAAATTCAAAACGCTCTTCCTTTTCTTGGGCTTGGAATTGATCTCGTTTCTGCTGATTGTGAACAACAACCAGTTTCAACGCAACCATTTCCTAAGTTCGAGCAATAGGGTCGTGGGTACGCTCTATAACCTGTCGAATGGGGTGAATAAATATTTCAGCCTAGACGAGGTGAACGAGTCGCTTGCCCGTGAGAATGAGGCGCTGAATACGGAGGTGGTGCAATTGCGGGAGCAGTTGGCCTTCTTTCGCCAAGACACTTCCTATAAGGGAAGACGTTATCGCGCGGAGGAGAAATCCTACCAGTTCTCTACCGCTAAAATCATCTATTTCTCGACTGTCCGCCAGAAGAACATCTTTACGATCAACAAGGGTCTATCCGAGGGCGTGAAGGTCGGTATGGGTGTTGTCAGCGAAAAGGGTGTCATTGGAATCATCAGTAATACCTCCAGCCACTTCGCCACAGTGATGCCGATTGTCAGCACACTCTCTAAAACCAGTGCCACCGTAAAGGGCAAGACGCAGTTGGGACAGTTGGTTTGGAAGGGCGGTGACATACGCTACGCGAATTTGGAGGAGGTGCCTCTCTATATCCCTGTGGCGGTTGGAGATACCGTGGTGACCAGTGGATACTCTTCCACTTTCCCTGAGGGGTACCCGATCGGAAAAGTGCTCTCCTTCAGTGAGCGAAACGACAACCTTTATGACATAAAGGTGGAACTCTCTGTTGACTTTGATAAATTGTCTTATGTAGATGTGATTGAATTGAAAGGCTCCGAGGAGAAGGAGTCGTTAGAGAAGACGGAGACCGCGAAGTTTGATAAATAATAGAATAGAAAGGGAACTGGGATGATTGACGTTACGTTAAAGAGGATCTTATCGTTTGTGGTTTTGGTGTTGGTTCAGATCTTGTTGCTGAACAACGTCAAATTCCTTGGATTCATCACCCCCTACCTCTACATCTACTTCATCCTTTCATTGCCCTCTTCCGTTTCGAAGGAGATGACCCTGTTTTGGGGATTTCTGCTTGGCTTGACGATTGATATCTTTTGTGGTAGTTTGGGATGCAACGCCTTGGCCACCACGTTGATCGCCTATTTAAAACCCTATTTCCAGAGTTTCTTTGGCCCCAAGGATGACTACGATGAGGTGAAACCCTCTACGGCCACATTCGGTTTTGAGATGTATCTCCAGTATGTCGCTTATCTGACGATCATCCACCATTTGGTCTTCTTCTTTGTTGAGGCCTTTACCCTAAGTAGATTCTGGTCTGTGTTGTTCAGCGCATTCTGCTGCACGATCTTCACGCTCCTTATGATTCTTAGTTTGGAATACTTTAAACACCGCCGCAGATGACGAACGATATCTATGCGAATAGAAGGTTTGTGATCGGGGGACTGATGTTGACCGTGGTACTGGTTTACCTTCTCAGGTTGATCAATCTACAGTTGGTGGACGACTCCTATTCTGATCAGGCGGAAAGCAACGCCTACTTGAAGAAGGTGCAGTTCCCGGCCCGTGGAATTATCCGTGATAGAAACGGAAAGGTTTTGGTCTTCAATAAGCTCTCTTACGATGTCATGGTCGTGCCGCGTGAGATGAAGGACTTCGACACGCTCGAATTCTGTAACGCTGTCCGGATCGACAAGCAGGACTTCAAACAGAAGATGCGCGAGATGCGCAGTAAGCCGTGGTACTCCCCATATCAACCCCAACTTTTGATCTCTCAACTCAATGCGCACGACTATGGTGTCTTGCAGGAGAAGGCTTTCCTTTATCCGGGCATGTACCTCCAAAGACGTACTTTGCGCGAGTATAATTATCCGAATGCCGCGTTGCTTTTGGGAAGCATCGGTGAGGTGGGACGACGGACATTGAAAGCCGATACCATCGACCATTTCTATGTCCCAGGTGATTATGCCGGACAGAACGGTGTGGAGTTGACCTACGAGAAGGATCTGCGCGGCGAGAAGGGCGAGGAGATTTTCCTCCGGGATGCCCATGGTAGAATTCAGGGTAAATACGAGGATGGCAAATATGATAAGAGTTCTAAGCCAGGTCGGGATCTGCAACTCTCCATCGATATAGATCTGCAGGCTTATGGCGAACAGTTGATGAAGAACAAGGTGGGAAGCGTCGCTGCCATCGACCCTGCCACGGGTGAGATCTTGGCGTTGGTATCCAGCCCTACATATGACCCTTCGTTGTTGGTGGGAAGAAGCCGCTCGGAGAATTACGAGAAGTTGGTCAACGATCCGTTGAAGCCACTTTTCGACCGTCCGATGATGGCGTGTTATCCGCCAGGTTCCACCTTCAAGACGGTGAACGCTTTGATCTTTGAGCAAGAGAATATCATCACTCCTTGGACCGCCTTCCCTTGTACGCAAGGTTACCATGTGGGAAGTTTCACGGTGGGTTGCCACGCGCACTCATCTCCTTTGACGCTGATTCCATCCATCCAGCACTCCTGCAACGCCTACTACTGCGCGGGTTTCCGTAATATGATGGATCATAAGAAGTACAAGAATATCTCGACCGCCTTCGAGGTCTGGAAAAACCATGTCGTTTCGTTGGGCTTCGGTTATAAGTTGGGTGCGGATGTGCCGAACGAGAAGCGTGGTTATATTCCTAATTCGGGCGTGTATGATAAGATATATGGCGAAAATCGTTGGAAATCCCTGATGATCGTATCCAACTCCATCGGACAGGGAGAAATCCTCGCTACGCCGCTCCAAATCGCTAATTTGGCGGCTACGATTGCCAACAGAGGTTACTATACGGTGCCTCACCTCGTGAAAAACATAGAGGGAAGATCCATCGATTCCTGCTATTTGCAGCGCCGCTACACGACCATCGACTCCGCCTATTACGAACCGGTGGTCGAAGGTATGGACTTGGTAATGAAGAATGGTACCGGTTGGGGTGCCCGAATCGACAGTATAGAGGTCTGCGGAAAGACAGGTACGGCCCAGAACCCCCATGGAGAGGATCACTCCATCTTTATGGCTTTCGCACCAAAGGACCATCCTAAGATCGCGATTTGTGTGGTGGTGGAAAACAGTGGTTTCGGTGCCACTTGGGCGGCGCCTATCGCCACTTTGATGATTGAGAAATACCTCAAAGGCTATATACCGAAGCGTCGTTTGTGGATGGAGGAGAGAATGTTGAACGCTAACCTTTTACCAAAACAGAATGGAGTCCAGAAGAAATAGTATATTGAGCAATTTGGATTGGGTGACCATTGGCATCTACATGGTCCTCGTCGTCCTTGGATGGTTCAGCATCTATGGCGCTGTCTATAATTTTGAGGAGGCCTCCTTCTTTGATTTCTCCTATCGTTACGGCAAGCAGTTGGTTTGGATCGCGTGCGCGTTGGTGATCGCGGCGGTTCTCCTGATGTTGGATAGCCGTATCTATACGTTGCTGGCCTATGTCATCTTCCCGGCCATGATGCTGGTGCTGCTGGCGATGGTGGTTTTCGCAGCCCTTAATCTGCCCTTCGTCCCTGATATCAAGGGATCCCACTCTTGGTTGGTGTTGGGTCCCGTCAGTATTCAGCCTGCCGAGTTCGCGAAGACGGCGACGAGCCTGATGTTGGCGAAGTTGATGAGCGAATATGGATTTAGTTTGTCGCGTACCAAGCATTTGGGAATGGCCCTTGCTGTCATCTTTTTGCCTGTCGTGCTGATTGTCGCCCAACATGAGACTGGATCGGCGTTGGTCTATTTCGCGCTGACGTTGGTGCTCTATCGTGAGGGTATGTCGGGTATCTACCTCTTCCTGGGATTCTTCGCCGTCGTGGTATTTATCCTCTCCATCCGATTTGGTGAGGTCCCTATTATTCCGATGCTTCCGGATGAATCTTATGGTCTCTTCCTGGTGATGGGCCTCACGATACTTGTCCAGATGGGCTTCTTGAAGGTCTTTATGCAGGATGGAAATTCTTCCTTGATTGTGGGAGGCGTCTCATTGGCCCTATTCTTGTTGGGATATGCGGTCTATAAACTTTTTGACTATCCTGTCCACTTTACCTATATCGGCATGGCCGCCCTCGTGTTTACCCTTTGCTATTGCATCGTCATGCGTGTCAAGGCGAGGTTATGGGGATATCTACTGGTTGGCCTCTTCGGATTTGTCAGCATCGGATTCTCTAATGTGGCGGATAAGGCTTTCGACCATTTGATGCCTCACCAGCAGACTCGTATCAAGGTGACATTGGGTATGGAGAATGATCCGAAGAAGGCTGGATATAATGTGAACCAATCCATGATCGCCATTGGTTCAGGCGGATGGGCTGGCAAAGGCTTCTTGAACGGAACACAGACGAAGTTGAAATATGTTCCTGAACAGGACACCGATTTTATCTTCTGTACGGTGGGTGAGGAGCATGGTTTTATCGGTAGCGCTGTCGTCTTGGGACTATTTGCGTTCCTGCTATTGAGATTGGTCTATTTGGCGGAGCGCCAACGCTCTCTATTCAGCCGTATCTATGGCTATTGCGTGGCCTCTGTCTTCTTCTTCCACCTCTTTATCAACATCGGTATGGTGACGGGCTTAACGCCTGTTATCGGTATCCCATTGCCCTTCTTTAGTTATGGAGGATCCTCTCTTTGGAGTTTCACCATCCTGCTCTTCATCTTCCTGCGATTGGATGCCAGCAGGACAGAGTACTTCGGACAGTAGTTCGAACCGTCAAAAAAAGGACGCCAGCGAATTGAAAACCCAATTCGCTGGCGTTTCTGTTATGGTGAATCCGCTACTATCGGATCACGATCTTCTCTTTATACAGACCGCCGTTCGACTCGACTACTACAAGGTAAAGTCCAGCAGGCAAAGAGGCGATGGAGAGGGTTCCCACCTTCTCGGCTGAGGCTACCTTCAAACCTTGCAAATTGAACAACATCATGCTGTTCACATCTGCGGTCGCGCCATCTTTCATGATGCGGATTTCATCGGAGGTAAGCGCTAATGTCAGATCGGATGCGATCGTCTCCTTAACTCCTGTTGTATTGAGCACAGGAGGCTCACCCATCACCTCCATGATCTTCTGTACCATTTGCGGTTGGTTCCATTGGCCAGTAGTGCGGTTCATGAATCCGTGGCACTCTCCGTTTTCGTTCGGGTTAGACCAACCCTCCTTCAATCCTTGTTGGTAGGTTGCCCAAGTGGTACCGTTGTCCCACAACACGCAAGGCATCTTGTACTCCTTGGCGATTCCATAGAATGCGTCGAACCACTGTTTGCGGGTCTCGTCGCCTTGTCCCTTGTCGGAGATGGAGGTCTCGTCGATCACGACGGGGATGTTTCTCGTCACGAATTTATCGTAGCATGGGCGAAGCACATCGCGGATGGTCTGCTTGTCGCTCTCTTGGAAGTAGGTGCGGTTGCCTGTGAGGCAGAGCTCCGTAGGTCGATAGGCATGTATCTCGATACCAATACGGTTTGGGGAAGGGTCGTTTGGCATCTGGAATTTGTTGGTGACGGCTCCTTCAGGGGATGCGTCGTAACCTGGAATCAGGATCATACGGTCGCGGTTGTTGGCGTGGCCGTTTTTACGGATCGCGTCGACTGCGGCTTGGTTCATGGCGTTGATGACACCCATCGCCTCCACCACCTGTTGCTGGCTTGGATTGTCGGTCGGATAAAACCACCATTCATGTTGATCACCTATCAAGCGTGGCTCGTTGAGTGTCTCGAAAATCAACTTTTGGTCATACTCCTTAAAGTATTCCGCCAACTGGCTCCAGATGTCCGTCACATACTTGATGGATTGGTTTTTATTGTTGTTGGTAGGCCAGAAATAGGGGTGGTTCCACTGATCTCCGTTGTCATGGTGGATGTTGAGAATGACAAACATATCGTTGTCAATACCGTAGTCCACCACCTCTTTCACGCGTTTCAACCACGCGTCGTCGATCTTGAATTGGTATTGTCCGTTGTTGGAGGTGTGCTGTCCCCAACTGACAGGGATGCGGAGTGTCCTGAATCCGGAGTTCTTGACGTTGTCGATCATGCTTTTCGTAATCTTGGCGTTACCCCATGCCAATTCAGTATTTACGCCTGTATAACCTTGCTTGGCCGCATCCAGGGAGTTTCCTACATTCCAACCGGTGTACATTAATTGGGAGATCTCCATGGCATCCTTTCCCTGTACAGTGGTAGCGTGGGCGGTGTGTGTCGTCATGGCGAATGCAACTGCTGCGATGGCTGAGATCCAACTTTTAGAAATAGTCATGTCAATAATTGAATTAATGGTAGTAATAATGTTATTTGGTTGCGAAAATAAAGAATCTCTGTGATATAAGCAACTCTTTCATGGTTCAAGGGGATACAAAAAATCCCGACTATGCGAGAGCCGGGATTTTCTATGTCGTGAAAGCCTTTTTTACTCGAAATTGAAGTTCAAGATAATCAATCTTGAGGTGAGGCGGGAGATGGCGTGGTTGTAACGCATATCGGTGATGTCGGCTATATCTGGCCTGTTCCTTTCCAAGATGTCTCCCAAGCCAAAGTAGAACTTCAACTCAGGCGCCAATTTGAAGTAAGGGAGATAGATGTCCATACCGATTCCCACCTCCACACCGTAGTCAATGGCTTTTAGCTTGATTGGTGCTTCGCTGTCTCGTCCCATATCCAAGGTGAATGCGCCACCGCCCAAGAGGTAAGGGCGATAGTTGTTCTTGCGTTGACCGCGGAACTTAAGGGTGAGCGGGAACTCCATCATATTGGATTGGACGCTCACTCTTCCTCCCTCTCTCTCCTCGCCTTTGTCGTTACGGAAGACTAAGTCCCTGGAGTTGAAGAAGAGGGTTGGGGTGAATCGTAGATCCAACCATGAGAAGATGCGTAAATCCGCGATGATACCGACAGAAAATCCCGGAGAAAATTTGGTGTCCTCTCCGTACCATATCTCTCCTGGCGTCTCGTTTCCCTCTTCCCAAATCTCACCATCTTGTGTGGTTATGATGCCGGAGTTGGATACGTTGAAGTCCATGGTGTTCATACCCAAAATGAATCCGAAGTGGTACAATCTATTGTCCGCATTGATCAAATTGAGTGTCCTACCATGCGCATATTCCGCCCTCACGGTCGTGTGGGCCATCAATAGCGCGAAGGTGCATAATATGGTTAAAAGAATTTTCTTCATCTATGTATCATTACGTTATCTAAACGCAAATTCCTTTTAATTATTGTGTTACCCGATTATTTGAACGAGTAGGTGAAACCAAGGGTCGCATAGATCGGATAGAGGTTGAACGAGATGGTCTCGAAATCCGAGACGAAGATGTTGTTCACACCCCAGTTCAAGTCGGCGAAGGCACCGAATCTCTTGTAGAAGTAGAACTCGCAGCCGGCAGTCGCACCGAAATGCAAGTTTCTCATCTCTTGGGAGAAGTCGAATGTTTGCGCTTGGTCGTCGATCTCTATCTTGGCGCCAGTTGGGTCGCCCTCTCTTAGGTATCCGTTGTAAACCTCTCCGTAGAACTTGTGCTTGGTGGCGATGCCTACGAATACGCCAGCGTGTACGCGCCACTTCTCAGAGCAGTTGAGCGATGCGGAAACAGGTACGGTCAATTGGATCATATCGGATGTCATGGTGACATCTCCCGTCCAACGTCCGGAAACGGTTCCTCCCTCGTCGTCCGAGATGGTCATACCGTAGTTTTTCACGGTCGCCTCAGCGGTCATACCTTTTCTCTCAAGGCGTGCTCCGGTGAGGATTCCCCAACGCTCGGATAGTCCGATGTTGTAAAGCACTTGCGCCGAGAAGTTGAAGAGTGGTTTGAAGCCGTTGATCTTGCGCATCTCCGCAGGCAAAGGAAGCGGAGCAGTTCCGCCAAGTCCGTATCCTAGTTTGAGGGTGAAGAAGGAGTTATCTACCTCTTTCGTTTGTACTGCGTCACTCTCTGAATTCGCGAACGCGCTTGCGCTCAATAGCAGGCATCCTGCCAATATGGTGAATATCTTTTTCATTGCTGATGTTAGTTTTGTTGGGTTACTTTTGACACTCTACAGTCACTTCGTCAATCATTAGCGTGCTTCCGATCGCGCCTTGGAAGATGTCTCCGCGAAGGCTGGAAGAGAATACGACTGAGAAGTTATAACCGGAGTTTTTCAATCTCTCTGGATCGATGGTCTTGCCGTTCACTGGCTCCATCTCGACCGTGAATTCCGTCCATTCGTCAGTCTCCTTCGCATCCTTGATCTTTCCGTACAATGCGATGTATGGGCTGAACTTCTCGGCTTTTTCGATGTCGGAGGTGTTACCATCCACCATTATGCTCTTGCCGTTCTCGTCGGTATTCTCGTAGAACATGGCGTAGATGTTGAAGATATCCTTTCCGTCCACTGGTTTCATCTCCTTGTCCGTCATCTGCTCGCCGGCCTTAAACTTGTAGTATCCTTTGATGGTGGTAGGCACCTGGCGGAACGGAAGACCGAATCTGGTGGCTGCCAAAGGCTCTTTGAGCGCTTGGGCTACGTTGAATGATCCTAAGAAGAGGTTTCCCGGAGCGATTGGCATACCCGCTTGCCCGCCGAATGTGCCGGCAGAACGGGTTACACATTGTAGGCATTTGCCGCTTTTACCGCCAGGGACGATGGCGCTTGGGTACTCTTCGGGTTTAGCCAAACCGTTGGCCATGCAGAAACCTGGGTTACCCGAACCCCACCAGTTGCTCATGATGTTTCCATCCACCACTTCGGTGACGATTTGGTATTTGTCGCCGTTGGTGAGGATGAAACTCTCGAAGTCATATTGGGTGGTCAACTCTTGGGAGACATAAGCCACCTTGTAGTAGCGCTTCCATTGACCATCCTGCGAGGTGACGGTGTAGGTGACCGATTTTCCGTTGGAGAAATCGTGTACGGAACCGCTGGCTGGCGTGATGGTGGCACCCTCGGTCAAGATGAACTTAGGTGCGCATTGGGTAAGATTGGCTCCCAATTTGACTGGGATGTCGATATTACTTGTGATGCTGGTCACAGACATCGCGGTGTCGGCGGCCAAAACGAGGATTTTCTTGTCTGATGAGAGATCGCAAGCGAGGATGTCCGCCTCCGCGTTGAGAGGCTCCTCTTGGATGCATGCTGATAGAATAACGGTGGCGGGAATTAGGGCCGCCATCTTGGTTAAATACTTTGACATTTTCTTTTGTTTGAGTCCAATCGCGACTGGAATCTTTTAGGTTAATAAATATGACGCGAATCTAATCATATTTTTCGGTATTCAAAAGCGAAACGCTTCCTACACTGCGTTCAAATACAAATACTTTGTCGAAATTACTTCTGTAGGTGTGCGAAATGGCTTCGTTGGCGGTCAGCGGATTGTAGGAGCTGGACATCAAGAAACTGTTCTGGATGATGATGAGCCACTGTTCGTCGCACGCTGGATTGTACTTGCGTAGTTTGCACTCCTTGGCGATGAGCCGTTGGGAGACGCTTGCCACGGAGAGTGGCTTCACCTTGGTGGAGATGGCGGCGTACCAAAGCCCCTCGTACCATCTGCCCGTCACGTTTTTGATGTTGATGCATTCGATCTTGTTGGGCAAGTTGTGGTAGCCATATTTGGAGGTGCGGTCGATCTTGTATTGGATGCCCGTCGCCTCCGGCAGGTTCTCCTCCACCAGTTTGACGATGGTCTCCGCGAAGTCTTGGCGGATGATGTTGCGCATGTCGTCGTCGAGCGTCGAGACGGTGTCGTTCAGTTCGTTGGAGAAGTGGACATCGACCACCAGTTTGACATCGTGTTTGCGCTCGAAAATCGTCTGGGCGTCTTGCATGAGGGTGGAGAGAAAGTCCTCGTGGGCACGGAGGTTAAACTCCTTGTCCTCCCGTTCGTATTTCAGTTCAGTCAATTCAATGCCGTAGAGCCGGTTGTTGGCGCGCAATAGGAAATCAGGCGCCTCCGATTTCTCGATGTCGCCGATAGGGAAGTCCGGACAATAGGAGCGGAAGGTCTGGATGATGGCCCATTCCCGCTTATCCTTCTTCTCTTGGTTATGACTGATCTCCGTACACATAATATCGCTCTTTTAAAGGAGAGGAAAACCCTCTTTAAACAAATATACCAAAAGTAGGCGAAATATCAAAATTTGCGGAAATAAATACGGCTATTCTCCACGGTTCTTTCATTTGAAACAAAAATTTTCTTCTTTTATTTTTGCATACCTTGGGTATTATGCGATTTTTCCAAGGAAAATCTATACATTTGCACACAGCAGTGCCGAAGCACCGCTCGTTAGTGTTTCTCCTTTGAC
>JAZUDI010000004.1:0-1814 GCA_045639525.1 Paludibacteraceae bacterium | reverse complement strand
GCCTCCATCGAAGAGTTAGGCAAAGCGCTGGTCAAACTTCGCGACGGCAATATGATCATGCTGAGCGATATTGCCGAGGTGAAGATTGGCGCAAAGGAACCCAAAATCGGTCTCGCCTCCCACCAAGGGAAGTCGGCGGTGTTGCTCACCATCACCAAGCAACCCAACATGAGCACCCTCGACCTTACGGAGAAACTGGATCAAACCATCAAAGAGATGAAAGAGGATCTACCCTCGTCTGTGACGCTCTCCACGGATGTATTCCGCCAATCCCGTTTCATAGAGAGTTCCATCAGCAACATCAAGAAGGCGCTCTTCGAAGGTGCGATATTCGTTGTGATTGTCCTCTTCCTCTTCTTGATGAATGTACGGACCACAGTCATCTCGTTGGTGACCATTCCACTCTCCTTGTTGGTCTCCATCCTCTCCCTGAAATACATGGGCTTTACCATCAACACCATGAGTATTGGTGGCATGGCGATCGCCATCGGATCCTTGGTGGACGATGCGATTGTCGATGTGGAGAATGTCTATAAACATTTACGGGAGAATCGTCTGCTCCCCGTTGAGGCTCGCAGATCCGTTGTCGAGGTGGTCTTTGAGGCCTCCCGCGAGGTGCGCCTGCCGATCCTTAATTCCACCTTCATCATCGTAGTGAGTTTCGTGCCGCTCTTCTTCCTATCAGGCATGGAGGGACGCATGCTGATACCGCTAGGCGTAGCCTTCATCCTTTCGCTTTTCGCCTCAACCGTGGTGGCGCTGACGCTGACGCCAGTGTTGTGTAGTTTTCTATTGGGCAATAGCGACAAAGAGGCCAGAGAGCCCTTTATCGCCAACGGATTAAAAGGGATCTACGCCGCCTCCCTGCAATGGGTTTTGTCAGATGGGAAGATCGTTTTGGGTACCGTAACAGCCCTCTTCATCGGTGCGATCATCCTCTTTTCGTTCCAAGGAAGAAGTTTCTTACCTAATTTCAACGAGGGATCCCTGACCATCAACGTCAGCACCGTCCCAGGCGTCTCTCTGGAGGAATCCGATCGGTTGGGACGCATGGCGGAGGAGATCCTCATGTCCATTCCTGAGATCAAAACCGTGGCCCGCAAAACCGGCCGCGCGGAGTTGGACGAGCATGCCTTAGGAGTCAATGTCTCCGAAATAGAAGCACCTTTTGAATTGATCGACCGTCCGAAAAGCGCTATGCTCAAAGAGGTCAGAAAGAGGATGAGTCGCCTGCCAGGTGTGGCGGTGGAGATCGGCCAACCCATCTCCCACCGAATCGACGCGATGCTTTCGGGTACGCAAGCCAATATCGCCATCAAGATATTCGGTTCCGATCTGAACCGCCTCTTCCTATTGGGTAATGAAATCAAAAAAAATATCGACCACATCGACGGCATCGCTGACTTGAATGTGGAGCAACAGATAGAGCGCCCGCAACTGAAGATCTCCCCTCGCCGCGACCTTCTTACCCGCTACGGCATCTCTGTGCCTGAATTCTCCGAATTCGTCAATGTGATGTTGGGCGGTGAGGTAGTATCGCAAGTTTACGAGGGCGACAAGACCTTCGACCTGACCGTCAAGGTAAGGGAGGATTCAAGAGAGGGAATCGAAGCGATCAAATCCATGCTCATCGACACCAAAGCGGGAAAGGTTCCCCTCTCTTATGTGGCGGATATCACCTCCACTTCAGGCCCGAATACCATCAACAGGGAAAACGTCTCCCGCAAGGTGGTCGTATCAGCCAATGTGGAGGGCCGCGACCTTCATAGCGTCGTGAAACAGATTCGCAAGGAGATCAATCATAACGTGCATAT
>JAZUDI010000003.1:0-10549 GCA_045639525.1 Paludibacteraceae bacterium | reverse complement strand
AGTTACGCATAAAAACGGCCGTTTTTGCCTCCCTCTCCCCTTGTTTTATCACCTGGTGTCTCTCTTTTTCGTGTTAAACAAAGTGCGGATCTCTTAACATGTCTTGTTGTTTGCCAGGATAGACAAAAGAGAGTTGATCTGTGCATCTTTCGCTTTCAATTGATTGTCAAATTGCCCTCTAAGATCCTCTAATTGATTTGATAGAAGTTCTATTGTGTTGTCTTTCTCTTCGATTGTTTTTTCAAGCATTTCGATTCTTTGATTTAGCATCTGGTTTTCGTGATCAAGCGAGTCTGCATCTTCTATTGGTACAGTTGTCTGTTTCTTCAAAATGTCACCATTCCCGGTTAGAAGCCAATCTCCAGAAATCTCAGGGTAAGTGTGTAAAATTTGTGCTATCATACTGCCTCCAATTTCGCTTTCAAGAGATCTACCTTTGAAATTCGAGTATGGTACACCAGTTTTTTTACAAAATTCTGCTTTTGTAATCCCTTTAAATTCAATTAGTTGTAAAATATTTGCCTTTATGGGCGAAATTTTTTCCATATTTTTATTGTATAGTCGAAATTTATTCCATTACTTTGCGTCGTTTTAAAGCACAAAAAAGCAATAAAACGCATAATGTAACAAATATATAACAAAGAAACGGAAATGGAAAAAATTATTCTCAATAGAGGCATGAAGCAACGACTTGTCAAGGAGTTAAAGACAAGTCAAAGGATGGTCAACGAGGCGTTGTGTCCAGAGCAAGACAAAGAGCTAACGCCTAAACACTTGGTCATCCGATCTGCTGCCAAGAAGATGGTGGCAGAATACTTGGAGTCTTGCGGAATGGAAAGAAATGCGATTAACGATTAAAAATTGAAGGAATATGGTAGCAGTACAAGAGATTTTGCAAGGTCAGATAGCCGACCTAAAGAATGAGTTGAGCGAATTGGAGATGGCGTGCGACGAGAAGATGGTCTCCGACTTGGAGTACAACTACAAGAAGCACGAGATCAATGCTAAGATCGAAGAGGTGAACAACATCTATAAGTTGATGATGAATGAAGGCTACATCCGATTTGACGAAGCGGAGAAAGGCGGTCACCTCCTCGGTGCTAACGGAGATTTGCGTCTATATCTGAAACACGGCCAAGACAGTCTCCTTTGGTTGGAGAGCAACGGCGTGCAGACGCTGGCTGTGTTATGTCCACGAGCATCCGACGTGATGAAGTGGAAGCGAATACTGGGAATTTCGTGAGCAATTATTTTGTCATACACCAGGCGAATCGGTTGTGAAATCGAGTAGCCCCAGTGGCGATCCAAATGGATGGTGAACGCAAGAGAGCGTCACTCCCAACCTTGCGGTGGGTGCCACACTTACTAATAACTGGAAACGATGCAGGTGATAGAGAAAGTCAACGGAAGACCTGCCGCATCGGTCTCTTGGATGGTCGATACTGGAATCATCAGTGCAGAGAATGCGAAGAAGATGACTACAAGAGGAGACTTTGAACAAGCGAGAAGAGCTTGCAGGGGACATGGGGCGTTGGTCTATGCGGACAATATGCCAATGCGTTTCCGTTCAAAGATCATTGACATGGTGGGAGACATTTACCAAGAGATGCAAGCCTGCATCCTGAATGTGGAACACGACGCAAAGGCGGCGCAGTTCTACGAAGAGTATGAGACTGCGGAAGGTCGGCTATTGCCGGAGGAGAAACGCAGAGAGTATTACGCCACCGCTTGCGTGATGAATGCAATATCGCTATTCATCACCGAGAACAACGGAAAGCGTGCCGCTATGGGTGGACGTTCGGCGAAGTCATGGGACATAATTCTTTCCAATTTGGAAAAGATTGACAAGAACAAGTTCCCATTCAACTTGCCTAACAACCCACGAAGTCTTGAACGGAAGTGGCAGAGGTATAAGGCAGAAGGTTACGATAGCCTTGTCCACAAGCACTACCAATCAGACAAGCGCAATGCGGCGAAGATAGATGGAGACGTGCAGAGGAAGTCACTCATCGAACTGCTCACGGTGCAGAACTGGGACATGGAGCAAGTGGCGACGATGTACAACTCAATGGCGAAGGCGAATGGCTGGAAGGAGATCACCGCGACAACGGTGTCAAATTTCGCCTCTCAACACAAGCCAGACATCTATGCGGCTCGCCACGGCAAGAATGCGATGCGCAACACGGTAGCAATGCAGGTGAAACGAAGCAGACCTTCCACACCACTCCTATACTGGACACGAGACGGTTGGAAAGCGGAGTTGTTCTACCGCACAGAGGAGAGTCCGTACAACACAATGACCATTGAGGTGGTGATTGATACCTACTGCGACTATCCTATTGGTTACGCAATAGCAGACAGAGAGAGCGTCAGTCTGATTAATGAGGCGATGCGCAACGCTGTGAGACACACGGAAGAGTTATTTGGTCGGATGTACCGCGTCAACCAATTGCAGTCCGACAACTACGGAAAGAAGGGCATGGAGGAGATTGACAATTCGGTCTCCACACACTTCACTCCTGCTGCGGTCGGCAATGCGAAGGCGAAGGTGATCGAGCCATACTTCAAGAAGTTGAACCACGACTACTGCGCGCTGATGCCAAATTGGAGCGGTTACGGCGTGACATCCAAGAAGTCATCACAACCGAACCCTGAATTAGTGAAGCTTCGCTCGAAGTCATTCCCGACGAAAGAGGAGTGCATCCAACAGTTGGTTGCAATCATCAACATGGAGAGAGACCGAAAGCGAGAGCAGATGCTAGAGGGGTTCCGAAAGATGAGATCTCAGCACCTTGTTCCAATGTCGCACAGAGACTATCTCAGCCTTTGGGGAGAGTTGACCGAGACAAGAGCATTGATGCGAGGCACGGGTCTTCTGATCACCATAGGAGGTGTGAAGAGAACATTCGACTGCTTCGACCAGGGAATGCGTAGGCACCCATCCGAGCGGTGGGCGGTTCGCTATGATCCGAGAGACCTAAGCAGAGCCTTGGCAATCAGTGAAGATGGCCGATTGGTCTACGACATCGAAGAGAAGTATGTGCAGCCAATGGCACTCGCAGACCGCAAGGAAGGCGATGCCGAGCAGTTGCAACGTGTGAGAGACTTCAACAAGGAGATGGAGGCGCAAGCCACCAAACTTGTGTGCGACTCTACCGGCACGATCGCTAGGTTAATGTCAACCAAGCAACTTGATGATGGCGAGAATCCCGCTATGATCGAAGGAGCCGACACCTACCAGAAGATGCTTTTGACGGATAACAAGGGAAGGCATAAGGATGTACTTAACGACATCAGATTGTCACATCAGAAGAGCGAGGAAGAGACAGTCTCCTCTGATGCGGACGAGGACGATGACAATGTTTTTAATGATTATTAAAAGAGTATTTAAAATTCAATTGAAATGGAGCCAATAAAGAAACAAAACATCGCAAGTGCGTTAGCGACATACTGCGAGCGCTACGAGAGTCAATCAAGAGCTGCCAACTCGCTTAAAAACGTGAGTGCGGCGACCATTAGCCAGATGATCAACGGCAAATGGGAGTTGATCAAGGACGATATGTGGCGCAACGTAGCCGCACAGATCGGATATAAGGATGAGAAATGGGAAGCGGTCGAGACTTCAGGATACAAACGTATGATGAAGATCCTGTCAGACGCTAAGGAGAATTCGCTTGTGATGGGTATCTGCGGCGACGCAGGTACCGGCAAGACATTCTCTTGCAAGCAATTCACAATGAGAAACAAGCAAGTGTACCACCTCTGTTGCAGTGAGTATTGGAACAAGAAGGTCTTCCTTAGCGAGCTACTGCTAAGTATGGGCCGAGACTACACCGGCTATTCCATCAGCGAGATGATGATGGAGGCTGTGAGATGCTTGAAGATGCAAGAGAAACCGCTCATCATACTCGACGAGGCAGACAAATTGAGTGATCATGTGCTTTATTTCTTCATCACGCTTTACAACCAGTTGGAGGATGAGTGCGGAATCGTTCTCTGCGCCACCTCCCACTTGGAGAAGAAGTTGAAGCGAGGTGTGAAGCTCGCAAAGAAAGGCTATGCGGAGATATGGAGCCGATTGGGCCGTAAGTGCGTCGCCCTGAAGGGTGTCACCGCCGCAGACATTGCGAAGATCTGCGAGATAAACGGGATAGAGGACGCAAAGTCAATCGATGAGGTGATAGCGGATTCGGAGAGCGACCTGCGCAGAGTGAAGAGAAGAGTACACGCTATCAGTCAAATGAGAAAGGAGGTGGCAGCATGACGTTCGAGGAGGCAGACAAGTTGGTGAAGTTCATAGTTGGGACAATAAAGGCCAACAACAAAGAATTCGCAGAGCATCCGCAATGGGAAGAAGTAATCAGGCCAATAGTCGAATACACAATAGGATCCACTCTTGCGGTGCTTGACTTCCTACAAAAACAACCACCAACCACAAAGAAAGACATTGAGTCATGAAGAAGAGCTTATCAATCAACAACATCAAATCATACCAACCTGTAGTGGTTGAGTTTGATGGAGCGTGGAAGGAAGCGATAGGTGATCCAGAGCTGAAAGGTTCCTGGATCATCTGGGGAAACTCCGGAAATGGCAAGACAAGTTTCGCGCTACAGCTCGCCATGTACTTCACCAAGTTCTGCAAAGTGGTGTATGACTCCATTGAGGAGGGAATGTCCAAATCAATGCAAGACGCAATCAACCGCATCAGCATTGACACCCACAGCAAGTACCGATTCTCTCTATTGGACGGTGCGGACATCCCAACCCTTAAAGAGACGCTACGAAAGAAGAGAAGCGCCAAGGTGGTGTTCATAGACTCGCTCCAATACACAGGACTGAGCTACGCAGATTACAAGCAGTTGCGTGACGAATTTCCCAACAAGCTCTTCATCTTCGTGAGCCACGCAGACGGACGGGAACCAAAAGGAGAGGTGGCGAAGTCAGTAAGATACGATGCGATGGTGAAGATAAGGGTTGAACACTACAGGGCTTACGCCATGAGCCGATTCGGCGGTGGAGAGCCTTACATCATTTGGAAACAAGAAGCAGACAAATATCCAATTAAAAGCAATGACAAAGATGGAGAATAACGAACAATTGATCTCAGTAAAGGAGAGCAGACAAAGAATGAACAGAGTGTTGAGGTCGCTATACATCCGCAAGGGAGTGACCAGGAAAGAGCAGATTGACTTCTACAACTCAAAAGGATGCGAACACGCAGACGAGTTGACCGACGAAGACTTGGCGCAACGCATCGAACAGCTTAGGAATATGGCAGACTCGGAAGACGGTGTCATCTCCAATTGGCGAAGAAGAGCGATGGCTACTTGCTGGTCTTACCTACAGGCTGCAGGATACGATAGCGCAAGCGGCGATTATGTGAAGGAGTGCATCTGCACGTCGCAACGAGCGATGAGCTTCAACAAGATGACCAAGAAAGAACTGATCAAGGCGTTCTACCTATTCAAGAAGAAGAAAGAGGATGTCCTAAAAGGAAAGGAGGCGAACAATGACGAGGGAGGAACAGTTGGCGAGTAATCGCGCAAGGATGGATAAGGAGACATCCATAGTCGCACAAGTGGTGGACCAACTGATGGACAGAATGAACCTTGCCTCATGCGTCTATTACGACAGGTGTAGAGACTCCGACCATTGCGACGTGAGGAGAGTGATGCAACACACGCTACACACCCGCTATCAATTTGGGATCAGCCAAATCGCCAGAAACGCAGGCGTGACACACGCCTCAGTGTTGCACAATATTAAGCAATGCGAGTTCCTGCTACGCCACGAAGACAAGAAGTCGCTTGACCTTGTAAAACGAATGAGACTTGAAGAAGATGAATGCGAAGGAGTTCTTTGATATGGTATCATCCTACTATGCGGCGAAAGAGAACGCAATGGTGGAGTACACCGCCTGCAAGGATGATTTGGAAAGGAAGAAGTGCCACAACAAGTGGAAGGCTGTGATAGATGCGAAATGGTCTCTCATAGCTTGCGAAGTGAAGAGAGTACACCATTCACGATCATCATTAGCGCTGACTGAACAACAGCAGACACTTGAAACACTACAACGCAATGTCGCTCACATCGTAGAGAGGATCCGTATAAATGGATGCGAGTTGGAGTGGCTGAAGAAGGAGAAAGACAGGCTGATGAAATTGATCAGCGAAAAAGACAGTAACCACAAATAAATATAACCGATATGTTAAACGAACAAAACATGACAGAAGAAGAGCGCAAGGAATGGGAAGAGTTCCAAGCGATGAAGGCTAAGAAAAGAGCCGAGGAGAAAGCCAAGGAGCAACGTGAGGAGTACCTGGTGATGGTGGATGAGCAGATTGAGCAATCAATCGAAGAACTTATCTCAGTGTCGGAAGCCATCTCCAAAGCCAAGGCGAAAGTGATGGAGAACTTCAAGGCGGTGATTGACCTGAAGAAGGATGTCATCAAGACACGCAACTACGACGAGCAACGCAGCCACACGTTTACCAACACCAAGGGAGACAAGCGCATCACATTGGGCGTTTATGTCCTGGACGGATATGCCGACACAGCAGAGGATGGCATACAGAAGGTGAAGGACGCAATCGCAAGCCTGGCAAAGGACGAGAATAGCCAAATGCTTGTGAACGCAGTATTGAAGCTCTTATCGAAGAATCAACACGGCGTGTTGAAGGCAAGCAGAGTGATCCAACTCAGGAAGATGGCGGAAGAGAGTGGAATCGAGGAATTCATCGAAGGAGTTAAGATCATCGAAGAGGCTTATCGTCCTATCCCATCAAAGACTTTCATCAGAGCAGAGATAAAAGGAGATAACGGAGAATGGAAGCCAGTCACCCTTGGAATGACAGAAGGTTAAACAATTAATACGAAGTATATGAAGACAAGAACAGACAGCATCAATCCAGAAATCCTGATCAGAATTGAGGAGATCAAAAAGAAACAGGAGAGAGAGCAATTTGGTTTGCGAATTATGATCAACCTATCGACCGGTGGAACCAGGAGACACAAATCGGCAAAGAAGAAGGCAAGATTTGTCCGCAAACGTCACCAAAGAAGACATTGCAAATAGAGGTTAAACAATTATTAATGGGCGGTTAAACGCCGCCCTTATTTTTAGATCAAACAAATTTTCAAACAAAAATCTTTACAATATGACACAATTTGAATTAGACAATCAGATGAACATCCTTTCCAATCAGTGCAACGACCAGATCCAACCGTTGACGGATAAAATAATGAGATTACAAGAAGCGAAAGACGGTTTGACTGTCCGTATCTCAGAACTGATCAATCAATCTACTCTGATCAACTCCGAAATCAGAAAAATCAACGTAGAGCAATCGAAGATCCGTCAGGAGTTCTCGAAAAAAAAACGCGAGCTAATGTCTAAGTACAACCAACAGGATAAGGAGGTGTCTGATGAAGATTAGTGATATCGAATGCATCGCTCAGAACGCTGGAGGAAAAGAGTCCATCAGCTACCAAGAAGCGAAAGACAAACTCCGTAAAGAATACCTTGAAAAAATTGACATGCTTAATGGTGCATTCGCAAGGGAGCGTAATGACATGAAGGCGAAAATGGGTATTATGAAATCCAAACTTGACGCTGACATCGCATCTGCGAAAAAGGCATACAGCGAAAGTCTTCAAAAGCTATCTAAGGAATATTCAATGAACTAACCAATATCATCATGTGGAGAAAATTCGGACACCAACAGCTGTACTTCATTAACGGCATCAGAGCAACAGTTGATGAGTTCATAAGCAACCTGGAATACCGTCAAAGGAGAGGTTGTCATTACCAAGTTAGGACAATCAATAGTATATCAACTTTATATTTCTAATATGAAAAAGAGATTCATTACAACAATATGCGCGATGTTTTACTTCTTAGCATCTTTCGCATCATTCAACACGCAATATTTGAGTGTTGACTTCGACAAAATGGAGTTGACCTACGATGGCAAGACATACGAACTTGTGGAGGTCAAGAATAAGCAACGACAAAATTGGCGAGAGGTAACATATCTCTGCATAGACAAAGATCTACACGCAGTTGCTTTCAGACTATTCGTCACTGACGACGGTGATTTCATCAGAATTCAGAAGTACACAAGCAAGAAGTGATTACAATGGCAAAGACAAGACTAACACTCAATCTGAAGAAGAAATGGTTTGATATGATCCAATCAGGAGAGAAGACCGAGGAATACCGGGAAACGAATTCCTATTGGGGTACAAGGATAAACAATCTGATCAGAGAAAGCGGCAGAAACACTTTAATGGGATTCTCTAACGCATACCTATGTGATGAGTTGGTCTTTTGCCTCGGATACCCAAGAAAAGATGATCACTCAAAAAGAATTGTCACGCAAAACGCAAGAGTTCGTATAGGAGAAGGCAAACCCCAATGGGGTGCGAAGCCAGGAGAAACATACTTTATAATCACATGGGATAAAAAAAAGATTGGAAAGGAAGATTATGAGCAAAAAGGATTCAGTGAAATTACTAAAGGCGGGATTCACGATAGTCCGCACACAGGACACGCCACCGTTGATAAAGACACTAACCCTCCAACCAGGCGCAGGAGATCCGAGCTGGCGCACGTTTGAGAAGTTCGATACGAAGGCGGCGAGGGACAGAAGGATGTCCGAACTGCTGCTTGACAACAAGACGGTGGAACTATAAATAAAACAATGGCGAACTATTGCTAATCATATTTGTAATTAGATTGTATTTATGAAAAAAATAGACTATAACACATACGAACACAACGGAAAGTTGTATAGACGTACCTACAATGCAAGTGACACATGCAAATCATGCGCATTCTATCATGACGACCACGCATGCAGCGCATCAGACTGCGAGGGACACGTCTTCAAAGAGGTAAAGAAGAAAGTGTACATCAGCGGAAAGGTGACTGGCTTGCCAATCAACGACGCACGCAAGATGTTTTCCGATGCAGAAGACAAGATCAACTCATTAGACGACCAATACATTGCGGTCAACCCACTCAAAGGAGAGAAAGAAGGTTGCACCTGGGAATATTACATGCGAAAAGACATCAAGTTGTTAGTGGACTGCGACTACATCTACTTCCTCCCCAATTGGCAAGAGAGCAGAGGCGCAAACCTTGAAATGATCATAGCAAGGCAACTCGGAATTCAAACACTAATAATCGGATAATGGAAAGAGCATTAATTGTAATGTCGGCAGTAGCGTCTATGACCAACATAATTTTATCATTATTCTTTCGTGAATTTGGGTCTGTTATGGGATGGTTCACTGCGTTTATGATGAGTTTAGTTAACTACATTAACAACATAAATAGAGATAGAAACGACAAATATGGAGACAACTCAAGCAAATAGAGACAAGATATGGGCAGACATATCTAAGAGAGTGAGAGAGAACGCAGAGAAGCAAGTGGCACCAGTTCCATCCATAAGATTGTTGGGCAAGAAGGGTTGGGCGATGAGAGCCATACAAGAGGCTCACGACGGAGAGATGATCATCAAAAAGAAATCAGAAAGATTGGGCCGATTGTTGGGAGTGTCTTACTTGTTAATAACTGAAGCGATCCAATTGATCGACGAGAGCGAAATGATGATGGATAGAGAGTTCAGACAGTCTCACGACTTTAAATTGGGTATCAAAACAATGAACAAAGGTTTCGACCTGTTCTATGAGTCAATCAAGAAGCACATATCCGCAAAGGAGATGTCCAGGTTCAAGGATGACTTGGAATGTTTCGACACCAATGTACGCTCATGGGCGAACCTCGAAGGCTACAAGGCATCCACAAAGGAGGACGAGAAGACCTCTTGCCACGACAGAATCGTTAATCTGCACAAGGAGTTCATCACAAAGCTATTTGACTATAAAGAGTTGTGCGGTGATGATGGTTGCAAGGCGATTATGAAGGAGTTGAAGGAGTTGGATGACTTGGAATCTAAAAACATGACCATATAATTATTAGTTATTTTTCTTTTACGTTAATAAATTCATCGGCGTGCTTGTTCGTGAGAATAGGCACGCTTTTATTTTGTCAATCAATGTATTATCTTTGTGAAAATCAAATCCATTCCTGTATGTATCAATCAACAAAAAAAAGAGCCGCTGAAGTACAACGGCTCGTAGATGAGAACTATGAAGAAGGGAGGCAAGACAGATGCAAATTGTGGGTTTACCGACACATCGTCAAGCCTCAGTATGGAATTTCGGAGAGAACATTCTTCCGTTGTCTATCAAGATCGGAAGACACCGCATCAGCGGAGGCAGTTCAACTCTATCTCTTTTAGAATAGGCCGTCGATATAGACGGCTTTTTTCATGCCTTGACTGACCTCATTCCGATTGACATGGTACCATCGTAATCCGCAGAGATGAAATCCTTCACCTTGCATTGGAAGATAGTCTCATAGACATTGACTCCTCCAGCCAAAGAATATACCCTCGCAGATTGTCTGCATAGTTTGCCACATACACTCTTTACAACCTCTCCATCTTCGTGATCCAAATTCGGAGCGAATCCGTGCAAC
>JAZUDI010000002.1:0-24623 GCA_045639525.1 Paludibacteraceae bacterium | reverse complement strand
ATTAATTGTTTGATTTTCATAAAGATACAAAATCTTTATGAGACTACAAAGCCTCAGCTTGTGAAAGTTGGGGCTTTTTTTCACTCTTTTCGGTGGCTTTTATACGAAAAGAGGGCATATCAATTTTGATACACCCTCTTTTTTGTGTTTTCATCCCGCCTACTTGCCTTCCAGGCACCTTGGGAAATATGGTAAATATCGTGACTTTGTGGGGTATAAAAGTATATAGTTACCGAATTTTTTTATATTTGTATTCAAAATTGATTTTTGACATGGAATCCTTAATAGCCCAATACGAAGAGAGAGTTAAGAAAGACCTTCATCATTATTTGAAGGGAGAACACAAGGTGGATGAACGCCTTCCCGAGACGCCGGACATCGACGGCAAGTGGGAGGAGATCGCCCAGGCCTATATGGCTGACGGCATCCGTGAGTTTCAAGGCTATCCTACGGTCTCCCTGGGATGGATGATGTATGTGGGGATGGCCGTAGCGCAGATGTGGGACGAGGACTGGGAACGTTATTCCGCCTTGGAGAACATCTACCTCTATCTTCGAGACAAGCGTGGCTATGATTTGATGGATGAGTACATCCGACAGGTGGTTTTGTCGCTTTCGGGCGAGGATTTCAAGGCGACGGAGGATTTGGTGGCGGAGTGTGCCTCCCGTACCCACAATCTCCTGATGCATGGTGATTTCGAACCGGGCACTAAGGAGGCACTTTGGGCCTACGTCGCATCGCTTCGTCAACTCTTTTTTATGGGTGCCGCTGTGCAACTCAAGACATTGGGGTATAAGATGACGAAACTTTAGGAGGGGTGGGGAACGTCCGTAGGACGTTACTTTATCATAACCCCGTACATCAGAGCGAAGCGAGATGTGCGGGGTTTCTCGCAAAACCATGAGGGCGTTTTCAAAACGCCCCTTCTACGCGTTGCACAACGTTTGTGTTATAATAAGCAGTGACGCTCTGGTAGGGGCGTATTGCATACGCCCTGGTGTGGTCGGTGATATCCGCAGACTCTGCTTTTAGCATCCATCCATGTCTCCGCTCTTTCCCACCACGCACGTCTCCGCTGTCGCTACGACGTACATGGTTATGGAGGTATCGTCCTACGGACGAAGGAGATTCGCATTTCGCCAGAAGTTTAGCGGAACAATGGATCTCCAATCTCTCCTTTCCCCTCTTTTCACTAAATTTGTAGAAACCAAAATTAAATAATAGAAACAAAATGAATATCATTGAAGTAATTAACTCGTTAAGAGAAAATGCAGATGATTTTTTTTGCCTGTGGTGAAGTCGAATCTTCCAAAATTACTCAGGCGGAAGAGATTTTAGGTGTTGAATTTGCCGAGGAATTTGTGGAATATGCACAGAAGTTTGGTGCAATGGAATTAGACAATGTAGAATATTGTGGAATTGTAGATTTTCGTAATGTGTCGACTATAGTTCGTACTCAAAGTATGCGGGAATTTCCCGATTTCCCGATGGATTGTCATTAGGAATAGACAACATTGTCATAGTACAGAAAACCGATGGGAAAGTTTATCAGTATGCACCTGGTGAGGATTTGGAATATGTCGCTAATTCATTTGGAGAGTATCTCCTTGGTGAAAATGATGTTAGAAATGAACGTAGTGATTATTGGAAGGAAAGAGCCAAGGATTTATAATGTCTTCTTGAGAGAAAATTTATATAACCTTGAAAAAAGGATTCCGTTCCGAAAGACTATGCGTCACCTCAAGGTAATGCCCTCTATATAGGATAGGACTTGCGAAATAATAATTATTGTCTATCTTTACACTGATTATCGGTGAGATGGGTGGATAACCGTCCGTTCCTATGTTGTCTGATAATATAAAAAAATTAATTCCAAAGTATTAAATTTATAAAAGAATGGAACAGGATATTATTGAAGTAATCAAATCGTTGGGCGAATTGGATAAGTTATATTTCGTTGGAGAAGTTGACCTCTCTGAGATTGAGCAAGCGGAAGAGACTTTAGAGGTTGAGTTTGCAGAAGATTTTGTGGAATATGTCAAAAAGTTTGGCTCAATATCAGTGGGTAGCATTGAATTATGTGGAATTGATGAAGATGAAGATTGCTCTACTGTGGATCGAACCCAGTGTATGCGGGAAGATTTCCCTGATTTCCCGAAGGATTGTTATGTGATTGAATCGGTGGGAATAGACAACGCTGTCATGGTGCAAAAGACAGACGGTAAGATCTATCAATTTTTGCCTGGTCATGAACTGATGTTTGCAGCGGATTCTTTAAGTGAATACCTACTCAATGGCGGTGATTTCCGCAGTGAACGCAGTAATTACTGGCAGGAAAGAGCCAAGGATTTATAATGTCTTCTTGAGAGAAAATTTATATAACCTTGAAAAAGGATTCCACCGGAATCCTTTTTCTTTTCCTCCCCATCGTTAAACCTTCTGATGTGCCGATAGAATCTGTTGCCGCTTAGGGTGTGATTTCAGTGGTTTGTTGTTTGTATTGGGTGTGGTTTTGGATGAAATATTAACTTTGTGTGAAATTTTTAGATTGACATTTTAGGTCAATCAAATTAGTTTTGAATTAATTTTAAACAGTTTCTAAAACAGTGAAATATGAATAAAGTAAAAAGTATTTTACTCTTGGCGCTAAGTGTATTCTCTATGTGTGTAAAAGGAGAGACAAAAGATGGACATGAATATGTTGACCTTGGATTGCCAAGTGGATTAAAGTGGGCAACAATGAATATTGGTGCAACAAAGCCCGAAGAGTATGGAAAATACTTTGCTTGGGGCGAAGTCAAGGTCAAAAATAGTTATGATAAGACCAATTCAATTACTTATAGCACAAGCGCTAATGACAAAAACGTTGATAAATTGAAGTCTGTCGCAATAATTGGAGAAAGTGGCAATTTGACTGCTAAGTATGACGCCGCAACTGTAAACTGGAGCGAGAACTGGAGAATGCCTACAAAAGCAGAGTTTGAAGAACTGAGAGAAAACTGCACATGGGTGTGGAGTACAATAAACGGAGTTGTTGGTTATAAGGTGGAAAGTAAGAAAATCGGTAACAACAACTGGATTTTTCTTCCTGCTACTGGATACTACAATGGTTCTTTGAACGACAGCAAGGGGAATCTCGGTCTATATTGGAGTTCAACTATATACGATAATCTTAGCTATTACGCTTATGGCCTAAACTTCAATCCTAAGAGTGGAATTACGGCTGAATATGACCGTTATTACGGGCGCACTATACGTCCAGTCGTAAAGTAAGAAATGGACAAGAATTAAAAGCTGTTTAAATTTCACTAAAATATTTTGTTAAGCATCAGAAAACAGAAGGCTAATTGAATCTAGCCACTGCGGTTTCCGCATGAAACTCGTAGTCGATACTAAGCTTGGGCATTCCACGCGCCCCAATATGATGCGTAACCAGATGTGTAGTTTGATGAACAAATCCTCAAAACACCTTCGTTCTTCCATTTGGAGAAATAGTAGTAAACAAGGTTGTAAGGAGGGAAATCCTTGGGGAGCATCCTCCACTGACATCCTGTTTTGAGAAGACAATTGATTGCGTTTGCAATGTTTCTGAGGGGTATTTGTGCTTTCGTGAAAAAGTGCTTAATTTTGCGTCGAATAATAAATTGGGTTTATTATGGGCATATACCTCAATCCGAATGCAGATGCATTCAAAATGGATAAGAATACGGACATATACGTAGATAAATCACTCGTGTTGACAGAGTTAAACAGACTACTTGGCACAAGGCAAAACTTTGTCTGCATGTCTCGTGCCCGCCGTTTTGGTAAGAGCATGGTTGGTAATATGATTTCCGCTTATTATTCAAAGGGATGCGACACCAAGGAAATCTTCTCGAAGATGAAGATTGGCGATGTGCCCGGCTATGAGGACAACCTGAACAAGTTCAACGTGATCAAGTTGGATTTGAACGGTTGGTTTGCAAATACGAGAAAGAAAAATGAAGAGGATAAGCTTATTTCCTATATTGACAAAAGTGTAACTGAGGAATTTCAAGAGCAGTTTGAAGACATTGATTTTTCGGGAATGGACAACTCCATAGACAAATGTATCCTTAAAGTTTACAAGAAGAAAGGAGAAAAGTTCATTATCATCATCGATGAATATGATGTTCTGGTGCGAGAGAAGGTTTCAGACGATTTGTTCCAAAAATACTTGGATTTCTTGAATGGACTTTTCAAAGACGCAACCCTTCGCCCTGCCATCGCCTTGGCCTACATCACAGGTATTCTGCCGATTGTTAGAGACAATGTTCAATCCAAGCTCAACGAGTTTACAGAGTATTCCATGGTGGATGCGCAACAATTTGCAGGTCTTATTGGCTTCACCCATGAAGAGGTTGATGATCTCTGCAACACACATGGCATCGACAAGGATGAGTGTGCTCGATGGTATGATGGTTATAAACTGTCAGAATCTGTTGGCGTCTTCAATCCATTGTCAGTTGTAAATGCAGTAAGAAGAAAAGAATTCGGAAGTTACTGGTCTGCCACGAGCACTTTTGAGGTTCTAAAGGACTATATAAGCATGAACTTTGATGGCATAAGGGAAGACATCATCAGTATGATGTCAGGTACGCCCGTGCCTGTTAAAGTCAAGGATTTCCGTAACAAATTAGATGACATCACAAACAAAGACAATGTCTTCACCTACCTCATTCATCTAGGATATTTGTCATACAACCGGAAGACCAAGACTTGTAAAATCCCTAATGAGGAAGTCCGTGAGGAGTGGGTGAGTGCCATTGATTATGACGACAATTATGTCAAGGTTATAGGAATAGTCAATGCCTCAAGGAAAATACTCGACGACACCATCAATGGCAACGAGGAGGCCGTTGCCCAAGCTCTTGACGCTGCCCACACCGAAGTGACCAGCAACCTGACTTACAATGACGAGCACTGTTTCCAGAGTGCCATCTGTCTGGCCTATTTCTACGCCAACACACGCTATACGCTGGTGAAGGAACTGCCAACTGGCAAGGGCTATGCAGACTTGGCGCTGATTCCGTTCTTACCGAATATCCCAGCCATGGTGATAGAGTTGAAGCACAACAAGAGCACTGAAAGTGCCTTGCAGCAGATAAAAGACAAGCAATATGACGAAGCGCTGAAACACTACCGTGGAGACATGCTGTTCGTGGGCATTAACTACGATGAAAAGACTAAAAAGCATGAATGCAAGATAGAAAAGCTGGTGCTTTGAGATTAAAAATATGGTTACCCCGTACATGGAACGAAGAGACATGTGCGGGGTTATGCACCACGAGTGGGACACACTCGTCTGTAAGACGATACAATACACGCCGCAGAAGTAACGTCTTTCAGACGCACAATGACTTCACATATCACGCGTATAACCCTGTACATCCCCTTCACTTCGTATCAGGGCATGTACAGGGTTATTGAGGTAACGTCTTTCAGACGTCACCTGCCTAATTTGGTATCGAATTCCACATGGTAGCCCAAACGTCGAGGGTGTTTTCATTCCTTGGGTCAAATAGTATATAATTCCCAAACTTTTTCCATAACTTACCACTGATTGGATAACGGTCTCTCAAACTAGTTTGGAGTTAATTTTAAACAATTTGTCAGTATACGGAAGAGGTTAAGACGCAGGTGCTCTCTATCTTGCTGAGCGAAAGAGGATTTGACGAAGACTACTTAAGGAATAATGGTTTTCTGAATAATGATGCTCGGGAGAGTGCGCAGTCTTATTTTAAGCGGTATAAGAAGAAAAATATCATAGCGCTATCTCTTTTCATCAGTGTGCCGCTGCTTACGATTATCTCTTCAATCACGGATTTAACTGTTTTGGCTATCTTGGCTTGGATCGCGTTTTTCGCTTTCGTATATGAAGTCGTTTCATCCTTCTTCTTGCTGCAAAAATGTTATGGGCTTATGCCTGACAAGGAGTGCCCGATATCTTCCGCTTTCTATTTCCTTATGAGTGTTCTTCTCTACTTTGTCATATTCTTTTACTACAACAAAGAGATAGAAAAGGATCTCAACGATATAAGTTGATGCTTCGTTAAACCTTCTGATGTGCCGATAGAATCTGTTGCCGCTTAGGGTGTGATTTCAGTGGTTTGTTGTTTGTATTGGGTATGGTTTTGGATAAATTATTAACTTTGTGGGAAATTTGTCAGCTGATGAGAACATACAGACTATTATTGATTTTATGTATTCTCCCATTCCTGAATGTGGGAGCGCAAAATAGCAACTACTATGTCACTCCCAAGGGAACGGGCGATGGCTCAACTTGGGAGAAGGCTCTTAATACCCGATCTTTTATAGGCGAATTCTCCAAGGAAGCCCATCAGAAGGACACTTTCCATTTGGCTGAAGGTGCCTATCTCCTAAAATCAGCGGATGTGCTTGGTTCGTTGATGGTCAACCTGAAAGGAGGCTATGTCGCTGCCGAGGAATATTCGGTGCGTGATCCATTCTCCAATCAGAGTGTGATCAGCGGTTCTGTATCCACCAAGGAGAGCGAGTGTTTGACGGTACAGGTGAAGGCACCTGAGAAGACCGAAATCACGTTGGACGGTGTGGTTTTGGAGTCCGCAGCGGATGAATCCGTTGTCGTCACCTCATCAGGCGAGGGCTCTTCTGTTGTCTTGAAGGGCTGTATCTTGCGGAAAGCGGCTCCGAATGTGTGCGACGATCAGCTGGAGATAATCGACACCGCCATTTATTTAGGCATGGCGCTCAAAGAGTTGCCGGATGCCACATTTGAAAAGATCGGACGTTTCATCAAGGAAGTTACGACAGAGGGAGAGGATGGTTGTAATCAGACAACTCGGTATGTGGTGAGCGTATTGCCCAAACCTGCGACTGGAACACTTAATTATTACGTGAAGCAAAATGGTACGGGGGATGGATCCTCTTGGGAGAATGCTATGAGTGACACCGCTTTCGCCTATGCCTTCGGCAGAGTGGAAGAGGGCGCGACCTTCCATTTGGCGGCGGGAAATTATTTCCCTTACTGCGACAGTTGCTATACCAATCCCTATTGGGACAGTGATATGATCTGCCGTAGATTCTACTCCAACAAATTGGTGAACCTGGTGGGTGGTTATCCAGAAGATGCCACGGGTGCCGCGGTGGCGGACACCTCCAACCATACCATCTTCCACACGAGTGTCAAGGTGGGCGACGTTGAATACAATAGTGTCAGATTGTTCTATATAGAGCCGAACCAACCAGGAGAGATGAGAATATCCGGCGTGGATTTCATGCCTATCCAACAATTCCGAGGTATGTCTGCCGATAATTGCGCATTGCGCGTGAATGCCCAAGCGAAGGGCGTAACCCTAACATTGAACCAATGCAGATTCTCGGGTACCGGTCAGGCGATATACACCAATTCGTGTGCGGTCCGTATGGAGGTCTGCGAGTTCGGTAACTCTATGGTAGGCATCTATGGCGCTGACAAGGATGAAGTGGAAATCAGTGGATGTTCTGGCCATAACTGCGATTTGTCGGGAGGAAAGATCACGGTTTCCAACGCCACGTTCAAACACATGAACATTTATGACGCGTCTGTTGCCAATGTGGTGAATGTCACTTTGGAGGAACTGGTATGTGCCGAGCGTGTCAATGCAGCCTATCTGGTAGGAAATATCGTTCGGAATTTTTCGATCTATTCAGAAGAGAGAAGCCCGGTTGTGACCTCTTCCTACAACCTTTTCGGAAGTGAGGCGGCTGATAAGGGTATGGAGAAAATCACCTCTTCAAAGGGGGATATCATTGTAGATCCGTTGGCGCTTGATTCTATCCTTGACAGTGATGGCGGCTATTTCCGCATGGCCTACAACAAGGGCGCGTTCACGAGAACTGTCGCACTGATAAGCGACCAATTGCCAGGTGGCCGATCCATCCGATATAGCCGTCAGAATGTATCTGAAAACACGACCGACCAATGTGGTTCCCTCCGTTCGGAGTTGACTTGCCCGGGCGCTTATGAATTCCTACACGATGCGACCGCCTTGCCAATGGTTCAAGTCGACGAAGCCATGACGCTATCAGATATCATGTGTGCGGGCTCTACCACCCGCTTCTATGACGCGTTGGGCAGATGTGTGGCGCAAACCCAAGCGGGATGGGACGACTTCCGCGCCAATTGCCTATTGCCAAAGGGCCTCTATCTCTACGTTGTCATCACAGCGGAGGGAAAAAGCTATGGTGGCAAAGTGACCATCGAATAGATGATGTGATATTTTCATAGTGATTAGATTATTATCATCTTGGACAATAGCAAAAAATTGGTTATTTTTGCACCATAAAAAGCCCAAGTGGTGGAATGGTAGACACGCCAGTTTCAGGGACTGGTGGCCGTAGGCTGTGTGAGTTCGAGTCTCATCTTGGGTACAAATATGAGTGTGAAGTGAAAGCGTATATATATTCCATCATCCTTTTTTTTACTGTTTGTAGCGGACTCTTTGCTCAGAAGAGTGAGATGGATAATATCATGGTGCCTGTTTACGCTTCGTTTCAAAGAGATTATCCCCATCTGAAAAACAACAAGTTGGTCAATGACAGCTCGTTCATCAATGCGGGGAAGAAGGAGATCTCGGTCTATCTCTCCAAGCACATAGAGGGTATTGCGTTGCGGGAGGAGAATGTGGCGGCCATGTACGACACGGTTCGGGCCTATTTACCCAAGAATTACAAAGGATATCGTTTGAAATTGTATGCCAACCGTTATGAGCTGCACGACTTGATCCCTAATAGTTACCGTAAGGATTTGAAGGAGGATAAAAGCCGCTTGGAACTCAATGGTTATAGCGGGGCGCCGTTGGTTAACAATATCAGTAAACCGTATAAGGTGGAGCGAGGTTTGGCCAATCGTCATATTGCCATGTGGCCGAGCCATGGTTGGTATTTTGAGGCCAATCCGAAGGGTAGTCAATGGCAATGGCAGCGACCATGTCTTTTCCAGATTGTCGAGGACACCTACACGTTGGGTTATGTTTTGCCATACATCGCACCGATGTTGGAGAATGCGGGCGCCAATGTCTTGTTGCCCCGTGAGCGGGATATGCAGTACCACGAGGTGGTGGTGGATAATGACCTGCCAGGCGATTACCTCTACGAGGAGATCAATGGCGAAGGATGTGCCTGGATGGGAGGCGATTCCCTTGGCTTCGCGAATAGGAAGAAGATGTATATGGAGGGGGATCACCCTTTCCGTATGGGTACCTACCGTCAGGTGAGGGTGGAGAAGGAGAAGAGCGCGGAGGCGCATTGGGTTCCTGAAATCCCTGAGGATGGCGAATATGCCGTATATGTCTCTTACCACTCTTTGCCGGAGAGCTCCAGTGCGGCGCACTATATCGTGAAGCACATGGGCGGCACCACTGAGTTTGTGGTCAACCAGAAGATGGGTGGAGGCACTTGGATCTATTTGGGTACTTTCCGCTTCCGTGAAGGTTTGCACCCCTCCTCTGGTATGGTGGTCTTGACCAACCAGTCGCGCAACGGAAAGTATGTCACAGCCGATGCGGTTAAATTCGGAGGCGGTATGGGAAATATCGGCCGCCCTGTGGTGACCGCGGAGGGGGATACGGTGGTCTCCGTCAGCGATAGGCTGCGTTATTTGGAGGGGGCGCGCTACTGGTTGCAGTGGGCGGGATACCCCGATTCGATCTTCTCCCGCAATGGCGGATTGAACGATTACAAGGATGATTATATGTCTCGCGGCGAGTGGGTGAACGCGCTGTTAGGCGGTTCGGAAAAGGCGGAACATCTCACCGGCAAGGGCATCCCTGTCGATATGGCCTTCGGACTACACACCGATGCGGGACAGTTGCTCTCAGATACCATTGTGGGTACCCTTGCGATTTATATGTCGGAGAGCCAAGGCCGTAAAAACTATTTGAACGGTCAGCGCCGCTTGGCGGGTCGTGACCTCACCGATATGATCCAAACCCAGGTGGTGGAGGATATCCGTCGTGTCTATCGCAGTGATTGGACACGCAGGAAGATGGTGGATGCCTCCTATTATGAGGCCCGTGTGCCGGAGGTGCCGACGATGTTGTTGGAGTTGTTGTCCCATCAGAACTTCACCGATATGCGCTATGGTTTGGATCCGAACTTCCGCTTCTTCGTGAGCAGGTCCATTTACAAGGCGATCCTGAAATTCATCGCGTCCCAAAACAAGACCGATTATGTGGTGCAGCCATTACCGGTGAAGAATTTCAGCGTGGAGTTCTTCGATAAGAGGATGTCGAAAGCCTTCCTTAGTTGGGAGTCTGTGGAGGATAGTCTGGAAGCCAGTGCCACGCCTACCAAATATGTTGTCTATACCTCCCGCAATGAGAGCGGATGGGACAATGGCACCGTGGTGGAGAGTGCGAATTTCACGATGCCGATCGACTCAGGCGCTGTCTATAACTTCAAGGTGACCGCGCTGAATGACGGTGGAGAGAGTTTCCCTTCCGAGGTGCTCTCCATTTATCATGGCGTATCGGCAAAGACGGCGTTGATCGTCAACGGCTTCGATCGTGTGTCGGCGCCCGACTGTTTTGACACCGGAGATTTCTCTGGATTCCTTGATGACAAGGACCAGGGTGTGCCAGACCATTACGACCTCAGTTATGTGGGTAAGCAGGTGGGATTTAGAAAGCGACAAAAATTCCGTAGCAATGCGGATCCCGGACATGGCTCATGCAGAGTGGATTATGAAGGGGTGGTTGTCGCGGGTAATACCTTCGACTTCCCCGTATTGCACGGAAAGTCTATCAAGAATGCGGGTTATTCCTATGCCTCCTGTTCCCAGTCAGCCATTACGGAGGGTAACTTCAACATCAGGAAGTATGCCTTCATCGATTTGATATTGGGCGAACAGAAGGAGACCGTTGTGGGGAAGGAGAGTCGATTCAAGATATTCCCTAAACCATTGCAGGAGGAGCTCCGCACCTACCTGAACCATGGCGGAAAGCTCTATGTGAGTGGTGCCTATATCGCATCGGATATCTTCGAGCGGGATTCGTGTGATGAGGATGATCTCCAGTTTGCCGAGAAGGTGTTGAAATATACGCTGTTGCGTAGTGATGTCGACACCGATGGTCTCCTCTCCAATTATTTCTCCGTCAACAAGGAATTTAAGCAGAAGTATCTAAAATTCAATACAATATTAGGAAAGTCCCAATATGCGGTGGAGTCGCCCGACGCCATCGATTGTGTGAACGGATCTTCGATCGTCCACTCTTTCGAGGGCAGCAATTTGCCATGCGCGGTGGCCTACAAGGGACGTTACAGGACCTTTGTCTCCACGGTGCCTTTCGAATCCATCACCACCCAGGCGGAACGTGACGCTTTGATGAAGGATATTGTGAACTTTCTGATGAATAAATAGTTTGTTATGGTGGATTTTTTCTTACTGTCCGCGCCAGGCATGGCATCGCTTGCGGAGCGACTCTCTTCTCTAGAGGAGGTGACGAGCGTCACGATGCTCTATTCAGGTTCAAAGCCAAGTACCTCTTTGGCTACACTCTCCATTGATCGTCTTGATTCAACGGCCGCTTTGCGTAGCATCGCCGCTGTAAGCACGGCTCCATACATCGCCCTTTTGACGGGTACGACTCCTGTGGCGTTGGGGCAAAATGCCTTGAAGCGTCTCTCGCAGGCGATCTCCTTTTCGGGCGCCCCGATGGTTTATGCCGATTTCACTGTCAGCGAGGCGGGTAAGGTGCAGGCGCATCCTTTGATCGACTATCAGTTAGGCAGTGTACGTGATGACTTTGATTTCGGGCCGTTGCTCATTTTCCAGGCTTCCGCCTTTAAGAAATGCGTGGAGGAGATGGATGCGAATGTTCAATTCTCCGCCCTGTATGATCTGAGGTTGAGGCTTTCGGAGCAGGCTTTGCCTTTCCATTTGAATGAGACGCTCTATTGTCTTTTGGAGGCGGATAAGACCTCTTCCGAGGAGAAGCAGTTCGCCTATGTGGATCCCCGTAACCGAGAGGTGCAGGTGGAGCGTGAGCGTGTCTTCACGGAGTACCTGAAGCGAGTGGGTGCCTATTTGTCGCCCCGTTTTTCCACTTTTGATTTCAACGAGGAGGCTTTTGAAACAGAGGCTTCCGTCATCATACCGGTCCGAAACCGTGTCAAGACGGTGGTGGATGCCATGCGTTCCGTATTGGCGCAGAAATGTTCCTTCCCTTTCAATCTTATTGTAGTGGACAACCACTCCACCGATGGAACGACCGAGGCGATCGCGGCGTTGGCGAAGCAAGACAACCGAGTTGTGCATGTCATCCCTGAGCGGGGCGATTTGGGCATCGGAGGCTGCTGGAACGAGGGTGTGAACCATCCGAAGTGCGGTAAGTTCGCCATTCAGTTGGACAGCGACGATGTTTATAGCGACGAAAATACCATCCGCAAGGTGGTGGAGGCCTTCTACGCACAGCAATGCGCCATGGTGATCGGTTCCTACGCCATCACCAACTTCAAGATGGAGACCATCCCGCCAGGCGTGATCGACCACAAGGAGTGGACGCCTGAAAACGGAAGGAACAATGCCTTGCGTATCAATGGATTAGGAGCGCCAAGAGCCTTTTATACACCGTTGCTAAGGAAGTTGCAGTTGCCTAATACCAGTTATGGTGAGGATTATGCGATGGGACTCACCATTTCGCACGATTACCAGATTGGCAGAATATACGATGTATTATACCTCTGCCGTCGTTGGGAGGGCAATTCCGACGCTAATTTGGACATCGAGAAGATTAACAAGAACAATTTATATAAAGATAAACTGCGCACCATGGAGATGATGCGTAGAATCAATGAGAAGAGAGAGGCATGAAATACAAGAAATTTTTCGAGGAGCAATTAGCCGAGTGGCCTGACTTCAAGGAGCGGGTAGCGCAATTGGATGGCGTGGAGACACGCGAGTTCAGCTTGGAAGGCCACACATTGATCGCGCAACACAATCCTGCCCGCGTGGTCTCCACAGGCGCCAAGTTGGATAAGGATTCAATTGCGAAGCGAGCTTGTTTTTTGTGCGGAGAGAACCGTCCCGCTCAGCAACGTGGATTGAAGATGAATGAACGGTTCACCCTGTTGGTCAATCCGTTCCCTATTTTGAAGGAGCATTTCACGATTGTCTGTGAAGAGCATGTTCCGCAACAGATCAAGGACTCCATCGGGGATTTGTTGGATTTTGCGCAAATGATGCCGAACCATATCGTTTTCTACAATGGTCCTCGTTGCGGTGCCTCGGCGCCCGACCATTTGCACTTCCAAGCGGTAGCCAAGGGACAATTGCCTTTGGAGCGTGAGTGGCGTAAGGTGGAGAAGTTGGAACTTTCCGAGTGGGGTGGTAATAAGATGGAGCAGTTGATGAACTATGGCCGTCGTTGCCTGCACATCGAGTCAAAGAAACGGGAGGCGGTGATTTCGCACTTCAACCAACTCTATACCCAGTACCAGATGCGTGAGGGCGGCGATGTGGAGCCTCGAATGAATGTTTTCGTCTCATACGATGATGAGATATGGCATCTCTTCCTCTTCCCGCGCAAGGAGCATCGTCCTAAACAGTATTACGCGGAGGATGGAACAAACCGTATGATCAGTCCTGGCGCCATTGATATGGCGGGTGTCGTGGTTTTGCCTCGCAAGGAGGATTTCGATGCGTTGACCATTGCCGAGTTGAAGGATATCTTTGGACAGGTGTCGTTGTAGATTTGTGGGAACGAGATGCAAAATTACACTCATCCGTTTTTCAAAACACGGGCAAATTATTACCTTTATAATCTGATGGATAAACACATATAAAAGGTCGGTAATGATTGATAACCAATTCATTACCGACCTTTTTTGTAGCCGAGCTGGGAATCGAACCCAGATCTAAGGTTTAGGAAACCCGTATTCTATCCGTTGAACTACTCAGCCAAACCGTTTAGAATCAATTTGTTATAAAATCAAACAAGATTGATATTCAACAATGCAAAATTACTTTTTTTTTCGGGACTAGCAAATAGTTCTGTGGTTTTGTGTGGGTAAACGTCCGATAGGATAACGGATGAGATGTATTGGTGATTACGCCGTCAATGTATGCGTTTGTTTTAATAAAATATGTTGTTTGACATATTTCAAAATTTTAAGCAAAAAACCGACCGAAAACTTGCATTTTAGCAAATATTAACTTAACTTTGGTTATACACATTAAGGAAATGAACATGAAGGAATTGATGTGTTATAAAAGCGAATACGAATGCAACATGATGCATAATCAATAAATGGTTGGATTTATTTGTGTGGTATGTGTTAAATTATAGGACTATGGTTTTTAGGAGTTGAGGGGAAGTTTCGTAGATGACGCGACTTCCCCATTTTATTGTTTTATAGTTCAATGCCTAATCGAATGAATCCCATCACATCCTGCTTTCCCTTTTGCAAAAGGAGGTGAAACGCTGGTTGCAAATAGAGGAACTCCTTTAGCTGTACTTTGCAGGTCACCTCGTTGGCGCACTCCTCCGCATCGTTGAATTTCGCGTAGTCGCTGAAGATGCCTATCTCGGTTCTCTTCCAACTATATTTTCCTCCCACGCCCACGAACTCCTTGCAAGGGCTCTCTTTGCGGAAGGCATGCGAATAACCACCTATCAGGCTGAAATGGTCGGTGACTTGCTGTTCTAAATAGAGCCAAAGGGTACTACGGAATCGTTTCCTCTCTTCCCCCATTGTCCCGTAATGGAAGGCTCCTCCGATGAAGTAGTGGCTACCTCTCCATCGGTACTCTCCTTGCGTGAGGGCGAACAGACCATCGCCCTTGGGACAGAAGCGGAAGATATTCTCCCTTCCTGTGAATCGGTTGTAGCCCCGTCCGTTGTAGAGAGAGGCTTGGATTGTGAAATTTTCTCGCTCGTGCGCGTAGTGGATACCTACCGATGCGAAGGGGAAATTTGCAATGGTGTAGTTGCAGGAGAGGGTAGGGTAGATGCCGCAACTGCTATTGGTGAAAAAGGATGTCACCTCACTGTTGAAGTAATCCTCGTTCATATTGCGGATACCCAAAAACAGGCTGTTGTGTTCGTTGATCCGCCAGTTGAAATCCATCACGCAGAGGGCGAAAGGAAGATTCTCCTCTTCGATGTTGGAGGGTGCCTGCAAAACATCGAGCACTCCCTCTTGCCGTGTTTTCACAATGCTGATTGAGCCTAACTCAAAGGCGAACCGCTTTTTAATAGGGATGTTCGCCGACAGCTCCAGTAGGTTGGCGAAATTGTAGTTGTTCTTGAAATCCGTTTGAATTTCGGAGGTGTATGTCACTCCGAACGGATTAGCTTGAAGCTGGCAGGCGTAGATAAAAGCCATCATCAAGATGATTGTTTTTCTCGATAACATAGGAGTAAATCTTTTTTGCAAAGGAATAGGATGGGAGAGCGTGTGGCAATTCCTATCAATGGCTATATTTCTTCGCTATATGCAAGATGTGGCTATACGTATGTTTATGCTTTGGGTTTTGCAATAAAATGCATCTCCATTCATGTCCTATTGAATTGTAAATTTTTCGTATCTTTGTACCCAAATAATATTAATATTCAAATGAAATACTATAGCACGAACAAGCAAGCCGCAAAAGCGACCCTCCAAGAGGCGGTCGTTAAGGGATTGGCTTCCGATAAGGGCCTCTTCATGCCCGAGGTGATCAAGCAGTTGCCTTCCTCTTTCTTCGAGGAGATGAAGGATATGTCTTTCCAGGAAATCGCCTATGTGGTGGCGGATGCCTTCTTTGGCGAGGATGTGGACGCCGCGTCTTTGAAGGAGATTGTTTACGATACGCTTAGTTTTGATGTGCCGCTCGTGCATGTGAATGATAACATCTATAGCTTGGAGCTTTTCCATGGTCCGACTTTGGCCTTTAAGGATGTGGGCGCGCGCTTCATGTCCCGTCTTTTGGGATATTTCATCAAGAAGGAGGGACAAAAAAATGTGAATGTCTTGGTGGCTACCTCTGGTGATACCGGTTCAGCTGTCGCCAATGGTTTCTTGGGCGTCGAGGGCATCCACGTCTATGTGTTGTATCCAAAGGGAAAGGTGAGCCCTATTCAAGAGTGTCAATTTACCACTTTGGGCAAGAACATCACCGCTTTGGAGGTGGATGGCGTATTCGATGATTGCCAAGCTTTGGTGAAATCAGCCTTTATGGACAAGGAGTTGAATGACCACATGAAGTTGACTTCCGCCAACTCCATCAACGTGGCTCGCTTCTTGCCACAAGCCTTCTACTATTTCTATGCGGTAGCTCAATTACACAAGATGGGTATCAAGAAGGATATCGTCATCTGCGTACCATCCGGAAACTTCGGAAATATCACCGCTGGATTGTTCGGCAAGCACATGGGATTGCCAGTGAAGCGTTTCATCGCCGCCAACAACCGCAACGATATCTTCTTCAAATATTTGCAGACGGGTGTCTATTCACCTAAACCATCTGTACAAACCATCGCCAACGCTATGGACGTAGGTGATCCAAGCAACTTCGCTCGTATCCTTGATTTATACAAGGAGTCTCACGATGCGATCGCCGCTGAAATCGGCGGTTGTACCTATACCGACGAGCAGATCCGCGAGACCTTGAAGAACTGCTTCGACAAGACTCAATACTTGTTGGATCCTCACGGTGCGGTGGGTTACAGAGCGCTCTGCGAGCACTTGCAACCTGGTGAGACCGGTGTCTTCTTGGAGACTGCCCATCCTGCCAAGTTCAAGGAGACCGTTGAGAGCATCATCGGTAAAGAGGTCGAGATCCCTGCCAAGCTTCAAGCCTTCATGAAGGGAGAGAAGCAAAGCATCCAAATGACGAAGGATTTCACTTCGTTCAAGTCATTCCTTTTGAAAGAATAAAAGTGTCTTATGAATGTAGTCATTGTCAAATATAATGCGGGTAACATCTTCTCCGTGGATTATGCGATGCGCCGTTTGGGCGTTGAGGCTGAGATTACGGGAGACGTTGAAAAGATCCAATCCGCGGACAAGGTGATATTCCCAGGTGTGGGAGAGGCCGAAACCACGATGGAGTACCTTAGGGCGCATCGCTTGGATGAGGTGATCAAGGGGTTGAAGCAACCTACTTTAGGCATCTGTATTGGTATGCAGCTCATGTGCCAATCCTCCGAGGAGGCGAACAGTGGCCATGTGGATTGCTTGGGTATCTTCGAGGAGAAGGTGAAGAAATTCATCCCTACCGAGCAGGTGATCAAAGTGCCTCACATGGGATGGAACACCATTACTGATTTGCAATCCCCGCTCTTTGCCGGATTGCCCAAGGATCCTTACTTCTACTATGTGCATAGCTACTATGCGACCGTAGGAGCGGACACTATCGCGCAGACAGACTACATCCATCCTTATAGCGCCGCATTGCACAAGGATAATTTTTATGCTGTGCAATTCCACCCTGAAAAGAGTGGTGCGATGGGTGAAATCGTTTTAAAGAATTTCTTAAACATCAAATAACGCCTATGTTAGCAAAACGTATTATCCCTTGCTTGGATATCAAGGACGGACAGACCGTAAAGGGTATCAATTTCGTCAATATACGCAACGTGGGCGATCCAGTGGAGTTGGGTGCGGAGTATAGCCGCCAAGGAGCCGACGAATTGGTCTTCTTGGACATAACTGCTTCCCACGAGGGTAGAAAGACCTTCGTGGATTTGGTGAAGCGAATCGCGCAGAACATCAGTATTCCCTTCACCGTGGGTGGAGGTATCCACGAGTTGAGCGATGTGGATAAACTCTTGGGCGCGGGTGCGGACAAGGTATCCATCAATTCCGCTTCCATCAAAAACCCTGATTTGATCACCGAGGTGGCCAAGAATTTCGGTTCTCAGGTTTGTACTGTGGCCATCGACGCCAAGTTGGACGAGAGCGGTGAGTGGACTTGCTACTTGAACGGAGGACGTATCCCTACCGATAAGAAACTCTTCTCTTGGGCCAAGGAGGCGCAGGAGCGTGGCGCGGGTGAGATTCTCTTCACCAGTATGAACCACGATGGTGTGAAGCAGGGATTCGCGAACGACGCTTTGGCGGTTCTCTCCGAGTCTTTGTCCATTCCAGTCATTGCATCAGGCGGTGCGGGTAATATGGCGCATTTCAAGGATGTCTTTGAGACTGGTAAGGCGGATGCCGCATTGGCCGCCTCCATTTTCCATTTCCATGAGATTGCCATTCCGGATTTAAAGAATTACCTCGCTAACGAAGGTATTCCAATGCGTTTGGTCTAATTGATAATGAGTAGGGGCATCCTTGTGGGTGCCCCGTTGATATAAAAATATATGGTAGAATATTTCCCCGTCATCGATGAAGAGGGTAACGTGATCGATCGCGCCACCCGACAAGAGTGTCACAATGGTTCCAAGATATTGCACGCTGCCGTCCATTTGCATATTTTCAACTCCAATGGAGATTTGTATCTTCAGAAGAGAGCCGATTGGAAGGATATCCAACCCGGCAAGTGGGACACAGCGGTTGGTGGCCACATCGATTTCGGTGAGGGTGTGGAGATGGCTATGATGCGTGAGGCCCGCGAAGAGTTGGGGCTTACCGATATTAAGCCTGAACGTATTTTCAACTATATTTGGGAGAGTCCTGTGGAGCGAGAGATGATATACGCCCACAAGATTGTCTATGACAAGGAGCCTCAACCCGACCACTCCGAAGTGGTGGATGGAAAGTTCTGGAAGATCAGCGAGATCGAGGAGAGTCTGGGCAAGGAGGTTTTCACCCCTAATTTTGAATTGGATTTCAAAAAATTGAAAGAGGCTGGCATCATTGCCGCTAACAAATAATCATTGAACAATGGCATATAAAGTTTTGGTGTTGGACATTGACGGAACATTGACCAACTCGAAGAAGGAGATTACCAAGGAGACGAAAAAGGCATTGCGCGCCGCACAGGAGAGTGGCGTGGTTGTCGTTTTGGCATCCGGCCGCCCTACACCAGGCATTGAACCCATTGCCGATGAATTGGAACTGGATAAGTTTGGTGGTTACATTCTTTCGTTCAACGGAGCGGTGATTACCGATTATCAAAATAAGAAGATCGTCTATGAGACTGTCTTGCCGATGGAGGAGGTGGCGAAACTTTACCAATCTTCCAAAAATCACGGCGTGACCATTGTTTCGTACAAGGATGGCGCTATCGTTACAGAGGATGAGCAAGACCAGTATGTGGCCATCGAAGCCAGGATCAACAAGATGCCTATCCGCAAGGTGGATAACTTCGTGGCGCAATTCACGGAGCCTGTCACCAAGTGTCTGATGGTGGGCGACGGAGAGTATTTAGCTGGTGTAGAGGTGAAGGTGCGCGACCAGTATGGCGATCGGTTGAACGTCTATCGTTCGGAACCTTTCTTTCTGGAAATTATGCCGCAAAATATCGACAAGGCCTATTCCTTAGGAAAACTTTTGGAACACATTGGTCTCACCAAAGAGGAGATGATTGCCTGTGGAGATGGTTTCAACGACCTCTCTATGATTCGATATGCGGGCTTGGGTGTCGCTATGGGTAATGCGCAACCCGTTGTGAAGGAGTCGGCTGATTTTATCGCCGCCACCAATGACGAGGATGGCGTGGCCCAAGTTGTAAATCAATTTATCTTGATATGAAAATATATGTGAAGGCTGCGGTTACCTTCTCTGATGATCAGGTGACGCTCAATGGCGAACCTGTGGCGATACAACAGGAGGAGGGTAAGTCTTGGTTGGCCAATATCTACTACTCGTTGGGCGTTCAATACCCTAAATTTTTCAAGATGGATAATCTCTGTAAGGCTGGATTCCTGGCCTCTGAGATGTTGATGGGTAAATTAGACAGTGTGCCGGAGGAACCCAAGAGGGATTGGTCCGTTATCTTGATGTCCCATTCGGGATCATTGGATGATGACACCGCATATCAGGAGACGATACAATCTTCCGACAATTATTTCCCCAGTCCGGCGGTATTTGTCTATACCCTCTCCAATATTGTGACGGGCGAGATCGCTATCCGTCACAAGTTAATGGGCGAATCCTCTTGCTTCATTACGGAGAAGTATGACGTACAGACCGCATATGAATTGGCCCAAAACGGTTTCTTGCCGGAGAAGGGCATTACCCACATGATCTTCGGATGGTGTGAATATATGGATGGACATACGGATGTCAGGATGTTCGTCTTGACCACGGATGCGACGGATGCCATCGGAGAGTGGAAGGGTGCTTAAAGAGTTGAATAGGGTGCAATTTTAAGGGTTGCTATTTATCTATAAATTTGTATCTTTGTCTTTTGATGGGAACAGATGATGATCCGCAAGGGTATGTTCCTGGTTTTTTGTTTAATGGGAGCGAGTAAATTGCTCTTCCTAAAAGCAATTTATCATGAGTGAATTGATTGAAAACTTAAAGAATGAGATTATTGAGGCGTTGAACCTCGAAGGTATGTCACCGGCGGATATCGATGAGAACGCCGCTCTTTTCAATGGTGGAGATCCATCCGTCGCAGGTTTGGGATTGGACTCGATCGACGCATTGGAGTTGATCGTCTTGATGGAGCGCAACTATGGCATCAAGTTGAAGAATGCCAGTGAAGGAAAAGAGATCTTCCGCTCTGTAGCCACAATGGCCGAGTATATCTCAAAAAATAGAACAAAATAATTCGCATGGGCAGGATTGTCGTGACCGGTATGGGCATCGTCTGTAGTCTGGGCTGCGGAACCGATAAGGTATTCTCGGCTCTGCAAAGGGGTGTGCCTTGTGTTGGGACAGTCCGTCATCTTCAGACCTCGCATACCGAACTTCCCGTGGGGGAGGTTTCCATGAGCAACGAGGAGATGATGTCGATGCTGGATCTTCCTTCCGATAGTGTGGTGACGCGTACCCCGTTGTTGGGTATGGTCGCTTTTAAGCAGGCCGTTGGTCAGGCGGGCTTGACGGATGCCACCCGTACCGTGTTTGTCAATGGAACGACGGTGGGCGGTATGGAGAAGAGCGAACAATATTACCTCGAATTTTTCGAGGGAAAGCATACGGAGTATATCGGCGCGCACGATTGTGGCGCTGGAACGGAGCAGATCGGAAGACTTTTTGGTCGTCTGGATGCTATGTTGACCATATCGACAGCCTGCTCCTCCGCCACCAATTCCATTATTGTAGGCGCCAATATGATCCGTAGTGGGCGCGCGAAGGCTGCTATCGTAGGCGGTACGGAGTCGCTCAGTAAATTTCACTTGAATGGATTTAACTCCCTGATGATATTGGATGGCGCGCCATGTAAACCTTTTGATAAAGATCGTAATGGTCTGAATTTAGGAGAGGGTGCAGCCTATTTGGTCATCGAGGAGGAGGAGAGTGCCCTTGCGAGGGGCGCTAAACCTATTTGCGTGTTGTCGGGATATGGTAATGCTTGCGATGCGTTTCATCAGACTGCGACCTCTCCGGAGGGTGAGGGTGCCTATCTGGCGATGACAGGCGCCTTGAAATCTGCGGGATTGCCTCCGACGGATATTGATTACATCAATGCGCACGGAACAGGAACTGGCAACAATGATCAGTGCGAAAGCGTGGCGATCAAGCGTGTATTTGGTCCGAATGTGCCATGTTTCTCATCTACCAAGGCCTTTACGGGCCATACGACCAGCGCGGCTGGATCGGTGGAGGCGGTGATCTCCATCTTATCATTGATGAACAATTACATTCCCGCGAATCTGAATTTCAAGGCTCCCATCGAGGAGACGGGCTTGACTCCGGTCACCGAAGGAAGAAGCGATGTGTTGTTGCGTCATGTGATGAGCAACTCTTTCGGATTCGGTGGTAATGACTCCTCTTGTATATTCTCTAAAATAGAATAATATGGCGGTTTACATACAGTCTGCGGCTCAAATATCCATCCAATCTCCGTTGTGCGACGATTGGTTCACGGATCCGATTCTTCGGGAAGGAAGGTATTTCCGTTCCGAGGAGCCTGATTTCAAGCAATATGTGGATCCGATGAGTGCGCGTAGAATGGGTAGATTGTTGAAGCGTGCGTTGGCCAGCGCGAAAAGCGCGTTGGTTGGATATACCGCTCCGTTGGATGCCATTATCACGGGTACAGGTTTGGGTTGCATTGAGACGACAGAGAAGTTTCTCTTGGCTATGTTGAATGACGGAGAGCAGGCCTTGCCTCCTTCGCATTTTATGCAGTCCACCCATAATACGATTGGATCTTTGATTGCCCAGCATTTGAAATGCCATGGGTACAATAATACATATACCCAAAGAGGCACCTCTTTTGATTGTGCCTTACAAGATGCGTTGATGCAGTTCGATCTAGGCGATCTCTCGTCCGCATTGGTTTGTGCCAACGATGAGATGACGGAATTATATTTCCAACTGTTCGACCAGATCGGTTATTGGAAAAAGGAGGATGTGAAGTCCGAAATGTTCCATAATGCCTCCAGTGAAGGTAGTTTCGCTGGTGAGGTCTCCGCCACTTTCTTGTTGGAAAGGGATCGGACGGAAAAGAGCCTGTGCCGTTTGGATGGTCAGGTCTTGATGTATCAGCCTGATGAACTAAGGGTGCGCGAGGCGATTGATGAATTGCTGAAAAAGGGCGGTATCGGATGGTCGGATCTGGATGGCGTGGTGTGCGGATACAATGCCGCTCGATCCAATGATGAGGTCTATGCCCGTCTGATGGAGGAACTTCTCCCGGATGTCACCCAAATCTATTACAAGCACCTTTTCGGAGAGTCCTTCTCCGCTTCCGCCATGGGTTACTATGTGGCGGCGCTCTGTTTGAAGCGTGGCGAGGTGCCTTCTCATCTTGTGTTTAAGAAGGGGCGGACAACTGCTCCTAAGCATATATTGGTTTACAATCATTTTCAAAACAAAGACCATTCGGTGGCACTATTGTCATGTTAAAGCTATTACTTCTCTCCGCTGTGCAATCTTTCTGCCTTGCCATGGGGCAAGTCTGTATGAAGTTTGCGGTGATGAAGGTGCATAAGTTCGCTTTCTCATGGGAATGGTTCAAGGATTTGGCCTTGAACTACTGGTTGGCGCTTACGGGTGTCGCCATGGGATTGGCTACTGTCTTGTGGTTCTATATTCTCAGACACTATCCTTTGTCGGAGGCCCATCCGCTGACCTGTCTTAGTTTCGTGTTTGGTTTGTTGGCGTCCGCTTGCTTTTTGCATGAGCCCGTTCCGTTCACCAGGTGGATTGGCGTGGCGGTGATTATGGTGGGTGTCTATTTTGTCGTCAAGTAGTTGCCGTCAACAGTATTGTCCAAATAATTGTCTAAGAAATCATCTATGTATAAGATTCAATCATACCAATCAGAAGAGGCGGATGTCTTCGGACATCATCTCTATTTTAACGCCGATCATGAGGTGTTTGGCGCCCATTTCCCAGGCAATCCTATTGTGCCGGGTGCCGTATTGATCGATGTGGTCCGCAGCGCCGCATCGGATGTGCTTGGCAAGGAGATGCGTGTGGTGGATGTGAAGAACGCGAAGTTTGTCACGGTGATTGTTCCCCATTCGGACGTCATGTTGAATATCACCTCCCGTTATGCCCAGGCGCAGGATGGTTTTCTTTTCAAGAGTGTGATTTCCGATTCGGAGAAGATTTACGCTAAGTTTGATTTGATTGTGAAGGAGGAGATGGTATGATTTCAGCGGAGGAGACAAAAGCCATATTTTCAGAGAGAAGGGTGGGGGTGCTTATCCCGGCTTACAATAACGAGAAGAGTGTCGTTCAGGTAGTGGAGTCTGTGCTTCCTTTTTGCGAGGATGTGATTGTGGTCAACGATGGTTCCACCGATCAGACGGAAACCTTGTTGAAGGCTCTGCCCGCTGCTGTGCATGTGGTCTCTTACCTACCCAACAGGGGAAAGGGGTTCGCTTTGAGGTCGGGATTCGACAAGGCGGAAGAATTGGGCCTCAGTGCGGTGGTGACGATGGATTCCGATGGCCAGCATTTCGCCACTGATTTGCCGCTTTTTGCGGAGGCGTACCGCACCAATGAGGGGGCATTGATCGTCGGAAGCAGATCTTTCCTCAACCCCAATATGCCGCAGAAAAATAGTTTTGCCAATAAGTTCTCCAATTTCTGGTTCGCTTTGCAGACCGCTCACCGATTGCCCGATACGCAAACGGGCTACCGACTCTATCCGTTGAGGCGGATGAAGGGAATGAGGCCGCTCTGCAACCGTTACGAGGGTGAGTTGGAGTTGTTGGTCCGTTCAGCTTGGCGTGCCATCCCTTTGAAGAGTATCTCTATCAATGTTTTTTATCCAGCGCCCGAAGAGCGTGTGACCCATTTCCGCCCGACGATAGATTTTGCCCGCATCAGCCTTCTGAATACGGTGCTTTGTGTCTTGGCGGTGGTTTATGGCTACCCTTCGATGTTGATTAGAAAAATGTTGTAGAATGGGCGAATTGTATTCACCCATAACGAATAGAAATTATTTAGAAGCTGTTTAAATTTTTCTAAAAAATTTTGTTAAGCATCAGAAAACAGAAGGCTAATTGAATCATAGTCACTGCGGTTTCCGCATGAAACTCGTAGTCGATGGTCAGTCTTCTGAAGTTTTCCAACCAAGCGAA
>JAZUDI010000001.1:0-6847 GCA_045639525.1 Paludibacteraceae bacterium | reverse complement strand
GACACCCTGTTTTGAGAAGGTAATTGATTGCGTTTACAATGTTTCTGAGAGGGTACTTGCGCTTTCTCTCTTGCACATTTAAAAACTTTTCTATAACTTGCCACTGATTATCGGTGAGATTTGTTGGATAACTGTTCATTTGACTCGTCAAATGACTTCGTCGATTTTCAATTCTTTATTTTTTCGTACCCTTAAAGTTACGAATTTTTATCCACTCATCAAACTGATAATCAATATTTTAAGTGTATTTTTGGAGAGATTTTTTTTTTGTCTCTCAAATTAGTTATGAATTAAATTTAAACAGTTTCTTAATTTGTATATCACCCTATTTTTACTACCTTTGAGTAAAGGAATTTTAATAAATGATGAAGAAATTATTCAAACAAGCAGCAACTATAGCTATGGCAACAATGCTCGCTTCTTGCGCCAATAACGCACAGGAGTCAATATCCATTGACGACCAAGTCGATCAACTTTACGAAAAAATGACCAACGGCGAACGTTTCGCCCAGTTATACGGCATTCTACACGTCGAGCAGTTCTTCAACGAAGATGGAACAATCGATAGCGCCAAGTGCGCCCGGATGATCCCAGACGGCGTAGGACATTTCTCTCAATATGCGGTCAGCCAAAGGAAAAAACCTGAAGAGTTGAGAGATATGGTGAAGCAGATGCAGAATTGGCTGATGAAGAATACCCCCAATGGCATTCCTGCCATTTTCCATGAGGAGGTCTTGACAGGTATCGCCACCTATGATGCCACTGTCTATCCACAACAAATAGGTTTAGCCTGCTCCTTCAACCCTGCATTGGCGGAGAAGAAGACACAACTGACAGCCGCCTCCCTTCGAAAAATCGGAGGTAGAATGGCGCTCTCCCCTATGGTCGATGTGGTGAGGAACCCATCTTTCAACCGATTGGAGGAATCCTACGGAGAGGATAGTTACCTATCCGCGGCGATGGGAACCGCTTTTGCGAAAGGTTTACAAGGCAGTGATTTAAGGGATGGCGTGGTTGCGTGCAGCAAGCACTTCTTGGGCTACGGAGGCGGATGTGACGCTCCCGAAAAAGAGTTGATGGAGGATATCATCTTCCCGCACGAGGCGATTATCAAGGAGGCTGGCAGTCGTTCCATCATGACCGGTTACCACCCATTCAAAGGAAAGAAATGTGTCATTAACCCAGATCTCCAAAAGGGTATCATCAGAGAATATCTACAATTCAAAGGCATCACCGTGAGTGATTATTGGGCCATCGACCAAGCCGACGAAAGCATGGACACGCTTCACTTGGCGGCGGCTGCCTTCAATGCGGGCAACGACGTTGATTTTCCTAACAGAGATTGTTACAAGTACCTTCCAGAGGCAGTGGAAAAGGGCTTGGTGAAAATGGAGGATATCGAAGCTGCCGTCAAGCGGGTTTTACGAGTGAAGGCGGAATTGGGATTGTTGGATAAGAATCCGAACCTCTATGAGGAGGGGGATCTTAACATAGATACCCCAGAGGAGCGCCAAGTGGCCTACGAACTCGCCACCCAATCCGTAGTGATGCTCCGCAACAACGGCATTCTCCCAATCCGCGACGCGAAGACGATCACCCTCACAGGACCTAACGCGAACAGTATGTGGGCGATGTTGGGCGACTACACCTACCAATCCATGCGATTCTTTTGGCAAGAGCATATAGAGGATAACATCCACCCTCGCATCGTCAGTCTGAAAGAGGGTATGGAAGCCAAGAAACCTAACGATTGCAACCTGATCTACAGCAGAGGATGCGACTGGACGGAGAAGGTGGAGACCGTCATCGAAGAGGGAGGTGACGCACGTGCCGCCTATATGAAATCTATCCAAAACCGTATGATCAACAGTGGCGAAACCGCCAATGAACAAGCCGCGCTTGACAAAGCCGCCAAGAGCGACATCATCATCGCAGCAATGGGTGAGAACGTGATGTTATGCGGAGAAAACCGCGACCGCACCACCCTACGCCTTCCAGGAAATCAAGAGGCATTTGTGGAGAAACTGATCGCAACGGGCAAGCCAGTTGTCTTGGTCGTGTTCGGCGGTAGAGCGCAAGTGATCTCTAAGATAGCGGACAAATGCGCCGCAGTGATCCAAGCTTGGTACCCAGGCGAAGAGGGAGGAAACGCTTTGGCGGATATTCTCTACGGAAACGTTAGTCCTTCCGGCAAGTTGAGCGTCAGCTACCCTGCCGAGGAGATCCACGAACCAATCTGTTATAGCTACGGCAAAGAGGATAAGAGAATCGCCTACCCATTCGGTTACGGCCTCTCCTACACCACTTTCGAGTACGACAATTTAACGATGGATTCCGTTGCCGCAGTCGATGCGGAGAAGATTCGGGTTAGCTGCGAAATCAGCAACACCGGCAAAATGAAGGGCGACGAAATCGTCCAATTATACATTTCTCCGAAAGATTCAACTTCCAACATCAAGCCGATCCAACTACAAGGATTCAAGCGCATAAGCCTAAATCCAGGAGAGAAACAGAAGGTTGAGTTCCTCCTTGACGGACAACAGTTTGGCTACTACCAAGCGAACAAATGGAAAGTAGACGGAGGAAAATACATAGTAAAGTTAGGCGCTTCTTCCGCAGATATCCGCCTCAATGGAGAGATTCAACTGAATGGACAAAGCGAATCCACCCGGGATAAATTCTTCGCAAAATAAAACACCTAATAACAAAACAAAGGGCAGATTTCTCTAAGGAATCTGCCCTTGTTCATATCAATAAAGCATTCAAACTACATCTCATTCACCACATGAATCGTGTGGCAAGCCGCAATACCGGCTGTTTCAGTGCGTAGGCGGCTCTCTCCGAGGGTTACCGGTACGAAGCCACACTCTATCGCCAAACGCACCTCCTCTTCGCTGAAATCGCCCTCTGGACCGATCAATACGATCGCATCATTTCCCTTCACATAATCCTTCACCAATGATTTCTTATCCTGTTCGTAACAGTGGGCAATGTATTTCTTGCCCGCGAAATCCTTGTATTGTTTCATAAATTGCTTGAAGGAGGTCATCTCATTCAAAATGGGCATGGTGGCCTTCTTGGATTGCTTCATCGCCGAAACCACAATCTTCTCCAAACGATCTATCTTAATCACTTTACGTTCCGAATGGTCACACAACAAAGGGGTAATCTCTCCGACGCCAATCTCCGTCACCTTCTCGGCGAACCACTCGATGCGGTCCATATTCTTGGTAGGCGCGATAGCGATGTGGATATGGCAAGGCAATGGATTATAGTTCTCAAACTTCTCCAAGATACGCACTTCGCACTTTTTGTGGTGAGCGAACGAGATCTCAGCGGTGTAGTAATTTCCGCGTCCATCCACCAATTCCACGGGATCGCCCTCCACCAAACGCAACACTTTCACGGCATGGTGAGACTCCTCTTCGGGCAAAAAATTCGATTGATCTATATTGGGAACGTAAAATAACATAGTTTAAAACACTGCTATAAATGAATGGGGACACACTATAAAATGCGTCCCCATAATTATACATCAATGATTGATTACTTGTAAATAGCCTTCTTGCCAGCCAACAAGGTATTCTTCAACAATGAGCAGATGGTCATTGGACCTACACCGCCAGGAACTGGGGTGATGTAGCTACATTTAGGAGCGACATTCTCGAAGTCCACATCTCCGGTCAACTTGAAGCCAGTCTTGCTGGTCTCGCATGGTACACGGGTAGTACCCACGTCGATGATCACAGCACCATCCTTCACCATATCAGCCTTCAAGAACTTAGGGCTACCCAAAGCTGCGATCAAGATATCCGCTTGCAAGGTAATCTCCTTTAAGTTAGCGGTTCTACTGTGGCAGATGGTTACGGTCGCATCACCAGGATATGCCTTCTGCATCATCAAAGAGGCTACTGGCTTACCCACGATATTACTACGTCCGATTACCACACAGTGCTTTCCTTTGGTATCGATGTCATAACGCTTCAACAACTCCAAAATACCAGCTGGTGTAGCGGATACGAAAGAAGGCAATCCAATAGAAGTACGACCTACGTTGATTGGGTGGAATCCATCCACATCCTTACGATAGTCGATCGCCTCGATCACCTTTTGCTCTGAAATATGCTTTGGCAAAGGAAGTTGCACGATGAAACCGTCCACATCCTCATCCTTGTTCAGGATATCGATTTGAGCGAGCAACTGCTCCTCTGTGATATCAGCCTCGAAACAAATCTTGGTAGATTTGAATCCAACTTGCTCACATGACTTTACCTTGTGAGCCACATAAGTCTCACTTCCTCCATCGTGACCAACGATAATCACAGCCAAATGAGGAGTCTTCTCTCCCCTGGCCTTAATCTCAGCCACCTCTTGCGCGATCTCTTGCTTGATCTGATCCGCAATCGCCTTTCCGTCTATTAACTGCATATAATGTTTGTATTTAATTATCTACGACCTAATTTAAACTTTCCCTGATTTTGAGTGATGGTACGCATCAACTTACGGGTCTCGTCAAACTGTTTGATCAAACGATTCACATCCTGCAAATTGGTACCACTACCCTTCGCGATTCTCATACGGCGGGAGCTATCCAAAATAGATGGATTGGTACGCTCACGAGGAGTCATTGAGTAGATGATCGCCTCAATACCCTTGAAGGCGTTATCATCAATCTCCACATTCTTCAAGGCCTTGCCCACACCAGGAATCATAGAGGCCAAATCCTTTAAGTTACCCATCTTCTTCACTTGTTGGATCTGTGCTAAGAAATCGTTGAAATCAAATTGGTTCTTGGAGATCTTCTTTTGAAGGCGACGTGCCTCCTCCTCATCATATTGCGCTTGGGCTCGCTCCACCAAAGAGACGATATCACCCATTCCGAGGATACGGTCAGCCATACGCTCTGGATGGAAGACATCAATCGCCTCCATCTTCTCGCCTGTACCGATGAACTTAATCGGTTTGTTGACTACAGAACGAATTGAAAGCGCCGCACCACCACGGGTATCTCCATCCAACTTGGTCAAAACCACGCCATCAAAATCCAAACGCTCGTTGAATTCCCTTGCCGTATTCACAGCATCTTGTCCAGTCATGGAATCGACTACAAAGAGAATCTCGTTCGGATTGACAGCAGCCTTCACAGCGGCGATCTCGTTCATCATCTGCTCATCGACAGCCAAACGGCCCGCGGTATCGATGATCACCACGTCGTTGCCATTCTTCTTCGCCTCTTGGATCGCATTTTGCGCGATGGATACAGGATCTTTGCTATCGATCTCTGAATAAACAGGAATTCCGATTTGCTCGCCCAAAACTTTCAACTGCTCAATAGCGGCTGGACGATAGACATCACATGCCACCAATAAAGGCTTCTTGCTCTTCTTGGTTTTGAGCATATTGGCCAACTTTCCAGAGAAAGTGGTCTTACCAGAACCTTGCAAACCTGACATCAAAATAATGGAAGGAGAACCCTCCAACTTGATATCCACGGCGGTTCCACCCATCAATTGAGCCAACTCGTCGTGAACAATTTTCACCATCAACTGGCTTGGTTTAAGAGAGGTGAGCACATTTTGTCCCAATGCCTTCTCCTTTACCGTATCGGTAAATGTTTTAGCCACCTTGTAGTTAACATCGGCGTTCAGCAAAGCCTTACGCACATCCTTCAAGGTCTCAGCCACATTTAGCTCTGTAATCTGACCCTCACCCTTCAAAATCTTGAAGGAACGTTCTAATCTTTCTCCTAAACTTTCGAACATAATCGATTATCTATCTATTTTATAATTATTTCTCCTTTAAATCAGGGAACTGAAAAGAGGTGAGTTTGCTTAACCACGCTTCACGCCCCTTCTCCACCTTCTTGGTGAACGACTCCTCTTTGGTATCATAGACACGTTGTCTGTATCTGAACAGCACCACGCATCCGTCTACATTCTTATAGCGGCAGAAGTTCCACTCCAACAAGAATGGCGTGCCTCCCTGCACATTTCCTTGCGTATATTCCAACCAGACCTCATCAGGCTGGTCACTCTCCAATTGGTTGAAGTTGAACACGATGCTCTGCTCCTTCATCAAGGCGAGCTTCGCCATATCGCTATTCACCTCATCCGCCACACTTTTACCGACAGAGGATTTCTCGATGACCACTTTCTTTTCGTATTTGCCCAAATCATCTTTAGCTCGGACGAACTCCTCCAGGATTCTTCCATTCTTCATCTTGGCGGACCATTTGAGCTGATAAGTCTCTCCGGCCACGTCGATTTCACTGAAACCCAAGAAATCCTTTTGGGAAAAGACTGGTAAAACAGCCATCACCCAAACGACCATAAGCAATACAAAATGTCTCTTCCTTTCCATCTGCAATACGATAAAAATTTTTTGACGCGTAAAGATACTAAAATTAATTTTGAATTTTAAATTTTGAATTTTGAATTTTATCACAGCCCTCATCCACCAACGGTCCAAACTCTCCCCGCTGACGGAACAGCACACCACCACCCATCAGGGGGTATTTCCACGAAAACAATAATGTAATTATTACATATATTTTTTCTATCTTTGCACTCGGATTGCTTGTTTTGCAAGAAATCTTCCGTTTTGTTTAATTAATATTTATTTAAAACAATGGCTAAGTACATAGACTTACGCTGCGACTTCGGCTTCAAGTTCTGCATGAGCGACGAAGTCATTATGAAATCATTTCTAAACGCTATCTTGGACGGTGATTTCGACAAGATAACAAGTGTGAAATTCGAAAATGTGGAGGTGCCTCGACCGAGCAAGAACCAGAGGGGCGTCACTTTTGACCTGCTCTGCACAACCCAGACGGGCGACACCATTCTTA